>JBEKMN010000054.1:0-38635 GCA_050008495.1 Terriglobia bacterium | reverse complement strand
CTGTTTCCGCCTGTCCGGGGCTTATCGCAGGTAACCACGTCCTTCATCGCCGTCTAGCGCCAAGGCATCCACCGTACGCCCTTAGTAGCTTGACCATAAAATCTGCTCAACACACGAAAAACAGTTTACAGTTCTCAGTTTACAGTTCACTGTCAAGGCCAATGCAATCAGCCCTTTCTGTTGACTATCCACTGTCGACTGTCGACTGCTTCTTCGCAGATTCGCCTTTCTATCCCCGCTCGGATCCAACCCGAGCGGAGTGCAGCCGCCAGCCTTCAACCGCCTGTCCTCAGCTCACAGCTCATTCCGCTCTGGCCGAGGACTGACAACTGATTACTGACAACTGCCCTACTAGGTAGACGCCACACCGTTCAATTTTCAAAGATCGCTGAGTATCGCCGGCCAACTTTTGGTCTCCGGCGATCTCTTTCCAGCCCGCTTGCCCACTCAATTTCCGGCCGCAGGTTGCTGGGGTTGGTCCTCTCCACGCTTCCGGAGAACACCCACCTCAACAACCGTAACGAAACGCGTCAGGCCGCAAAGCACTCTGCGCACCTTTGCGTTGGCAGCTCGGTTACTCTGAGGTTTGGAGGGCGAAATCAGGCGGGACGTTTTCTTGCAGGTGGCCCACTTGCTCCACTCCCCTATTCAGTAGCCTTTACCGTACTGACCTCCTCGATTTACCTGGCGATACGATGAGAAGTTTCGCGCTGAATCTCGTGCTCTTTCTCGAGACCACCCTAACACTAGCTTCACCTTCGTGCCGACAATCAGTGATGATACTCCACGCAAAAACCAAATGCAAGCGAAATTTTCAACTTTTTTTAAACAAACTTTTTGGCCCTTCACCCCCGCCGATCAGAGCCTGTCGCCGTGTCACTCCGCCCGGCCATGGGCGGACGGGCAAGCCATCGATAATAAGACCAGGAGCCAACCTCATCGCGGCTCTGCATTACACCGCGCCCACATGCAAGCCCCGCACTGAATCGAAAGGTCTCACAAACATTGCCGCTCGAGTGTGGGCGAGGGGCCGGAAATGACATGAGAGCCTGGTTGCAGTACAATCCCTTTTCTGTATAAGCCCTGTCCCGGAGAGAGAACAACGATGTCTCATCGACTCGGAATACTCGCAATAGTGTTCGTTTCTGCGGCGGCTCTTTCCGTTCCGTCACACGTCGCTGCCCAAGCCAGAACGCGCCTTGCGATTGTGGGGCTGGACCACGATCACGTTTGGGGAATTCTCAAGCTCATCGCCAGCGAACCGGACTGCGAACTGGTGGCCATCGCGGAGACGCACCCGGAGTTGATTCAGAAAGCGAAGGCAATGGTGCCGGAGAGTGTGAAGTTCTTTTCCAATTATGTCGCCATGCTCGATGAGGTGAAGCCTGATGCGGTGATCGTCACCACGGCGAACAACCGGCACCTTGAAATCCTGCGAGCCTGTGCCAAACGCAAGATCCACTTCGACACCGAGAAGCCGATGGCGGCCAACGGCGCCGACGCCCGCGAAATGGAGCGCCTGGCTCGCGAGGCTGGCATCAAGTTAATGGTGAACTACGGGAGCGCCTGGCCGGACGCTACCCAGGAGGCATTACGGCGCATCGAGGCGGGTGAGGTCGGCAACATCCAAAAGATCATCGTCCAATTCGGCCACGAAGGGCCGAAGGAGATCGGCACGTCCAAGTATTTCTCAGACTGGCTTTACGACCCTGTGAAGAATGGCGCCGGGGCTCTGATGGATTTCGGTTGCTACGGCGCCGACTGGGCCATGGTGCTTAAGGGTCGGCCCCAACGCGTTTATGCAACCTCGCTGAAACTCAAAACCGAGCAGCACAACGCAGTGGAGGACGACGCCACGGTGCTCCTCGAATACGCCGACGCCACAGCCATTCTGATGCCGTCCTGGGATTGGTCATACGGCAAGGGGCAGGCGGAGATCTTCGGCACCAAAGGCAGCTTTCTGGTGCGGGGCGACGGCCTGCTGTTTCAACCCGCCAAGGGCTCCACCAGCGTGCAGAATCCCGACGGCAAACCGGTGGAGACCCAACCGGTTGCTCCAGAAAGGCGCAACGGCGTGGCCTATTTCTTGTACTGTATCCGAAACAACAAGCCTATCGAGGGCCCTGTCTCGGCAGCGGTCAACGTGGGTGTGAATGAGATAATTGACGCGGCAAAGGAGTCAATCCGAACCGGCAAAGCAGTGGCGCTGCCGGCCGAATAACGAAAGACAAACAAGCCGGTCGTGGCTTGCATGGACTCGAGCGGACGGCCGGCCACGGAATGGGCCTTAGGGCCGAATGATGCGATAATGCGAAATCGTCGAAGCGAGGGAGGGAAACTTCCCTGCCTCTCTTGGGCGTTCGGACCAAATCACCGTGCCCTTGCACATAACTTCGGCAGGCCGCCCTCCGAAGAATTCTTTGGGCAGCACGAAAGTCAATTCGAGAGGCGTTTTGGGCTCGGCAAATTCCTCTCCCCGGAAAAGTACTCCTGAACGGCTGATGTTTTCGGTGGTGCCCTTCCACCACTTGCTTTCCCCGTTCAGCCGATAACGCAGGTGGATTTGGATTCCATATCGTTGGGCACGGTTGTTAGATCTCAAATCGCCCTCCTGGCACGCAACTCGAGCTGCACCGTTGAATTCTCAAATGATCTTCTATGAAACGGAACCGGCACCGGTTCTCGTATCGACTCCGGGTATCACTTTAAAGCTTTCCTAGAATCTCGCAATGGACCGACGGTACTAGTCCCCCCTGGTACTTGCGGCGGCAGGCGGACCAGCTCATCCTTGCCGGAAAGATCTGAGTCAGGTGGTGATCGACGGAGAAAAGGACGAGTTTCAAGCGATTGGTGACACCCCGCGTGAAAAGGCGACTCTGGATGGCCTGCCGGCTGAGGGTCATTTCTGCAGAAGCCCGGCTGGGCTTTCAAAACCCTGCGCAAACCCGCGCCGAAGACGGGATTATTATCGGCGATGAGAACACCGATCTCTTTACGCGCCTCGTTCATAGGCCACTGGCGGGAGCGAAATTTCCAGTCGCGCCCCGCTGCCAGGAGCCGATTCGATCACCAGATCGGCGCCGATCGAGCGCACGCGTTCCCTAATAACTCGAGGGCCCAGAGCGGCAGCATTGAGTTCTGCAAGCGAGAGCCGGCCTGCGAATTCGAAGCCGCGTCCATCATCCTCGATGACCAGCTTCGAAATCCCGTTGTCGCGGCCAAATCGCACCAGTACTTTCCGCGCTCCGCTGTGCTTCCGAATATTTACCAGCGCCTCTTGCAGGACGCGAACCAATTCAGTGCACGTGCGAGGCGGCAAGGAAATCTCCTGGGCATCGGCGTCAAAGCTGGCCGAGATAAGCTGGTCGCGTTGGAACTGGTCGACTGTATCACCCAAGCACTTAACGAGCTGAGCGGGCTCCACTTCAAGCGGCTTTAAGATCTGCATTCTTTCACGAAAGTCCTGGATCTCTTTCCGGAGAAGCTCTTGCAAACGGCTGATTTCTTGGAGAAGGATCGTGCGGTCGCCGGCGGCGTTCCTTCGCAGCAGTTCCGTTTGCATTTCCAGTCCCAGGAGAGACTGAATAACTCCGTCGTGAAGCTCGTGCGCCAGGCGAGTCCGCTCCGCGGCTTGGGCGCGCGACCGTAGGCGGCCGAGATCGTGCATATACTGAATGGCCGGAGCTACTTCGCGAACCAGGTTCTCAAGAAAGCGCGCGTCGCGCTTGTGGAATGCTCCCGGGGCGGCGTTGTAAACCAAAAGCCTGCCGAACCAGTTCTGCTGATAGGAGAAAGAGACCGCGAGGAGCGAGCTGAAGTCAACAAACAACGTGTGCCGCTCGCCCACAACGCGCGAGGCCACGCTCTCGCGGCCGAGATTATGCAGAGCCCGAAAGCGCCCCGTCACGCGTGATGAGCCCGCTTTCGATCCAGGGTAGCGGCTCGACGCGCCCACCACCCCAGGGCTGACCTGTTCGGGAGGACGACGGCGCTCGACGGCCCGCCACACTGATTCCGGCAGCGTGGCAAAGTAGGCTTTCCGCTCGGCATCCGGGAGCTTCGAAAAGCGCACGGTTACTTCTCCCGTTCTGCTTGGGCGTTTCACCTCCCAAAGGAAGGCGTCGTCGCCGGCTACTCTTCGCAGTACCAGCCTGATTTGGTCTGCATCAAAGTAGTCGCAAATGAAACGCAGGAGGCCTTCCAGCGTAGCCCTTAACCCGATTTCCGGGAGGCCATTTCCAATGAGCCGGCTGATGACGAGTGCGCTAACATGTCTTCGCTTCGTCTCCTCCGCCAGGAAGCCGAGGGGGTAGCCCGCCACAATCAGACTGACGGCCAAAACAATGGCGCCCTTTACCGAGTCGCCGTCCCCGGTTAAAGGCAGGACGCGGCCCGTCAAGGCGGAGAAGGCGGGGGGCAGTAGGAGCAAGAGAGCGAAGGAGGCGACGGACGTTATGAGAGTTCCTCTCATGCCCCAGAGTTGAGCGGCGGTCAGGAGTGCCAAGAGGTAAAGCACAAGAAATGGGCTGCGGGTTCCCCCTGTTGACATGGTCAGCAGGCAGATCGAGACAACTCCTGCGGCATGCACCCACACACGCCACTCCGAAGGAGAAGTTCTATAGATAGTAACGATCAGCAGATTTACCAGACTGTAAGCGAGGTAAGCAAAAAGCACTCCTCGAGTGACGTTGAGGTGAGGGCCAAGAAGTTGTGGGGCAAGGTAAGTAACGCAGACGCACCCGGTTCCGAGAACGACGCAGGCGAAGGCCAGAAAACGCTCTCGTTCCGAACCCTCGCGCCGGAACTGCGCCCACCAAGGTTCACTGGACATCGCTAGATACTCACTTGCGGCAGGCCAACTGCCACGGCTTGAAAAATAGAAGGGCGGCTCAGGTTGAAAACCGGCAAATACATTAAAGACATTTGCTCAAGATACGCCGCCAAAATAGTGAACACACCCCGCCAGCGCACTGATGCCTGTAGTTTACGTTTAGAACGGCACATTATGGTCTCCACGCCAGGCCCGCGTCAAGAAACATTAACTTGCGGGACAATGTGTCCTTTCCTATCAAGGCGGCATCGCCGAGGTGGGAACTCTCTTGCGCTGATGATTTGGGCGACATGGGTCGCCAAACAACCCCGTCCCCGGCGACGAAGACCACGGGTGACAAGTCGGTTTGGACGCTAGGTCCCGGCCTGCTCAAGAAGCACCCAGCCTTTGGCGCCTCGGTTATCGGCAACTGGGAAACAGGGGCGGGCCTCAATGCCGTGTTTGGCAAGGATGCCGCAAATATACCCGCCGACGTTGGCAGCGTCGGAGCGCACAAAAGTCATGATTGAAGGCCCTGCGCCGCTCAGGCATATCCCCAATACCTCGGGGTGCCTGATGCTGAGCACTTCAGCCAGTCCCGGCACGAGGGGCGCGCGATAGGGTTGATGCCAGCGGTCTTCAAAGAACTCAGGGTGGAAATCCGGCTTGCCTGAAAAGAACTGCGCTGCCAGGACGGTGGCGCGCTGCAGATTATGAATCGCGTCCGCACGCGCGTAATGGTTGGGCAGGACCGCTCGAGCCTGCTTCGTCGCCAAGGCGTAATTTGGCACCACCAGAACAAGCTGAAGATCTGTGGGCACCGGGCAGGAGTAAGCAATCACTCTCTCCCCTTCGTTAACCGCCACCGTGAACCCGCCATGCCAAGCTGCCGCGACGTTGTCGGGGTGTCCTTCGCGCTGGCTTGCGAGAGTCAACAACTCCTCACCAAAGAGCGGCCGGTTGACAAGCCAGTGGCAGGCCACCAGGGCGCCCACAATGGCTGCAGCGCTCGAACCGAGACCCACGCCCACCGGAATCTGATTGTGAATCTCGACGTCGAAGCCGCGGCTCTTGCCCCAGCTTTCCAGGGTCTCCGTCATGACGCGGGCGACGAGATTGCTGGAGTCGCTCGAAACGCGCTCGGGGTTTGCTCCATCGTAGTGGACTGAAACTTCGCTGTCGTCGCGAGGGTTCACGTGCAGGTCGAGGTGCAGGCTCAACGCCAGCGCGCCGCAGTCGAAAAGGCAGCCCAGGTTGGCGCATGTCGCCGGCACCCGGATAAAGAATCGCTCACTCATAGAACTTCGCCTGCAATCAAATCTTCCAGTGTCTCGCGCCTCCGGATCAGTTCTGCCTTGCCGCCGTTGACCAGGACTTCGGCGGGGCGTGGGCGAGTATTGTAATTGGAGGAGAGCACGAAGCCATAGGCGCCGGCGGCAAGCACTGCCAGCAACTCGCCCGGTTCGACGTTGGGCATTACGCGGTCCTGGGCGAAAAAATCCCCCGTCTCACAAAGCGGTCCCACCACATCGGCTTCCAGCATGCCGCGGGTCTGGTCGCGAACAGGAATTATCTCGTGATAAGAGCCGTAGAGTGTGGGGCGCATGAGGTCATTCATTCCGGCGTCCACAACGATGAAGTTCTTCCGCCGGTTCTGCTTTACATAAAGCACACGTGTCAGGAGGATGCCCGCCTTGGCCACCAGGGCGCGGCCCGGTTCGACGATAAGACGGTACCGGGCAGCCTGCAGGCGCTCCGTGAGCCCTCGCCCCAGGGTCTCGAAGTCGAGGGGTTGCTCATCGGCATAGCGGATTCCATAACCGCCACCAAGATCGATGTATTCGATCCCAATTCCCTGGCTTTGAAGCCGCTCCGCCAAGGCCAGTATTTCGTCCAAGGCCTTGAGAAAAGGCTCAACAGCCAGGATTTGTGACCCGATGTGACAAGCCACGCCGCGAATCTTGAGATGGTTGGAGGCCGAGGCGCGGCGGTAGAGCCCCAGAGCTTCGTCCTTCGGAACGCCGAACTTGTGAATGATCTGGCCGGTGGAAATGTAAGGGTGCGTTTCCGCTTCGACCTCAGGGTTGACACGGATGGCGACAGGCGCGATCCTCTGCAGGGCAGCGGCCCGGTTCTCGATCAGTTCAAGTTCGCCCGCCGACTCGACATTGAACATCCCGATGCCCGCTTCCAGCCCTGCGTCGATTTCGGCCGCGATCTTCCCTACTCCCGAAAAGATTATCTGGTCGGCGATCGCGCCGGCGCGTAAAGCGCGTGCCATCTCCCCGCCCGAAACGACATCAAACCCCGCTCCAGCCTGCCGGAGGAGGCTCAGAATCCGCAGATTGGAGTTAGCTTTCACGGAATAGCAGACAAGATGGGGTAGCGACGACAAGCTCTCCTTCAGCCGCGAGAACTCTCCTAAAACAGTAGCTTGGCTGTAAACATAGGCCGGTGTCCCGAAGCGCTCGGCAAGCAACTCGACAAGAACATCTTCACATCTTAATTGACCGGATTCGTAGTGAAAGGCTTCCATAGTGCTCAGTTTTCAGTCGTCAGCCGTCAGTTCCTCCGCGACGATCCGGTTAGGCAGACGCCGCGGACTCGTGACACCTGAACTTGAATGCCGAATCCCGAGTCGTGAATCCTACTTTACCCGGATCAGCACAATGGTCTGATCGTCGCGCGGCGGCCGGCCTTGCTCATACTCCCGCACTTCATCGAAGAGGTCGGCGATGATTTCCTCAAGGGGGCGATGGGAATTCCGGCGGAGTACGTTCTCGAGCCGCCGCGGCCCGAACTCCTCGTGCTTGGTGTTTGCGGCCTCGACGATGCCATCCGAAAACATCGCGACCAAGTCCCCAGACTCGAGCTTCACCAATTGGTCCTGGTACTCGGCGTGCTCGAGCAGACCTAGGGGGATTCCCTCGACGCGAATCGTCCGGGTTTGCCCTTTCCTCACCAAGAGGGGCAAGGGCATTCCCGCATTGGCGAGGCGCAGCGTCTTTGCGCGCGGTTCCCAGATGGCGTAAGTGAGCGTAATGAAATGACCTTCGATCTTGCGCTCAAGAAGAATCAGGCTGAGCCTTCTTAATAAATGCGGCGGCGAGAGCTTTTGAGGGGCCAGGCTGCGCAGGATGCCCATGGCCATGGCTCCGTACAGCGCGGCAGGAGCACCCTTGCCGCTCACATCGCCGACCGCCAGCACGTGCCGCTCCTTCCCGTAGGTCAGAAAATCGTAGAGGTCGCCCCCCAGTTCTCGCGCGGGGTGAAAGCGCAGCGCCACTTCCAGGCCCGGAATGTCGGGAGCCGTCCCCGGCATGAGATGCATCTGGATCTCCTGGGCGCGTTGCAAATCGCGCTCAAGGCGGGCTTCGCTTCGAGCCACACGTTCGTAAAGCCGGGCATTTTCAATGGCGATGGCAATTTGCGGAGCGAGAGTGGCGAAGATGCGGATGTGCTCCTCGCTAAAGTAATTGAGTTGCGGGCTTTCGAAGTCTACGACGCCGATGACGCGGCCACGATAAATGAGCGGTGTCGCCATCTCCGAGCGCGTTTCCGGGTTGACCTGAATGTAGCGCGGGTCTTTTGAGACGTCGCCGACCACCACCGTCTGACGCAGATCGGCCGCGGCGCCCACGATTCCCTGGCCGAAACGGACCACGCCCCTTTCAGGCTGGTGCTCATCCTGTTTCAGGGATAGCACCGTGTTGAAAGCCCGGGCCTGCTCATCGGCCAACAGGATGCTGAAGCGGTGATAATCGATCAAGCGTTTCGTCAAAGTTCCGATCTTCCGCAGGAGTTCGCTCGTGACCAGGACAGAACTCATTTCCCGGCTGATCTCGTTCAGCAATTGGAGAGTCCGCGCTTGCCGCACACTGCGGCGATAGAGCCGCGCGTTCTCGAGCGCCATCGCCATGCGGCTGGCGAGGAGTTCCAGAAGGTTCACGTGAGAATCGTTGAAGAAATCCGGCCAGGGCGCTTCCAGGTCGAGTACACCAATAAGCCGGTTCTTGGTAACCAGCGGGACCGCCAGCTCCGAGCGAATCGGAGATAAGGTGCGAATATAGCCGGGGTCTTTCAGCACATCATTGACCAGTACGGAGCGCCGGGTTTCAGCTGCCCGCCCCACAATCCCTTCGCCAACTTTTATGCGCAGTGTGCGAATCAACTCGTCGGGGTGGCCGATGCTGAAGCGAACACTCAACTCCTGGGTCTTCTCGTTGAGCAAAAGAATGGCAAAAACTTCGTAGTCGATCGCACGTTTGACGATCTCGGCGATGCGCGCCATGAGCTCATCGAGATCCAGCGTGGAGTTGATCCGTTCGCTGACTTCCACCATCAGGGTGAGAAGTTCAGTCAGCTCGAGCGGCCGTGAAGCGGATTGTGTTGCATCAGCCATAAAGCAAGCAGGTGGTAAACGTCTGAAGGCCATTGTAGCATACGCTGTATAATGGCTTACGATGTTGATTCTGGCATTTGATACGACCAGCGAAGCGGGAGGAGTTGGCGTTTTCCGTGACCATGAGTGTCTCGCCCAGATCGCGAATGACGGTCCAGCGAACTACTACGCCGTGAGCTTGTTCTCGATGGTGGACCGGGCATTCGAAGAAGCCAGGGCGCGGCATGGCGTTCCCGAACGAGGGCTGGCCGATATTCAACTGATCGCAGTCACCTCGGGGCCTGGATCTTTCACTGGAATCCGCGTGGGTCTGGCAGCGGCGCTCGGTTGGGCTAAGGCATTCGGTCTGCCGGTGCGAGCGGTGTCGGTGCTCGAGGCTCTCGTCGATGCAGCCCGAATACAAACGGAGTGGGCGGTCCCGATCCTGGATGCGCGCCGGGGAGAGATTTTTGTGGGGATCTTCCAGAGGGACACTCAAACACAGGACGGCTTCCTTAAGCCGCCGCATGGGCCTCCTCTAAAAGAAGATCAAGGCTGGATTTTGAGACCAGCAGAGCTAGCGCCTTTCCTCAGCCGCCGCTTGTCGCAAGTGGTGGGGATAACCTGCGTTTTTAGAGAGCACGATCGTACAGCGCTGGCGCTTCGCGAAACCCTTTCCAGCCCATTCCAGTGGCAGGCCGTGGCGGGCACGCTGGTCGCGGCTGTGGCTCGCCTCGGTTTGCAGGACTACCAATCGGGAAGACCGCAGGCGGCCGGCAGCCTCGACGCCTATTACATTCGGCGACCGGATGCAGAGCTGTTGACGAGCGACACAGACCGAAACTCGAAACTCGAAACTCGAAACTCGAAAACCGAAACCTAGTTTTGCCTGCCATTCTGAGCGAAGCGAAGAATCCCGGCAGTTCCGGAAGTCACCAACTGTTGGGATGCTTCGCTTCGCTCCGAATGACACTCACAAGGATGGGCGTCGTGAATCCCGAAGCTCTGCTCTCAGGGTGCGGTTTCGATTTTCGAATTTCGAATCTCAATTCCGAAACTGCTCATGCGCATTCGTAACGCCAGCGAGGACGATCTGGAAGCAATCCTTAGAATCCAGGGCAGGGCTCGACAAGCCGCCCAATGGACTGCGGCTGACTATGCAACCTTGGCCGGCGATCCTTTGGGGCTCATCCTGGTGGCCGAACTCGACAGAGTGAGCTCGCCTGCACTTGCGGGATTCGTCGCGTTCCACCACGTCATCGACGAGGCCGAGCTGAGAAACATGGCGGTCGACCCAGCCCATCGGGGACAAGGCGTAGGAAGCGAACTGGTCGCTGAAGGCCGGAGACGACTGCTTGAACTGGGAGTAAGGCGGATCTTCCTCGAAGTACGCGCCTCGAATATCACAGCGCAGCGACTCTATTTCTCGACGGGGTTTGGCCTTCACTCGCGGCGGAGGGATTATTACCGCGATCCCCCGGAAGATGCATTGATCCTATCCTTGGAGCTGACTCCGGCGCCCGAGGTTTCCGCTCACGGCAGGAGCTTGTGAATTTTAGATTTCCGGAGAAGAAGCCATGAGCCCCCGCGCCATCCAGTTGTCGCGCGCCGTTTGTCTTCTCGGCCTCCTTTTCCTGGCGGGGAGCGCCTGTGCGCAATCCCCACCCGCCTGGCCGCCGCAAGCCGAACATTGCCGAATCCACATGCTAGAGACCGCGCACATCGACGCCCCCTGGCTCTGGCCGTGGCCGGAAGCAATGGCCGTCGTGCAGAGCACGTTTCGATGGGTCATGTTCTGAATTGATGCGTGGCGCTGGCCTTTAGCCACCAACTGCCGACCCTTCGCTTCGCTCAGGGCAGGCTCTGAAGGTCGGCGCTACGTTCAAGTTTGGACACTACAAGGTCGGAGCAGGGCGGTTGCAAGCTGCAAGTTTTCTGGTATGCTTACGGCCCGAATGCAGGATGGCCCTTGCAGGCTGTTAAGGATAGAGGTGATTTTTCCAGGGCGGCCACAAGGGCCCCCATCAACTTATCGATCGAGGTGGAATGATATGTCAACGCAAATATCCCGACGCACTTTCATGATGGGCACGGCCACGGCGGCTGCCGCGCTACGTGTAATGGGGGCCAACGACCGCGTGCGGTTGGGCATCATTGGGTCAGGAGACCGAGGCACGTACCTGATGGGGCGCGCTAACCAGGTCGGCAATCTCGACTGGGTGGCTGTCGCCGACATCTGGGATGCGCGGCGCGACCGCGGCGAACACACGGCCGGCACCAAAGTGGATAAGTACGCCGATTACCATCAACTCCTCGATCGCAAAGACATCGACGGAGTCATCGTAGCGACCTTCGACCACGTTCACGCGCAGATCGCCATCGATGCCTGTCGAGCCGGCAAGGACGTGTACGTCGAGAAGCCTATGACGTCGCTGCCGGAGCAGGGTCCTCCCATGGTGAAGGCGGTGCGAGAGACCAGCCGCATCGTCCAGGTGGGCACGCAACAGAGAACCACACCGCACTTCCTCGAGGCGAAGCAGAAGTTCTTTGACACGGAGGCGATCGGAAAAGTGAATATGGTGCGCACCATCTGGAATGCCAACGGCGGCTATCTGACTCCCGTGCCCAAGGGGATGGAGCAGAAACCTGCTGGGCTCGATTGGGACGCTTGCCTCGCCTGGCTGCCCAAGATCCCCTGGGATCCGAAACGCTATTTCAATCGATTTGCCTATTGGGACTTTTCAACCGGCGGGCAGACCGGCGGGCTTTTCGTACACATGGTGGACGTGGTGCATTGGTTCCTGAGTATCCAGCGCCCCCTGGCCGCCGTGGCGATGGGAGGCATTTATCTTTACGACGACGGGCGTGACACGGCGGACAACATTAACTTCGCTCTCGAATATCCCGAGAAACTGAACGTGACCTTCGAGGCTACTCTGACGGACATGATCCCCGCCGGGGCGGCAGACATCGTCTTCATGGGCACGGGCGGCAGGCTCAACATCTTCCGTTACGGTTACCATTTCATCCCCAGCAAAGGGAACACTCAAATGGGTGAATGCTCGAGTGGACCCACCGACGACAATCACATGGGGAATTGGCTCGAATGCATGCGCACCCGCCGGCAACCCAACGCCGACGTGGTGGCCGGACACTACGGCGCCGTGGCCTGCCATATCGGGAACCTCGCCTACAAACAGAAGAGCCAGGCGGTCTGGCAGAAGGAGTGGGAGGTATGAGCATCCAACCCGGCATAAATATGGAGTTTATCAGGTCGCAAGACAAATCTTTCGCCGAGGGCGTGGAGCGCGCAGCGCGCCTCGGATACAGCTTCGTGGAGCCGATGGTGCACAACGGGCGGGAATTGCTCAGCGAAGCCGGCTACTTCCACTCTTTCTCTCTCGACGACGACCCGGGCGAAATGAAAGACATCCTGGAGCAGCACGAGGTCAGGGCTTCCGGCTTGAGCGCCCACTGTCCCCTGATGCGGCCGGAAATCAGCGTGCCCTACTTGCAGAAGGCCATTCGCTTTGCGGTGGGCGTCGGCGCGCCGGTCGTGAACACCGACGAGGGCATCCGCCCGTCCTGGGTCAGCATGGACGAGGCGTTTGGCGTGATGAAATACACGCTCAGCACGGTGCTCCGGACGGCGGAACGCCACGGCATTTACATCGGTATCGAGCCGCACCAGAGTATTTCCAAGACCACGCAAGGCCTGCTGCGTATCGCCACTCTGGTGGATTCGCCTTACCTCCGCGTGAACTACGACACCGGCAACGCCTATCTGGCCGGCGAAGATCCCTACGAGGGGCTGCGAGCTGTTTCTCATCTGCTCGTGCACGTCCACGCCAAGGACATCGCGATCGAGCGCTCGGAAGCGGAACGCGGAAAGGTGACCGGTACACCCGTGGGATGCGCGTGCGGAGATGGCGTAATTGATTGGACGAAGGTGGTCGGCATCCTGCGGGAGTCGGGCTTTGAGGGTGTCCTGTCCGTGGAGTGCGGCACCGAAGAACAAGCCCGCCGCAGCCTGGCCCATCTGCACGCCGTGCTGGGAGAATAAAAGAAGCTCACCACAGAGGACACTGAGAACACGGAGAAAAGCAGATCCTTCGCTCCGCTCAGGACGACATGTCATTCTGAGCGGAGCGAAGAATCCGCATTTGGTTGTGGCTATGCCGCGCTGTGGTGAATCTGGTAGTGCTGCCTCGAGGTTCGCTTATGAAGAACTACTGCTTGATTAGAATGATCGCCGCGATGCAAATAGGTGTTGCTATCCTGTGTCCAAAGACCGCCACCGCTCAGGTGACGATTCCTTTCTTCCAGCCGGGCAAAATTCGCGTCCTCATCCTCTCCGGGCGGAACAATCACGACTGGCGCACCACTACGCCCTTTCTGCGAAAGACCCTTGTTGAGAGCGGGCGCTTTGACGTGCGGGTGGAAGAAGAGCCAGTGGGAATCACCGAGGCGACGCTGGCTGCCTACGATGTTCTGGTACTCGACTACGACGGCCCGCGCTGGGGAGAAGCGACGGAGAAGGCGGTCGAGAATTTCGTGAAATCGGGCAAAGGGCTGGTGGCGATTCATGCGGCCAGTTACGCCTTCAGCGGCCTCGAGGCATTGGGCGATAACCACCGGCCCATGGGGCTGAAAGAACCGCCCTGGCCGCAGTATTTCAAGATGATCGGGGGTTGGTGGACCGCCGGCCCACCCAAGACCGCACACGCCCCCAGGCACTGCTTTACGGTGAAATTCGTGGACCGGGACCACCCCATCACGCGCGGCATGACGGAAACTTTTGTGGTCTCGGACGAACTCTACCACAGCCACCAGATGTCCCCCGACGCTCACGTTCTGGCCACAGCTTACGATGACCCCGCGAACGGCGGAACCGGCAAGGACGAGCCGATGATTTGGACGGTGAATTACGGCCAGGGCCGGACCATGTACATGGCGCTTGGCCACGATGTTGCCGCCATGCAGGAGGCTGGATTCGTGAACACGTTTTTGCGGGGAACCGAATGGGCTGGCGCGGGCGGCGTCACGCTGCCTCCCGATGCCGGCGCCGCTAAAGCCGGACCGAAGCCCTTGCGGTTGCTCGTGGTGACAGACGGGCACGAATACCCGACAACTTTCTACACGGTCTTCGAGGGGACGGACGACCTGCAGTGGGACCATGCCGTTTCCAGCCACGAGGCTTTCCGCGAAGACATCCGGAACAAGTATGACGTGCTCGTCCTTTACGATCTCTCGAATGAAATCAGCGAAACCGAGAAGACCCACTTGCGGGACTTTGTGGAGAGCGGGAAGGGAATAGTGGTGCTCCACCATGCCATTGCGGATTACCAGAACTGGGAATGGTGGTACAAGGAGGTGGTGGGCGGCAAGTACCTGCTGAAGCCCGAAGGCAGCATGCCCGCTTCCACTTATCTGCACGGTCAGGAACAATGCGTCAAAGTAGTGGCAAAGCACCCCATCACGGCGCGCCTGGGGGCGATGCACTTGTGGGATGAGACTTACAAGGGAATGTGGATTTCGCCGGAGGTCAAGGTGCTGCTCCGCACCGACAATCCCACCAGCGACGGTCCGGTGGCGTGGATCAGTCCTTATCCAAAATCGCGCGTCGTGTACATCGAACTCGGTCATGGCGAAACGGCGCACCTCTACCCGCTCTACCGCACACTCGTTCAGGACGCCATCCGTTGGAGCGCTGGAAGACTGAATTAATTCCCTGGAACGAAAAGCATCACCACAGAGGACACGGAGACCAGGGAGAAAAGCCTCTCGAGCCTTCTCTGTGAACTCTGTGGCCTCTGTGGTGAGGCTTTTCCGCTTGCTGCCATGATCGGAGCCTGGTGTCGTCGTATGCTTGGATGATCAGTTCAGTATAGAATCGCCTTTCAGACTACCTTTGAGGCCAGCCATGAAAAAACTTGCTTATTCGATTCTGGTCGTAGCTGCGATAATTGTTATTACGGCACAAAGAACGCCGTCGAGTGCGGCAGATACGGTTGCTCCGCCGGTGGCTAAGAAACTCCATACAGAGAACCACATCAACGGAGGAAATTTGGCCGACGATTACCACTGGCTGCGCGAGAAATTGAAGCCTGAAGTGGCTCGGTATCTCGAGGCCGAGAACTCCTACACCGATTCCGTCATGCGGCGCACGGAAGCCCTGCAAAAAAGGCTTTATGACGAGATGCTCAGCCACGTCAAGGAGACTGACGTCAACGTGCCTTACAAAGAAGGCGACTACTTCTATTATTCGCGCTGGGAAGCAGGAAAGCAGTACCTGATCCTGGGCAGAAAGCCGGGAAGCGTCGGCGCGGCCGAGCAGATCATCTTGGATGTGAATGAGCTTGCCAAAGGTGAGAAGTTCATGTCGCTGGGAACTTTCGTGGTGAGCGACGACGGCAACCGGCTGGCTTATTCGACTGACAACACCGGCTTCCGGCAATATCGCATGCACGTGCGCGACCTGCGCACCGGCAAGGATCTGCCGGACACGGCGGAGAAAACGGGATCGCTGGTGTGGGCAGCCGACAGCCAAACGCTCTTCTACACGATCGAAGATCACGCCAAGCGGCAATACCGTCTTTACCGGCACACGCTGGGGAGCGCCGCCGGAAGCGATGAACTTGTCTACGAAGAGAAGGATGAACGCTTCAACATTCGAGCCGAAAGGTCGCGCAGCCACAAATACATCTTCTTGACTTCCGCCAGCCACACCACTTCCGAGGTCCGCTATCGGGATGCGGCAAATCCCACAGGGGAATGGAAGCTGCTCGCCCCGCGGGAGCAGGATGTCGAATACTACGCGGACCACCTGGGGGACCAGTTCTACATTCGCACCAATGACAAGGGCCGCAACTTCCGGTTGGTTTCCGCGCCCGTGGACGATCCCGGCAAAGCGAATTGGAAGGAAGTAGTGCCAGTCCGCGAGGACGTGATGCTATCGGCGTTCGAGGCATTCCAGGACTTCTATGTTCTCTTCGAGCGTGAACGAGGATTGCCGCAACTCACGATCGTGACTCTGGCGACCGGCGCCCAGCAGCGCATTCCGTTCCCCGAACCCGTTTATACAGCCTCTCCGCAGACCAATCGCGAATTCAAGACCAAACTCTTTCGATACGCTTACCAGTCACTGCTGACGCCGCCTTCGGTCTTTGACTACGACGTGGAAAAGCACACTTCCACGCTGCTCAAGCAGAACGAGGTGCCGGGCGGATACGACTCTTCCAAGTACAACTCCGAGAGGCTCTGGGCAACAGCGCGAGACGGAGCCAAGGTCCCCATCTCTGTTGTCTATCGCAAGGACCTGAAAAAGGAGGATGGGTCGAATCCGCTCTACGTCTACGGATACGGCTCCTACGGCTTCCCGCTACCGGTTACTTTCAGCTCAAATCGCTTGAGCTTGCTCGACCGCGGTTTCGTGATGGCTTTTGCGCACATTCGGGGCGGCGGAGACCTCGGCAAGCCCTGGCACGACGCCGGGCGCATGATGAACAAGATGAATACTTTCACCGACTTCATCGATTGCACCGAATACCTGGTGGCCAATAAATACGGGGCCCGCGACAAGATCGTCATTGAAGGCGGTTCGGCCGGCGGCCTGTTGATGGGCGCAGTCACTAACCTCCGCCCGGATCTTTTCAAGGTCGTGGTTGCTCACGTGCCGTTTGTGGACGTGATGAATACGATGCTCGACGCCTCACTGCCGCTTACGGTGCCGGAATACGAAGAGTGGGGCAATCCGAATGAAAAAGCTGCTTACGACTACATGCTCAAATACTCGCCCTATGACAACCTGAAGAAAGGTCCGTACCCGGCCATGCTGGTCAAGACCTCTTTCAACGACAGCCAGGTGATGTACTGGGAGCCGGCGAAGTACGTTGCAAAGCTGCGTACCCTCAAGACAGATAATAACGTTCTACTGCTTAAGACCAATATGGCGGCGGGACACGGCGGCTCTTCGGGGCGTTATGATTATCTGAAGGAGATCGCGTTTGATTATGCGTTCATGCTGACGCAACTGGGGATTGGGCAATAGCGCCGACCCTCGTTCTGGGGTCCACGCCGTCTATCTCTAGAGGCCGCCCTTGGGGTTGGTCGAGGGCGGCCACAAGGGCCGATCGTCTTGTGGCGGCGACTTGAAGAACACTCGGATTCGTTCAGGTTCACAACCGCCTGTGCTCCCCTTTTCGGTGCTCCCGCTCAATCCTGGCGGCGAAATTCCAGCCCCGAGCTTTCGGGGAACGCAAGCTCGTTTCCTCCGAATCGCAGGAGGAATGCCTGGACCTCTTCAGTGGAACCCGTAAGGACTAAGTCGTCGTCGATGCGGTCGAAACCGATCTGGACTTTCCCATGATCCGCCATTTCCTTGAACCACTCCTCCCGGAGGTCGGCAAGACGCAGACTGTTCCCCTCCAGCCAGACCCGAAAGATCCAGTGCGCCTGAATGAGATGGATCTCGCAAGCGCCGCTTGCTTGAGTCGCTTCCGAATCTTGCTGGGTTTGAACGAGTCTTGCGTAGAGTCCATCCCCGACCTTCACCAAGTGCGGCTGAAATGGCGTTCCGTCTGCAGATAGAGCCAGGGGGAGTTTGTACGCGCCGATGTTTAGCTGCGGTGTTTGGGGAACCAGATCCAAGAAGAAAATCTCCCCCAGCCGGACGAGGTGTGCCTGGAATTTGCTCTTTTCGGGCTCGGCGTTACCGGCTTGGATTTCTGTATCGAGCACCTCGTAACTCTTGTCGCCGGCCGCGTGGAAGGTCAGAATGCTCGTGCCGTCTTGGGCGTTCCAGTCGCCCTCGAGCGCCGGCTCGACGACCAAGTCCTCTTCCTTAAAGCACGGATTCAGCCACTCGACAGGGCCACACGCGGTTGCCAGCAGAACGAGTGAGAGGGGAATCAGCATTTTGGCGTTGCGCATTTTCTTAGCCTCCTAATACGTTATAGCGACATTAGCGGGCCGGAATTGCACTGCCAATTGCTCCGTTTTTTCGCACGGTCCCGACCCGTCCACGCGCAGGGCGAGATTCCTCGCTGCGCTCGGAATGACAGAGAGGTGTTGAGCTTCGCGGCCGCGAAGCGAACCAGGAGGATTAGGGTCTGCGTTTAACCAATCGTGTGACCGCCATCCTCAGGGGAGAGTAATTGGCGGCCGCGAGCATCAGGAGGAGACCCGCGAGGAGCAGGCTGATCGGCCAGGCGGCGCGCTCTTTGAAAAAGTCCTGTTCCAAGCGCACAATGCCGATGGCCAGAAACAGCAGGCCTGTGGCCAGAAAGTTTTTCATCTGCTTGGGAATACTTCCGAAAACAAACAGGCAAGCCGCCACGGGCAGGACAATCTCGAAGAAGCGAGCTTCGTACCTGAGCGCGGCGCTCGAGGGCGATCTCTCCCAAAGGTCTGTGGCAGACAACCCCAACAAGAGCAGCGATGTCAGCACGTGGCCGGGAATCACGAAGCGGAATGACTTTCCCACGGCGCGCATCTGCGCCAGCGGCAGCCGCTCACAGGCCGATTGGAGCAGGAGATAAACCCCGGCGTTGATGATGAACAGGTATTCCAATTGCCCTCGCGTTCGCGGCACTACGCGCCTCAACCATTCCGCGTAAGGTTCGTGATAGAGCGCCACGCCGCTCAGGCTGACAAACGTAGCGGCCACGGCGACTGAATAGAAGTAGCGCGAGTCCCCCGGATGATGGAGCCGTTCGATCAGGATACCCACCAAGAAGAACAGGGCAGCGAAGGGGATGAGCCGGAGATAGACCCTTCCGGGATCCTGGTCGATCCACTCGAGCAGACCCATGCGCAGCAGGGAGACTACGACGAGCACCGCTGACATCACCGCGAGGGCCAGCGAAAACACTGAGGCCCGCGTGAATCGCCGAAGCCAAAAGTAGGCGGGAAGTGAGAGTAGAATCGCCCACCAAAGCTGGGCATTGGTAATCTTCTTGAAGCTCTCGAACTTGGCGAAGAACTCGAGCGCCACATCTCCATGAGTGGGAGCGGTTAAAAGATTCAGACGGCCCATCGTTACCAAGAGGGTAATCGGCAACAGGAGGCAGAATGCCAACAGATAGGCCAGCGCAGTACGGCGTCGCCCTTGGTGCCAGGAAGAAACGCCAATCCCCGCCGCCGAGGCTGCCGCGCCGCTCTCCACCAGAACCGAGAGAGTTCCGGTGAGGCGAGGGTACTCGAAGAGCATGAGCAGTGCAGCGCCCAACACCAGAATCCACGCTCCGAAGTAAAGGCTGACCTGGGAGAGGGTGAGCCGGCGCACGGCCATGATCCAGGCGTCTTCGCGATCCACCAGCCGCTCGTAAAGCTTCCGAAAGGAATCGAACTCGAGTTCAGATAAAACGTGATCCTGCTTCCAGCCTTCTAATTCACGCAGGTGCTGATCGATTTTTCCTGCCGTCATCCGCGAGTAGGAGGCAGGAACTGCCAGCACCGGCTCTCCGGCCAGGAACCGTTCCAGGTCGTTGGCCATTTCCTGCGCGGAACTGAACCGGTCGGCGGGATTCTTCTCCAAAGCCTTCAAGCAAATGTTCTGCAAGTCGCCGGGAAGGTTGGGATCGATGCGACGGGGCAGGAGGGGATCCTTCTCGCAAATCTGATGGACCTGGTCAGTGAGCGTCTCGCCCCGAAAAGGCAACTGGGAAGTGAGAAGTTCGTAGAAGACAGCTCCCAGCGAGAAGATGTCGCTGCGGGCGTCGAGCAGGGAACTGGCGCGCGCCTGCTCAGGCGAGAAGTAATCCGGCGTTCCCAGGAGGGCGCCCGGCAAGGTGGGCCTGCCTTCCCGATCACCTATCTGCAAGACCAGCCCAAAATCCAGGACTTTGGGCTCAAGGTCCTGCCCCACCAGGATATTGCCCGGCTTGAGATCGCGGTGAATCACCTGGTGCTGGTGCAGAAACGCTACCGCCAGGGCGACCTTGTACATCAACTCCACCTTCTGGCGCAGCGTTAAGACGCGCGCCGCTTCCATCAGCGGTGCGCCCTCGATGAATTCCATTACAAAGTGGGGCGGCTCGTCGGGCGGGCCCAGGCTGTAGATGTGCGCGATATGAGGATGCTTGAGCTTGGCCATGGCTCGAGCCTCGCGCATGAAGCGCTCGCGCAAAAGCGGGTCACCCCGGAAGCGCGGGCTGAGTTCTTTGATAGCAACTTTCCGGCCAAGTCTCTCATCGACCGCCAACAAGACTCGGCCCATCCCGCCGGAACCAATTTCGCCGAGAATTTTGTGGCCCGACAGCCGCGCAGGTAATTCGGCCACGCTGGGGACATCCTCGAAGGGCGGCGCGGCAGGCTGAAGCATCCCGTCGATTCCGTCGAGTGTTTCGAGAGCCAGCCGCAACTCCGGCTCGAGGTCGGCATGGGCACGGCAAAAGCCCTCGATATCCAGTGTTTCGCCTCGCGACAGGAGCTCGACGCACTCCGCCACGGCATTGGCGACGAGTTGTTCGCGCCCGCCTGCGTCCGATTGCTCCTCGTGCGGGATCTTTTCAGGATCTTGTGCCATCGGTAACATCACGATTCTTGCCGCGGCTGGTGTAGCGCCCGAAACCGCTTCAGGGCACGGTGTAATAACAAGGCCATGGATTCGCTGGTCTTTCCCAGCCGCGCGGCCGCTTCCTTTGTGGTGAGGCCCTCGACTTTCACGAGAACAATGGCCTGACGGTAGTTTTCCGGAAGCGCGTTCAGTTTCACAACCAGTTCCTGCAGACCCTCTTCTTCCGCAAAGATCCGGCTTGGCGTCCTGCTGTCAATGGGCTCAGGCCCAGCGGGGTTGCTTTCGGACCGAAAGCGCAGTATCTCCGCCGCGTGGCGCTTCTGCCTGCCCTGGGACCGCGCCAGGTCCGCCATCACGTGGTCGGAGATGCGCGCCAGCCAGCTCATAAAGCTGCCAGGCGATTCATACGTGAACTGGTCAAAGTCGCGAAAGGCCTCGAGGAAAGTTTCCTGCAAGATGTCATCGACCTCAAAGAACCTGCGTAGCTCGGGGCTCAGCCGGTAATGAATAAGAACGGCAAGGCGAGGGCGATGCTTCTTGAAGAGAGCAGAAAAGGCTTCGTGGTCTCCGTTCTTGATTCTCTCAATCAGGCCTTGGCTGGAGCTAATGGGGTTCATAGTGTAGTAATGTTGCCCATCTTTGCATTATTGCGCAAACGATCACTAATCTAGCCGCGTTCCACGTTCCGTTTTCCTCTCGGGAGGGAACTTATAGCACGGTTTCTGTGCAACGGGCAATGCGCGCGCCGGACCACTCGCGGTGAGTGGCGTTCCTGATCGACTCGCCGGTTCCCCTGCGTGCTCTTGCGTGTTCGTTTGCGGCGAGGGGGCACGAAGTGAAACCTGACCAGATAGATGTTTTCCCCCCGGCCGTGTTTTGTAACCTTTAGCAGATCCAGGACGCCAAGGAATCCCGACTCACGTGCCAGAGCCGGGGTAATGTCCGGAAATCCGATCGGTTCGATTGAATCTACTTCGATCTCACCTTCTTCCATGCGGTACCGCGCACCAACTCTGACGTGAGGGCGCATCCAGAATCGGACACTGCAAGTGATCTCGCCGCGACGCACTCCCTCGCGAAGGCGCTTCGTGAACGTCACGACAATACCCTCACTGTTTTTTCTCCATCTCCTGAATTTTCTGCACGCGACGGTTGAGGTCCGGGTCTTCGCTTGCGAACCTGGCGACTGTCTGTCTACTGCCCACTGCCTGCCGCCGGCACGTGCGGATGGTAATTCGGATAGGCCGGCTTTTTGTACGTGGGCGGCGGGTTCTTCTTGAGCGCTTCCATCGTCACCTCGACCGCCTTCTCGAGTTGAGGGTCGTGGCCTTGGCGAACAAGCTTGGGGTCAAGCTCAACCTCGACGTCCGACGCGATGCCGTGGTTCTCCACTTCCCACTCGCCTTTGGTTCCGTAGATGGCCCAGCGCGGAGCGGTTACGGAGCCGCCGTCCATTAGTTGCGGATACCCGCCGATGCCCACCAGCCCGCCCCAGGTGCGGGTGCCGACCAGAGGGCCGATCCCGGCCTTGCGGAAGTACCAAGGCATGGCGTCGCCGCCGGAACCCGCGAATTCATTGATGATCATCGTCTTCGGCCCATAGATGGCCTCTTGCGGCTCGGAGTAGGTTTCGCCTTCTCGCGTCAAGACAAAACTCATCACGGGACGACGCAGGTAGTCGATGATGTAGTCCGCGAGGTCGCCGCCGCCGTTGAAGCGTTCGTCAAGGACCGCGCCTTCTTTGCCTACTTGCGCAAAATAGTAGCGGTTGAAATTCGTGTAACCGGCGCCGGCCGTATTGGGCAGATAGACGTAGGCGAGCTTGCCGCCGCTCATCCGGTCCACCTTGCGGCGGTTGGACTCAATCCAGTCGAGGTTGCGCAGCGCCGACTCACTATCAACCGGGACCACGGTCACCTCGCGCGAGCCGCCGCCGTCGGGATTTGGACCGACTCTCAACACCACCTGTTTGCCGGCCGTCTCCTGAAAGAAACTGTAGATCTCGTCCGCACTGTGCAAGTCGCGCCCGTTGACGGCCAGCAAATATTCGCCTTGCCTTACGTTGACGCCCGGCTGGGTAAGGGGCGCGTGCAATTGCGGATTCCAATTCTCGCCGCTGAAAATGCGCGCGAAACGGTAGCGGCCGTTTTCCAAGGTGTAATCGGCTCCGAGCAGGCCCACCTTCACGGTCTGGAGTTCGGGCTGCGTCCCACCACCCACATACATATGCAGAACGTTGATATTACCCAACATATCATCAAACAAGTAATCAAGATCGGCGCGGCTTGACACGCCGGCCAAGAAAGGTGCATAGGCCGCCTCCGCCGCCTTCAAGTCCAATCCGTGGAAGTGCGGATCGTAGAAGAAGTCGCGCTCGATTCGCCAGATCTCGTGGAACATCTGCTTCCACTCCGCGTGGGGGTCGACGCGAACCTCCATGTCCGTGGTTTTGAGCTGGCCGTCGCCCGCCTTGGGCGGCTTATCGGCGGCGGCGATGAACCAGTGCTCGCCCTGATAGTAGAGCATCTTCTCCCCGTTGTCCGAGAGCGCAAAGTGTCGTACGCCCTCGATCAGCTTTTCGGTCTTGCGTGTCTTCAGATCAAAACGTTGCACTATTCGCCCCGAGGGACCGTCCGATTCCAGTTGCGGACCCTCAAGCACATACAGGATGCCCTCCTTGCCCGCCATCAACCCCACATAGTTGCGTTCCGGAATGGGCAGAGCGAGGATGCGCTGGCTGAGGTTTTCAAAATCAATCGTGACCTTGACGGACTCCTTCTTCTCTTTGTCTTTGCCTCTGTCCTTGCTCTGGTCGGCGGCCTGAGAGGACTTGTCATCTTTCTTCTCCTCCGCCTTCTCGTCATCGCTCTCCGGGGAAATCGGGGAAGGCAGCTCTTTGCGCAGCACAGCGACGTAAACGGCGCGCGACACGGGGCGGTCGATGCTGGTCATGTCGAGCCAGCCGGTAGCAAGACCCATGTTCGTGCTGGCCGTAAAGTAGAGATATTTCCCGTTCTTGTCGAAGTTGGGATAGAGCGCATCGCTCATGCCGTCGGTAACTTGCGTCGCCTTACGTTCTTCGAGGGAGTAGACAAACACCGCGCGTTGGTGGTTGGGCAGTTGCCGCGTGTAGGCCAACCAGCGATTGTCGGGCGACCACACCGTATCAAACTCGTGCAGAGGGGAATCGAAAAGGTCCGTGTCAACTTTGACCGGCGAGGCGTGGTCCAGATCCACATACCAGAGATTCAGCCGCTTGTCGCTGTAGGCGATTTTCTTGCTGTCGGGCGACCAGGTGGGCGAGTAGAAATAGGAGGGCGGTTGGCCCAGATCGATCTTTCGCACCGCACCCAGGCCATCCTGGCTGATAATCTGAAGCGCATATTCGCCGGATTCGTCCGAGAAATAGGCGATGGATTTGCCATCCGGCGACCACGCCGGGTCGCGCTCCGCGACCCCGGGGCTGTTCGTAAGGTTGCGGATGTCGCCCTTTTCGGCGGGCACCGTCAGGATCTCACCGTGCGCCTCGAACACGGCACGCTGCCCCGTGGGAGAGATGTTGGCAGAGAGAATGTGCTTTTCCACCTTCTCGAAATGCGGCAGCACTTGCGGCATATCGCCTGACACACGCACCTCAACTGTTTTCGTTTTGCCCGAGCCCAGGTCGTAAAGGTGCAGCGATCCGAGTTGTTCGTAGACAATGGCGCCCGGCCCCATCCCCGCCGACTTGAAATCGAAGCCGTCGTTCTTCAGCAACTCTTTCACTTCTTTGGTGCGGGTATCGTAGGCGAAGAGGGTGACGGGACCGTTGCGGTCGGAGAGGAAATAGATCTTGTCGCCAACCCACAGGGGATTGAAGTCGTTCGAGTTTTGGCGCGGCACTTTCACGATGCTCGAGTCCGACAGGTTGGCAATCCAGATGGCCGCCGAATGCCCGCCGCGATAATGCTTGATGGCGATGTACGCCGGGCCCGCCCCCAAGCGACGATTCCAGCTTGGCACGTAGGCGATCCTCGAGCCGTCGGCGGAATACGAGCCCTGCACTCCCATGGGCAAAGGCAACTCGGTCGGGAACCCGCCTTCGACCGGAACGACGAAAAGCTTCTCAAAGCGCGAGTAACTGCTGCGCGTGGAACGGATCAAAACGTTCTTGCCGTCTGGCGTCCATCCCACTGCTACGTCCGTGCCGGGGTGGTAAGTCAAGCGGCGTGGCTCGCCGCCCGCCGCAGGCACCACGTAAACGTCTTCGTTGCCGTCATAGTCGCCGGTGTAAGCCACCCATGCCCCATCGGGAGAAAACAGCGGCCGGCTTTCCAGTCCCGTCCCCGTCACCAGGCGGCGAGCGTCGCCGCCGTTGCGATCCACAATCCAGATGTCGCCGCCGTATGCGAAGGCGATCTGGGTCTTGCTCAGGGTTGGACTCTGGAGCAACAGCGGCCCTGAGTTCTGGGCCAGGCAGACGCCACCCCATAGGAAAAACAACGACAGCGTTAGGCATCCTCGTTTCATGGGTCCTTCCCCTCCGTCTTGGTCGCTAACCAGCTCTTCAACCCCGGTTGGCTCTGGAATCCCTCCCCAAAAGCGCACAAAAGAGGGTTACTTGGGGTACTTTGTGCGATTGTTTTGGGTTCGCTTTGAGTTCGTTTTACACATTTCGCGAGACCCGGTCTTTTGTTTTCAATAACATACTGGCTTCGGTCGTATATTTTTTAGAATCTTCGTTCATTGCGGCTCCACATGCTTGGGTTAGGATCGCGCCCTTGTGCTAACGCCAAGCGAATGGGCAAAGCCATGAGGTCTGGCACGGGCCGCCGACCTTGCGAAAGCCCTTCGAAGTTCTGACAGAAATCCGATTTTGTCATGGTGAGAGCTTGTGACTTTTTTGGTTTTTTGGCCGTACAAGGCCACTTAACTCCTTTGTTATCAGTTCCACTTTTCAGTTAAATTCAAAAAAGTCACACGCTCTGAGCGAAGCGAAGCATCTCCACAGTTGCCTGTAAACGACGGCCCGTCCTTTGTTTTCAGTAACATTCCCGGTTTGATCGTTCCAGTTGAGGTATTTTAAGCCGCCTGAGCAAGGGGAGGCAAAGACAATTTGGTGGGCTGAGACGCCCGATGACGGCCTCGTCGGCATGCATGGTCCGATCATGACAAAAGTACCCTGCACTCATAGTAGCCTACCATATTAAGCATAGCTTGTCAAGCCTTTTTTTCGGCTTGAAAATCACCGGGCGGGCGTGTTAGCGTTGGTCCTCGTTCGAAGCGGAATTCAATCCATTCATTCGAGGCGCCCATCATGCGCTCATTCCTGCGCGGCTTGGCATTGATTGCTCTGGCACTCTCAAGTTTGGGAACCGGCGTCCTGCGCGCCGCGGCCCTCGAGGCCGGCGCCGCCAAGGCGACGATTACGCCGGATGTAAAAACCGCCAAAGTCTACATGGCCGGGTTCGACAACAATCGCGTCGCCACCGGCGTGCACGATGATCTTTACGTTCGCTGCCTGGCGCTTGGCGCCGGCCGCCAGACGCTGGCTTTGTGCGAGGCGGACCTCATCGGCCTGTTTTATGACGACGTGCTCAAGGTTCGGGAAAAGGTCAGGGCCCAGGCTCCGGACGTAACCCAGGTGATTGTGGGTTCTTCACACGACCACGAGGGGCCGGACACCATGGGCCTTTGGGGGCCCACGCCGTTTCAGAGCGGCATGGACGAGAAGTACATGGAGTGGCTGGACGACCGCATCGCCTCCACGGCCCTTCAGGCTGTTCACTCGATGCAGGACGCACGCATGACGCTGGCCAGGGACGACCATCCGCTGCTGGCCCTGCTGCAAAGCGATTCGCGCCCCCCTTACGTGAAAGACCCGTATCTTTTCGTCATGCAGTTGACGGCAACGGCTGACAACCACCCCATTGCCACACTGGTGAACTGGAGCGACCACCCGGAAACGCTGGGCGGCCGCAACACACTGATCACGGCAGACTATCCTCACTGGCTCTGCCAGTACATCGAGAGCCACGAGGGCGGCACAGCGGTTTTTTTCCAGGGTTCGATTGGCGGCCTGCTCTCGACGCTCGGCGATGACGTAGCCTTGCAAGATCCGGAAACGGGCCGGGTGGCCAAAGATGGGACTTGGAAAAAGGCCGAACTGTTCGGCAACCTGATCGGCGAACTCGCCCTGCGCGCTTTGAAGAACGGGCAGGAGGCGCCGGTGGATTCGTTGGTGATTCGCAAGGCGGTGGTCTACGCGCCCCTGGATAACGACCGCTTTCGCGCCGCCGGCGCGCTCCATATCTACAAAGACCGGAAGCCGCTTTATACGGACGGAAAAATCGATACCGCGACCGCCGAGAAGGAATTGCCCGGCATCGGCAAGCTCCAATGCAACACCGGACACGATCTTCAGACGGAAGTTGACTACGTCCAAATGCTCGGCAACGGCGATCTGAGGGCGGAGATCGCGACTGTTCCGGGTGAGATTTACCCCGAGCTCGTCAACGGCGGCTTCGCGCGCTACCCCGGCGCTGATTTCCCCGACGCGCCGTTCGAGCCCACGTTGCGCGCCCACCTGCACAGCCGCTATCAGTTTATCTTGGGGTTGGCTAACGATGAACTCGGCTACATCATCCCCAAGGCTGAGTGGGACAACCAACCGCCTTGGCTGCTGAATAAAAAGGACCGCTGGTACGGCGAGGTTAACTCTGCGGGCGAAGAAGTGGCAGGTGTTCTGACGCGGGCCCTGGTGCAGCTGATGCAATAGGTGTCAGGCGCCGGGTAGAGAGTCTAAGGACGCAAATACAAAAGCCAACGCGCAAATCTCCCGCAGAAAACCGGAATTCGTTCAGCGGTTACGCCTCAACAAATTCGGCCTGGGTTTGCGGTTCGGGAATCGGCAGGCCATCTTCCCTCAGACCCTCAAGATGCATGGCGACCGCATCAGTGATATTCCGGTGCAGTTCGTTGAGGGTTGCGCCGGTGGCCACGCAGCCCGGAAGGTCCGGAATGAAAGCGGCATAGTTGTTCTCTGCTTTCTCAATGACCACCAGGTATTTCATTTACCCTTCGGTTCTGACACCGATCCATTAGATTTTCAGGAACAGCTTCTTGCGGTACATCCATAAGAGAATCAGCCAATACGTGAACAGTACGAACACGCCCTGCGTCAAAGGCTCATAAGCTGTTCCGAAAATCTGGAAAACGTGCTGTCCCAGGTTGATGTGGAAGGAGCTGACGATGAAGTCCTCAAACAAATGGGCGATGAGGTAAGCGGCGATTGAGTTCATTCCAACGACCACAAGGAAAAACGACCACTTTTTGTAGCCTTTCACCTCGATCACCCAACTGAATGCCGCCAAAAACAGGAAACAAGCTCCCCCGCTGAAGAGCGTCCAACTGGGCGTCCAGATGCGCTTCACCACCGGGCAGATGCCGGTGACGTGCAGCAAAAGGCCCGCCGCGATGCCGATGACGCCGGCGAGCAACAGCCGTTTCATGGGAATGCGAGGCGCGGAAGCGCGCAACCATTGGCCGGCAATCAAGCCCAGAATCATCGTGCCCAGGGTAGGAATGAAGCTGAGAGTTAAGTATCCACCGTCGTTATAAGCAAACGGCTTGGGGCGCGGGAACAGGTTGAGAAACCAAAGATCGACGGCTTGCCCCAAATTGCTGTTCTTGTTCCAGTGGGCGGCGAACCCCGTATAGAAATGCGTCCAATTCGCCGGCACTCCGACCGCCTGCCAGTTGAAGCCGGGGCCCGGCGCCGGGTAAAGTGCCCAAGCCAGCCAATAGCCGAACAAAATCACAGCAAGGGCGGTCCATTGAAAGCGCGGGGAACGGAACCCGAGCAGAAACAAAAACACATAGCCGAGTCCGATCTGGGTGAGTGTGTCTTCGAAGGTGAAGTTGGTTTGCGGGCTGTTCATGGACCGCAGGAAGATGCCCAGCGCGATGAGCAACAGCGCTCGCCAAGCCGTGTGTGCCAACAGCTTGCCGAAGGTCGCGCCTTTCGCCAGGCGGCTGGCAATTGAGTAAGGCAATGCTACGCCCACCAGGAATGAAAACCCCGGCTGGATCAGGTCGTGCAGGGAGCAACCCGCCCACTCGGCGTGCGTCTGGTTAAAGGCCAGGATTTTCCAGAACCAGCTCGCCGGAAAAGCTCGTGAGATGCGAGAGAACTGCAGCACTTCACCCATCATCAGCAGCATCACGAAGCCGCGGTATGCGTCCACCGCGACGTTGCGCACGGTGGGCTGGCGGGTGCGGGTTGGTCCTGCCGCGACCGGCGCGGCCTCGAGTACCGTCGACAAAAGTCACCTCCTGGTGGAATCACCTTACCTTACACGAAATCCAATCCGCGCACCATACTTTTGGAATGCAGATTCGGAGTGTGGCAGCCCGCTGCTGTTTGACTGGAGATGCGGCGCTGACCTTCAGGTCAGCACTTAGAGATGCCGGCCTGAAGATCGGCGCGACGAAGTGCGATAAAAGGCAGGATACGAACAAACCTCAACTTGCAGCCGGCAAGGCGTAATGACAGATCCCCGACGGCAAGGACTTTCCGCCTCACGGGTGAAAGCCGAGAGCTGACGGCTGAGTGCTGACCGCTTTCTAAGCCCGTCCTGAAACAGTTCCCTCCGAGAGGGGAGAAGATGTCTCGTGGCTGAGTTCTTCCATCGCCCGGAGAACCTTCTGTTGAGTTTCCGGATCGAGGCCGCGCTCGACCAGCGGGAAAAGCCGCCCGTTTTCCTTCAACAGGTGCGCGCGCACCCACTGAACGTAGTTGCGGCCCCGCTTCATAACTTCCTGGCGGTTCTTGCCGCTTTTCATCCACTGCTCGACGCACTCGAAAAACGCCTTCTCCGCAGTTTCACCTGTTTCGTTCTCGCGTCGCATGCGTTCCAGGGTTGCGGCAATGCCCTGCATGTGTCCCTCGAGGGCGGGAAAGAGGATCTGCTCCTGCTGAAGGATATGATGATGAAAGGCCAGTGTAATCTTCCTGGATAACACCGCCAGGCGCGCCGCCGTTGATTTCAAATCGCGCGCCAAGTTGAGCACTTGCAATTCACCTTGAAGTTCATTTAACAATTGAGACAGTTCTTGCTGCCCCTGCCCCAGGTAGTCAGTGACGAATCTTGTCATGAAGGAAAATGACCTCCCTTTATAGTGATGCACCAAGGGCCCGAAAAGATTGATGAGAGTTGGGGGGACAAATTATCGCTTCATGGGGTTGTCTTTTCGGCGCCGGCGAGCCGCACCAGTTCCTCTCCGCTCACGCGCATGGTGAGCCATTCCTTCATGACCTTGGCCCCGAGCGATTGGTAGAACTCGATGGAAGGAGTGTTCCAGTCGAGAACTTGCCACTCGAATCGCGCGCAGCCTTCCTCCACGGCCGTTTTCGCCAAGCGCAACAGCAGCGCTTTGCCGATCCCTTTGCCGCGAAATCGCGGGCGAACAAAGAGGTCCTCGAGAAACAAGGTCGGGTGGCCAGTCCAGGTGGAATAGTGATAGAAGAAGAGCGCAAACGCGGCGGGCTCGCCCTGCCATTCGGCAATGAGCACGCGGAACTTGGGACTGCCGGTGAATCCGTCGCGACGCAAATCTTCTGCGCTGGCCACCGCCTGCTCCGGGGCTCTCTCATATTCGGCAAGCTCTCGGATGAATTCAAGGATAAGCGGAATGTCGTGGGCGCCGGCGTTTCGCATGTTCAGCATGCGACTATTGTAGCAGGCAGCGAGGCGTGGTTTTCGGTCTGTGGAGCAGAGATAAGGTCCAGGCTCGCAGCAGGTGGCAGAAAGCTAAAGGGTGGGCGAGGCGATCTTCTGACCCACCGCGAAATCCAAGGCGGGCTGCGCCCGCTTCCTATTCCGCCTTCACGGGCAGATCGATATACGACGCGAACTCTTTCGAGTGGTACACGCGCTGCGTCACGATCTGGTAATCTTCAGGGCTTGCCTTATAAATATTAGGGACAAATCTCTGCGGGTTGCGGTCGATCACCGGAAACCATGTGCTCTGCACCTGGACCATGATCTGGTGGCCGCTTAAGAACGTATGATCGTTGGTGTGCAAGTCGATGGTGTACTCGGTCGCCTTCCCGGGCTCGACGGCCTGCGGGCGCTCGAAGCTCTTGCGGAAGCGGGCGCGGAACACTTCATCGGCAACCATCATCTGATAACCGCCCATCGCCGGGTCGCTCGGATAATCCTGCGGGTACACATCGATCAACTTTACGATCCAGTCGGAGTCGGACCCGGTGGTCGAGGCGAAGAGATGGGCTACGATGTCGCCGGTCACGGTGAGATTCTTGTCTAAGACTGCCGTTTGCCAGGAAGCTACGTCCGGACGCAGGTAAACGAATCGCTGATCCTCAACCAGCCAGGTTCCCCAACCCGGCACCACGCCGTAAGTCTGGCCGATCGGCCGATGGCGGTACGGCACCGGGTGGGCGGGATCGGAAACATAGGCATCGTACTCCCTATCGCCGGTTTCCGCCGGCGCGCTGAAGGAGAGTTGGCCTTCCGGCTGCAAATAAAGCTTGCGGCCGGAAATGCTTTGCTGCGGCGGCCACTGATCGTACTTAATCCACGCGTTGGACCCGGTCTCGAACGTGATCGCTTCGCGCAGCGGAAGTTCGCCTTTCGCTTTCAGCCAATAGGTGAACCAGGGCCGCTGGATGCTTTCACGGAAGTATTTGCTGGTGTCGCTTCCAAACTGGATTTTGCCCAGGTGGCTCCCGTCGCGCCCGGCCCAGCCGCCGTGATTCCAGGGGCCGGCGACGAGGTAATTCATGTGCTCCGAGTCATTTTTCTCCAGAAGTTCGTAAATCTTGTTGGGCCCGTAAAAATCTTCCTGATCCCACCAACCGGTCACATTCAAGTTGGGCACCTTCAACCGGAGCGACTTCAGATAAGGCGAGAAGGCCTGCTTCTGCCAGAACTCGTCGTAGTTGGGATGGTTGATGAAGTCGTTCCAAGTCGGTACCCGGCCCAGTAGGTACTTCGCGTTGCCGTTGCTGAGAGGTCCCAACTCGTTCAAGTACCAGTCATAAGTGTCGAAGCGATCGAATTTGAAGGAGTAGTTCTCTTTCCCGGTCTCCATTTCGGTTGAGTACTCAAATCCGTAGCTCAAACGAAAGGCGCCGTTATGGTGAAAGTCGTCGCCCAGGAACTGATCGGCGGGCGAAGCCTGCTCAGAAGCCGCCTTGATGGCGGGGTCGGGGTCGAGCAGGGCCATGGTGGTGAGCCAGCCGCCATAAGAAATCCCGAGGATACCGACTTTGCCGTTATTGTTCGGGACGTTCTTAAGCAGCCATTGGACGGTGTCGTTGGTGTCAGACCCTTCGTCGATGGCATGCGGGTCGTTCTTATCTCGCGGGTCGCGAAACATCACAAATTGGCCTTCGGAGCCATACCGGCCACGGATGTCCTGGAAGACGAATATGAAGCCCTCCGCGACGAGTTCCTGGTAGATGCGGAACTTCAGGGTGTAGCCTTGGGGATCGTCGCGCAAACCGTAGGGGGTGCGCTCAAAGATGAACGGCAGCGGTCCGTCCGGGTGCTTGGGGGTGTAGATCTCGGTGTGCAGTTTGATCCCGTCGCGCATGGGTATCATGACGTCCCGCTTGTCGAAGAGGGCTGACATGTCGGGCTCATCTTCGGAGGCGCGAATGCGCGGAGACCGGACTGTAACCAAAGCGGCAATTATAAGTAGGATTATAGCAATCATAGTAGCATATTGCTTCACTATGTCGGCTCCCCTCTGTGATCTCTGAAAGCGCAACTGTCATCCTGAGCGCCGCGAAGGATCTCTGCAGTTGTTCGCAAATCGTTGAACCACAGGAGACTACGGAGAACCTCCGCTCCGGTCAGGAGGACAGGCGTTTGGTTCTTTAACACCTTCTGACGCACTGACAAATTGTACTTGTCCTTTGTTTTCATAGACATTCTCCCTCGTCGATTTTTCGAGTGCGGTAGCGCAGAGGTGGGCGCATTTTGCCCTCCTCCGCGGCCCTTCGTCGCGGCGTGTCTTTGGCAGGCGCCTCTGGCCATTGCCGCGCCGCGCGGGGAAGTCGAGCACACGGATTGACCTAGCGACATATTGTCATTATCCTTTGTTTTCATATACATTCCCGGATCGCTCGTCGATTTTTCGAGTCAGGTAGCGCAGAGGTGGGCGCATTTTGCCCTCCTCTGCGGTCTTTCCTCGCGGCGTGTCTTTGGCGGGTGCCTCTGGCCATTGCCGCGCCGCGCGGGGAAGTCGAGCACAGGGGTTGATCCCTCGACATATTGTCATTGTCCGTTGTTTTCATATACATTCTCGCTTTGTTCGCCAAAAAACATTTCTCAACAATCAGCTCTCACCTCCAGCCACGCCATTCCCGGCTGGCGCAAGCCCTACTGTGTGGGTCTGCGATGTCCCGGAGGGACAGGTCAGGCCGAGCGGCGCAATTTGACCGAACTGCGCCTTCGGCGCATCGCAGACGTTCAAAGGCAACGTCTGCGCCAGCCATCGACCTCTCTACCCAGTCCTTTGTTTTCATAGACATTCTCGCTTTGTTCCCGCAATTCTGTAGTCCAGGAATCCACAAGTTGAGGAGTAAAGAAGCCGACGACCGTTTCTCGGGGCGTGACTGGGACTATGTGTCGACTCTTGCATTCTGCGGCTCGACTCTCCAACTTCTCGACTCCTTGACTTCTCGACTTTCTTCCCCTCATCCTTTGTTTTCATAGACATTCTCGCTTTGTTCCCCAAGAAACATCTCTCAACAGTCGGCTTTCACCTCCAGCCGTGCGATTCCCGGATGGCGCAGGCCCCGATGTCTGGGGTCTGCGATGTCCCGAAGGGACAGGTCAGGCCGAGCGGCACAATTTGACCGCCCGGTCCGTTCCGGCAGGCGCACACCCGATTCTAGCCTATAAGCTTACGTTTAGTTTGCCAAGGAATTTCCCTGTAGTGGAGTATTTGCGTGTCCCAACGGCGTCTTTGGAGGGCTGGCGCGGACCGGAACATCTTCGAGAAGAGCCGCGCGGTCCCAACGCCCGTAAGCGCTAAGATACGGCTTGACCGAGTGGCCCGGAATGGGCCAACCGTAAGAAGAAACGGTTCCTGACACCCCTACCTCCTAAGAAACTGCACGAGTGATGTTTCAAGTTGGACAAGCGGGTAGCGCAGTTTGCTTTCCTCTGCGGCTCGTAAAATCGGAATCTCGACCTGTTCATCCCCAGGGAATGAGAAAGGGGCGCGGAGGAATTTGGCTCGGAGCCAAATACCTCCGCGCTCGTAAGAATGGGCAGTGGTCGGTTCTGTGTTGCTAATTCACCAACCTTGCCGTTATGATTTCGGCTCCAAGGAGATTTCACCCATGGCGACGATACCAGGATGCCTAATTGACACTAATTTTGCCCGTGCACTTTGGGCTCTTGCTCTTGCTAGCGACCCGACCATTTCCAAGGGAGACTTCAGATTCATTTGCCCAGGTTGCGGGCAGCCGGTTGCACCTGTACATCACGAGGACCATTTCGAGCACCTAAAGGAGAACCCTGAGTGCCCGTTGGTTCTTGGGTACGTCCAGGTCTGGCAGCCTCCGGTAGCGAAGGCATAGCGTGTTGCCCTCGGCCTGACTGCAACGTACACTGGCTTGCCCCTGGTCCGCCTACTCCTCGAATGGTCCCCCAGGGATGTTCCCAGCCGAATGCAACTTGCACCTCAGGGCACCCGAATGTATCCTCGTGCCGCTTCCCGAAGAGACGACCATATGAGAAGACACATACTTTTCGCCATTTTTGCTGCCGGAATCAGTATGCTCCTGGACGCTGGACAAGGATAGTGACTGTGGTAATCAGTATCAAAGCCTTCTCCGAAAGGACAAGTTCTCCGACAGCGGAGGCCGGATGAGGGGTTTCAGACGCATCCTTTTCAAACGGGGAGACAATTCGCAGCGAAACGGAGGAACGTCGTCATGGACAGCCGAGGTGAAGAGGAAATCAAGAAAGCTAATCAGTTGGCAGTTGAACTGGGAAACCTTGTCGCGTCCAAGGGAGAATGTCCCCCCGGTGACCGCAACACTCCTTTGATTGCATACTGGTCCCTCGCTTTTGACCATCACAGGGGTGTGCTCTGCTTACTGTGGAATAAGTTGTTCGGGTCAGCATTCGCACTCGTGCGGCCTTTAGTTGAAGCCACAGTTCGAGCCCATGTAGTGGTAATGGGTTCCGAGGAAGATGTGCGAAAGCTCCGAAATGATGAATACCGCACTAATTTCGGCACGGTCGGAAACCAAATCGACGCCTTTTTCGGGACAGGAGACTGGTTTGAGAGCTTCCTCAACAGAGCGAAAAATGCTCTTCACAGTTACACCCACGCAGGACTCTCGCAGCTTGGCAGACGTTTTTCTGGAAACGACGTTACGCCCAGCTATTCCGAGGAGGAGATAATCGACCTCATCAGGACTAGCACGATTGCAGCGTTCTTGGTGACCAAGCTCGTCACCAAGCATTTTGGTTTCGAGCAAGAAGAGAGGAGATGTGGGGAACTGTTTGGTGAATGGGGAAAACATCCTCGAACAAGTGACCACCGTGAGTGCTGGGGCCACTAGTTCCCGAAAAGTGACCGAATGCGAAGAATTTCCTTTCCCCCATCCGATGAAACATCAGAAAGCGTAATGCCACCACGGTGTGTTACCGGGAAGGCAGGGCTTGGACCGGCACTGAGTTCAAGTGCCTGCCCGATTCTAAGCACCCTATCGGAACCTACAAGGAAATACTCGTCTTCCGCAAGCGTGCGTCGGGCGATTATCGTGAGTGTATCCCCCCGCTGCCCATCAATATCCACACCCCGCTTAAGCCTTGCGGTGTCCCAACTATACGGACCACTGTTGATTGTCAGCTCGTTGCTTTCCACTGTCCCTCCTGCGAGTCGATTTGATGACGAGCAAACCCTTTACCTCGGAACTCCTAAAATGCGTTCACTCGGGGGCTAACGCCCCCGATAGGTCAAGGGAAAAGGCAAAACAAGTCATGGAGCGAACACTTCCCCGCCACATCGGAAGCCAAAGTCGGGGTCCGCGATGGCTGGAGTTTTTTTCCAGCGTTCGGACACGCGAACGTATCCAGAAATGTAGTACCATGCCGAGCCACGAAGGACGCGCTCTTCCCCGCTCGTGGGACCTCCGGGGTTCTGGGACGGGCTGTTCTGGTAGTACTGCTCCCCGTAACGGTCATTCACCCACTCCCAAACGTTCCCCAGCATGTCGTAGAGTCCGAAGTTGTTGGGGCGCTTCTTAGCCACGTCGCGCACCGGATTACCGCTATTGCTTTTGTACCACGCGATCTCGTCGAGTGCGCCGTAGTAAGCCCCCGCGGTTCCCCCCCGTGCCGCGTATTCCCACTCCGCCTCAGTGGGAAGTCGCCCACCCATCCAACGGCAATAAGCGTTGGCATCATACCACGTCACGTTGACGATAGGCATGTTGTCATTCAGCCAGTCCTTGTTGAAATCGGGAACATGGGGCATCTCTTGGCCCGCGGCCCGGACAAACTGCTTGTAAGCGCCCACCGTCACGGGCGTTTGGCCGATCCAGAAGCCCCGTGTAATCGTCACGCGGTGCGTTGGCTTTTCATCGCCGACGCACTTGTTGTCTCCCGGCGAGCAGCCCATCATGAACGTGCCCGCAGGAATCCAGACATACTTGAGACCATCTTTGGGATTGAGCCCCGCCTTAACCCTCCCCGGACCAATCTCCTTCGCTCCGAATTCAGAAAGCAAATCGATGTTTTCGCTGGTGCTTACATTGCCCTGTGCGGGCGCAGGCCCCACCATAGGTGCCTTGGCCTTAGAGCTTTCCTTAGCGGGATCGGTAGACTCCGACGTCGGGCCCGTCATGTCTGCAGAAGCTTTGAACACATCGCCGGCACAACGGAACCCCAGGTCACTCTCACCGATGTACTCCGGGGGCATGCAGTACCGCCTTGAGACCCGAAGGTTGCCGGAACCCTCATCATACCAGGCCCCCCCACGTTGAACAGGCCATCCTCCGCTCGCTGGCCCCTCAGGGTCTTGCGACGCGCTGTCCTTATAGTAATCCTTGTCGTGCCCGTCGAGCACCCACTCCCACACGTTTCCCAGCATGTCGTATAGCCCAAAACCATTGGCACGCTTCTGGCCGACATCGTGCGGCTTGGAGCCGCTGTTATCCGCGTACCAGGCGATTTCGCCAATCGGTCCGTAGTGTGCCTCCGTGCTTCCTCCTCGCGCCGCGTATTCCCATTCCGCTTCAGTCGGCAGGCGGCCTCCCGCCCACCTGCAATACGCTCGGGCATCATGCCATGTCACATTTACTACGGGCATTGCGTCGTCGCTCCACCCTGGGTTGACTCTCTGCCCATGCTCGCCCGCCTCAGGTGGCATCTGCCGCCCAGTGGCCGCTGCGAATCTTTTGTACGCACCCACCGTCACTTCCGTCTGCCCCAGCCAGAAGCCCTTCGTGATGGTCACCTTATGCCGCGGTTTCTCGTCATCCTCACATTCGCCATCCCCCGGCGAACAGCCCATCATGAAAGTCCCTGGCGGAATCCACACATACTTTAGCCCGTCCTTGGGATTGAGCTTCGCTTCCGGCGGCGCAGGCCCAAGGTTTGCCAGCGGCGCCTCGACCTTAGGTTCTTGTCCGGCGGGCGCGGTAGTGCTGGATGACGGGCTCGTCACACGCTCCACATCGACTCGAATTATCTCATAGAAGTGCGTTAGGTCTTTGCCGCCCTTGGTCTCAACGATGGAAATCACCTTGCCGCCTCCGTGAATGGACACATTCGATTCACGGAATACTTCTCCGACCTGGAGAGCGTGGTCACAATCGACCACGGCGGCTTGGTAAGTACAAGTGCTATCGTATTTGATGGTATACAGCTGTTGTCCGTGAACGAGCGTCCATACAGGTTTCCCATTTTCGTCAGAGTTTTCTGTGGTTACGGCGTAAGTATCCTGGTTGTTGGTCGAGGTTATGGACATAGCTGAAGTCGAGTGGCGGCTGGGCGATTGATACCAAACTGAAAAGACCCAAATAGTCAGACCCAACGAAAGCAATCCAGTGGCGACCAATGTTACCGTCATGTTGAGCCAGCGGCGGGCGAACACCAGACCCAGAACCGCAACCGCCGTTGCAACCTTGAGGGCTGCCCCCGTGAGCAAGTACGTGACCTCGGCGGGCAAACTGAAAATCCCCGACAGCAACCAATCAACGAGAAGGACGCCGCTAAACAAGACCCCCAGATATAGTAAAACCGTGAACTTGTGCCGCTTCGCAGGCGGGGGTTCGCCACTTCTTCCTGACGTAGCAGGCGACGGAGTCTGAGCGGCAGTGTCGGCTTTGGCCGCTGGGGGCGGGCCGCTTGCCGCCGCTTCGTGCTTGCTCCCTTGCGGCTGTGTAGTCGGAGCTTCCACAACTCTCTCCGGCGAACCAGGGGGATGAGTTTGGGCGGGGATGCCGGTCCCGACCATCGGCTCCACGTCACGGCCGCAATGCTTGCAGACCCGGGCCTTCTTGAGAATCCGCTCAGCGCAAAATGGGCATTCCCTTTCCTCCCGGGCCTCGGCGGCGAGTTGTGCGCCGTCACGGGGGCAACAGTCAAGGCCTTCAGCGTAGGCTTGATGGCAAACTGGGCATATCTTCATGGGCGTGTTTACGGCCCTCCTGTGCGGCAGATTCTAGCACGGTTTTTTGCCGCAGGGGATATTTGTGCGGACTTTTGCCAAGCCATCGGCTCGTCACCAATGACCAGGACTTTCTCGCCGTTGCCCAGGAACAGGCGTGCCCGCTAATCCGAATAATTCGCGTTTCCTAAAGACACGGAAAGCCTCCTATGGTACAAACACGTTGTCGAGACGTTGTTTGAATGACCAAAGGAGGCTTTCGCTTGGCTGACAATACCACAAC
>JBEKMN010000053.1:0-39181 GCA_050008495.1 Terriglobia bacterium | reverse complement strand
CTCCGTCAGGTGAGGAGTGGAAGCTGATGCTGCGCCGGGAAGAAACCCTGGACCGCTCCATCGACCGCAAGATCAAGCTGCTGCTCAGCCTGCGGAAGGGCGCACCCGCCAAAGACGTAAGGGCACCCCTTGTGGGTGCCCAGACCGAGGAAGCGGGCGGACAAAAGGGCCGCCCCTGCGGTGAGCGCCCCGCGTGCGACGCAAAAATCGACGACCGATCCGGGAATGTTGATGAAAACAAAGGATCGCTTACTTCGGCCGCCGGCCAGCGGGAAGTTCCTGCGCCTTCGGAGCAGCAGACGGGCGATGCACGAGTCGGGATTACTGTGGCCTGACCGTGTGGTGCGGGCGTCTCGCCCGCTGTGGCGCGGGCATTCCCTCGCAGTGCTCAGGACAGGCTATGCCCGCGCGCGGGAGCGGGACGCTCCCGCCACCACAGGCGAGACGCCCGTGCCACCTCGAACTGGGACACTGCCCTCAGCAGATTGCGTGTTGACATGCGAGAGTATAATCTCTCCGCATTCTCAAGGGGGCGTACCGCACGCAAGTGCGCCCGGAAGGAGGGTAGGATGGTCCGGGCTTGACCCGAACAATCCCCAACTCCATTATTCACTGGCTTATTGGCTGGAAAAGCAAGGTGATCGAGACGAAGCGCTGGGGGAATACCGTATCGCCTATACCCTCAGCCCCGAGAATTCTCAATTCAAGCGGGCCTTTGAGAGGCTGGCGCGAAAGCCCAAGGCAAACCGCGCCTCGGGAGTGCCAAAACCTGGTGGAGGGTACATGAGGCAGGGGCATCGCTCTTGGCTGCCCCTGTGCTCCATCAGGGCCGCATCTACAACTCCGATGCGCACACTTCACCCTCAAGACTGGAGGTCTTTTAAGTCGGCGAGCAGGAACCCTGCTCGGGTCGTCAGGTGAGAATGTTTCCCCGCAGTGAGGCGCCGGCGGGGGCGGCGTGCCGGATGAGTTACACGCGCTCGACGTTCGCGGCTTGCAACCCTTTAGGGCCGGTCTTCACTTCGAAGCTGACCCTTGCGCCTTCCTCTAATGACCGGTATCCGTTGCCCACAATTGACGAGAAATGAACGAATACGTCCTCTCCGCTTTCACGCTGGATGAACCCGTAGCCTTTTGCGGCGTTGAACCACTTCACTGTACCTTGTTCTTTCATGCTGCGATTTGTCCTTATTGGATTGAGATTGCAATTTGTGGAGACGGCAACGGCGGGTACGCCCGACGATCCGCTGTAACGCCACTAGCCGCAAGCTCCAAGGCAACTGCCCTTGGAGATCTTGCGATACTCGTCGGAATTACAACAACAAACTGCAAGGCTAACATAGCACTTTTTGGTCGGGTTGTCACGAAAAAACCGGTGGGAGGTCAGTTCTACGAAAGGGCGACTTTACGTCGCTCGGTCGGGAGGTATGAAGAACCACCGTAGGGGCACGCCATGGCTGCCCCTACTGGAATTCTCAACGAGTGATATGAGCGGGGATGACCTGCCCGCCGATTCTTCCCCACCTTCTGAGTTCTGGGTGCGGGTTCAGTCTCGGCGCCGCAGGTATCAACAAAAGCACGGGTCAACTTGAAAACCGGCCTGTGATGTGTACAATGAATAACCCAAGGGTGAAACTGGCGACTTCACGTGAAACCGGAAGATCGCCAGCAATGCTCAGTGAATTGACGGCGGTGCATATGGGGCAAACTGACGAATTGCCTCAATCGACCCTGCCTCCCAGTTCTCCCGATAACGACCGTCCCGCACGAGGTCCCGGTCCGGGCCGCGTGCCGGTGCACCTCTGGATCTTCATGCTGGTGGTTCTGGTCGTCCTCGGCTTTCTCTGGTACGACTTGCGCGCCGCCTACCAAGACACCTTGACCTACTGGGATTCGAATCTATCCAACTCCGCGGACGAACAGACCAGCGTCGAAACCCTCTGGCTTCTCGAGAGACGAACGGACACCGAGGCCATTGCCAGCAATTCCGCTACGATTCGCATGGTTAACGAGAGTGTCAGCGGGGAGAAGGCGGAGGCAACCCAGCGAGAAGTTGAACGTGCGATCGATAAGATGGCGCGCATTAACGGCTTCCTGGGCGGAGCCATTGCTGATACTGAGTGCCGGATCCTGGCACAGGTCGGCGTCCCACCGGAAGCCAGGCAGGGCGTCAAGAGGGTCTGCCGTGAGGCCCAGACCACTCGAGCCTATAGCGTCGTTGCGTCTTACCCGCGGCCTGAGCGCGTCTTGATCAACATGGCCGTTCCGATTTCGGCGGGAGGGGAAGCATCGAGCGCTTCTCAAACTCCCCACCCTGTGGTCGGGGCCGCGGTCATGATCTCAGAGCCGAGGACGGCGGTTTCCCGCTTCTTCGCGGAAAGGAGCAAACCCGACCGATTCGCGGAAACTGAGATCGTATGGCGGGACGAAGCCGAAGCTGCGGGCTTTTCGCCCCAACCGAATGCGCTCGGAATGGGGCCACTATTCCGGCAGCCACTGGGCGGGAATGCCTTCGAATCGAAGGCAGCCCGCGAACGCAATGTGGAGTTTGGCGAGTTCACCGATTATCGGGGCGTTCGGGTCTTCGGCGTCGCCCGGCCTATCGTCGCAGCGGGCGCAAGCCTTGCTCGCAAGGTTGACACGGACGAGGCGCTGGCCGAGTTTCACAAACGAGCCCTGTTGGAGTGGCTGGCTGCGGCGCTCTCTCTCCTGCTCTTCGGTTCCGTCATCCTGATCCAGCACCGTCACCAGGCGATGCGGGACCTTCAGGACAAACTTCGACAACAGCAAGCGGTGTTGGATCTCAAACGTCACGTGGAGGCGTCCGAGGAGCGCTACCGTGCTTTTGTTGCCAACACCACGGAAGCCATTTGGCGCATGGAAACCGAGAAGCCCATCTCCACGGTACTCCCGGTCGAGGAGCAGGTTGACCAAGTTCTGCAATTCGCCTACCTGGCGGAATGCAACGACTCCATGGCTCGCATGTTCGGGTTCGAGCGCGCCTCAGACCTGGTTGGGCTGCGCGTCAAGAATCTGACGGCCTTCGATCCGCGTTCCATCGCAAACCTGAAGACTTTCATTCGCTCCGGCTATCGGCTGGAGGACGCCGAATTCTTCGCCAAAGACCGCCTGGGCAAGGTTCACCACTTTATGAACACCTATTTAGGCGTCGTGGAAGGGGGATATCTGCTCCGCGCTTGGGGCGTGTTGCGGGACGTGACGGAGCGGAAACGCGTGGAGGAAGCCCTGAAGGAGAGCGAGCGCCGGTATCGCGTTCTGTTCGAGACTGCCGGCGATGCCATCTTCCTTATACGCGGAGACACCTACATCGACTGCAATCAAAGGGCCCTCGAGATGTATCGGTGCACCCGCGACGACATTTTGGGACAGTCAGTGGCTGGACGCTACCCGCCAGAACAACCGGACGGTTCGTATCCTCGCCAGGCAGCGCTCGAGAAATTGAACCAAGCTCGCGAAGGCCAAACGCTTTGCTTTGAGTGGGGGGCTCTCCGCCTGGACGGTACCACCTTCGATGCGGAGATCACTCTGGGCCGCTTGGGAATCGAGGAGGACGTTCTTCTGCTAGCACTGGTTCGGGATATCACTGACCGCAAGAGGACGGAAAGGTCGCTCCGCGAGAGCGAAGAGCTGTTTCGCACCACTTTCGAGACGGCCGGAATCGGCATCGCTTTGGTGAACATGCAAGGCCGGCCCATGAATTCGAACCCTGCACTCCAGAGAATGTTCGGCTATAGCGGCGAAGAACTGCGCCGCATGCCCTTCACCGAGTTTACCCACCTTGATGACCGGGAACGTGACTGGCGACTGTACCAAGAACTGCTGTCAGGGAAACGTGAAAAATACGAGATCGAGAAGCGCTTCATCAAGAAAGATGGGCAAATCGTGTGGGGGCACTTGACCGCTTCACTGGTCAGGGGCGCGGATGGGCAGCCCATGTACGGCGTGGGCATGGTGGAAGACATCACAGAGCGCAAACGGGCCGTGGAGGCGCTCGAAGCCAGCGAAGCGCGGTTCCGCACCCTCATACAAAGGGCGCCGGTGGCCATCAGCATCAGCCGGTCCGGGCGGACCTTGTATGTCAACCAACGGTACCTGGAAATGTATGGCCTCCAAAGCCTCGATGAGGTCATCGGACATTCCATCGGCGAACAATGGTCAGCAGAGTGCCGGGTGATGGTGGAAGAACGCGCCCGGCAGCGTTCTCTCGGGCTACCCGTTCCCATGCGATATGAGGCGGTCGGGCAGCGTAAAGACGGCTCCCCGTTTCCCGTGGAAGTGGCAATCGCCATGGTAGAGCTCTCGGACGGCAAGGCCAGCGTCGGCTTCCTGACGGACATCACGGAGCGCAAGCGTGCCGACCGGGAATTGGTAGACCGCTTGCGCTTTGAAACCCTGTTAGCCGATCTGTCGGCGCGATTTGCGGATGTGGCGGCCCAACGGTTGGGCGGCGAGATGGAAGGTGCACTGCGCGGCGTCTGCGAATGCTTGGGATTGGATGGGTGTACGCTGTGGCAGGCGTCGGAGGAGGCTCCAGGGCTGTTTAGGTTAACTTACAATTATCGAAGCTCGGAAGGACCACCGGCTCCAGATGTGCGTCAGATGGACGCCGGGGAGTACTTCCCCTGGAGTCACCAACAGATCATGTCTGGAAAGAGCAATGTCGTTGCCGTCTCATCCTTGGCGCAATTGCCAGAGGAGGCTGCCCGCGACCGCGAGACCTACAGCCAGTATGGCGTAAAGTCAGTCTTGACGATCGGGCTGGCTGCGGAGGGACGACCGCCCGTGGGAGCGTTGGCCTTTAGTTCGACGCAAGCGGAGCACGCCTGGCCGGAGGAAATCGTGAACCGGCTGCAACTCGTTGCCCAGATGTTCGCCAGCGCGCTGGCTCGGCAGCGCTTGCAAGAAGAGCGCCAGCGCTCCTTCGATCAGTTGCGGGCCCTGGCCGCGCGCCTCCAAAGCATCCGCGAAGAAGAAAGAAAGAGAGTGGCGCGCGAAATCCACGACCAACTGGGCCAGGCTTTAACCGCCATCAAGCTGGACCTGAGCTCGCTGGTTCGCGGGCTGCCGACCGCTCCCAGCCCCCTGTCGGAAAAGGGCACTCCTCTCTTGCGTCTGGTCGATGAGACGATTGAGAGCGTGCGCCGAATCTCTACCGAATTGCGGCCCGGTATGCTGGATGACCTGGGGTTGGCGGCCACGGTGGAATGGGCGGCAGAGGAGTTTGAGAGCCGAACCGGCACGAAATGCCTCCTGGATTTGGCCACCGAACAGTTCTCAGTCGATTCGGAGACGGCTACGGCGGTATTCCGCATCTTCCAGGAGACGCTCACCAATGTGGCACGGCACGCGAGCGCCAGCGAGGTGAAGATACGCCTCGCCGAGGAAAACGGCGATTTGACGCTGGACGTCCACGACAACGGCAGAGGGATCCGAGAGGATGAACTGGCCAACGCCAATTCGCTGGGAGTTTTGGGAATGCGCGAGCGGGCCCTGCTGTTGGGAGGCACTCTCACCATCAGGGGCGAGCCGGGTCAAGGCACGACCGTAAGGATTCGGATTCCCGAAGTCCGCCGCGCGTAGCGAGGAAGTCCATGCTCAGGGTTCTGATCGCTGACGACCACGCCATCGTGCGCCGGGGCCTGATCGAGATTCTGTTGCGCGAACTCGAGAATCCCGTCTGTGGAGAAGCGGAGAATGCCCAGCAGGTTCTTGCTCAGGTCCGGAGCCAAACCTGGGATCTGCTGATTTTGGATGTCAGCATGCCCGGGCGCAGCGGCATCGACGTTCTTAGCGACTTGAAACGCACGCATCCGAAACTGCCCGTCCTGGTTCTCAGCATGCATCCCGAAGGCCAATACGGCAAGCGGGTGCTCAAAGCGGGCGCTTCCGGCTACATGAACAAGGACAGCGCGCCGGAAGAATTAATCAAGGCCATTCGCAAAGTGCTGGCGGGCGGCCGCTACATAAGTCCGGCGCTGGCGGAAAAGCTGGCTTGGGAACTGGGTGAAGACAACGCGCGCTTGCCCCACGAGGCTCTTTCCGACCGTGAATTTGAAGTCCTGCGCATGATTGGTTCGGGAAAGACGATCAGCCAGATCGCCGAGGAGCTCCATCTGAGCGTGGCTACAATCAGCACCTATCGGGCCCGGATTCTGGAGAAGATGAATATGACCACCAATGCGGAGTTGATGCGTTACGCCTTCCAGAACCGCTTGGTAGAGTGAGCCTATCTCGCCGCGGCCCGCCAGACACGTCCCCTCTCCCGCCCAAAATTAAGCGCCTGTCATCCTGAGCGGAGCGAAGGATCTCCGCAGTTTCCCGTTGTTCCGCCACTTATGAACAACCGCAGAGATCCTTCGCTCCGCTCAGGATGACAGCTTTCATATGATTGCCCCGGGCAAGCCCATGGGGCGTTCCTACAAGGCCGCCTGCCGTTTCCAGTTGCCGTGTCAGAGAAATGATGACACGCGAAGTCCAGTTAGCTCGACGCCAATATCCAGCTTTCGGTGATGGTGTCCCTGCCGCGGATGGGGCAGACTGATACGTGAGGCGACTCATGAGAGTTCTGATCGCTGACGACTCCGAGGTTTTCGTGCAGCGTTTGGTTCAAGCGCTCGGTGAAATCAGCGGCGTCGAAATTGTTGGGCGCGCCCGTACGGGTGCGGAGGCCTTGCAGGCACTCCGCGATCTGGACCCTGAGGTGGTGATCCTGGACATCAGAATGCCGGACGGAACTGGCATTGACGTGCTCGAAGGCATGAGGAAAGAGAAACTGGCGACGATCACAATCGTCCTGACCAACTTCGCCTTCCCGCAATATCGCAGAAAATGCCTGCAGCTGGGGGCGCGATTCTTTTTCGACAAGTCGGCTGAATTCGCTGAAGTCAGAGAAGCGCTGAGCGGGCTGATTCACAAACCCCCGGCGCCCGCCGAGAACCGCTCGAGTGAAACGGAGCAAGAAGCTCATCAGGAGTATTAAGAAAGAGCGGGAAGATGGAGCGGTGGTTTCTAATTGGCGCGGTTGCGTGCTTGGTCGTTTCGTGGCTCTGCATTTTCCTCCTGAAAACCAAAGTGCGCGACTGCATGAACTACATTCACAATCGTATCGACACAGCCAGCCGCGGCCTCGTAGGCCCGCTCCGCAGTCCTGCAGGCAGGCACAACTCAAAGCGGAACGGCAACTCTTGGTGCATCGGCAGGAAGGAAGCGGCAATGCCCGCACTGGAAAAGGCGACCATGGAAGGAAAGCCGAAACTCATCGTCGGTGGCTCAGATAGTCCTCAACCACTGCATTATGTTTGTTCGCATTGCTTGCAGCCATTCTATCTACCTGGCAATCAGCCGCCCAAGGAAGCTGTGGCGGAACTGCTCCAGAGCTTTGGGGAACACGTTGAGCGAGAGCATCGGAGCCCTGGCCCTGATTCGAATGCCCCGCAGGCGGAAGCCGATAAACGGGACGATCACTAGAGTAATGGGGTTACAACACGGTTGAGCAGTTTCCAAAATGGGCCTCTCCGTGTTTTATGCTGTTCGCGGGCGTTGAGAGCACAGAGAAGGAATCTTCGTGAATCAACGACGCGTTGCTGACGAGTGCTCCAGGACCGCGTGAGAAATCCTGGGACTGAAACAGCAGGAACGCGAGGTTTGGCTAGAAGGAGTTGTATGAGTCTGGAGCCAATGGGAGGACGAGAGGACAAAGTACTTGCTGAGACCTTGATCAAAAGCCTGCCGCACCTCTTCTTCAGCGCCGTCGAACAATCTTCGGAAGCCGTGGTCATCACCGACGCCCGAGGCAACATCGAATACGTCAATCCGGCATTCACCCGCATTACAGGGTACACGCGCGAGGAGACCTTGGGGCAGAATCCCCGGCTCCTGAAATCCGGCGAGCACGATCCGGAGCTTTATCGCGAGCTGTGGAAGACCATTCTCACCGGAGCGTCCTGGCGCGGTGAGCTCATCAACCGGCGCAAGGACGGGAGTTTTTACGCCGAGGAGATGCACATTGCGCCGGTGTGCAACCCTCACGGAGAAGTCACCCATTTCATCGCCACTCAACAGGACGCGACAACCCGCCGCCAACTCGAACAGCAGCTAAAGTGGGTGCAAACGGTGGAGGCGGTCGGACGTCTGGCGGGGGGAGTGGTCCATGAATTGAATAACCTGCTCGCCATCATTTCCGGTTATGGACAGCTTTTGCAGGGACGCGTGAATCCCGAAGGCCTGGGTGCAGTGGAGGAAATCCTCAAGGCTGCGGAACGGGCGGCCGCACTCACCCGCCAATTGCTCTCCTTCAGCCGGGGTCAAATCCTGGCCCCGGAGGTCCTGGACTTGAACTTGGTCGTGTCCGACACCTTGAAGATGCTCCGCCTTCTGGTCGGCGACGGTATCGAACTCGCGACCATTCAACAAGCAGACTTGGGACAGGTGATGGCCGACCGGGGACAAATCGAGCAAGCGATCATGCATTTGGCCGTGAACGCGCGCGACGCCATGCCCAAGGGCGGCAGAATCACGATTGAAACGGCCAACGTCTATCTGGATGAGGCTTATTCACGAACCCACGTCGGAGCCAGTCCTGGTCCGCACGTGATGGTATCCGTGGCCGCCATGGGCGCGAAGCCGGATACCGAATCCCCAGCGTCGTCCTTCGAGCCTCCTTTCACAGCAAAGAGAGCAGGCAAAGGGGCAGGATTAGGGTTGGCAACCGTCTTCGGCGTCATTAAAGAGAGCGGCGGCCACATTTGGATTCAAACCACGCCCGGACAGGGTACGGCCTTCAAGATCTACCTTCCCGGCATTGGGGAGACCGCGCCCAAGGTGGAGCCAGTTCGGCCACGCCCCGTCCTGCCCACGGGATCGGAGACTATTTTGTTCGTCGTCGAAGAGCGCGGAGTTCGGTCCATCATCGGGAAGACACTCGAGTCGCTTGGCTATAAGGTCTTGGAAGCGCACGGACCCGTCCAAGCTTTGGCGATCATCGAGCAGAGTTCCCAACCGATTCATCTGCTGTTGACTGACCTGGTGATGCCCCAGACGGGTGCTAAAGAGTTAGCCAACTGCTTGCAAGCCTCACGGCCAGAGTCGAAAGTCCTCTATATGTCAGGGCAGACAGAGGACACTTCTGTCCACCACAGCACTCTGGAAGCCGGACCATCTTATCTCCTAAAACCCTTCACGCCTGAAACCCTGGCGCGTAAGGTGCGCGAAGTGCTGGACCTTCGAAACCAGCCCCAATAGAGATCCCGCCTCGACAAACAGTTGGTGATAGAATTACCTAGGGCTTTGTAGACCGTCAAAACAGGGATTAGATTCCTGTCCGCAGGAATTGGAGTTCCACAGGAGGGAAGCGATGTTCCGTCTTGCATGCTGTCTGCTCGTGGCGACGCTGGCGCAGGCCGCTGAACCGGTATTCCAGACTTCGTTTGAGAAGCCAAGCCAGGACTGGACGGTGGTTCGCGGTTCGACTGCGGCTGACTCCGCGGTGCTCCACGAGGGGCATAAGTCGCTTCGCCTGGAGCGCGACGTTTCCTCCCCGGACGCCTGTGTGCGCTTGGCGCCCGTCTCTCTCAGCATCGGCAAGGAGTATGAATTGAGCGGTTGGGTGCGAACCGAGAACCTCGAGGTGCGTGACCTCGACCGTTCTCCCATCGCTATTGGCGCGGCGCTGACCATGGCCTCGATGCCCTTCGATGTGCATTCAGCCTCACTGGGCGGCACTCAACCCTGGACGCGCCTCACCCTTCGATTCGTGGCCAGCAGTGCCCAGGACCATATCCTGCTCACAGTCGGCAATGGCGGATCATTTCGCGGCAAGGCCTGGTTTGAAGGCCTGCGCCTGGAGGAGAAGTCCTCGAGTGACGAATGGCCGGTTCGGGACGCCGTCGAGACTTTCGGCCCCGCTTACCGCTACCCCGCCGCCGGTTGGATTTATCTCCACATCGAAGGCCAACCCTACGAGCGCGGCTATCAGCACGGGCACCTCATGGCCCGTGAGATTCCGGAGTATCTGGAGCGGTGCGCAGCGTCGCTCGGCTCCAAGGAACGCTGGGACGACTATCGCACCACCGCCAACGCTCTTTTCCTACGCGGCTTCGACCGCGAAATATTGGAGGAGATGCGGGGCATCGCGGAAGGCGCTTCCGACGCCGGCGCCCGCTGGCAGAACCGGCGCATCGATTTGCTGGACATCGTCGTGGCCAACACCACGGTCGAGATGGGCGAGTTGTCTTCCGCCGTCGCCACCACGCCCACGGGGCTGGAGGGCCTCGATTTTGATGCACCGCCCTACGCCAGGCACGATGCCGCGGTCGATCATTGCAGCTCGTTTGCCGCCACCGGGCCCGCCACACGCGACGGCAAAATGGTGATTGGACATGTCACCTGGTGGCCGCTGACGCTCGCCGAGCAAACCAACGTCCTGCTCGATATCAAGCCGGCCGCCGGCCATCGCATGCTCATCCAGAGTTATCCCGGCGGCATCGAAAGCGGCACGGATTGGTACCAGAACGATGCGGGCATCGTGCTCACTGAAACCACGATCGAGCAGACCCCCTTCAACCCCCAGGGCACGCCGGTGGCCTTCCGCGCGCGCATGGCGATTCAATACAGCAGCAACATCGACAATGTGGTGCGCTATCTCGGAACTCGCAACAACGGCCTCTACACGAATGAATGGATTATGGGGGACGCCAAAACGAACGAGATTGCCATCTACGATCTCGGCACGAACCACACCCGGCTTTGGCGAAGTTCCAAAAACGAATGGTTCGGCGGAACACCCGGCTTCTACTGGGGCGACAACAACGGCAAAGATCTCGACGTTCGCCTTGAGGACTACCCAGATCCCAAAGGCGACCCTGATTTCATCCCTTATTCCCCGGGGCCGCGCGACCTCGCCTGGCAGGAGCTTTATCGAAAGTATCGTGGCCAGATCGATGAGCAGTTCGGCTTCCTGGCTTTCCGCACCGCGCCACTGGTCAGCTCGATCACCATGGACGCCAAAGTCACCACCGCCGATATGGCCAATCGCCTCATGGTCTGGGCAGAGATCGGCAAACCCAACCAGCGAGAATGGCTGCCCCATAAATGGGACTACGCCAACGATGATGGCCTGTACCCGTCGGGCTACTACCTGTTTGACGCCGAGCCCTCGGCAAGCCTGCTCTCCACAATTCAACAAAACGAAAAACTTCGACTTACGGCAGCGCTCGACCCTCCGCCGACAAACGCTGCGACGGACCCGCCGTCGTACGAAGGCCGGCTCTGGAAGGGTTGGATTCTGCCTGCCTCCGATGCCGACGACTGGTTCGTTGCCGGTTCAGCCCAATACCGGCGGGTGCTCCAATCGGGCGATGTAGAGGAAGCCCTGAATGCCCAACGCACCATTATGCGGGGCCTGGCACTCATCCCTGACACGCCGTTGAGCCACCTCCGTCGCGAGCAAACTCGCGGAGTGCTATTTCTGGATTCGTTGCGCCGCAAAATGGGCGACGAGGCTTTCCTCAAGCTGATGAATGACTATTTCGCAGCTAACACGACTAAGCCTGTCACGGCGGAATCTTTCCTCCAAAAGGCCGGGGTTCGATTCGAAACTGTCGACCCTCCTGCCGGTCCCGCTTACCTCACCAACGAAATCTGGCGCCGCCTCTCCTCGGCCGTGATCGTCTACGGCACGGAGCGCGAAGCCGGTGCGAACCGCTACGCCGCCGAACAGATGCAGAATCACTTCCTGGATCACTACGAAAGCGAGGTTCCCATCTACAAGGACTTTGAAGCCTCTGAGGAAATGCTGCGCCATCACGATGTGGTCTTTGTGGGCCGCCCGGAGGCCAACTCCGCCCTGGATCTATGGGTGGGCAAACTTGGTCTCGATTACGAGGGCGCAGCTTTCAAGATCGACGGAAAGGTACATGCCAGCGAACGCGAAGCCCTGATTCTCGCCGCGGAGAACCCGCTCGACCCCGCGCACATGGTTCTGGTGGTTGCAGGTAACGACGCGCTCAGCACGGTGAAAGCACAGAGCGCGCAATTGCCCGCCGACGAGTATGTCATTTTCAGGACGGGCGGCGAGCTGACCAAAGGCTTCATCGCGCAAAGCGTGAAACGCTGATTCCCGGATGACTGAAACGGATCTCTCCGAATATCCCACAGTTGAATTGGAATACTTGCGCTGATATTGTCATCCGCGCCGGCTCTCGATTCCCCTGGAAGTAGATTGGCAGAGGAGGGCGACGGCCGCAGAGTCCGCGCGGAACGATACTCGCTGCTGCCGTCAGGAGAACGCCATGGCGGTTACTACCAAGAGCAGATTACATCTGGTGATTGACACTGTGCGGGACGGCAGGGCTACGCTTTTTGCACTGCGGCTGATCGTGGCCGGAATCGGCGTCGCGGCTTGGTTTGGAACCCAGGCCCTGATCGGCCAACGGCCTCTCTCTTCCGGAATCGGCGATGGCATGCACCTTTTGTTCACACCCTTGAACCAGTACCTGATCGAACATCCCACAGCCGCCAACGGCCTGCTCATCATCAGTTCGGGGCTGGTTGATATACTGGCGGTCTTTATCCTTCTCGAGTGGCTCTTTGGACAGAGCGTCCGCCCGCTGCTCGGCCTGGCAATGGTCCTCGGGTTGCGCCAGGTGATGCAAGCTCTTTGTGCGCTGCCGATACCCAACAATATGATTTGGCACTACCCTGGCTTCCCATCCTTGCTGGTGACGTACGGCGTTTCTAGTGATTTCTTCTTTTCAGCGCATACGGCCATCGCCGTTTTCGCCGCGACGGAGTTAACTCGCCGGGGCCGCCCGTGGCTTAAGGGTGTAGCCGTTTTCAGCGTCGTATTCGAGGCCACAACTGTGCTCGTTTTGAGGATCCACTATACGATGGATGTCTTTACCGCCATCGTTACAGCGCTCTATGTCGCCCATATCACTGAGAGAATTTCGCCGGGATTGGACCTAATGCTGGCCAGAGCCTTCCCGCCGCCTGCAAAATGACGGCATAAACCCAAGTACCGACCCTGCCGGATCAGCGGCGCCCAGCGGCCGACATGCGGAGTGGCGTTTTCTCAGGACCTTAGTACCATTGAGAACCCCTATCTTAGTGGGTATAGTCCAGCTTACAAGTGCAAGATTACCCCGAGCAGGAACTTGAAGGCGCAGGTCGTACGAATTCCCCGGTATGAGTCTTAACCCTGTTGGAATGGATCAAGAAAGACGGTAGTCAGTTTGTAAAAACGCTAGAAGGAAAGCTGGGCGGAGTCGCAGATGTCCAGTCCGGAAAAGCTCGAGCGGCGGTCAGTAATCCTCATTATTGCTGATGACGTAACTTTACGAGCCCTCTTTCGGGAATCGCTTGATCAGGTCGGCTTCGAGGTTATTGAAGCGGAAGATGAGTCAAAAGCGCTTCAGAGGTTCACGGAGACGCCGCCCGATCTCGTCGTGATGGATATGGACGCGTCCAACCTGGACGGTTTTGAAGCCTGTAAGGCTCTCCGCCGTTTACCTCAGGGGCAAGACACGCCCATCGTGATGGTCACCCGGCGCGACGACATTGAGTCCGTCAACCGGGCTTTTGAAGCTGGAGCAACTGACTTCTTGCCCAAGCCCGTGAATTGGACGCTCTTCGGCCACCGCGTTCGATACTTGCTGCGTGCCAGCCAGACCTACCGTGCGTTGAAGGCCGGCGAGGCAAGACTCGCCAAGGCCCAACGGATGGCGCGGTTAGGACATTGGGATTGGGACGTCAGCGAGGACCGGTGGTCTTTCTCTGATGAGGTGTGCAGGATCTTTGGTTTTGGCCTTGAGGACCAGCCCGCAAAGCGCGAGCTCATGGCCAAGGTTATTCATCCCGAGGATCGCGACCACGTCTTGCAATTGTTCCAGGCGGCGTTGCGGGGTGAAGAGAAGTACGAGATTGAATACCGCCTCTTGCTGCCCGATGGAGCGTTGCGCGTCGTGGCGGAGCAAGCTGAGGTCAGCTTTGACGGGCGTGGCCGTCCGAGGGAGGTGGAAGGAACACTCCAGGATCTGACCGAGCGGCGGCAAGTAGAAGCAAGAATACGATATCTGGCTTACTACGACGGACTAACCGGTCTTCCCAATCGCCGGATGATGTCCGAACACATCGCACAGGGATTGCGTCAGGCGCGAAGAAGCAAGAGGCCGCTTGCGCTGCTGTTTCTCGACCTCGACAATTTCAAGTCCATCAACGATTCTTTGGGGCATAGCTTGGGGGATAAGCTATTGCGGCAGGCCGCTGACCGGCTCTCTCAATGCGTGCGCGCTGGTGACCTGATATCCCGGCCCGGCGCGCAAACCTCGACCCCCCCTGTCTTCCGCTTCGGTGGTGATGAATTTGCAATCCTTCTGTTCAATCTTCAGAAGGAGCGGGACGCTTTGTTGGTCGTACAGCGCATTATGAGCGCCCTCGAGGCACCCTTTGTGATTGAAGGGCACGAACTCTTCGCCACAGCCAGCATCGGCATTGCTGTGTCCCCGTCGGACGGCGAGGATCTGAAAACGCTTCTCCGAAATGCCGACGCGGCCATGTATCTGGCCAAACAAAAAGGGAAAAACACTTTCGAATTCTATACAAAATCGCTGACTCGGATGTGCATCGAGCGGATGAAGATCGAGGCCGGGCTGCGTCGTGCGGTCGAGCAGGGAGAACTGAAGCTCTGCTTTCAGTCTAAGCTCGAAGCTCAATCCGGCCGTCTTGCCGGGGTCGAGGCCCTGCTCCGATGGAACGCAGAGGGTTTAGGTTCCGTGCCGCCGGAAAGATTCATCCCCTTCGCTGAGGAAACGGGACTCATCATCCCGATCGGGGAATGGGTGTTGAGAGAGGCCTGCCGCCAGATCCAAGCCTGGGAAACCGTCGGACTGCCTCTGGTCCCAGTCGCAGTCAACGTCTCGGCGCGACAATTTCAACGCAGCGACCTTTCCGAATTCATCTCCAGTTTGCTGGAAGAAACCGGTCTGAGCCCTCAGAGCTTGGAACTGGAGCTCACGGAAAGCGCCATCGTCGAGGATGTTCCAAGGGCCAAGGTAGTGCTTCAGAAGCTCAGCGAACTGGGCGTGAGGCTCTCCATCGACGATTTTGGGACCGGATTCTCCTCTTTAAGTCTGCTTCGGTGGTTCCGGGTGGACGCACTCAAGATTGACCGGTCGTTTGTGCAAGATCTCCCCCAAGATGCGGACGACTCGGCAATAATCCTCGGTATCATCGCGATGGCGCACAACTTAGGCATCCGAGTCGTCGCCGAAGGTGTGGAGACGGAATCCCAATTCGCCTTCTTGAAAGAACATGGGTGCGACGAAGTGCAGGGTACCCTTTTCGGCCTGCCGGTAACGGGTTCGGAGTTTGCGCAATCGCTCGACGAGGCCGGCCCCAGCCTGCGGTTTTCGCTTCCAATTCCGCGGAGGGTACACTAGTGGAACCTGCACGTGGGCTCGATCGGGCCGGTGCGTATTGACCGTACTGAAGTACCGTTGAACGCGGATGTTCTCACAGTTAGAATCCAGGCCGGTGCAAGCAGAGAATTGGGAGACGAGCGCGTGTAACCAGGAGAGGTCAATCCTGCCGCCAACGTCGGAAAGTGCACAAAAGAACATGCCAGCCGGTAGTTCACTTCGATGCATTTCAGCCCTGGCAAGGGCATGTCTGCTGCTGACAATCTTCTTTTGCTTTTGGAACACTCCGGCCCAAGCCCTGATGCCAATCAAGACCTTGACGCAGTATGTCCACGAATTGTGGCAGCAAGAGGACGGGTTGCCTGAAGATGACGTGACAACGATCACTCAGACGCGAGACGGATATATCTGGCTGGGAACCGAGGCCGGTTTGGTTCGCTTCGATGGAATTCGCTTCACCGTGTTCGACCAATCTAACACGCCTGAGCTCACCAGCGGTTTTATTCACAAGTTGCACGAAGGCCGTGATGGCAGTCTGTGGATCGGCACGGACGCAGGCGGCATCTATCGATTACAGAATGGAAAGTTCACGGCCTATCCCACCCCGGACGGGCTTTCCAATGACACTGTCCTGGCACTATGTGAGACCGATGACGGAAGTCTCTGGATTGGAACGGAAGGGCATGGACTGGGGCGCTTAAAGGACGGCAAATTCTCGCGTTACACGACCAAAGACGGCTTGTCGGACGATTTCGTTTGGGCACTGATGGGAACCGACGATGGAAGCCTTTGGATTGGCACGAACCACGGCCTCAACCGGCTCAAGGACGGAAAGTTCACTCTCTACACCACGAAAGATGGGCTCCCCAACAATGTCGTTTGGTCGTTGGGTTCAGGCCGAGGGCACAGCTTATGGGTCGGAACGGGCGGCGGATTATGCCAGATGCGAGATGGCCAATTGCAGGCCCTCCCCGGGCACGAGGGTGCAGAGAGAAACCGTGTGATCTCGCTCGTTGAAGACCACCAGGGCACATTATGGGTTGGGACAGACGGTCATGGGTTGGAGCGTATCCAAGACGGAATGGTCTCGGCTTTTACCACCAAGGAGGGCCTATCGAACGACACGGTTTCTGCGATTATGGAAGATGACGAGGGCAGCCTTTGGCTCGGCACGTTTGGCGGCGGTTTGGTTCGATTGAAGGACGCTAGCTTCGTCACCTATGGCAATGATCCAGGATTGCACTTGGGAGGGGTCGATGCCGTTTATGAAGGCCACGATGGCAGCATGTGGATAGGAACGGCAAGCGGCGGATTGGCCCGGTTCAAAGCTGGGAAGGTCACCACCTATACCAGCAAGACAGGTCTACCGGAAAATGAAGTATTGAGTGTTCTCGAAAGCCACGACGGAAGCCTTTGGGTGGGAACCAAAGGTGCCGGAGTGGCCAGGATCTACAACGACAAAGTCACCTCCTACAGCACCAAAAACGGCCTCTCCAATGATTCCATAACAGCGCTGCTTGAGGACCCACAGGGGGCCCTCTGGATTGGCACGCGGAGCGGCGGGCTCAATCGCCTTCGAGACGGGAAATTCACCCTCTGTTCAACCCGCAACGGATTGCCTTCCGATGTCGTCAGGGCCCTTTACCGGGATCCTAAAGGCACGCTCTGGATTGCCACGGAGAAGGGACTCGTCGCGATGGCGGGCGACAGCTTTCGAACCTACACCACCAAAGACGGCTTGGCGAACGACGAAACGTGCGCCATTTATCAGGACCACGAGGGAACGCTCTGGATTGGGTCATGTTCTGGCGGGCTGAGCCGATTCAAGGACGGCAAGTTCACCGCCTACACCACTCGGCAAGGAATGTTTGACGACATCGTATTCCAGATCCTCGAGGATGACCAGGGTAATCTCTGGATGAGTTGCAACAGGGGTGTCTTTCGTGCCAGCAAGAAGGATCTGAACGAATTTGCGGAAGGGAAGATCAAGTCTATTCAGTGCATTTCCTATGGCAAATCCGACGGAATGGCCAGCCGCGAATGCAATGGCGGCTTTCAGCCTGCCGGGTGGAAAGCCAAGGATGGGAGCTTGTGGTTCCCCACCCTCAAAGGGGTCGCCGTGGTTGACCCGGCCCACCTGAAGGTTGACGAGCACCCGCCCCGGGTCATGATCGAGCAGCTCTTGATTGATGGCAAGCCAGTGCCGGAGTCGGGGTACATCGAGGTGCCGCCAGGGCAGAACAGACTTGAGTTCCGCTACACCGGTCTCAGTTTTTCCGCGCCCGGCCGGGTACAATTCAAGTTCCAGTTGACAGGTTTCGACGGGGACTGGGTCGACGCCGGAGCACGTCGCATCGCCTCTTACACAAACGTTCCTCCCGGCCGTTACCGGTTTCGGGTGATCGCACGCAACGAGGAAGGGAACTGGAGCCAGGAAGGCGCGGCTGTGGACCTTTATCTCAAGCCGCATTTCTACCAAACGCTCTGGTTCTACACCTTTTCCGGACTGTTGCTGCTGGTCACGGCGGTTGGGGGATATCGGCTCCGGATCCGGGCGATCCGCGCGCACGAAAAGGAGTTGGAGGTCCGCGTGAAGGATCGGACCGAGGAGTTGCAGAAAGAAATCGTGGAGCGCAAGCGGACGGAGTTGGAGCTGCAAAAGGCCAAAGAGGGCGCGGAGGCCGCCAGCCGCGCCAAGAGTATGTTCCTGGCCAACATGAGCCACGAGATTCGCACCCCCATCAACGGCATCCTGGGGATGACCGAGTTGACCCTGGAAACGGAACTGACCGCCGAGCAGCGGGAATTCTTGGGAATGGCCAAAACTTCAGCCGACGCCTTGCTTACTGTCCTCAACGATGTCCTGGACTTCTCCAAAATCGAGGCCGGCAGGCTCGACCTTGACCCGATTCGCTTCAAGTTGCGCGACAGCCTGAATGATACCCTGAAGCTGTTGGTCTTGCGGGCCGACGAGAAGGGCCTCGAGCTGACTTGCGATATTCACCCCGAGGTGCCGGAGATGGTGGTGGCCGATCCCACGCGGCTGCGCCAGATCATCATCAATCTGGTCGGCAACTCCATCAAATTCACGCCGCGCGGCGACGTGAGCCTGGAAGTGGTTTTGGAGTCCGGAACTCCGGATCAGGCGCTGTTGCACTTCACGGTGCGGGATACCGGCATCGGCATTGCTCCCGAGAAGCAGAAGCTCATTTTCGAAGCCTTCTCCCAGGCCGATGGTTCCACGACGCGTACCTTCGGAGGCACGGGGCTGGGGCTGACCATCTCCCTGCGGCTGGTGACGATGATGGGCGGTCGGATGTGGGTGGAGAGCGAATTGGGGAAAGGCAGCCGCTTCCACTTCACGGTACCGGTGCGGACGGCGAAGGGCGCGGTGGCGATGGAGCCGCTGGAGCGCGTGGACTTAGCCGGGCTGCCGGTGCTGGTGGTGGATGATAATCTGACCAACCGTCGCATTCTGGGAGAGATGCTGCGCCACTGGGGCATGCGGCCGGAGTTGGCGCCCAGCGGAGCGGAAGCCATCACCATGCTCCAGGAAGCCGATCGCCGGGGCGTCGGCTATGCCCTGCTGCTGGTGGACGCGCAGATGCCGGGCATGGACGGCTTCACGCTGGTGCAACGCCTCCGTCAGCAAACCGACTCGGGCAAGATTACCATCATGATGCTGACTTCGGCCGGGCAAAGGGGTGACGCGGCGCGCTGCCGGGAGTTAGGCATCGCCGCCTATCTGGTCAAACCGATCGTCCAGTCGCAACTCTTCGACGCTGTACTCAATGTCTTGGCGACCAAGGATCAACAACCTCACGAAGGTCCTCTGGTTACCCGTCACTCTTTGCGCGAAGCCCGTCAGAACCTGCGCATTCTGCTGGCCGAAGACAATGTCGTCAACCAGGTACTGGTGTGCCGGCTTCTGGAAAAACACGGTCACAGTGTGGTGGTGGCCAATAATGGCCGCAAAGCCCTGGAAGAACTGGAAAAGGAGAAGTTCGATTTGGTCCTCATGGACGTTTCCATGCCGGATATGGATGGCTATGAAGCCGTCGCAGCCATCCGCGCCAAGGAAGGAGCGGCGCAAACCCATATTCCGATCATCGCCATGACTGCCCATGCTATGAAAGGTGATCGTGAACACTGCCTCGCCGCTGGAATGGACGCCTACATCTGCAAGCCTGTTCAACCCAAAGAACTCTTTGAGATCATCAAGTCGCTGGCACTGGTTCCTGCCTAGGGCTCGACCCTGACGGGTCATTGGGAGCGGCGCTTTCCAATTGACTTGTCCCCTTCTGCCCATTAGATTCTGAACATGCGTGGCTTGCAGTTGCTTTGCGCATCTGTCGCGCTGGCTGTACTCTCGTCGGCGAGTGCGTTTGCCCAAGGCGGTAGAGTAGCGATCACGGTTGACGATCTGCCGTATGCCGGTGGCACCGCCACACCGCAGAATGTTTCGAGAGAGGCGCCTGCGGCTGTGAACGCCAATCGCAAGCTATTGACTGCCTTTGTCACCCACCAAGTTCCGGTCACGGGTTTTGTGATCCAGCAGGTTGTTGAATCGTTCGGCGCGTCCGGATTTTTGATACTCAAGGAGTGGGTACACCAGGGATTTGATCTCGGGAATCACACCTATTCTCATTCTGATATCAACAGTCTCTCGCCTGAACAATTTGAGCAAGAGGTTGTGCGCGGCGAGTGGGAGATCGGACCGCTCATGAGAGAGGCCGGAAAGAAGCCTGCGTTTTTCCGGTTTCCTTTCAACCACACGGGTGACACGGAGGCGAAGAAGAATGCTATTACCGCATTTCTTTCTCAGCGTGGATACCGGCTGGCCACATGCACAATCGACAATTCCGACTATATCTTCAACCATGCGTACGTCCGGATGATCGCAAGGAGTGACGACGCAGCCGCTCAAAGGCTACGCCTCGCTTATCTGGCTTACACCGATGCTGAGATCAAGTATTACGCCGCCCTCAACAAACAGGTCTTCGGCTACGAGCCTCCGCAGGTGATGCTCTTGCACGACAATCGGCTTAACGCCGACGTGATCGAGCAAGTGCTTCAGCTCTTCGAGGCGCAGAACTATAAGTTCGTGTCCCTGGGTGCAGCACAGTCTGACGCTGCCTACCAAACCCCCGACACGTACGTCACCAAGTACGGGCCGATGTGGGGATATCGCTGGGCCAAAGAGCGGAATGTGACAGTAAACGGCAGATTAGAACCGGACCCGCCGCGGTGGGTCCTGGATTACGCCAAGTCGACACCCAGTTCGTCCCAGTAAGTGCCATACTTTCACCAAACCCTGCTTCTTCCACTGTCGAGGCGCGAACCTCTATCCGTGGCCGTCGCTCATTCCCACGGCGGTTCGTGGAAACCATACCAGAACCCTTCCTATTTTCGAACGGATCGGCTGTTAACAGTTCTGCTCATCCAATCATCTATACTAGATAAAGGATTGACTAGCGATGGGCTCAAGTCTGGAAGAGGGTTTTGAAATGCTCACTGCGGGCTTGGGAGGCCAGCTTGTGGGGGAACAACTGGAACTCTCCGAGAACGCCAGGTTAGTGTGTGCGGCGCGCGGCGGGGACCGCGCCGCATTCGGCCTCCTTTACGACCGGTACGCCCGGATGGTCCACGGAATCATGCTGGCGAAGGCCCCCATCGCGGCGGTGGACGATTTGGTTCAGGATGTCTTCGTACTGGCGCTCCGCCGGCTGTCAACGCTGCGTGAAGTCGGAAGCTTTGGGGCGTGGCTCGCAGCCATCGCACGCAATCTGGCCAAAGATCACTACCGCCGATCGGCCCCCGAGGAGCAACTGGCCGTGGATGTGGCCGAGGAAGAAATAGAGATGCGCGTGAGCCGCGGCGATCAGGAAGCTTCCGCGAACCTGATTTTGGACGCGATCAAAACTCTGCCGGACGCCTATCGGGAGCCTTTGATTCTGCGCCTTGTGGAAGGCATGACCGGCCCGGAGATCGCTGCACGCACCGGCCTGACGGCCGGCTCAGTGCGCGTCAACCTGCACCGGGGGATGCAGCAGCTCCGCGCCATACTGAGCCCCAGTCCCGGCAGGTCAGGACAGGAAGGGCCGTAATCATGAATGCGGGAAACAACGAAGCAAAGAAAGAAGTCCACGCGATGGGGAACGACTATTTATGGGACAGGTCAGGCGAGCCTGACCCTGAAATTCAAAGGCTGGAAGCATTGCTCGAGAGATTTCAATCGCACCGGCCCAGGCCGGTATTCCCTGAACTCTCGCCCGCCACAAGATGGTGGATGATGCCTCGCCGGCCGCGATGGGTTCTGGCTCTGGCAGCGGTGGCTGCAGTGGCGGCCGTGTGCGTCATAACGGTGCGGGTGTACGAAAGGAAGCCGAACCGCGACACCGCCGCGGGATGGGATGTCTCGGTCATGGAGGGCACCCCTCGATTGGGGCGTAAGGCCGTCAGCGAGAAAGAAGGAAAGAGCCGGCTCGGCGTCGGCCAAACCCTCGAAACGGGCCCACAGGCTCGGGCAAGACTTCGGGATGAAGAGATTGGCCAGATCGAGGTAGATCCCGGTACACGCCTGCGGCTGTTGAACATGGGCTCGGGCTTGAAGCGGATTGCTCTCGATCTCGGCACAATCCACACTTTTATCTGGGCGCCTCCGGGCCAATTCGTGGTCGATACTCCGTCCGCAATGGCGGTGGATTTGGGCTGTGCGTATACCTTGAAGGTGGACGACACAGGAGCCGGGCTCGTGCGCACCTCGCTCGGATGGGTGGGGTTTAAACTGAATGGGCGCGAGTCCTTTATTCCTGCGGGAGCCGCCTGCCTGACGAAGCCGAAAGCCGGTCCCGGCACTCCCTATTTCGAGGATGCGTCTTCGGAATTGCGTTCTGCGCTAACGAGGTTCGATTTTGAAGACCCCACCCCGCAGCAACGCATTGCCGATCTCGGCATCGTGCTTTCGCAGGCACGCCAGCGTGACGCACTCACTCTATGGCACCTGCTGTCGCGAGTCGATGAGCCACAACGGGCCCAAGTCTTCAACCGCTTGGTAGAGTTTGTTCCGCTACCATCCGGCGTTACTCAAGCAGGTATTCTGCGCCTTGACCAGCGCATGCTGGATCGGTGGTGGAACGACCTCGGGTTTGACGATATCTCGGTTTGGCGCTACTGGGAGCGTTCGTGGTCTGGCGCCACGCCGCAGGCAATCGCAAAGTAGCAGCCAGGCAGGCCGCCTCGCGATTACCCACCTTCTGACTTCCCTCAATTTTCACCTCAGCCGTGCGTAAGTTGCCTGTCAGTGGATCTGCCAGGGCAGGCGCTTTGTTAACACTCGACTCTTTTGAGGCGTCTCTTTGGACGTAGGGCTAAAAAACAATACAAGGAGGCTTCAGAACATGAAATCACGTCTGTTTTCGCGCACGGTCATCGGCATGACGGCGGCCTTGCTGGGATTTGCAGCATCGGTAAAAGCGGGACCGCCTTTGATCTGCCACCCCATTGACATCGGCCAGGCGAAGTCGCTGCCTTTGCTGGATTGGAACCAGAAAGAGAAAGGGGAATATGATGTGACGAACCTGACTCGGGACACTCTCGCAATCCTCACACCGGGCACGCCGGTGTTGGTGCGCATGGAGACTCTTCGCCGGGCCACATTGTTCGCCCGGCAGAACCCGCAAGTGGCGAAAGAGCTGCTCACGCGCCTTCACCTGCGCGCCGTTGATTCCGACGCCGCTGGCCGCCCTGACGCTCTGGCTTGGTTCGACTTTGGTTACCTGGCTGAGACTTACAAACAATGGATGGGCAAGGACGAGCCAAATCCCGCCCGGGCCCTCGATGGCTATAACTACGTGAAGAAGGCCATCCGCCTGCGCGCGTCCGATCCGGAGATGGAATTCGCCGCCGCGCTCATCACCCTGGAGGGCCCGGCAAGCGATCACCAGGCACACCTACAGAAGGCGTTGGCAGGCTCAGGTAGCGATCCTCTTTTGGCACGGAATCTGGCTTCCAGGTTTAATGGCCAGATGCTCTCTGCGCTCTAAAGCGTAGGGGCACGCCATGGCGTGCCGCTTGTAGGGGGACGGCTTGCCGTCCCCGCATTTCCGCTGGCACCGACGAGGGTAGGGCAAGCCCTACCCCTACGCGTTTTCAGAGCAGGAGGTCAAAGTGATGAGCTCAGGATTGAGGCAGTCTTTCTGGAGAACGCTGATGCCCCGAAGGTTAGCTTTCTTGGTCGCAGTCGAGTTCGCGGGTATTTGTATTGCGAGCTGGCTTGTTGCAGGGGGACTGAATTTGCCGGACCTCACGGTTCACGAGTGGGGGACGTTCACTGCGATTGCCGGCAAGAACGGTCACGCGGTCGAATGGCAGCCCTTGCCCTCAACGGGAGCCACAGACCTCCCGGGATTCGTGGAACATTTCAGCAGCACGGACTTCAAACTGGGGTTACGTGGCACGATTCGTATGGAGACGCCGGTGATGTACTTCTACTCTCCGCGGGAAGTGAAGGTGTCAGTCAAGGTCACCTTTGACAAGGGAATCATCACCGAATGGTATCCCCACGCTCGGCGCGTTGAGCCCGGCGGAGTTCTCCGCAACACCGGTTTGGACCAGTTGCCGATGAATGGAACCATTGCATGGGATAGCGTGTCCATCTCCCCGCCTGTGGTCACGGACTTTCCTCGCGAGGATCGGGAGAGCCGCTACTACACCGCCCGAGAAACCGCCTCCTCGCCGGTGAGCGTGACGACGCCGCAGGGCGACCAGCAGGAAAAATTCCTGTTCTACCGGGGCGTCTCAGCTTCTCCGCTGCCGCTATCCGCCGAACTGGACTCCGATGGGAGATTATGGGTGAAGGATCTCGGCCAAGAGGAGGTTCCGGCGATCGTTCTTTTTGAGCGCCGGGGTGAAGCAGTTGGCTATCGTTCCGGCGGCGCGCTCACGGATGAGACGGTTCTGGATCCGCCCGCACTGACCGATAGAGTCGAATCTTTGTGCGCAGAGTTGGAAGGGATTCTGGTCGAGCGAGGCCTTTATCCAGACGAAGCGAGCGCCATGATGCGGACTTGGCGTGATTCCTGGTTCGAAGAAGGCAGCCGCCTGATCTACATCGTGCCGGGCGGTTTTGTCGATAACATCCTGCCGGTGACAATCGAACCTGTGCCCGCCCAGTTCACTCGCGTTTTTGTGGGCCGGCTTGAAATCGTAACCCCAGCGTCGATCCAAGCAGTGCGAACTGCACTAGCGGCTCATGACGAAGCAACCTTGAAGAAATACGACCGATTCACCGGGCCGATTCTCGAGGTGGCGAAGGCGAACCAGGTGCCCGCCGCGCGTTAGAATCAGCGGCGTCACCCCCGCGCTGCGAGCCCATGGGCACTCTCTCGAAAGTCTGTCATTCTGAGCGAAGCGAAGAATCTGCATTGGTTCGCGTCGGACCGGAACTGCAGATCCTTCGCGTCGCTCAGGATGACAGCCACTTTCATGTCGTTGGATGCGCCGCAGGTCCATGTGGACTCGGAATGACAGTCAAAGGAGGTTTTCACCCGGACGCCGAGGGCGTATATTGCTGATATGCGCATACGGCTGGTTGTCTTCCTTATTCTGGGTCTGCTGGTTTTTGCAGCACGTCCATGCGGCGCCTCCGACTTGGCTCTTGTCGGAGCGAAGATTTATCCCTCCCCCACTGAACCCCCCATCGAGAACGGCTCAATCGTCGTACACGACGGACTTATCCTCGCCGCCGGCCCGAGCCCTTCGGTCAAGATCCCAGGTGGCGCGACGGTGATGGATTGCAAGGGATGGGTCGTGACCCCAGGTTTCTGGAACAGCCATGTCCACGTCTTAACTCCTGCTTTGGTCCATATTCACGAGGCCCGCGCTCAAGACCTGGACGAACAGTTGGACGCGATGTTCAACCGGTGGGGATTCACCACCGTCTTCGACATCTCCTCAATACTGGACAATACCCTCGAGTTGCGCCGCCGCATCGAAAGCGGCGAGCTTCGCGGCCCCCATGTGTTTACCGTTGGCGAGCCAATCTGGACGATCGCGCCGGTGTATGTACGCGATTTTCTGCGCGCCAATCACATCTCGATCCTGCCGACCGAGACCCCAGATCAGGCGATCGCATTGGTGCGCGATCATGCCGCGAAAGGCGCTAATGGCATCAAGTTGTTTGCCGGTTCTTACCAGGGAGAAGGCAAGGTTGCGGTTTTGCCCTTGGCTATCGCCAAGGCGGCGGTTGCGGAAGCGCATCGCCACTCCATGCCGGTATTTGCGCATCCGCAGAACGTGGAGGGCGTGGACGTCTCGATCGAGAGCGGTGTCGATATTCTGGCGCACACTGTCCCCCAGTCATCGCCCTGGACGCCGGATTTCGTCGCACGGCTGAAGCGGGCAAATATGGCGCTCATACCCACTCTGACGCTGTTTGATTTCGAAGCGCGCAAGGGAGGGCTCTCTGACCAGAATCGCGAGGGTTGGCTCGCCCAAATGGTCGCGGAACTGCGCGCTTACTCCCAGACGGGCGGGGAGATCCTGTTCGGTACCGATATCGGTTACACCGATCATTACGACACGGCGCTCGAGTACACCCTGATGTCGCGGGCTGGGATGGATTTCCGGCACATCCTCGCCTCTCTCACCACGAACCCGGCGCGCCGGTTCAGATACTCGGGCCGCACCGGCCGCATCGCGAAAGGGATGGATGCCGATCTGGTTGTCCTTGGTGGCGACCCGGCGGAGGACGCGACGGCGTTTGCGAACGTGCGCTACACGATCCGCGGTGGAAAAGTCATCTACTCGAAGAAGTGACAGGCTAATACAGGCCTTCTTACCGTATCCCGACATAGATCTCTACTTGGGCATGCTGCGGATCAGCGGCACTCGGCCCGTACACTTCAAAATCAGCCTGATATGTCCGGTCTCCTCCCGGCGCGGACTTCGGCAAGGAATTGATGTGCTGCCAGGATTCCGGGACGACTTTTGCCGCCGGACCCCGTGCGGAGGTGAAGACAGCGTATTTGCCGGGTGGAACTTCTTTGAGCACCATTCCCGGAGGCACGTTCCCTGCCGAGCTCACCTTGGCACCCAATAGGAAAGTGTAGGCGCCGCTGTGGTCGCTCTCATAATCAGTGTAGAGGGCGAGAATATTGGCGTCCACGCGCTCGGGAATCTTGCCAAGCAGTCCCTCTTTCATAAAGAGATCCCACTCTTTCCCAATGACGCCTCGGCCCGACATTTCGATGGCGTTGGTGGTGCGAGTGGAGATTCCGATGACGCTGAATCCCGGTTCGTGCACAATTCGAGCCGTGACCGGATCATGGGATGCGGCCAACTGCGCTGCGATGCCGGAACCGGCGGCGGCAACCACAGTGGCAAGAAAGGGATGGGAAGGCCAGATTCTATGGGCCAGACCAAACTGCCAAAGCGCTACGCCCGCGACCGTCGAAATCGCCAGCGTGACGAGAAAAACGCGCATGCCTCAACCTCCTCCTAAGCGTACGTCGCTGTGAAAGAGTGTCATCCTGAGCGGAGCGAAGGATCTCTGCAGTTGTTCGTACATCATCAAACTGTAGGAAACTGCGGCGATCCTTCGCTTCGCTCAGGATGACATCCGGCTGATTCCTTCACACCTTCTACGTGCCCGGAATCAACAAAGTTCCCGTCCCCACCGGTTTTGCGTTGAACAAGTGACAACCTGGACTTCTCTTTGCTAGGATGCTCGTGAGGGTTGTTTGTTTCAGGAAAACTGCATATGAACCAAGACATGCAAGGCAAGGTGGTGGTTATCACCGGTGCGACATCCGGCATTGGAAAGGTCGCAGCGGAGAATCTTGCGAGAATGGGCGCGCGCATTGTCCAGATCGCGCGCGACCTGCAACGCGGTGATCCCGCCCTGAAAAACCTCCAAGCGTGTGCGCCTGGAGTCGAGCACACTATTCACTATGCCGATCTCTCGCGCCTCGGCGAAATGAAGCGAGTAGCGTCGGAGATCGCGGGCGCTGAGCCCCGGATCGATGTGCTGATTAATAACGCCGGCGCTCTCTTCGGCTCGCGCCAGGTCACCGCAGATGGTTTAGAGCGCACCTTTGCCCTGAACCACCTGTCCTATTTTGTTGTGACCCAGGGCCTGCTGGAGCGGCTCACGGCCTCCGCGCCGGCACGAATCGTGAGTACGGCTTCGGATGCGCACGAGCCTGCTACGCTCGACTTTGACGACTTGCAATCTGAAAAAGCTTACCGCGGCAGCTTTTGGCAATCGCTGCGATACGGAGGGCCCGGCTTCAAAGTGTACGGGCGCTCCAAGCTGTGCAACATCCTCTTTACTCGCGAACTCGCGCGGCGGCTTCAAGGTACGGGCGTGGCGGCCAATTGTTTGCATCCCGGATTCGTGGCCACTCGCTTCGGCGACCAGAGCGGCGGACTGATTTCTTTCGGAGTGGGCGTCGGCAAGCACTTTGCCCTTACTCCCGAGCAGGGCGCGGAAACAATCGTGTACCTTGCGTCGTCCCCCGAGGTCGCCGGCGTGACCGGCAAGTACTTCCATAAGTGCCGTCCTGTGAACCCCTCAAGAGCCGCCCAAGACGACGCCGCGGCGCGACGCCTGTGGGAAGCGACGGCGAAAATCGCAGGCCTGCCGGACTAGCCTTTCCTTTCGGAACCCAGTCGTTTCCGCAACCCGACGGACTTAATCGGGTTTCTTGGTGGCGGGTTCACCGGGCGGCGCCGGCAGGATCTTGGATTCGACTTGGAACAACCTGTAGCCTGAGTAGCGATGAAGGTTTCGGAAGTGCTCTTGGTCCGAGTCGGCCGTAAGGGCGACCTGCTGAGGAAGCCATAGGGGCACGCCGATCTGCGGCAATCGTATTTCGCCCAGGTCGAGGTCGGTCGTCAGCCGCTCGAGGGCAATGTCAGGACGGGGCGCCAATAAATCCGTCCTCAAGCGAACGATTCGGAAGGTCGCCTCGTCGATCCACGCGATCCCTTGATACAGGATGCAAACCGACTTGACCCCGTAGGAGTAGGAAAACCTGCCGATGATGGTGGCCGACCCCGGCTTCTGGGCAAAGGCTACGACATAGCACCTGAGCCCATTGTGAGTCTGTTGGCCGAGATAGCGGAACCGCGCCGCCGCCTGAACCGGGGGAAGGAAGTGCTCCCACGCGGAGGCAAAGCCGCGAGTAAGCATAAAGCCCTCCTCCGGACCACTCTGCTCCACCGGCGTCCCGCTGGGCCCCGTCCGGTACTCGTCCAAGCTGATGGTCGAGTCCTGCCGATGGACGAGGATCATGTATTCGAATTCAACTCGACGGTGGGCCTCGACCTTGCCCGAGGCGCGCCGCCGTTGCTCGGTTACTTCCTCGTGCGAAACCAGGTCCGGCATCCTGTCCATCAAATCCTCGGCTACAGTTCCGACTTTGTCCGAGATGGAAGGCAAGTCGTCCTGATTCTTGGCAGGTTCCAGCCCCTGAAGTTCCGGCGCGGCATTCAGGAGGTCGGGAAGAGGATAGTCCAGCAGCGGTTTGGCGTTCAAGTAGTAGGATTGCCCGCTCGTGTCGGCAACTTGAGTCCGGACTGTCCTGCCGTTCAATAGGGCGAACCCGGACACAGCCAGCATAACATACGGCAAGAACGCCCGAGGCGCCCGACTCAAACCCACACCTTTCCGCTTCATCGCCGCCGCCTTTCATCTGCACAACGTAAGCTGAATTGCCGATCTTGACCGACGGGCGCCTCCTAGTGTACGCCTGACCGTCTACCGGTTCAACGTGCGTCAAGGCGCGCCAAGAGGGTATTGCCTTGCGAAACCAAACCGGCTGTTTTGGTGCGTCTTTTGGAGGACGTTTCTCGTATACAACGATAGAATGGGATTCGCGACTAGCTGGCTTATGAGCGCGGTGGAACAGGAAGCCGAAGAGTTGGCGGGAGGGCTGCGGCGGCGCGATCCCGCCCTGATCGACTATCTCATCGAGCAATATCGGTACCGCCTGTTCCGCTACCTGCTCATGCTCACCGGCCGGAGCCACGAGGCTGAAGACCTTTTTCAGGAGACCTGGATCCGGGTGCTCGAAAAGGGGCACCAGTACCAACAGCGCTGGAAGTTCGAGACCTGGCTCTTCAGCATCGCCCGCCACTTGACCATCGACTACCGGCGACGCCGGCGACCCGAAAGTCTGGATGCCTTGCTGGAACCGGTGGACACCCGCCGTCCTCTCGAAGTCGAAGACACCGCCTCATCATCGGCATTCGAACAGGCGTTTCAGGGCGAAGAGGCTGCGCGCGTGGCCACGGCGCTGGCGCATCTGCCCGCTTCTTACCGGGAAGTGCTGACCCTGCGCTTCCACGAGGACTTGGAACTGGAAGAGATTGCCCGCATCGTCGATTCACCTTTGTCGACCGTGAAATCAAGGCTCTATCGAGGCTTGGCAATGCTTCGAGAATGGCTGAAGGATATCTACTCATGAGGGAAGAAAGCCACGAACGAGCGCTGCAGCTCATCGATAAGATGCAGGTGGAAAGCCTCACCGCCGCAGAACGCGAAGAGTTGGAGGCACACCTGGAAGGCTGTGTGCATTGCCAGAAGCTGGAGCGTCAGACCGAACTGGCGCTGCGCGCGTTTCGCGCTGCGGCACCGCGCTTCGACTCCTCGCTGGTGCTGAAGACCCAAATGCAAGTTCGCGTTCGAGCCCGAGAAATCGCGGAAAACGCCGCGCGCCTAAGAGCCCTGTGGATTTCCTGTACGCTGTCCTGGGTCCTGGGAGTGGTCTCAGCACCGCTCATGTGGCGGGGCTTCGAGTGGATCGGACATCGCTTGGCGCTTTCGCGCGTGGTGTGGGTCACCGGCTTCGCGCTGGCGTGGATAGCGCCCGCCGTTGTGGCCGCCGCGATTATCGCGTGGCGGCAGGCGGAGAGGGCAGTGGGCAATCGGCAGTAGGCAGTAGACAGTCTGCAGTGGGCAGTCGGCCGTCGGCAGTGGGCAGTAGGCAGTCGGCAGTGGGCAGTGGGCGGTGAGCAGTGAGAAGCATCGTATCAGTACTCGTCACTTTTCACTCGCCACTCGTCACTGCCATGAGGGAGAATGACCATGGCGGAAGCAAAGCCTGACATCGTTCAAGAGGTGAAGGTAATCCCCTGGTGGGCCATGGGGCTCGCCGTGATACTCTTCGCGGGCTTGCAACTCCTCTTGCACGCGGTCCTGTTCCCTCGCGACCCGCACTCGCCCCCGTTGGCCTGGCGGATTTTCATTGGATTGTTCGGGGGCGTAGTACTGGCTTTCTTCGTGCTGCTGGTCGGCTACGTCAACCGCGACGCGAAGAGACGGGGAATGAACGTAACCCTTTGGACGTTGGTGGTGATGTTCGTCCCCGAAGCAATTGGGTTCATCATCTACTTCCTGATGCGGCAGCCCCTGAGGGTCACATGCCCCAATTGCGGGACCGTGTCGGACTCGGCCTTCAATTTCTGCCCGAAGTGCAAATTCAACCTGCACCCCGCCTGCCCCGCCTGCCATCACGCCGTCCGCGCCGGAGATCTCTACTGCCCGTTCTGCGCGAGGGAGTTGTCGGCCACGGCCTCCCGGCCCAGCCCGATTTCTTGAGCAGGCCATGCCGCTCGTCAGGGTCCAATTCCGGTTTGGGGTGGAAGCAATCGGGCGAGCAGTTGGCGGAGGGCATCCGAAGCCAGCACCGCCGCGTGTCTGGAAGCAGCGGGTAGCCCGCCCAAGCCGTCGGCAATGCCGTCAGAGGCTAGTAGTATAAGCTCCGTCAGCGGCGCTCCCTTGATTCGTTCCGTCAGCCAGGACCCGCAGGCGACGGCCGGAACGCATCCCGCCACCTTGAACTTGACTTCGACAATCACTCCATCACGGACCCGCACCCACAATTTCATCAGGTCGCCGCAGGCGGGGTTTAGGGTCTCCACCACGATCGCCGGCGGCTCGATTTCGCCGACGTTGCGGGGATGATGGAAATGGTCAAGCACTTGTTCAGAATACATAGCTTTGCACAAGGGGCTGGGGGCTGGGTACTAGGGTCTGGCGGAATTTGCTCGACGGTTCCGTTTTTCCCTAGCCCCTAGCCCCCAGCACCTAGCCCCTAGGGCAGGACGGCCCCGAAAAACCAGAACCGCAGCAAGAGAACCAGCGCCACGCCGGCCCCAACCGTCAAGGCGACGCGCGGACCGGGCAGCTTGTTGACCTCCGGAATAAGGTCCGACGCCGCCACGTAGAGGGTGACTCCCGCCGAAAGCGCCAAGCCGTAGTTAACCCATTGCTTCGCGACCGCCATGGCCAGGATACCCAAGAGCCTCGATATTCCCAAGCCTGCCACAGCCCACATGCCCGCGGCGCGGCTTTTCTTGGCCGCTGCCATGACGGAGGCCATGGTGAATCCTTCCGGAATATTGTGGAGGATCACCGCACCGAAGATCACGATGCCCAGCCAGTTCGAAATCAGGAAGCCGCAGGCGATCGAGACCCCGTCGAAAAACGTGTGGGTCAACAAACCACCCAGCGCCGCATAGGCCACTCCGGGATGTATAAACTCCTCGGCGTGGGTCTCCTCGCCGAAGTGAAAATGCGCCGGCAGAGAGTGTTCGAAGACGTGCACGATGAAATATCCCACCAGAATCCAGGGAGCGGCGCGAGCGCCCTGCAGGCGCTCGAAGCTCTCGGGAATCATCACCGTGATCGTGGTCGCCAGCATGAAGCCGGAGCCGAAGGCGATGAAAGAGGTCAGAACGCTCCGGCGCCAAGGCCACGCCGCGACAACCCCGCCGCCCAATAGATTGGCCAATCCGGCGGCCGTTCCTAACGCGAGACTGATCCAGAGGTAGGACATAGCAGCGAAAATAAGGAGTCAGGATTCAGGAGTCAGGAGCCGCAAGATCCGAAACTCGAAATCCGAAACTCGAAATTCGTCCTTGACTGGCGACTTCCGGCGTTCGAAACCTAGTTCAATACCCGAGCTTCGCCCATGGCCAGCGAGTTTCGATTTTCGGCATTCGCCGTCTCCTGACTCCTACCCCGAATGTCGAATGTGCACGACTTCACCGTCATGCACGATATAGTCTTTGCCTTCGAGCCTGAGTTGGGCGCGAGCGCGGGCTTCGGCAAAGCCGCCCGCTGCCAGCAGATCGTCAACCTTCACCACTTCAGCGCGGATAAACCCGCGTTGCAGATCGGTATGGATTTCCCCGGCGGCTTCCAGGGCGGAGGTCCCCGCGCGGATAGTCCAAGCCCGGCATTCGTCTTCCCCGACGGTGAAAAAGGAGATCAAACCCAGGAGCTGATAGCTGGCACGAATCAGCCTGAAGATGGCGGACTCCTCGAGCCCATAACTGGCCAGGAACTCCGCCGCCTCGGAATCGTTGAGTTCCGCCAATTCGGCTTCGACTTTGCCGCAGATTGCCGCCAGCGCGGTGTGCGGCCTCGGTTTTAACCCCGCTTGCTGCGCAAACTGTTCGGCGGCGTTGGCACGGCCCACGTCCTTCTCGCCCAAGTTGAGAACATAAAGCATGGGTTTCAGACTCAGGAATGTGAAACCACGGATAACCCGCTCGTCTTCGGCAGTCAGCGCGGCGTCGCGCAGGGGAACCTGTTTCTCGAGGCTCGACTTGCAGACCTTCAGAACCTGGAACTCCTTTTCAAGCGCGGCGTTCTTCTGTTTTTTAACGTCTTTTTCAAGGCGCTCGAGGCGTTTCTCCGCCACCGCAAGGTCCGAGAGGATGAGCTCCAACTCGACGTTCTCAATGTCGCGAGAGGGATTCACAGCGCCTTCGGCGGCAATCGACGGGTCCCCAAACGCCCGCACCACGTGCGCCAGGGCATTCAATTCCCGCAGGCTCTGGGACTGGACGCCCGCCCGCGTTAAATCAATGATGCTGCCGGGCGTATCGAGGTATTCGACCGTGGCGTGGATGGTTTTTTGCGGGCGATACATCTCCGCCAGGCGGTCAAGCCGCGCATCCGGCACGCGGACCACGCCCACGTGCGCCTCGGCCTTTCCCCCGCCATGCCCGGCCGCGTGCGCCCGGGTGAGGATTTCGAACAGCGTTGTCTTTCCTACTTGGGCCAAGCCCACGATGCCGATTCTTAGCAAGATCCCCTCATAACCGTCATATTCTAATAAATTCCTTCTTACGATACATCCAAAATAGTATTAACCAAATAATGGTAAAGGCCGCGCTGGCCTCCACCAGGCTGTCCCACCGGCCCACGCGCGGCAAAAGGTGCCCCACGAAGATGTTGCCCACGCGGCTGAAATCAAAGATTTCGGTGGCAACGTAAACCGCGATGGAATTCATGCCAATCACGATAAAACCGAAGGCCCACTTCCGGTATCCGCGCACATCGACAATCCAGTAGAAAAGGGCCAGGACCAGAAAACTGAATCCGCCCGAGATCAGGACGTAAGAACTCGTCCACATCAGTTTGATGACGGGAAACCACAAGCTCCAGAGGAGCCCTGCCAGCAAGCTGAGCACCCCCATTCCCACCAGACGCAGAAGTTTGCTGCCCGGCGAACGGCCGGACATCAGCAGTTGCCCGGCCAGTACGCCCAGCAGTACCGAGGCCCCGAAGCCCGGGTAGCTCAGGAACCATGTGTTCTCGCCGAAGTGCAGATGGCCGAGGACCAGCTTATCCACGTAGGTCGGCAGGTTGCCCTGAGGAGTCAGGACCCCCGCGCCCACTCCCGGCACCGGCACGAGCATGACGATGGCCCAATAAGCGAGCAGGAAGGCGGCGATCGTAGCGACATGCCATTTCGGTTTTACCTTTACCGCCACCACGGTGGCGATCAAGTACCCCGCGGCGAGTCCATGCAAAACGCTGTAACAGGGGCGGAACTTGTACCAATCAAACAGAAGGAGATTGCCCTGCGTCACCGTCCCCAGGCAGAACATGACGATGGCTCGCCACAGCGCGTGCAGCAGGAGCCGCCGGTCAGTCTCGCCCTTGGCCCGCCGCTTGGCGATCGCAAGCGGTATAGCAGCTCCCATGATAAACATGAAGAGCGGCCAGATCAGGTCATAGAAGTGCAGCCCCCGCCAGGGCACATGCTCAAATTGCTCGAGAAACTTGTCGGACCAGGGGCGATCGACAACCTTTCCCAAGCCCATCAGGATTGCCGTGCCGCCTGTGATCCAGAACATGTCGAAGCCGCGCAGGGCGTCGAGGGATACCAATCGGGTATTAGGTACCCGAGGGTTGGGGCTCGTCACGCGGAGGGATTGGGACATTTCGCCCCGGTCGATCTCCAAAACCTTCATGCAGCATCCCCCTTCCGGCCTTCCCTAGCAATGTCTGCCTTTGTTTTCATAGACATTCTCGCTTTGTTCCGCCATTTCCCGTAGCGCCGACCTTCAGGCCGGCACTCAGGGGTCGTAATTTCCGGCGTGCTGACCTAAAGGTCAGCGCTACGTCGCCCTTCATGCGGTTTTTCAGCCCGATCCTTTGTTTTCATAGACATTCTCGCTTTGTTCCGTCGAATTCAAGTCGAGGAGTCGAGAGTCGAGGGTTATCGAGTGACAAACCGCCGGTATCCGACCTCTTGAATTGGCCCCATAACTCTTCAACTCCTCGACTCCTCAGCTCCTCGACTGTTTGTTTTCATGGACATTCTCGCTTTGTTCCGTCGATAAACAGCTTTCAGCCAGGCAATTCAGGCCGCCGCAGACCCCGACTGGTGGTGTCTGCGATGTCCCGAAGGGGCAGGTCGGGGGGTGCTGTGCAATTTGACCGAACTGCGCCTTCGGCGCAGACGGGTTCTAGGCTATCATGTTGGGCGTAGCCTGTCAAGGTTTTTTTTGTAAGCGGCACAGTTTGGTGTGGGAGCGGCGAGTTTCGCTCGTCAAATGGTGACCCAAAGCCGCCCCTGCACCCGACGTCGGCACCGTCGTTATTCCGTGGGTGCGCCAATTTGTCCGAGCGGCGCTCTGCGGGCGAGCGCCGGGCGGTAGACAAGTGGTCTTCGCCCATGAGCCGAAGACAAAGCGGGTGTAGGCTTGGTTCGGCAGAGACCGAGTCCGGAGGCTCCTGCCGGAGGAGGGTGTCGTGAGTCGAACCCACCTATACGCTCTCACGCTGCCGGCGCCGGGTGAGGACCCTCAATTGCTCGCGCAGGCCGAATTAATCGCGCGGCTGACGCCGAGACTGAAAACGCTTGGAGCATTTGACAAGCTGTCGGCTACGGAGGAGAAGGATTAGGCGCGCGGTGTGGAGGACTTCTTTAGCCGGAAGCGCCCGGACCTGGCCCTGACGCCTCTGACCAAAGCGATGCGCCATGACCCCTCCTGTCGGCCTCGCTTGTCTTCCATCCCAGATACCAGGCGCAAGCCGACTTTCGATACCTGGGCCGGCAGAAAATCAGCGGCCGAAGCACCTATGTAATTGCCTTCGCGCAGCAACCGGGGAAAGCGCGTGTGCATGGGGCCTTTAAGTTCCGCGATCTGGCCCTGCCGACTTTCACTCAGGGTCTGGCCTGGATCGATAGCGAAACTTACGAAATCGTCCGGTTGCGCACCGACTTGCTGGCGCCGCTGGCAGAAGTCAAGCTGGAACGGCAAACCACCGAAATCGCCTTCGCTAAGGTCGGGTTCAAGAGCATCGGGAGGGAGCTCGAGCTTCCTCAGCAAGTCACCGTCAACGTAGATTGGAACGGCAAACACCTCCAGAATGAACATCGCTACGCGGATTTCAGACTCTTCAACGTCGAGGCCGTCGAAAAACGAAAGCCCACCGATTTCGGTGAAACGTCCAAGGAAGCTTCCAAGCCGCAGACGCCACCATGATTTTGCGCGTGGTAGGCTCGGCACCGCGCGCAGGCCATTCCAGCCACCGCTTCAGTCGGAGTTCGGCCTGGGCGTGGGTGAGGGTTCTCCCCCGCCGGATGGCCCTTTCACCCCGCGCAATTCCCTTCAGAATTCGTATTCGACTGTGAACGTTCTTACGGATGGGCGCGCTCGAGACCCTTGAGGGTAGGCAAGACTTTGATTGATCTCCCGGAAATCTGTTCGGCCCGGCGGATTTCATAAAGGCTCTGCAAATTAAGCCAGAACTCGGCGCTCGTGCCAAAGAAATGCGCGAGGCGCAGGGCAGTATCGCCGCTGATGCCCCGCTCGCCGTTCAAGATTTGCGTGACGCGGTTAGTGGGCACATCTAGTTGTCGTGCCAGTTCCGCGGCGCTCATGCTGAGCTCCTTAAGCTCTTCGGCCAGATGTTCACCGGGATGAATGGCTGGGATGTCCATACTCGCTCCCCCGCGGTAATGCGATTAAGCCCGCGTCTTTACGCTCTGGGTGGCCTGCCAACGTCTAGCGCGCTCTGTGAGCGCCGTTCCAAGCAACTGCCAATCGTGCAGGGTGGCCGGATCAAAATCTGCGCCGTTTGGCCAGACCAGCGTATGCACCTCAGGGTCAATACTAACTTGATTGAAAAGTTTCAGATCGGTCAGTGGCGCGTACAACTCACCTGCCAAAATGGGTTGGAAGTTGATCGTCTGGCGTGTAGCGTCGTCGAAATCAAGCCGCAGGGTATACGGGGCCACCACCTCGAAATTCACCACACGATAAATTGGATGACTCATAGCCTTACTTTAGCGGCTCAATCGGCTTTGGGAGCTTACCTTGTTGCAAGGTGTCCCAATCTAACATCAATTCGTTCTGATGCAATTCGGCCCACGCTTCGACCAGGCGCTTCTGTCGCCTCGGTAGGGAACCAGCGATCATCTCCACCGGATCGACGCTGTATATCCCCACTTCCTCCCGATAGTATGCGTGAAAATGTGGAACATGATGTTCCGCACCTACCTCCGCGAACATCCGGATGATGATGCCGAAGAATCGACTTAATTCTGGCACGCATCTATTGTACGCCGCAGGCGCCGGGACGTGAAAGTCCCTATTCTTCCGCCACGCCGCGGGACGGTGTCCTCTTTCAAAGCGCGATTACTCCCGAGATACAGAGGCTAGAGCGTCGCCACCCGCTGTTTTTGCGGCAGGAGTTGCACGGGGCCGAGGAGGCCGGAGGGAGGGATGCTCGCCGGCTTGACTTCACCGTAGGTGCCCCAGCGGATGCCAAACGTTTCAGCCAAAGTTTTTCGGTCCGGTTTGGGGAGAGACTGGACATGATGAATCCAGAGGTTCCCGACTTCGACTTTCAAATGGTTCGTCCCCACCTTTAGAGCCTTGCCGCACGGCACGATTCGTGAGCCCTTCCAAGCGGCTCCCAGATTAATTCCGTTCAGAACCACTTCGGCGGTCTCGTGGACAGTGCCCAAGTCCAGCGCCCACTCGATCTGTTCGCCCAAAGTGGTGAGTTCGAGATCTGTTTCGTAGACTCCCCAACCGCTGTAATCTTTCCCCTCCGGCAGAGCGTTCCAGGATTGCAACTGCGCGAGCCCTGGCACCGTCTTATCTCCGAGCGTCAATCGCCACGGGCCTTTCAATAGGATCGGTTCCGGGACTCCCTCGACTTTAAAGCGGTGAGTCTTTCCTTCCTTTTCGGTCAGAGAATACTCCCCGTTCTTCGGGACCAGGCCCGCCACTTGAGTTCTGTCGTCGCTTTTCTCAATTTTCAGCGGGCCCGGCCAGTTTGTATGGGTGACGACGGGAGCATTTTCAGCGGACCCGAAGACCACAAAGCATGATTCATAGGGCGCCAGCCGGACCTGAACCTCCGTCACCAGTGAGTTCGAGGCTGCGTGGGAGTGGGAAAAGACAAGCGTTTCGTCGAGGTCTCCGGTCTCGGGGTTCCAGCGTTGCGGCAGCCTGTGCCCGACTGCGAACTGCAATCGCAAGTCCTGCAAGAAAGCGGAGATATTGCTCACAAAATAGAAGTCGGACTCGTCCGTCTTCCTGTGGAGGAACCCGACATTGTCGCGAGCCCGTTGACGCGCGAGATCGCTCGAGTCCCCGGCGTGGAGGATCTCGAAATCAGGCTGCAGCGCCGCACGCAGGCTTGGCAGGACAGTGGACCGATCACTGCACAACACCACCTTGCCTTTACCACTCGTTGTGACGACGCCTGGCTGGGGCGGTCTGCCTCCCCAAAGGCTAGCCAGCATCGATCGTAACTGTGTGCTCCTCGCGTTGTTATCTTTCAGCCCCGGGGCTGCCGCGGGCAGGCGCGCAGCGAAGATCAGGAATCCGCCCTCCTGCACGAACTTCAGCAACGGATCCAGCGATTCCGGGGGCATGTACTGAACATCCGGGACAATCACCACACGGTAAGCCCCGGTCCCGGCGCGCAGCATGCCTGTCTCGACCGAGGCCAATCGCGTCAGGGCGTCGTCGTTGAGGAAGTCGAAGTCATAGCCGGAGCGCCGCAATTCAAGCAACCACTGCGTCCCGAGTTGGGTTTCGATCTCGACGTCCATGTTGAGGCCGCCGATGCCGAACTTGGCGTAGACGTCGGCAAGCGGAACGTACACGCCCACCGGATTCACCGCGACTCCCTGCTGAAGCAAATTGCAAACTCGTTGGATGTACTGCGTCAGGTAGTGATAGTGGCGCCACCAGATATTATTGTGATTGACGACCGTCGAGGCATAGAACGTCCAGCCGGGCTGCCCGACTTGAGGCGGCGAGTAGGAATAGCCCTGGTTTACGATTTGATTGATGCCGTCCAGGAATTGCGCGTCCGAAGCTGCCTTCATCATCTCGAGAGTGACCATGAAAAGGGGAAAACGCAGCCACGAATAGCTCTCCGCCGAAACGACGGGCTTCCGATAGATATGGCCGGC
>JBEKMN010000052.1:0-39573 GCA_050008495.1 Terriglobia bacterium | reverse complement strand
ACCCTTAATATCCTGACCGCGAATTTCAACCGGCAAAGAACTTCCACACTTAACAAATATGCATATCAGGAAGACATCGCCGGCAACCTTGGAATTCAGGGAATCTCCACCAGTCCTATTGACTGGGGCCTCCCGATGACCCAGTTCACCAACTTCACGGGCTTGAATGATGTCATCCCCTCCCTTACGCGCAATCAGACCTTGCGGGCTGTGGACGTTTTTCTCCGCAACGTCGGAAAACACAACGTTCGTCTGGGGGGCGAGGTGCGCCGGGTCCAACAGAACCTCTTGACAGACCCCAACGCGCGCGGCACGTTCGCATTCAGCGGTTATACCACCAGTGAGTTCACTACAAACGGCCTACCGGTTGCCAACACGGGATTCGACTTCGCAGATTTTCTGCTGGGGCTTCCGCAGACCACTTCAGTTCGCTTCGGTGACGCCAGCAATTACTTCCGCTCCTGGGTGTACGACGCTTTCATTCAGGACGACTGGAGGGTTACCGCTCACCTGACGATCCTCTACGGCCTGCGGTACGAATTCTTCCAGCCCTTCACAGAGAAGTATGGCCGCCTTGCCGATTTGACCTTCGCCCCGGGCTTCGCCTCGCCGGGGGTCGTAACCGGCCAAAACCCTGGGAATCTGCCAACCTCATTGCTGCGTAGTGACGACCACAACTTCGCCCCTCGCATCGGTCTGGCCTATCGTCCCTGGTCGAAACACTCCCTGGTGCTGCGCAGCGGTTACGGGATTTTCTACGCCGGCAGCATCTATTCCTCAATCTATACCAACATGGCCAGCCAGCCGCCTTTTGCCACCGCTTCCACCCTGACCACGACTCCAAATCAACTGCTGACCCTGGAACACGGCTTTCCAGCATCGGGGCCTAACATATTGAGCAACTCGTTCGCCCTGGATCCCAACTTCCGCACTCCTTATGCCCAAACCTGGAACTTTTCGCTCGAAGACGAAATCGTCCGCAACGTCATCCTCTCCGTCGGGTACATTGGCACAAAAGGGTCCAAGTTGGAGCTGCTCCTTGCTCCGGACACTGTGCCACCTGGAGCGCCCATCACCAGCGGCGCCCAGACCGCTCTTAAGAATACCCAGGCGTTCACTTATGAGACCGACGGAGCTGACTCCATTTATAACGGATTGACAGTGGGGCTGCGGCGTCAGTTCCACGGTGGCTTTTCCATGAGCGGCAACTACGTTTTTTCGAAGTCGATCGACGACGCGGCAAGCGTGGGAGGATCGGGAAACATCGTCGCCCAAAACTACCTCGATTTGAAGGCCGAACGTGGTCTCTCCACCTTCGACGTGCGAAACAAACTGCTCATCAACGACATTTACCAGCTTCCCTTCGGAGAGCAGCGCCGCTGGCTCACTAAGGCTGGAACGGCGCGCCGAATCCTCGGCGACTGGCAGTTGAGCGGCGTGACCACGATTCATTCCGGCAGTCCGTACACCGCCCAGATCCTGGGCAATCTGAGCGATCGGGCGGGCACGGCGGCGATTTCCAACTTGCGCGCGGACGCTACGGGCCTGCCCGTCGCACTTCCGCGCTCGGAGCGAACCACGCTCGATTACTTCAATACCGCCGCTTTCTCGCTGCCGGCCGCCGGGGTCTATGGCGATGCGGGACGCGATACGATTCCCGGGCCGGGACTCGTGAATTTCAACATGTCGCTGGATAAGTTGGTAACTATCTCCCGGGAGCGCGGGATTTCGGGCGACTTCCGTGTCAGCTCGAACAATATCTTTAATACCCCTGAGTTCACGGGGCTTTCTACTGTTGTCAACGGCAACGGCTTTGGGCGCGTGACCAGCGTGGGAGCCATGCGCAGCGTGACCTTCTCGCTGAGGCTAAGGTTCTAAGGGCAGTTGAGAGTCGAAAGTCGAGAGTCGAAAGTACAGAGCTTCCCACTCCATGGGGGCAACGGAGACCTGGGACGAAGGACAGAAGGCGCGATTGCATTTCGCCCTCTCGACTTTCGACTGAAGGACACAACGATGCATCGAAGGCTACAACATCTGGGAGGCCGGCTCGCCATCACCGGGCTGGTGTTCGGTCTGTCCGTGGCTCCTTTGGCTCTCGAGGGGCAGAATACAGACGCCGGCGCGCCACAGGCCGGCACGACTCGGCAAGGCTTTGTTTTGCAAAGCCAAACCAACGTGGTGCTGGTGGATGTCCGGGTAACCGCCAAGGGAAAGCCGGTGGCCGATCTGACGGCGAAAGACTTCCGGGTTTTTGAAGACGGCGCGCCGCAAACCATCACCTCCTTCAGCCTCGAAAACATCGAAAAGCTGGCGCAGGCCAGCACGGCCAATGGCCCGCCGCCCACTATCAATCTGGATAAACTTCCACCCCAGGTTTCCCCGGCACAGGTCCTCCAGGACCACCGGCTGAACCTGCTGTTTTTCGACGTGTCCTCGATGCAGCCGGACGACCTCATGCGAGCCTTGAAGGCAGCTACCGCCTTTGTAAAGGAGCGGCTAACGCCGGCAGACCTGGTGGCGGTCGTCACCTACACCTCGAGCCTGCGGGTGGTCCAGAACTTCACCAACGACCGAGATGCGCTGACCAAGTCACTGAACGGCATTTTGGTGGGAGAGGAATCGTCCAACCTGGCCTCCAACGGAAGCGTGGGCGCGGCGGGCGCCACCGACGCATCGGGCCAGGAGGTGGTGACGCAGGATACTTCCGACGCCTTCACGCCTGACGAGACGGAGTTCAATATCTTCAACACCGACGAAAAGCTTGCCGCCATCGAATCTCTGGCGAAGATGCTGCGTGGTGTTCCGGGACGGAAGTTGGTCATTCACTTTTCCAGCGGCATCACGGGAACCGGAATCGAAAACCAGGCGCAGTTGATGGCCACGGTCGCGGCCGCCAACCAGTCGAATGTCTCGCTCTACACCATGGACACGCGCGGCTTGATGGCCTTGCCGCCGGGTGGCGACGCCACCGCCGCCAGCCCTTCCGGTTCGGCAATCTATCGAGACGCGGCAGTGACTTCCCAGATATCCTCCATGCATAGCAGCAGGGAGACGCTGGCCTCACTGGCGCAGGATACCGGCGGCAGGGCCTTTTACGACACTAACGACTTTGGCGAGGCTTTCCAGGAGATCCAGTCTGAGAATTCCAGTTACTATCTGCTGGGCTATACTCCTACCAACACTCGCTCCGACGGGCGCTTCCGGAAGATTCGCGTCGAGGTTACACGTCCTGGTATGAAAGTGGACGCCCGGCCCGGTTATTATGCTCCCAAGAATTTTCGCCAGTTCACCCGCGAAGACAAAGAAGCGCAGCTCCAGCAAGCCATCAATCTCGATGAACCCTTTCTGGATTTGCCGTTCGTGGTAGACGCCTCTTATTTCCTGCGCCCCGACAATACGTATCATGTTGTGCTGGCAGCCAAGATTCCCGGCTCCGCCGTGCAATTGCTGAAGAAATCGAACAGTCATGAAACGGAATTCGATTTCATCTGGAGGGCAACCGACGCATCCGGAAAGCCGGCTGGAGTACTGCGGGATACATTGCCGGTGAAGGTGAGCGGGGAATCGTACGACCTGCTGCTGGCCGGAAATTTCCTCTATGAAGGAAGCTTGGTCTTGCCCCCGGGGAAGTATCAGTTGAAGGTCCTGGTCAGGGAAAACCAGAGCGGCAAGATGGGGACTTTTGAGGAGCCGCTCGGCTTGCCCCCTGTCTCCAAGGGCGGGCTCACCCTCAGTTCGGTCGTGCTCTCGAACGAAGTGAAAGGCAGTGAGGCGAAGAAAGGCAAGTCCAGAGGCGCGAGCGACGATCCGCTGAAGCTGGAGGATAAAACCGTGCTGCCCAGCGTGACCAACGTTTTCCGGAGCAATCAGCATCTCTACGTGCTCCTTCAGTCCTATTCTGGAAAATCAAGCTCGAAAGCAAACGCACCGGAAGGCGCAAGTCCCACGGCAATTCCGCCTTCCGTGGCGCTGGCGTTTTTCCGCAAAGGAGCGAAGGTGGCGGATGCCGGTCCCTTTGCCGGTACAGTGGAGAAGTCATCCGACGGCAGAGCCAGCTATCTTGTACAAATTCCACTCGAGAAGTTCCATCCGGGCCGCTACACCCTGCAGGTTAACGTGCTCGATCCGGCCCACGACTGCGTCGCATTCGTAAGAGTTCCTATGGCGGTTGTGGCTCCGCCGCCGCGGCCCGCTGCAAGTGGAACCGGCCGGTAACACGTCACAGGTGAACGAACCGGCCTCTTGTTACAGGCCGGACGACTGCACTACGAAAGTCTCTGCCGGGAGCCGAGTTAAATCATGACAATTTAGTGTGATTTCTCTTGACACGCCCCCTGCTTTTCCCGTAGCATGTTTAAGACAATTGAATATTTGATTCAGTAACCCTGAATCTCATCTAGAGTGGCCGAGGGACGGGCCCGATGACGCCACGACAACCGCTCCGATACTTGATCGGGGGACAGGTGCCAACTCCCGCCCGGATATGGGGAAGATGAGAGGGGGCGACAGATTTTTTGATGAGCCTCTTCCCAGCCGGAAGGGGCTTTTGATTTTTGAGCCTCTTCGACAACCTCTGGCTATTTCCCCAACCCAAATCGGGAAACTCAGGTGAGCAGGCAAGCAACGGCGATGGATTCCCGCTTGCGCGGGAATGACCGGCACTCGAGCGATTCTCAAAGGCCAGTCATTCTCGCCATGGCGGGATCCACAAGTAGAAGTCATTCCCGCGAAGGCGGGAATTCATTGGAGGAGTCGTGAGTTACGCTGTTCATCTCAAGTGCCGGGAATGTTCCCGGACTTACCCTTTAGAACCGCTAGCTGCTTGCGAGGAGTGTTGGGCGCCCTTGGAGGTCATCTACGACTACGGGAAGCTCTGGGCGGACCTGAGGCGAGAAGACATCCGCGAACGTCCGGCAAACATGTGGCGGTATCGTGAGTTGCTGCCACTCGACGGCGAGCCTTGGGTGGGCCAACAGACGGGCTTCACTCCGCTCGTCGCTGCCCCGCGCCTGGCGCGCGCACTGGGAGTGCGCGATCTTTACATCAAGAACGATGCGGTCAACCACCCCACGCTCTCTTTCAAGGATCGCGTCGTGGCGGTGGCGCTCTGCAAAGCGCGCGAGTTCGGGTTTGACACGGTGGGCTGCTCCTCGACCGGCAATCTCGCCAATGCCGTCGCGGCGCAGTCCGCCGCCGCCGGGTTCAAGACCTTCATCTTCGTTCCCGCCGACCTCGAACCCGAGAAAGTCGTCGCCACTCGTATTTACGGCGCCAACCTGGTTAAGGTGCAGGGCAACTACGACCAGGTGAACCGCCTTTGTTCCGAAGTCGCGCAGAAGTACTCCTGGGGAATCGTCAATGTGAACTTGCGGTCTTACTACGCCGAAGGCTCGAAGACGGTGGGATTCGAAATTGCGGAGCAGCTCGGCTGGCGTCTGCCGCAGAACATCGTTGTGCCCATGGCCGGCGGCGCGCTTATCACCAAGATCTATAAAGCCTTTGCAGAGTTGAAAGAGCTGGGCTGGGTGGAACCGGCGGGCACGAAGTTCTTTGGAGCGCAAGCGACGGGCTGCTCGCCGATCACAACGGCGGCAAAGCGCGGCACGCCCGAAATCGAGCCGCAGAAACCCCACACCATCGCGAAGTCTCTTGCCATCGGCAATCCTGCGGATGGTTACCTGGCGGTGAAGAGAATCCTCGAGTCAGGCGGCGCGGGCGAGGATGTCGAAGACACGGAAATTGTTGAGGGCATCCGCTTGCTGGCCGAAACAGAAGGCATCTTCACCGAAACGGCGGGGGGCGTCACCGTCGCGGTGACTCGCAAGCTGCTCTCCCAAGGACGAATCAATCCGGACGAGTCCATCGTTATCACGATCACCGGCAACGGCCTGAAGACGATTGGCGCGGTGAAGGGTTGGCAAGAAGAGGAGGAAGCCATTCGGCCCAAGTTGGCCGAGTTTGAAGATCGATACCTGAGCACGGCAGAGGCGGTTGCGGTTTAACACGCGACCCCGACGGCGCCGTCTGTAGGCCCGCCGTCATTTCGAGCCCTTCGCTGTCATCCTGAGCGAAGCGAAGGATCTCGCTCTGGGTGCTCAGGGTAAACTCCGCGAGGAATCTCGCTGTGGTCTGTACGGAAGAAGGGCCGGTGCAGGATTCGTCGAGGAGTCTTCCATGGGCGAACTGCGGAGATCCTTCGCTGCGCTCAGGATGACATCGAACGGGTTCGGAGTAACACACACTACTTCACGAGGGAGGATCTTTTGGAAAGAAAACCTGGTTTCGACACGATCGCACTTCACGGAGGACAGCATCCAGATCCAACAACCGGGGCGCGTGCTGTGCCCATCTACCAGACCACTTCGTTTGTCTTCAAAGACACAACCCATGCCGCGAATCTTTTCGGGCTAAAGGAATTCGGCAACATCTACACGCGGATCATGAATCCCACCTGGGGGGTTCTCGAGGAAAGAGTGGCGGCGCTGGAAGGCGGAGTCGCGGCGCTGGCGACAGCGTCCGGCCAAGCTGCTGAGACACTCGCCATCCTGAACATCGCGCAGGCGGGGGATCAGATCGTTTCTTCCAACAGCCTGTACGGCGGCACCTACAACCTGTTCCACTACACGCTTCCCAAGCTGGGCATCGAAGCGGTCTTCGCCGACCCTTCAAACCCGGAGAATTTCCGCCGGTGCATAACTCCAAAAACCAAACTCATCTTTGCGGAAACGTTGGGCAATCCCAAGAACGACATGCTGGATATTGAGGCAGTGGCGAAGATCGCTCATGAGGCGGGAATCCCGCTCATGATTGACAACACAGTGGCCACGCCTTACCTCTGCCGGCCATTCGAATGGGGCGCAGACATCATCGTTCACTCGCTGACCAAGTTCCTGGGCGGCCATGGGAATTCGATCGGAGGGATCATCGTCGATTCAGGAAAGTTCGATTGGACGCAGGGCAGATTCCCGTCGCTGGTCGAGCCGGATCCCAGCTATCACAATCTGAAGTTTGTGGAGGCCTTCGGGAATCTTGCCTATATCATTAAGGTGAGGGTCCAACTGCTACGCGACATTGGACCTGCCTTGAGTCCGTTCAACGCTTTCCTCGTCTTGCAAGGCGTCGAGACTCTATCGTTGCGAGTGCAGCGCCACAGCGATAATGCCCTCAAGGTGGCGCAATTCCTCGATAAGCATCCCGCGGTGACGTGGGTGAATTATCCCGGGCTGCCCAGCCACCCCACACATGCGTTGGCGAAGAAGTATCTCCGGCACGGTTTCGGAGCTATTCTGGGCTTTGGCATCAAGGGTGGCTTACAGGCCGGAATCAAGTTCATCAACGCCGTGAAACTGCTCTCCCACCTGGCGAACCTTGGGGATGCCAAGTCGCTGGTCATTCATCCTGCCAGCACCACGCATCAGCAACTGTCGCCGGCGGAGCAGCTCGAAACCGGAGTGACCGAGGAGTACGTGCGGCTCTCGGTCGGCATCGAGGAAGTCGACGACATCATCGCGGATATCGACCAGGCGCTGCGCGCCGCGAGCAAGTAGGCAAGAACGCGGGAGCAAGGGTCAGGGTTAGCCAATCATTCCGAGCGAAGCGAGGAATCTGGCTCTGAGCCGCTCGTTCACGAACCAGGGCGAGATTCTTCGCTTCGCTCAGAATGACAGACTCTCGAGAGAGCGGAATGACAGGATGTACGGGAGAATGAGGGGAAAATGCCGGAAGAAGGCACAGTCGGGATCGTCGAAACCAAGCACCTCACGTTTGCCGCGCCACCTCACGAGATGACGCTCGAGTGCGGGCGCACCCTGGGACCCATCACGCTTGCTTACGAAACCTATGGCGAACTGAACGAGGCCCGCGACAACGCCATCCTTGTGGTCCACGCGCTTTCCGGCGACGCTCATGCTGCCGGATACCATCATGCCCGCGACAAGCAACCCGGCTGGTGGGACATCATGATCGGCCCGGGGAAGGGATTCGACACCCGGAAGTACTTTCTCATCTGCTCCAACATCATTGGAGGGTGCAAGGGCTCGACCGGGCCAAGTTCCATCGACCCTTGCACAGGCCGGCCTTACGGGCTCTCCTTTCCCATGGTCACGGTTCGCGACTGGGTGGACACCCAGAAGGTGCTGATCGACCACCTGGGGATCAAGCGCTTGCTGGGCGTGGTGGGCGGATCAACGGGAGGAATGCAAGTGCTGCAGTGGGTGGTCAGCTATCCTGACATGGTGCGCCTTGCCCTCCCCATCGCCACCACCAGCAAGCTCTCGGCCCAGGCCATTGCCTTCAACGAGGTGGGGCGGCAAGCTATTCAGTCCGATCCGAACTGGCGGGAAGGCGACTACTACGGGAAAGCCGTCCCCCGCCGCGGCCTAGCCATTGCCCGCATGATCGGCCACATCACCTACCTGTCCGATCGTTCTATGCACCTGAAGTTCGGCCGCAGGCTGCAAGACAAGTCGGACTACGGTTACGATTTCCGCACCGATTTCCAGGTGGAGAGCTACCTGCGGTACAAAGGAAACCATTTCGTTAACCGCTTCGATGCTAATTCATATCTGTATATTACTAAGGCGATGGACTACTTCGACCTGACCCAGGCTTACGGGAGCCTCGAGCAGGCCTTTGCCGGGGTCAAGAGCCGGTTCCTCGTCATCTCGTTTTCCTCAGACTGGCTGTTCCCGACCTACCAGTCGAAAGAGATCGTCAGCGCTCTGAGGCGTGTGCACGCCGACGCGATATTTACCGAGATTCAGACCGACTACGGGCACGACGCCTTTTTGCTGGAGTCTCAACAACTGAGTTCGCTGATCACCAACTTTCTCGGTCACGGGTGGAAGCAGAAGTCGTAATCCCAGGTCCGTCATTGTTCGCTCTGTCGGGGCGACCCTTGCGGCCGCCCGCGGGCAACCACGAGGGTTGCCCCTACAAAATCCGATGGGTGCCCTAACCGAAGAAATCCGTTTGCCGCAAGCCGGGAGCGTCGTCCGCCTCACTCCTGAGCACAAGGTGATTCTCACCCTCGTTGAACCCGGCTCCCGGGTCCTGGACCTGGGGTGCGGGGATGGCGATCTTCTCCTGGCGCTCCAGGCGCTGAAGGGAGTCCGGGCGGAGGGCATCGAACTGTCGGACGCTTGCATCCAGGCCTGCGTTGCTCGCGGTTTGTTCAGTGTTCAGCATGGCGATCTCGATGAGGGATTGGCCAACTACCCGGACAAGTCGGTGGACTACGTGATCTCGACCAACACCATCCAGGTACTTCATCGGCCGATGGTATTGATCCGGGAGATGGCCAGGGTGGGCAAGCGCTGTATCGTCAGCTTTCCCAACTTCGCGCACTGGCGGGCGCGTTTGCAACTTGGCCTCAGGGGCCGCATGCCCAAAACTCTCAAGCTGCCTTATGAGTGGTACGAGACTCTCAACATTCATCTCACAACCGTCCACGACTTCCGGGAATTCTGCGGGAGAGCCGGACTAAAGGTCCTCCGCGAGATCCCGCTCCGAACGTCCGCCGGCGCCAAGTACACCGAGGTGAACTTCCTCCCCAACCTTCGAGCCGATGCCGCCATTTTCGTTCTGGAAGCCACGTAGGGCCAACTCGCGAACCGCCCTTATGTTCTTTCCGGGTGGAGTTTTCCATGGCGGTCCTTTGTTTTCATAGACATTCTCGCTTTGTTCCCCGAGTTTCCAAGGCAACAAACCCGGTTCACGCCAAGACGCCAAGAGCGCCAAGGACGCAAAGTCCCACCCCCCCCTCCTCATCCGAGGAGGGGAGTTTGGAGTTCCCCTCCGTGGATAAGGACGGGCCAGGGGTGGTTGATCCTTTTGGTTCGTCCTTTGTTTTCATAGACATTCTCGCTTTGTTCCCCCGATTTCCGGTGCGTCTGACATTGTCTCGCCGTTTTCGTTCCGGAAGGGGGCAGGGCGGTTCGCGAACTGCCCCTACCGGTTCCAGGGGAGTCTTTCATCACCGGTCCTTTGTTTTCATAGACATTCTCGCTTTGTTCCGCTGTTTCTTAGTACCGCCAACCTTCAGGTCGGCAGGCATGGGCTGACCTGAAGGTCTGATGCGCTACCTGCCAGTGCCACGCGCCCGGTGGAACCACCGGAGCGACAAAGCGACGGCCGTCGGGCCGAGTGGGAGGACAAGGACCTTTTCGTAGCTCCCCTTCCATAGTGCCGACCTCAGCCTTGGCCCTGTCTGCGACATTCTGTCTGTACCGGCCGCAGCCGGTCCGGAACCCCACCTTCAGGACTCTAGCCTATCGTCCAAGGTTTGTCAAGGAAAATCGGAGAGGCAAGCCGATCGAAAAGTCGACGGCCACAACCGTAGCCCTATAGGATGAGGAATTGGACTACGAAGAGGGCCGCGAAGATGTAGGTCAGGGCGGGGCACTCGCGCCAGCGTCCGGTGGCGAGTTTGGCGACGGCATAAGAAATGAGGCCGAAGGCGATGCCGTTCGCGATGCTGAAGGTCAAGGGGATTCCCACCACGGTCAGGAAGGCGGGCAGATACTCGGTGGGGTCGTCCCATTCGAATTCCCGCAGCACTTTGAGCATCATGGAGCCCACCAGGATCAAGGCCGGCGCCAGGGTGGGGTAGCGCAGGATGGGATGGTTGGTGGCGTCGGCGCCTACGCGGACTCCTCCGCCAATCATCGCGGCCAGGGGGCTGAAAAACATGGCGGCAAAGAGCAGCGCCGCCGTGACCAGGCTGGCCAGTCCGGTGCGCGCGCCGTCGGAGACTCCGGCGGCGGATTCGATGTAGCAGGTAATCGTGGATGTGCCGAGTCCCGCTCCCACTGTCGTCCCGATGGCGTCTGCAAGCAAGGCGCGGTCCACGCGGGGAAGCTTTCCCTGGCGCAGCAATCCGGCCTGCTGACCTACGCCCACCAGCGTCCCCACCGTGTCGAAGAGGGCCAGGTAGAACAAGACGAAAATTGCGGAAGCCAGCTTGGCGGGCGGAGTCGCGAAAAGCCCGCGCAGATCGAACTTCATAAAGGTAGACGCCAGATGAAGTTCGGAGGAGAAGGCTCCCTGGTAATGGACCAGGCCGAAAGCGGCGGCGATGGCCGTAGTGGCCAGGATGCCCATCAAGATTGCCCCGCGAACCCGAAAGGCCAGGAGAACCAGCATCACCAGAAGGCCCAGAATGCTCACCAGGGTAACCGGGTGGCGGAAATCGCCCAGACGAACCAGTGTTCCCGGAGAACCGACTACCAGGCCGCCGTACTCAAGACCAATCAAGGTGATGAATAATCCGATGCCCGCAGCAATCCCGCATTTCAACGCGTGCGGAATGGAGTTTACGATCTGGGCGCGAATACCGGTCAGGGTGATCGCCACAAAGAAAAGCCCTGCCAGCAATACCGCCGCGAGCGCCTGCTGCCAGGTCAAACCAAATCCCAACGGCGTCACGCCGCAGAGCGTGTAAACGAAGAAGAAGTTCTCGCCCATCCCCGGCGCCAGGGCGACGGGGTAGTTGGCGATGAGGCCCATGAGCAGCGTGGAGAGGGCTGCGGCAAGACAGGTCGCCGCCAGGACGGCGCGGAAATCCATTCCAGCCTGAGACAACACCCCCGGCTGTACAAAGATGATGTAAGACATCGCCAGGAAGGTAGTTATCCCGCCGGTGACTTCGCGCTCGAGGGTGGCGCCCTGGGATTCAAGGTGGAAGAACCGAACGATGACCTGCTTCACACTTTCCCTCTGGCGACACCTACTGAAGGTTACATAATATCGTGACGGACCAACCCCCTCACCTGTCCGTCGGCTGACGGACACCCTCTCCCCCAAAGGGGCGAGGGCATGAACTCGAAGGGGTCTTAGCTTGTCAATCCTCCGTGCCTCAGTGCCTCTGTGGTGCGCCCCCCGCGCTATGTCTTTCCAAACACCCGGCGGAAGATCTCATCCACGTTTTTCAGATAGCGCTCGACGTTGAATACGGCCGCGATCTCCTTCGGGTCGAGGTGGCGGCGGATATCTTCATCGCGCTCCGCCAGGGCACGGAAGTCCTCGCGCGTTTCCCAAACCTGCATGGCGTTGCGCTGCACCCAGCGGTAGGCCTCCTCGCGCGACACCCCTTTTTCCACGAGTTCCAGCAGCAACTGCCCGGAAAAGATCAGGCCCTTGAGCAGGTCGAGGTTTTCGAGCATGCGGCGGGGATACACGAACAGGGTTGCCACCAGCTTGGTGGTCTTGGCCAGAAGATAATCGAGCAGGATGGTCGAGTCCGGCAGGATGACGCGCTCGACGGAAGAATGCGAGATATCGCGTTCGTGCCAGAGCGCCACGTTCTCGAGTGCGGCCTGGGCATTGGCCCGCACCACACGCGCTAAGCCGCAGATTTGCTCTGCCGTAACCGGATTGCGCTTGTGGGGCATGGCCGAGGAGCCCTTTTGCTCCGGCGAAAAGTATTCCTCAACCTCCCGCACTTCGGTACGCTGCAAACCGCGCACCTCGAGCGCAATCTTGTCGAGCGAGGCGGCGCAGACGGCCAGCGTGCAGAGGTAGAAAGCGTGCCGGTCGCGTTGGATGACCTGAGAGGAGACGGGGGCAGGAAGCAAGCCAAGGCGCTCGCAGATCTTCTCCTCGATGGAGGGCGGCAAATGCGTGTAGCTGCCCACGGCCCCGGAGAATTTGCCGACGCGCATCTGCTCGGCGGCATAGGCCAGGCGCTCCGTGTTCCGCCGGTTCTCTTCGAACCAGATGGCCAGTTTGCATCCGAAAGTGATGGGCTCCGCGTGAATGCCGTGGGTGCGCCCGATCATGGGCGTGTCTTTGAATTCCCAGGCGCGTTTCTTCAGAACCTCGCCTAATCGCTTCTGACCCGCAAGCAGCAGCGCGGACGCTTCGCGGATTTGCAGCGCTTGGGCAGTGTCCACCACGTCGTTCGAGGTGAGCCCGTAGTGCAGGTAGCGTCCTTCTTTTCCAATGTGCTCCGCCACATTGGTGGTGAAGGCAATCACGTCGTGCTTCACCTGGCGCTCGATCTCCAGGATGCGCTCGACTTCGAAGCTCCCCTTGCGCCGGATAGCACGCGCGGCGCTCTTGGGAATCAGGCCTGCCTCCGCCTCAACCTCCGCCGTGGCGATTTCCACTTCCAGCCATTTTTGGAATTTGTTTTGATCGGTCCAGATGCTGCCCATCTGCGGGCGTGTGTAGCGAGGAATCACGGTGGGCCTCCAAGTGGATTCAGGATTCAGGGCTCCCAAGTCAGGAGACAAAATTAAACGGCATTTGGGATTCGCGTGTCAAGGTGAAGAAGCGAGGGATTCAGGAGTCAGAATAAACATTCGAAAGTTTCTCTTCTCCGTGTTCTCTGCGCTCTACAAAAGATTGAACACAGAGGCCACCGAGAACCTTTGTGGTCTCTGTGTTGAGGCTTTCGAGGCACTGAGGACACGAAGAAGCCGGATGTGGCCAGCGACTTGTACTGTCAGACTAACTCTGGCTTCTGTCGGCTGAATCCTAAAACCTAAAGACTTCCGTCGGCCTGGTCTGACTGGCCAGGTGGAGTTTGATGAATTGGAGCCGGGCCCGCTGGGCGAGAGCCTGTGCAGCGGTGAGGCGGGCAATCTCGGGATGATTATTGGTCTCGCTCAAGTGGGCGAGCACCAGGACCTGCGCCGCGCCGTCAAATTCTTCCGTGAGGAAGTCCGCGGTGGCGTTGTTGGAAAGGTGGCCCTGACGGCTCATCACGCGCTGCTTCACGTGCCACGGGTACGGTCCGACCTTCAGCATCTCCAGGTCATGGTTGGACTCGAAAATCAGAACATGGCTGCCCTTCACGCGCTGCTTGACGATCTCGGGGACAAATCCGAGGTCAGTCACCACGCTGATGCGGATGCCCTGGGCGTCCAAAGTGAAAGCCACGGGATCCACGGCATCGTGTGGGATGGGGAAGGGAGTGACTTCAATGTCGCCGATCACAAACTTCTCGCTGGGAGCGAAGTATTCGAAGCCCGGCGGTTTTTTCCTGGTTTCTTCGTCCCGGCACACGGCCTCGCAAGTGGGGCGAGAGATATAGACGGGAAGCTTGCCGTTCGTCGCCAGGACTCGCAAGCCGTTAATGTGGTCCGTGTGTTCGTGAGAGATGACCACCGCGCTCAGACCATCGGGAGACTCGTTGATCGCTGCTAGCCGTGCGTATGTCTCCCGGCAACTGAATCCCACGTCAATCAGCAGTCGCGCCTTCTCCGTGGCCAGGAGGGTGCAGTTGCCTCTGCTGCCGCTGCCCAGCACGCAGACCCGGACGCTCATTGGGCCTCCCGAGGGAAGAAAGTGACGAGTGACCAGTGACGAGTGACGAGAGAGAAGTGACGAGTGACGAGTGACGAGTGACGAGCAACGCGCGAACGAATTGTGCCTCCAAGCCAGTCCATCTGAGTTAATCGCAATTATAACCGCATATTGGGGGAGTTGCCATCCCGAGCCCAAGCGCTACGCGTAGCGGCTCTGCCGCCCCGCCTTGCGGAAAGGCTTCGACGGTTCAAGGAGGCTCGAGATGTGTCATCCTGAGCGCAGCGAAGGATCTCTGCAGTTGTTCGTACGTCATTCAACCAAAGGCAACTGCCGGGATCCTTCGCTGCGCTCAGGATGACAGGCCTTTGATTTCTTCGCACGTGCAGGGCCTTTCCGCAAGGCAGGGCGGCAGAGCCGCATACACGATCTTCACGATTGTTTACTGCCTTCACCTTCACCCAGTTCCCGAATCCAGACATTCTGGAAGCGAACCTTGTAGTTGTGCTCCTGCAAGCGCAAGGGCATCTTGGCCGGGTGGGCCTGGTAGGGAGGCCGTTGATGATGCGCGGTGGGGCCCGTCAATTCCACATGGTCCTGGACCAGCACCCCGTTAAAGAAGACGGTGATGATCGCGGGGCGGAGGACCTTGCCATCCTTGTCAAAACGGGCGTCGTGAAAGACGACGTCGTAAGTCTGCCAGAGGCCCGGGGCGCGGCAGACGTTGACGAGAGGAGGGTACTGCCCGTACATGGCGGCCGCCTGCCCGTCAGCGTAAATCTTGCTGTGGACGGAGTCGATGACCTGGACCTCGTAGAGCGCAGCGAGAAAAACGCCGCTATTCCCAGGATCGAAAGTGTCGCCGGCCCACTCCGGCGACTGCCACTCCACATGCACTTGACAGTCGCCGAAGGATTGCTTCGTGTAGATATCGCCCGTCTTCGGAACGACCTCGAAGTAGCCGTTGCCGACTACCCAGGGCGCCGGCTCTCCTTTGGCCCCCTGCCATTGCGACAGATCTTTGCCGTTGAACAGCACAACGGCATCCGAGGGAGGCTGGTCAGGCTTGTCTCTTGCTTCGCCAGGCGTGACCACCGGGGGTTGCGGCCTGCTCATATCGTGAATCTGCCATCTCGTCAGCCCTTCCGACTGCAAGCATTTGCTCACCACCGGCGGGATAATTGCAATCATCAACGCGGCCGCTGCGGCGACCATCGTTGCTTTCAAGAGAGTATTGCGCATAGAGAATCTCCTTTCGAAGTTGTGTCCCAATTTGAAAGCAGCGCCGGCCTCCAGAGCCTGCCCGGAGCGAAGCGAAGGGTCGGCAAATGCCCCGACGGGTCGGGGCGCTACGGACTGAGTTAGGATACCATCTCCTCTCTATTCGGCGTCTGCCATGTCCGCTCAAATATGGTATAGCGAACGGATACGGAGTGCCGCTCGAAGCATGCCCAAAGCGCGGCGGACTGCAAAACGACCAAATCTGACGGGCTACATACTTGCCGCAAGTTTATCCCACAAGAATGCTCAACCTTTCTCTATAGGCAGCCGATAGGAAAAGGAGAGGTTATGCATGGCCCAACGTCGGCCACGGCCGTGGGCGTTCTTCGTTGATGACAGACCCGGGTTATGCAAGCGTCCGACCGGAAAACCCCGTCAGGCCGAGTGTGACTGCGGGACTGACTCGGGTGGGCACGAAGCCGTCGACTTGGAACGGAGGACTCTCATCTACTTTCCTATTATCCATACCCAAGCCGATATGGGAGCGCTGAGCGAGCCAATACGGCGCTTGAAAGTAAAGAGGCTGGGTCGATTAGGATGGGAGCGCAATGTGAACCGTGTCGACAAATTGTGGGCCCAAATTGAACAGGCTATCGAAAGCTTGGTTCTTAACTACGAACGGGTGCGCCTATTTCAGGATGGATTGCCGGTTTGTGGTCGCGAGGCAGAGATTGTTGCCGAGCTCGCCCAAGCGGGCAGCAGGAACCACCGGTTGCTGCTTCGCTTAGGGGAGAAAGGTGCCACGATTATGGGCACGGAATCTTCCGCGCTGCTGGTGGAGGAGTACCAGGTGGTCAAGGAAGATTTCGCCGCGCGCCGCTTCCAAGCACGAGTTGCCGGCCCGGCGCGCAGCAAAGCCTTGCGGGAATCTTTACTCAAACGACGCGATCAATACATCGCCCGCCGGATCAACGGGACGCTCCGCCGGGGAGAAACGGGCTTGATGTTCCTGGGGATGCTTCACTCCCTGGGCCCCTGGCTCGATAAGGACATTCGGGTTGTCTATCCGATTCATCAACCCCTGAATTGTTGAACAAAGGAGCCGTGACAGCCGTGGCAAGCAAGATTCTGATTGTGGACCTGAAAGAAGAGATTTCTGCCGTCCTGTTCGAGCACATGAAGCTGGAAGGATTGACCCCCGTGGTGGTCCATACGGGTGAAGCGGCCCTGGAAAAGATCCGCTCGGAACAGCCAGACACCCTTCTCGTGGATCTGAAACTACCCGATATAGATGGAATGGAGATTATGAAAGCCGCGAAGGCCCTGGACGAGGACCTTCCGGTCATCCTGGTTTCGGGCTTCCCGGATATCCAAGGCGCGGTGGCGGCCATGCGGGCGGGGGCGCACGACTACCTCGCCAAGCCCCTCAAGCGGCACGAGGTGCTGCGCGTAATCTTCCGCGCCCTGAACGAACGCGATCTCAAGCGAAAGCTCCGGCGCCTCTCCAGCCAGATCGAAGGCGGGGCCGCGCTTCGCGAGTTTATGGGGCCGAGCGACGCCGTCAAACGCTTGACCGAGGAAGTAGGCAGGGTGGCCAAAACGAACTTCAGTGTTCTGGTGCTGGGGGAAACTGGTTCGGGGAAAGAACTCGTGGCACGCGCCATTCACCAGCTCAGCTCCCGGCGGGAAGCGCCTTTTATCGCCGTGGACTGCGGCGCTATCCCGGAGACCCTGTTGGAGAGCGAATTGTTCGGGCACGAAAAGGGGGCGTACACAGGGGCGGACCGGCAGAAGGCGGGAACCTTTGAGAGGGCCTGTGGGGGATCCCTTTTCCTGGATGAGATTTCCAACATGCCTTTGGGATCTCAAGCCAAGCTTCTGCGCGCTTTGCAGGACAAGTGTATCCACCGCATCGGAGGCACGCGACCCGTCGGCACTGATGTCCGGGTCCTGGCCGCCAGCAACCAGGACCTGCGCAAACTGGCGGACAAGGGGTCATTCCGCCGCGACGTGTATTTCCGGCTGAACGAATTCGCCATCACGGTCCCCGCGTTGCGCGAGCGTACGGAGGACATCCTCTACCTGGCCAAGCGGTTCATGGACCTCGCCAACGCCGAGCTGCAAAAGAGCGTGCAAAACTTCAACCAGGCCGCGGTGGATGCCTTGTTGGCTTACGACTGGCCGGGGAATGTTCGGCAGTTGCGCTCGGTGATCCGACGGGCCGTCTTGCTGGGGGAGGACGTCATTACCGCGGAGCAATTGGCCATGGACGGAAGGGCGCGTCGGGAGGAGGGGTTGAACTACCCGGCCGAGTTACTACTCTCAGGGGCCGATCCGAGTAATCTTCCTCTCCGCGAGCTCGTGCGTCGTAAGGTTGTTGTCATCGAGCGGGAGATCTTGTGCAATGTCCTGCGCGAAGCCGGAGGCAACAAGGCGAAGGCCGCTCGACTGCTGCAGATCGATTACAAGACCATGCACACGAAGATCAGGGAATATGGTATTTCAACTGGAAACGGGGAACGAGGTGACGCATGACTGAAAAAGATAAAGGCAAGATCTCATCGGACCGGGCTGGAGGGGGTATCGGCGGACTGCTCCGGGGATTGGGCGACTTGGTGGAAAAGCTCGGCGAAATGGCCGAATCAGGTGAGACCATTTCGCGGACGGGAGAACTTCGTGGTCCCGGAAAAGAACTGAAAGGGATTTACGGGTTCACAGTGAAAGTCGGCTTGGGAGAGGAGACGCCCAAGGTCGAATCCTTCGGAAATATCCGCAGAGATGCCAAATCGGGGCGCACCGAAGTCCAGGAAGTCCGCGAACCTCTGGTCGATGTCTTCGAAGAAGCGGAGCACGTTTTGGTGGTGGCGGAACTGCCGGGGATTGGCGCCCAGGAAGTGCGCGTTGATGTGAAAGACGACGTGCTGACGATTACCGCTGAAAAGGGCGACAAAAAATACCGCAAGGAAGTTCTGCTGCCGCGCAGTGTTTCCAAAGAGAAAATCAATGTCTCATGCAACAACGGAGTGTTAGAGATCAAATGTCTCAAGTAACGAGCCGGGAAGAAAAAACGGCCGGCACCACAGACAAGTCACTGAAGCTGAGAGTCACTGAAGCCCTGAGCAAAGACGTGGGCCGAGCCTACGCGCGAATTGGGCCGGAGGACTTAACGAAGCTGGGCGTGAATGTCGGCGACATCGTTGAGGTCGCGGGCAAGGGGAAAACGGTCTGCAAGGCCATGCCCGCTTACAAAGAGATGCGCGAGCAGTCCCGGATTCAACTCGATGGGCTTAGCCGGGAAAATGCCGGAACGGCCCTTGATGAATATGTGCAAGTGCGAAGCGTGACCTGCCAGCCGGCGGAGCGCATCGTGCTTGCCGCTACCAACATCACTCCATCGGACAGGGATCTGGACTACATCGGCAGCCGCCTCGATGGCCTGCCGGTTTGCACGGGGAGCCGCATTCGCGCCGCTCTTTTTGGGTCTCGATGGGCGGACTTCAGGGTGGATGGAACGGCGCCCAGGGGATACGTGCTGATCGTTCCTGCCACACAGTTGGTGATCGCCAAGGGAGGTCAGCCTGAGGAAACGGTGGCGGGCGGCGTTTCTTATGAGGATATCGGCGGGTTGAAGCCCCATCTGCTTCGCATCCGCGAAATGATCGAATTGCCCCTGCGTTACCCCGAGGTTTTCGAACGGTTGGGGATTGACGCGCCCAAGGGCGTGCTCCTCTACGGGCCTCCGGGTTGCGGAAAAACATTGATTGCCCGGGCCATCGCGCATGAGACTCAGGCCAACTTCTTCGCCGTGAGCGGGCCGGAAGTGATCCACAAGTTTTATGGAGAAAGCGAGGCCCACTTAAGGAAGATCTTTGAAGAGGCCGGCCGCAAATCCCCCAGCATTATCTTCCTGGACGAAATCGATGCCATCGCCCCGCGCCGCGAGCAGGTGGTGGGGGAAGTGGAGAAGCGCGTGGTGGCTCAGTTGCTGGCGTTGATGGACGGGCTTTCGCGGCGTGGCAAGGTCATCGTCATCGCGGCGACCAATCTCCCCCAAGTCCTCGACCCCGCCTTGCGGCGCCCCGGGCGGTTTGACCGGGAGATTGCGATTCCCATTCCCGACCGCAACGGGCGCCAGGACATTTTGGAAATTCATAGCCGCGGCATGCCGTTGGCGGATGAAGTCAACCTGCCTCACCTCGCCGGCATCACGCATGGCTTTGTCGGAGCCGATCTGGAAGCGCTTTGCCGGGAAGCCGCGATGATTTGCCTGCGGCGCATCATGCCCGAGGTGGACTTCGGACTGGCGCAGATTCCTTATGACCAACTCGCGAAGCTCGAAGTCAAGATGGACGATTTCCTCGAAGCCTTGCAGACTATCGAGCCCTCGGCATTGCGCGAGGTGTTTGTCGAGGTGCCCAATGTCCGCTGGGAGGACGTGGGGGGACTGACCGGAGTAAAAGAACGCCTCGTCGAAGCCGTCGAGTGGCCGTTGCAGTATCCGGAGGTGTTCGCGCAAGCGGGGATTCGGCCGCCCAAAGGAATTCTGCTCTCGGGACCACCGGGCTGCGGAAAAACCCTGCTGGCCAAGGCTGCCGCCAACGAGACCAAAGTCAACTTCATTTCGGTGAAAGGGCCGGAAATACTCTCCAAATATGTGGGCGAGTCCGAGAAGGGCGTTCGCGAGATCTTCCGCAAGGCGCGCCAGGCTGCGCCTTGCATCGTGTTCTTCGATGAGATTGACGCCCTGCTCCCCAGCCGAAGCGCTGGAACGTCGGATTCTCACGTGGCGGAGAGGGTCTTGAGTCAATTCCTCGCGGAATTGGATGGGGTGGAAGAGCTCAAGGGCGTGATGGTGCTGGGAGCGACTAACCGGCCCGACATGCTGGACACGGCCATCTTGAGGCCGGGCCGTTTCGATGATGTCCTTGAACTTCCTCTTCCCGACGAAAGGGGGCGGGCCGAGATTTTCAAAATTCACCTTCACAACAAACCTGTGCGCGGCAATATCGATTTCCAGGCGCTGGCCTCGCGCACCGAGGATTTTAGCGGCGCGGATATCTATTCAGTTTGCAACCGGGCAGCGTTGCGCGCGGTCAGGCGAGCAGTTCAGTCCGGCCAAGAGCCCGCAACCGGCCGGCGTCGCGTGGAAATTGAGAGCGGCGATATGGACGAGGCGCTGGAGGAGGTTCGCCAGCAGGGCCCGCAGCATTAGGGAGGACGGCAAATGGAGACAAGCCGGCAGGTACTCTACGTTTTTTGCTTTGCTCGCCCGAACTTAGTCGGTGCCATCGAGGGTGCCGGCGTCGATGACGGCCAAACGCTGCGGGTGTTTCCACACTCTCCGTCCCTCTGCGCCATCATCTGCGAGGTGGCACAGGAGGATTTCTGCGGACCGGCAGCGGAGCAGCGCATGCAGCAACTGGCCTGGGTGGGCCCGCGCGCCCTCCGCCACGAGGCGGTGGTCGAAATGGTGATGCGTCGTTCGCCGGTGCTGCCGGTCCGCTTCGGAACTCTTTTCTCCTCACCGGCAAGTCTGGCGGAATTTCTTGAAACACACCACAAAACGATTTCCCAGTTTCTCGACCGGATGGCCAATCAGGAAGAATGGTCACTCAAGGGCCTGCTCGACAGAAGGCAAGCTGCGCAGGCCCGCATATCCGCAGGCTTGGAGTCACAGCAGGAGCTCCTTGCCAAGCTGCCTCCGGGAACACGTTACGTTCAGGAACAGCGGATCCGATCGGGGGCAGAAAAAGAATTGACCCAATGGCTGGACCAAATCTGCAGGCACGTCGCCAGTGACCTGGTGCAGCGGGCTGAGGATTTTCGCGAATGCCCGGTCGTTTCTCACGAGCCCCCAGAGAGCGGAACCGAGGTGGTGCTGAATTGGGCTTTCCTGCTGCCCCTGGGTAGCGGCCCTGCATTCCGGGCGCGAATCGATCAGCTTAATTCCAGCAACGCACCCGCTGGGCTGGTCTTGGAGATGTCGGGGCCTTGGCCGCCTTATCGCTTTGTTCCTCCCCTGTCGATGGAGGCTTCCCCATGAGTTACCTCCTCTACTGCATATTCCGCAGCACGCCGCAACCCGGCGCGCGGGTGTTCCCTGAGTTCCAGCGGCAGCCGGTGTTTGTAGTCAGTCAGGATCAGTTGAGTGCGGGGATTTCTGAGCTCCCGGAGCCGGAATCGACCCCATGCATCCCGGACCTTCTAGCTTACGAAAAGGTCATCGAATTCTTTTACCGCGAGCAGACCGTCCTGCCGCTGCAATTTGGGTGTCAGGTGGGAGAAATATCGGAGGCCCTTGCCCGGTTGGCGGAGCGTCAAAGCGAATATCTGAGTCTGCTGGCGCGCCTGGAAGGCATGGGCGAGATGGGCATCCACCTACTGTTTGAAGCGGGCGACGCCACAGTGGGGGATCCTGCGGGCTCGCAACCTCCGGACGCTCGGCGGTCGTCGGCTTCCTCTGGAACAGCCTATCTCGCCGCTCGACGCGAGATCTTTCTTAACCGGGAGCAACAGGTTGTCCGCCAGCGCCGCCTGGCGGACACGCTTTGTGAATCCCTCTGCGGGTTTTTCGTCCGTCGCAAAATGAAAATGGCGGACTCGGCCGGCAGTCCTCTGCTGTCCCTTTATTTCCTGGTACGGAAGGAGAGCATTGACGACTTCCGCCAGGCGGCTTCCCGGTTTCAGCCCGCGGCGCCCGTCAAGCTGCTTCAGAGCGGCCCCTGGCCACCTTTCAACTTCGTCGATTTCCTCAATAGGGGATCAAGCTCCCGCATATGAAGCATGCACTCTATGGAATCTGTTCCCTAGTCTGCGATTGGAGCGAAACAGACTCCCCACTACCTCAAGCAACTCCTTTTCGCTCATGGGGTGGTGGTTGACAAAGAGCTCCGCGGAGCAGTGGCCCTTGCCCTGCAAGTAAGAACGTTGCGACACGCAACAAAATCGTCAGCGTGTCTGAATTAAGACTCTGGGTAACTTGTTACCGGGAAGGAGATCTGGTTATGGCTAAGGTCCAAAAGTCAACTGACTCTTCAAGCCTGGCGGAAGTTGTGGATCGCATTCTCGATAAGGGAATCGTGATCGACGCTTGGGCGAAGGTGTCCCTGGTTGGAATCGAGCTGCTGTCGATTGAAGCTCGCGTGGTAATTGCCTCGGTCGAGACGTACCTGAAGTACGCCGAGGCCATCGGTCTCACGGCCACTGCTGCGGCCCCCGCCTAGAAATTTCAACGAGGGCCGCAAACCGTCAAGCGGGGGGCCGCAGTCTGGCCCTCCTCTTGACTGAGGATTTACCAACAAAAGGTGTAAACCAAGAAGGAGGGCGACGTGGGCAAATTGGCAGACGATGTAAGCCGATTGTGCGTAGAAATGCGAACGCTGCGGGAGAATCGCCGGACGCTTAGAAAGGAGCTCGAAGACGGCGCGAAGGATCGCCAACGCGACGTTTTTGAGTTGTGCACGGATTTTGCCGAAACCCGAGCGCGGATGGCTGAACGGACACTGGAGGCTCGCCTAGGCTTTTTGAACCACCTGAAAACTAAGGTCGAAGACCAGAAAAGGGAAATGCGCGCCGATCTTGCGGTCGCGCGGTGCGCTTGGGCAGGCCGCTGCTAGTGGCGGCTCGCCGGGCCATCCAATTTCTTGCGCGGCATGCTCGGCCGGCGGGCGTCGGGCGGGTGACGCGCGCCGCCCGACCAAGAATGAAGCACGCGTTGGATCGTCTGACGGCGCCGCGAAGGGCGACGGTCAGAAACGGGAAAGGGGAGATACGATGCACATTGTGGCTGACGACATAATTCGATTGCGTGATGAGATCCTGGCCTTGCGCGAGGGGCGCTGCGAATTGCTAGCGGATCTGGAGCAGGGAAGCAGGGATCGAAAACGCAACGTGTCTCGAACCCTGGCTCAGTTTTCCAGAGATTTGGCCACAACCGCTCGGGGGACGAAAGCCGATCGCCAGTTTATCCTCTCGGGCATCAAGCGTGCGGTTTCCGACCTCCGGAGCGGAGTGCGGGCAGACTTGGGCCACGTCAAAGAAGCCTTCGTCAACTTGAAGAGCCCGGTGGGCGATGTTTTTCGGGTGCGGAAACACCTGCAAAAACACGGACCCGCATTTTCCGCCAAGGGCAAGGAAGAGCCACATGGGTTTGAGGTTGAAGCTAAGGAAGGCCGGGCCGGCCACCCAGATGGCGGAAAGCCGGCGCGAGAGAAAGGGAAACGGCGGACTTCATCCCGGAGCCGCCGGTAGCGTGAGGCGCCAGTCCATCGACTTGAGGCTTCCCCCTCGATGAAGCGAGACGGCAGCCGAGAGGGTTAAGGGAAAGGACAGGCCGCAAATGAACGGCGACGATATGAACTCGGCCGTGCTGACCGAAGAAATTCACGCTCCGGAAGGACACAGCATTTTGCCGGAACCCAGCAAGGAGTTCGTCTTAACACCCCATGTTCAGGCCTTGACCGATCGGGCGCTGAGCTATCTCCATGTAGGCTACCCAGTCCACTTTGCCGGACCGGCAGGGACGGGAAAGACAACTCTTGCCTTGCACGTGGCCGCGCAGCTTGGGCGGCCGGTGGTGCTGATCCATGGCGACGACGAGCTGGGCGGCTCCGACTTGATCGGCAAGGACTCCGGATATCGCAAATTTAAGATGGTCGACAATTACATCCACTCGGTGGTGAAGACGGAAGAGTGCCTGAGTACCATGTGGGAGGACCACCAGTTGACCACCGCCTGCCTCCATGGACATACGCTGGTTTATGATGAGTTCAACCGTTCACGCCCGGAGGCGAATAACGCGCTTCTCGGCATCCTGGAGGGGCGAATTCTCAATCTGCCCGGTCTGGGCAGGTCAGGCGAAGGATTTGTGCCCGTCCACGAGGATTTCAGAGCGATCTTGACGTCGAACCCCGAAGAATATGCCGGCGTTCACAAGACCCAGGACGCGCTGGTCGACAGGATGATTACGATGGAGCTGGGGCACTTCGACCGCGAGACTGAAATCGAAATCACTCAGGCGAAGTCAGGCGTGCTGCGCCAGGATGCGGAGAGGATCGTGGACGTCGTTCGGGAGCTACGCGGGGTCGGGGTGGACAATCATCGCCCCACGATCCGGGCGTGTATTGCCATCGCCAAAATCCTCGCTCATCGCAACGGGAGCGCCCGCATCGAGGATCCCGTCTTCTGGTGGGTCTGCTCGGATGTGCTCAAGACGGACACCGCGAAGGTGAGGCATGACGGCAGATCCCTAATGCGGCAAAAAGTGGAAGAAGCCATCACGAAAGTCTGCGGGAATCACACGAAACACCGGAAGAACCACGTTAGGGCAAAGGCCGCGTGAGAGGAGAGCCGGTATGCCCATACCCTTGAGAGGTCTGAGGACCGTACGGACGCTGGCCGGGCGAGTGGATCGTCTGCATCTCCCCCACCGGGCCCACATTCAAATCGCCTGTCTGGAAATCGAGAAGGCGCGGCACGCGAGTGAGAGGCGAAGTGCGAGTCAACGCGTGGCGGAGCTGGATGCCCGCCTCCTTCAGATCGAGGCCCAGGAGACCAGGCTGCTGCGCAGCCTGGCGGAAGGCAAGGGAGGCCCTTGCGCCGCCGGGATCGGGCAGATGCCGCGCAAGAGTCTTGGCATCCTGAAGATCAAGTATTGACATCCGCCAGTTCGACGCGGGCGATCACGAACATCGTTTTCGGGAGCTGCGAATTCCTGTAGGGGTCGAGGGGAACTGATTTTGGAAACGGAAAAGGAAGTTCGCTGGGTGGTTCAGACGGCCGTTGTTACGGCGCTGGCCTGTTGGGGTTTTCCCCTACTTGCGCTTTTGCTGGTGATGCTGATCGTGCCGTGGAAGCCGATTTACCAAATGGCCGCATACCTCGGGAGTGTAGTGCTGGAAATCAAAGCGCGAAGAACAGTCAGGCATGCGATGAGGAAGTTGAGTGAGGAGCCCGTAGAGGTCACCTAGGCCGGAGGTTGCGATCGGACAGCGTCGAAGAGCGGGCTCACGACACGCTCCGGAGCGGCGACTTGGAGGAGAAGACATGAAAGTCAACTGTCTGGGCTGCGGCTTTAAGCTGGATTTGGACGACGCCTACGACGATTATGAGGGCCCAATCAAGTGCTTCGCTTGCGGCGCGACCCTTGAGATCCGGGCTGAACAGGGCTACCTCGGAACTGTCCGGCAAGCAAGTCTCGTATCCCACGCTACGGCCGCGGAACGTCCCGTATTTGTGGGCAAGCCGCTCAAACAACCGGCGTAGAGTGCCGGGCCACCGGTCTCGCCTCTCGCGCTCATGGATAACCGGCAAAGCGCCGATGAATGGGCAGGTGTCTTAAGACGCGTGGAGGAATGAGATGCGCCTGGTCGAAGAAAATCCCAACGTAACTACGCCCTGCGTAAATCTATCCGACGCCCACCTGAAAGACACCCGCCACAGCGATGCATCCCAGATTCTCCTCGGTCGCATTTTGGAACTGCACCGCGCGGGTTACGCCCCGGAGGAGATCGCCCTCCAGGTCCTCACCACCGAGCCCGAAAACGCTGCCTTCCGAGGAGCGAGGCTGGTGGAAATTATTTTGGGCTACGCGCGCGCCTGGACAAAGGAGAGAAACCAGTGAACATCAGTCACCTCACGATTGCGAAATCCGCTGGGCAGCGCCCGCCGCGGCTCGCCGCACCCAAAGGCCGGACCTACATTTACGCCATCATCACTGAGGCGCCAGGCCGGACGTTCGATGGCTTGGGTATTGACGGGCTTAAGGTTTATTCGATCGCCGCCGGGCGAGTGGCCGCTGTGGTCAGCGATCTGCCGTGTGACAAGGTTCGCCCGGAACGGGCGCGGCTTGCCGCCCATCAAGGGGTCCTGAAAAACCTTATGACAAATGTCACCCCGCTGCCCATGAGTTTCGGCACCCTGGCGGACAGCCCGGAGGCGGTTCGCAAGATGCTCTCGCGAAACCAGCCAGCCTTGCTGGCGCAACTCAGTCGCGTGGCGGATCGGGTTGAGATGGGTTTGCGGGTGGCCTGGGATGTGCCGAGCATCTTCGAATATTTTGTCGAAATCCATCCGGAACTGCGTGTGGCGCGGGACCGCTTCCTGGCTGGACCTCGCGAGCCCACCCAGGAGCAGAAGATCGAGGTGGGTCGGATGTTTGACCGCCTTCTCAACGAGGACCGCGATGCTCACGCCGCCAAAGTGGAAGAAATTCTGTCGCCGCGGTGCTCCGAGATCGTGCGAACGAAGTGCCGTACGGAATGTGAAGTCATGAATCTCGCTTGTCTGGTTGAGCGCGCGGCGCTGGCCGAGTTTGAGAGCAGTGTGTTTGAGGCTGCAAAACAGTTCGATAACAACTTCGCCTTCGACTTCAACGGGCCCTGGGCGCCCCACAACTTTGTGGCAGCGGGCGTTGAACTGTAGGGGCACGGCTCGCCGTGCCCTTGGGATGACCATGGTATCCCAAAGAAGGTAGTGCAAGCTCTATCTTCCTTGGGATGACCAACGTACCCCAAGAGGGTGGCAAGCCCTACCCCTACAAATGAACGGGGGTAAGCGCCTATGGTGCTGGTGGACGACCTATTAATGCTTCCCATGCGCAGCGTGCTTTGGATCTTTCGTGAGATTCACAACGCCGCTCAGGAAGAGCTTGTCAACGAATCCGAGTCCGTCACCGCTGAACTGAGCAACCTCTATATGAGGCTGGAAACCGGGAGAATTTCAGAGGGCGAATTTGCGGCGGAGGAGAAGATCCTACTCGACCGATTGGACAGAGTGCAGGAGCGCGAGGGCAGCCTCGAACCGCCGGAAAGCCCCAAAGCGGCGCCAGTTCGCCGGAAGAGGGCGCCGGCCGCGTGAGGGCGCATCGAATGCGCGGAGAATATGTCCGCTCCAACTTTTTTGGAAAGGCAAGGCCTCCAACTGCTGATCTTCGGCGGCAAAGGTGGAGTGGGCAAGACCACCTGTGCTACCGCCGCGGCACTGAAATTTGCCAACACTTCACCCCAATCTTCATTTCTCCTGGTTTCCACTGACCCGGCTCACTCTCTCATGGATAGCCTGGCTGGGCATCATCCCCCTGACAACTTAAGAGTTCTCGAACTTGATGCGGGCAAATACCTCGCCGATTTCAAGAAGCAGCACAACGGTAAACTTCGGGAAATCGCTGCACGCGGAACGTTTCTGGATGACGACGAGATCAGCCGCTTTTTGGACCTATCGTTGCCGGGCTTGGATGAACTGATGGCCTTTCTGGAAATCGCGGCGTGGGTCGAAACAGGCGCCTACGATTGCATTATGGTCGACACTGCCCCGAGTGGCCACACACTCCGCCTGCTCTCCATGCCGGAATTCCTCCGCAAATGGCTCGGCATGCTGGAAGCCCTCCTGGCGAAGCACCGTTACATGAAATGGGTTTTCTCGCACTCGGCTCGCCGCGACGAACTCGACGCCTTCCTCGAGGAATTGGGCGCATCCGTGAAGCGCGTGGAAGCGTTGCTCCAGGATCCTGCCCGAAGCCGATTCGTTCCGGTGATGGTCGCGGAGGCAATGAGCCTTGGCGAGACGGTCTCGATTGTGAACGAGGTGGACCGTCTCCGCATCACCGTCACCGACGTCCTGGTCAATAAAGTCTTTCCCGAAAATTCGTGTGTGGTCTGCCGGAACGAGCGCTTCCGGCAGGTTCAGGAATTGAGAAATCTCTTTCGACAAACGAGTTGGTCGAGGTTTGAGGTCTGGATCGCCCCTGTTTTCACCGAAGAGGTTTGCGGGCAGAAGGCCCTGGAGTCTTTCTGGGAGAAGATCACCCGGATAACCGGGGCTCCTTCGCTGCCGCCGAAAGCACCCGCGCCCCCGCAGGTTGCGGTGGAATCGCGCGTGGAGCACCCGCGCCCGGGGGCGAGCCTCTTGATCTTCGCCGGCAAGGGCGGCGTGGGAAAGACGACTTTGGCCTGCGCCACGGCCCTGCAAGTGGCGCAAGACAGTCCCGGGAAGAATGTCCTTCTGTTCTCGACCGGGCCTGCTCATTCGTTGTCAGGTTGTCTCGAGATGCGAATCGACTCACGGCCGAGGGTTGTCGTGCGCGGCCTTTCGGCGATGGAGATTGACTCCCAGGCGGAGTTTGAGGCTTTGAAAAAACAATACGCGGGCGACATTGAGAAATTCCTGGCGTCGGTGTCGCGCAGCTTTGACTTGACCTTTGACCGCGAAGTCCTGGAGCGGACTTTGGATCTCTCTCCCCCCGGCCTGGACGAAGTCATGGGGCTGACCCGCGTCATGGCCCTGCTCGCCTCAGGCCAATACGACACCCTGGTCCTCGATTCCGCCGCCACCGGTCACCTGATTCGTTTGCTGGAGCTTCCGGAAACGGTGGACCAGTGGCTTAAGGCATTCTTCGACTTGTTCCTCAAATATCCGCAAGTCTTCCGATTTACCAAGTTCACCCAGAGGCTGGTGGAAATTTCAAAAAACCTCAAGAGATTGAAAGGACTGCTGAGCGATCCCTATGGGTCAGCGGTCTACGCGGTCAGCATTCCAACCGATATGGCTTTTGAGGAAACACGCGACCTCCTGGCCGCCTGCGACCGGCTGGGTATCGGCGTGGCGGGCTTGTTTCTTAACCTTGTTACTCCCCCCAGCGATTGCGAACTGTGCTCCGCGCTGTGCCGCAGAGAGGCTCGGGTGGGAGACAAGTTCCACCAAACTTTTTCAGGCAAGGAGATCACGATGGTACATCGTCAAGGTGAAATCAGGGGGATCAGCCGGTTGGCTGAATTGGGGGAGGCCATTTATGCAGGCACGCGGGAGCAATCGCCGGTCTATGTCAATTGAAAACGGTCCCTGGGATGCCCCGCCCGCGATCGCCGGGCCCTCGCTGGATGATCACGCGCGGGTGTGCCTGTGCGAGGTGCTCGACCGGGTCCTGAACAAGGGTGTTGTCCTGGCCGGCGATCTGACCATTTCGGTCGCAGACATCGACCTGATCTATCTGGGGCTGGAGGTGGTTCTCACCTCGGTTGAGACCGCGCGAGATGGGCTTCGCCGGGCACCCGCGGGACACGTCGTCAACTGGACAGCCGGAACGGAGGAGCCCCATGGAATCATCTGAGCACGCGCGCGTTGAGTCGGAGGCGCTGGGCGACTTCGCTCGCGTGATGGCCGCGGGCCCCCTCGCTCGGGCATTGGACGAGAAACAGCGCCCGCCCGCTCGCTTGAAGCTCGATGCGACGAATGCCAAAAACGGGCTCGGGCAACTGGTGCTGACTGTGGTGAAGCTCTTGCACGAATTGATGGAGCGCCAGGCCATCCGCCGCATCGACGCCGGTTCTCTAACTGACCAGCAGATCGAACGACTCGGAATCACCTTGATGAGGCAGGCTCAGGAAATTGATCGTCTGCGAAATGAATTTGGCCTCGAAGAAGAGGATCTCAACCTGGATCTTGGCCCGCTCGGAAAGCTTTTGTAAAAGGAGAAGCTATGGCGCAGCAACGCAGCCTGTCTCACTCAGTTGAAACTTCTACACTCTCAGACGTGCTGGAGCGGGTGTTGGACAAAGGGATCGTCATTGCCGGGGATATCCGGGTGAAACTGGTCGACATCGAACTTCTGTCGGTTCAGATTCGCCTGGTCATTTGCTCGGTCGACAAGGCCAAGGAGATGGGGATGGATTGGTGGGTCAACAACCCGATTTTCCAAAGGCAAGCTGGCCAAGAATCCCTGGCGGGCTCGCTCGCCAGCATCGAGGAAAGAATGGCAAGGCTGGAGGCCTCTTTCAGCAAGAAGGATCGGATGAACGAGCCCTCCCTGGCGAGCGCCGTTCGTCAAGGCTAGCGCGAGCGAGCACTGAAGAAAACGCAAGCCGACGAGCCGCTTCCCTCCGCCCGGCCGCTGCGGGCGCTGATTCTTGAGCAAACCCCTCCCGGTGTGAGCGAGCGCCGGCGGCCGTTCAATCCGCGGCGTTTTTGTGTGTTAATGCCTGTCGCGACGATGCGGCTTCACGTCGGTCTTGCGCTCACGCATTGCCTGCCCGCCCGGGTGGGCTCGGCGTCACGCCGGCTTACTGTCCGTCTTGAATCGAGCGAAGATCATCGAGCTTGGTGTTAAAGGAGATAGCGCCACAGTGGTAGAATCTAGATTCTAAACCCTCGCGGTTGAACAAGCCATTTCTTGTGTTATGATTAGCTGGATTTGAGCGGCGGGGGTAATTCAGCGGTAGAATGCCAGCTTCCCAAGCTGGACGTCGCGGGTTCGATCCCCGTCCCCCGCTCCATCCTTTCAACACCTTAGAGAAACTGGCCGAAGGGCGTACTCCAGTTTACTCCATTACATGACGCGCAAGGCCGATTCGAAGGCGTTTAAGGCTTCCTTGCGAGGGCCGAGCGCGGTCGTGGTGTAAACATTCAAATCTACGTCAACTGAGTGGCCGAGTTGGTCGGCCACTGTCTTGGGATCGACCTTAAGTTCTCGCATTAGTGAAGCGTGCGTGCGCCGCATCACCTGGAAATTCACCCATTCGAGGCCGACGGGCTTCAGCCGGGGCGCTATCCATCGCCTCCAGCAAGTGTCCGTCGCAAGTGGGGTCTTTCGTGTCTCAGAAGGGAAAACCCATTCCTCAAATCTCCGAATTTCCAGTCTTCTGTTTGGGCCTTGCTGCTGCGTGTAAATTGGGGCCAGAATTTCCGCCAGCTTGTCTTGTGCTTGGGACTTGGTGATCTTGCCCGCTTTCCCAAGCGCCTTATTTCGGCGGTGCCCCCCCTTCCACCATGGGGCTATCCAACGTCCACGAACTACTTTCAAATTCCCTTGCTGATGCCGTTTACGACTCATGAGATTCTCCTCCCATGGGTCCGTCGGCGTCGACTTCCGGCACGGGCATCATACCATCAACAGACCCTTTCTCATTGAGGCGTTTCCAACGCTCCAGGGCGCTACGGCGTACCAACTTCCTTCGGCCCATATGGATTGCCGGTGATGGAGAGACAGGCTTCCCAGTGCACCCGAGACATTAAACCTCGCGATACCCGGAACCGTCGCCCCGAACCGGAACATGCCGCCGCCGATTCCCAAAATGTAAAACAGTGCGTCAAGTTCGCGCCCCCATGCATAAACCGCAGACTCTCTGGAAAACGAGGTCAGCTACCCGCTCCGTGGGTCCAGCCGGTCAGTCCGCGTATAGATAAGAACGTACGCGCCACCAGAGGGTCTCGGCAGGATAGCCGCACTTTTTGGAAGGCAGGTGCACTCGCTCCATTCGGGCGCATCCCCAACGCAACGCAGCTTTGATCGAGTCGGCGATAAGGCCGTTATACATCCAAGTGGAAAGTAGCGCAGACCCAGACATCCCAGAACCCCGTATCTAGGGAGTTTGCATGCGAGTGGCAGTTCAACGGTTTCGACAAACCGTCAAATCTGAACTGTGGTAGGTCTACACTAGGCCGTCACCCAGGACCTACGTTGGACGGTGGGGGCTACCTGGGAGTTTGATTTGCACTTCGACTTCGCCGGAGGCTTCACTGACCCCGAAGGAATTGGCGTGGTTCCGCCACCTGTCTCAAGCACATTTCCACTGGAGGACTCCGGAAGCGGTCGAAATCGACACCAGCGCCGGGTGGCCAAAGAGGGTTCGGGACTTCTTTAGGCGGCCACGAGATCCGCCCGGATTCATCATCGGCCCAGTTCCACTCCCTTGGACTGAGCCTCGCAAGTCTGCGCTTGTTGGGCGAGGCGGGTTTTCATCCGGCGCGACTGCTCCGCCGTGAAATTCAATTCAGCGCGGCCTCCCATGGTGAAGTCATGGTCAGACCAGTGGGCGCGCATGATGCCGCTTGGGGAATGCGCTTTCGCGCCCAAGAGCAGGTGGCCAATCTCGTGGGCCATGACTCGGCCTAGGAGGACTGGCGTCGCGGCACGTGGGCCGCTCGACAATTTACTGATGCGGTCATAGAAGACGCTCGCCATAACGCTTTCGCCAGTGTTGTACAAGAGCGTAAACCCGAGTGAGTCTGGCGATTCCTCGAGCGCGGCAACCATCGCCTTGGGCATTATCTGCAGGATATAGCTGTTCGCTTGGCATGCTGATTGGCGATTGGGGGAGTAGTCCCCGTCGGCGGGCGGCCCCGACCAAAGCACCCAACGTGTGTCCACGTCGGCTTGCGCGAGGATTCTGGTGGCTTCACCTTCAGCATCCGACAGTGTCGAAGGATTCAAATGGGCGTAATCATAGACCCTTAGGGTAATCGCCCATGTGCCCTTTTCGGTGTTTGGGGGATTCTTTGCCAAAGCCAGCGTGCCGGATTCTGTGGCCGTGAGTGCCACCAAGCCTGCTGCCCAGGCCAAATAAGTTGCTAGACTTCCTGCCTTGTTTGTTTTGATCATGTCGCCCTCCTCCACGAACTCGCGTGCTGAGGGCGACTTTGGGCTTGGCGGGCGGGTACCTCAATGCAACAGCTCTTACGCCTGGATTACTTCTTAGCGACGGGCTAACTAACTGGCAGGAATGGTGGTTGCTGGTGTCTTCGAAGTGGTTTACGCCCGTGGCGAGAACGCTTAAGGGGCTGCGCACTGCCGGAACCTGGAGGGTATGGAGGGTTCGCTCTCACCCGCGAACGGCTGGATCCCCCTTGAATTGCCAACAACGCGGTGGTAGAGTCGGGGGCAGTAGCCCGCAGGACCTCCTATGCAAATCACGCCGCGCGCCCATGTTGTGCGTCTGGGGCCCTTCCGATTGGACCTCAAAGCCGGGGAACTGCACAAGGAGGGGCGCAGAGTGCGCCTGCAGGAACAACCCTTCCGGGTTCTCCAAATGCTGGTGGAGTGTCCGGGTGAGGTGGTGACGCGGGAAGAGCTCCAGAAGAGGCTTTGGCCCAACGACACCATCGTGGAATTCGACCACAGCATCAACGCCGCCATCAAGAGGTTACGGGACGCGCTGGGTGACACGGCGGAGGAGCCGAAGTACGTGGAGACGGTAGCCCGCCGGGGCTACCGGTTGGTGGTCTCGGTGGAATGGGAGGAGGCAAGCCCCGCTGCCCCCGCTCACCCGATGGCCGGTGCGCGTACAGCGGAGAACGCCGCGGAGGTTATCGCACCACCCCAGGCGGCTGCCCCCATAGTCGAACCGGTCAGCCTGGAAGTGCCCGCCGCTCCTGACGCCGCCGACTTCACCCATTCCGACCTGATCGGCCGCACCTTGTCGCACTACCGCATTCTGGAGCGGCTGGGTGGGGGCGGCATGGGGATTGTGTATAAGGCAGAAGACATCCGCCTGGGCCGCAAGGTAGCGCTGAAATTCTTGCCCACGGGCCTTGCAAAAAACCCCACGGCGCTGGCGCGGTTCCTGCGGGAGGCGCGTGCCGCCTCCGCGCTCAATCACCCCCACATCTGCACGGTCTATGAGGTCGACGAGGTGGAGGGACAGCCCTTCCTGGCGATGGAGCTGATGGAGGGGAAGACGCTGAAGCACCTCATCAATGGCAAGCCTCTGCCAGTGGGCCAGATCCTCGACCTGGGGATAGAGATTGCCGACGCACTCGAGGCCGCGCACGCCCAGGGCATCGTGCATCGCGACATCAAGCCTGCGAATATCTTTGTGACGAAGCGCGGAGAAGCCAAGATCCTGGACTTCGGGCTTGCGAAGCTACAAGGGTCAGGGAGCGGGGTTCAGCGGCCGGGAAGCCCTCCAACCGCCGAGGGCAACCCTCGCCCCCCCGGTTGGGAGGGCGCCGAGAGCAGCGAAGCGCGCGAGCGGATACCACCGCACGGCACTCCCTCTCTCCCCATCGAAGCGGATGAAATCAGCGTCGCGGGCGCTGCGATGGGGACGGCGGCCTACATGTCGCCAGAGCAAGCGCGGGGCGAAAAGCTGGACGCGCGCACCGACCTGTTCAGCTTCGGCGCGGTGCTCTACGAAATGGCGACGGGCCGGCAGGCTTTCAGCGGAGAGACTTCGGGCGAGATTCGGGAAGCGATTCTGACGCGCCAACCAACACCCCCACAGCGCCTGAATCCCGCCATCAATCGCAGGCTCCAAGCGATCATCGAAAAGGCGTTGCAGAAAGACCGCGACGTTCGTTACCAGCGCGCCTCGGAGGTTCGTGCCGACCTGGAGCGCCTTGTGTCCCCGCAGCGAGGGCGCCTCCGAGGGACTCCTATACAACAGCGCTGGCTTGTGGCCGGAACGGCCGGCGTGCTCGTCGCGCTGCTCGCGACGCTCATCGGTCTTAATGTGGCGGGCCTGCGCGACCGCCTGGCCCCTTACCTAGGGTGGCGCGGCACTACACCCGCACAGGGGCTGCGCATCCAATCCATCGCCGTGCTGCCGCTCGAAAACCTTTCCCGCGACCCCGATCAAGAATACTTTGCCGACGGCCTGACCGATGACCTGATCGCTGACCTGGGCAAGATTGCAAATCTGCGAGTGATTTCGCGAACCTCGGTGATGCGATACAAGGGCGGTGCCAGGAAGCTGCTGCCGCAAATCGCGCGGGAGCTAAACGTGGACGCCGTGGTGGAAGGCACGGTGCAGCGCTCCGGCGACCGGGTACGAATCAGCGCACAATTGCTGGAGGCCCGGACCGACAGGCACTTGTGGGCCGAAACCTACGTACGGGACTTCGGAGAAATCATCGGGCTGGAGGAAGAGGCGGCGCTGGCCATCGCCCACGAAGTCAGCGGACGGCTGACCACCGCCGAAGAGGCGCGCCTGGGCAGCAAACGAGTGGTCAATCCGCGCGCCTACGATGCCTACCTCCATGGTCGTTATCTTTGGAACGAGAGAACCGCGGAAACTGCTGTGGGGGCTCGCGTCTACTTCGAGCAGGCCCTGCGGGAGGACCCCGGCTTTGCGCTCGCCTACTCCGGACTGGCTGATTACCATTCGGTGAGCTGGTACGCCAAGTTCGACCAACCCCTGGCGGAAACTTACGCCCGCAAGGCGGTGGCGCTCGAACCCGACCTCGCAGAAGCCCACGCCTCGCTCGGAATCACTTGTGTGTACCAGAGGAGATTCGCGGAGGCGGAGAAGGAGCTGAAAAAGGCAATTGAGTTGAATCCGAACTATGCCATGGCCTACCACTGGTATTCCCAATACCTGCTGATCCTTGGCCGCCTGACCGAAGCGCTGGCGGAAAACGACCGGGCTCGGCAATTGGACCCCTACTCATTGCCAATCAACTTTCTCCGCGGCGTCATGCTCCTCGGCCAGCATGATTATGATCGGGCGATAGAGCAGTTGGGGAGGGCGGCGGCAATAAATCCGCAATCGCCGTTACCCCACCAAGAACTGGGGCGCATCTATTGGATCGAGGGCAGGGTTCCGGACGCTCTGGCCGAAGAGAGGAAGGTAGCAGCCCTAGCACACGATTCGGCGCTGTTCCACAACCAGGAGGAGATCGCCGCCGCTTACGCAAAATCCGGCCTGCCCGGTGCGCAACTCAAGGCCGCGCAACTCGAGGAGCAAGCCTACGAAGCCAATCGGCAGGGGCGAGAGAGCGGCGCGTCCTCCCAAAACTTGGACTATTATCACGCTTTATATCTCGCCTTCCGGTACGGGCTCCTCAAGGATAGGGAGAAAGCGCTGCATTGGTTGAGTCAAGCTTCCCACGAGCGACCGGACCTCATCACCTATGAGAAAAGCGCACCTGAGCTCGACTTCCTGCGCTCCGACCCGCGTTTCCAGGACCTCCTGCGCCGCATGAACTTCCCGCCGTAGTTCGCTGCGTGCCTGAGCCCTCTGACCCTGAAGAAAAAGTCGGGTGATTTACCCTCCTGTTCAAATGAAAAGAAGGCATGCCGGCGGACCATTAATTGGGTTACAGCCTACCTTTCTACCGGTCTTTGGAGACGCCCGAGGGCTGTTGAACAGGCCAACGCACCAGCTAAACCCAATGGGGAGTGAAAAACGCTCTACCCAGAGAATGCGACGACCGCCCTTCGAAAGCGGGCTAGCCCAAGTTCGTCACGGTGAGGAGGTTTTTGATTTAATTTGGCCCTCCGTGACTGGGTAACATTTTTGTTTTCAGTCCGACCTTTCTGAAAAGCGAATGTAGTGTAGACCAACCCTCTTGCACTCGCGGGTGGGTGCGTGCCAGTATCGCCCCGATGTTCTTGCGGCTCAATCATCGGGACAAAGACGGCAAGGATCACACTTACTGGTCCCTGGTCGAAACCGTACGCACGCCCGACGGTCCACGTCAGCGCACCTTGTGCTATCTGGGTGAGCTGAACGACTCGGCGCAGGCGCGCTGGCTGAAGGTGATCGAAGTCTTCAACGAGCAGGGCGAGCGCCGGCAGTTGAAACTGTTTCCTTCTGACGTGGAGTTGCCGGAGAACGATCCGGATGTGGTTCAGGTGCGGGTAAGCCGGGTGCGTTTCGAGCGGGTGCGGCAGTTGGGAAGTTGTTGCCTGGGTCTGGAACTGTGGAAGCGTTTGGAGCTGGACCGGTTCTGGGAAAAGTTGCTGGATGCGGAAGCCGCCGATGTGCCCTGGTCGCGGGTGGCCGCTCTGCTGGCGATCAACCGCTTGTGTGCTCCCTCCAGCGAGTTGGGCATCGAGGAGCGCTGGTATCCCACCACGGCCCTGGATGATCTGCTGGGGATAGCGGAGGGCAAGATCAACGACACCCGTTTGTATCGCTGCCTGGATCGTCTGCTGCCTCGCAAGACCCCACCGGAGCGACATCTGAAGGAACGTTACGGTGAGTTGTTCGGGGCTGAATTCGACGTGTTGCTCTACGATCTGACCAGCACCTATGTGGAAGGACAAGCGGAGAAGGACCCGCTGCTGCAACGCGGCTACTCGCGCGATCATCGGCCGGACTGCAAGCAGGTGGTGATCGCGCTGATCGTCAACGCCGAGGGTTTTCCCTTGAGCTACGAAACTTTCGATGGCGACCGCGCGGATGTGACCACGCTGGAAACCGTTATGCGCATGGTGGAACGCAAGTACGGACGAGCGCGGCGGATCTGGGTGTTCGATCGGGGCATCGTGAGCGAAACCAACCTGGCGGCGCTGCGCCGGCGAGGCGGGCAATACTTGGTGGGTACGCCGCGCGCCAAGCTGAAGGGGATGGAATGCCAACTTCTCGAAGGCGCCTGGACGCAAGTGCGGGAAGAAGTAGAAGCTCAGTTGGTGCCCCTGCCAGGCGGCAGCGAAACGTACGTGCTGTGCCGCTCCACGGCGCGGCGGGAAAAAGAACGTGCCATCCGCCGACGCTTCTCGGGTCGCATGGAGCGAGCCCTGGCGCGTCTGGCCGAGCGTGTGGAGAAAGGGCAACTGAAAGACCGAGGGAAAATCGAGCGACGGCTGGGCAAGATTCAGGAACGCTATGTTCAGGTGGCGGACCTGTACGAAGCAGACCTTCATCCAGTTGAAGGATGCTGGCTCTTGCGTTGGAACCTGATCGAGGAGCGTCGGGCCTGGCGTGAGGCGCGGGAAGGCGCCTACTTGCTGCGCACCAACTTGCAGGGAGCGTCGGTGGAAGAACTCTGGACCAAGTATATCCAACTCACCGAGGCGGAGGCCGCCTTTCGCGCTCTGAAAAGCGAGTTGTCGATTCGACCCTTGTTTCACCAACTGGAGCCTCGCGTGAAGGCGCACATCCTAGTCGCCTTTCTGGGCTACTCGTTGTGGGTCACCTTGAAACATCTGCTGCGCAGGAACCATTCGGATTGCTCACCCGCCCAAGCCTTGGCGAAACTGGCCGCCATCCACAGCGCCGACATCGTTCTCCCCACCACCGACGGCCGGGAGATTCGCCTGCGCCGTGTTCCGGCTCTTACGGCTGAACAACAAAAACTCCTCACCGAACTTAACCTCTCACTGCCTGACCACTTGAATTTGAACTTCGAATGTAGTGTAGACTCGGCCATAGCCTGAACTGATTCTAAAACACTTAACTGGCTATCGGCTCGCTTTGTGACGAACTTGGGCTAGGCTGCCATCGATCTTGGCATTGGTAACGATTAGTCGCCTACTGTTTACCAATCGCCAGTGGCTCTGCGCTTTGACGAGAAACGGGCCTACTCGCGGAAGTGCAGCCCCTGACTCCCCAAAAGTCGGCATCGAGAAAGTTACGTCCCTGCTTGCGATGACTTGGACGTATAGTCGGCAAACCGCAGATGTGACCTCGGGGGGGAATACCTGGCGTTCCGGAGGAGAGGCGGGTTCTCATTTTCCGGCCACGGGCACACCGCAGAACGACATCTTGTCGCACCCCCTAGAGCCCGGAATCCAATTTGCATGCTCTCTACGTGACGGACCCAAGTCGCACCAAGAGGCCGCCGAATTCAAGGGCTACCCTACCGTAGATGGACCGGCTGGGTAAAGGCCCCATTACCGGCCGAATCCCAGATGGCAAAGCGAATCCACCGTTTGTCCGTGGAATCGAAGGGGATCGTAAAGCGATGGCTGCCGAAGGGCGCGAGTTCTGTTTCCCCTACAATCTTCCGGTCCACGGTCGTGCCGTCGCTCCAGACCAGCTCCACAAATTCCAGGGGGAAGGTCCATTCCGCGTCTGCCGTGAAGGTCCTCTTCACGCCCGTGCCCTCGATGGCGTAATTCCGCAAGAGGACTTCGCCGGTGCTCACATAGAAATCGCCCGCGCGCATGGTGCGAAGAATCGGAGTCCAGTCCTCGTCGAAGCCCGGAAGGCGGGCAAGCTTGACGTAGTTCACGATCAGTTGGGGATAGGTCTCATCGTCAGGATATTTCAAATACGTGTCACCCTCGGCGATCATGTATTTCGGACCGGCCCAGTTGTTCATATCGTCCAGCACGCCGAAGCAGCGCGTCTCGCAAATTCGCGGCTCGGATTGATCAACAGGCAACGATTGGTAGGAGGCGCCCAGGAACCGGTCGCTTTTGAAGTGATCCCGATCACGCACCGCATCGGGGTAACCCGCGGAGCCTTTCGTCCGGGGATGCGTTTGCCACATCAAACCCTGTTCGTCTTGAAGCAATTGCAACTCGTCCGCCGCCGAACCCGTGTGGTACACCTTGCCGTACTTGGGATCCTGCTCCGTGAAAGGCTGGCCGGATTCCCGCACGCGGCTCCAGTAGACGGGCTTGGGGAACACGAACGTGTAATGCCCGCCCAGTGCGCCGTCAGGCTC
>JBEKMN010000051.1:0-43849 GCA_050008495.1 Terriglobia bacterium | reverse complement strand
CACCGCCTCAACTCCCTCTCACTCATCCTGGTTCGCCCCAATCTGCCTCCTTTCGGAGACTCTATTAGGGGACATTTCTAACGAGGAGAAAAGGGGACATTATCATCGAGGTACAACACGAAGGTATTTTCCGCTTGACAAAATTTGGGATCTATGATAGCCTACGAAGATGGTCATTTTGTGGACACCTTGTCGTGGGCAGGCCCCGGACCGCGAGGAAAAACGCAATAGTCCCGGCATGTGGGAAAACTGTGATCCGAAAAAAACAAAAAATAGTACGAACGAAGCCAGTATGTTGTTGAAAACAAAGATAGGCATTTCAAAACGAACTCAAAACGAACCCCAATTGAGCGCTCAAATGCGTGAAATTGAGCCAAAATTCGAGCCTTTTGACATCGCACACGTTCCGGCGGGGGACTGGATCGTGGGGGGATGTGGCAGAGACCGAGATTGCCCCGCTGGGCGAAACGCTGGGGACCGCGAGAGAATTCAAAAATACCGGGAACAAAGCCAGAATGTTGCTGAAAACAAAGCACATCACTTTTTTGTAGGCTGCGAATCAGGGGCCTTTGGCGCGCCAATTGGTACAAGTCAGGCCCTGAAGGGAGCAGGGAATACCACAATTTGGGAAAACGAAGTCAGGGCTTTCGAGCCCCAAAGTGAGGTCGTCGAGGGGGGACAAATAGTCGGCTAGGCCGGATTGGGACATGCATTGTCGCCAACCTGGCCTCCGATCAGGTCGCTGCACCGGCCCGGCTGATTAACCCGGCACCGACGTCACCCCCACGAAAGCGGGGGTCCATGTTCGCCTGAACAAAGATGGATTCCCGCTTTCGCGGGAATGACGTGCAGGGGGTGCTTTTCCGCACAGCGAAGAGAGGAATCTTGTTCTGCGTCGTGCAGAACGCCCCCAAAAGGCCAGGGCGAGATTCCTCGCTTCGCTCGGAATGACAGCGCATTTCAGAGCAGACAGAAAATGATCAAGATTCCGTACTTTCGGTGGTGGATTGGGGGCGCAAGCTTGCGCTGCTTCCAAGGCTATGCTAGTGTTTTCCTAGGAGTACCCTATGGCCACACTATATGTGGAAAACGTCCCCAATGACCTGTACGAAGCCCTTCGGGACCGCGCGCGCCAGCACCGAAGGTCGATTGCTGCGGAGGTCGTATCCCTCATCGAGGGGAACATTCCAACCGCACAAGAACTAAGAGCCCGGCAGGCGTTCTTCCGCCAAGTGAAACGGTTCCAGTCACGCCGGCCGTTATCGACGGGACCATTCCCCTCGAGCGAGGAGATGCAACGAGAGGATCGATTAAGGTGAGCTTAGTTGTGGTCGATGCGAGCGTGGCGGCGAAGTGGTTTCTCCCTGCAGAAGGAGAAACGTTGACGGATGAGGCCCTACAGTTACTCCGCCGATACACTGCCGGGAACATCCGGCTGATCGTGCCCGACATTTTCTGGGCCGAGTTTGCGAATATTTTGTGGAAAGCCGTGCGCCGGGGCAGGTGGACGAAAACCGCGGCGGATACTGCGCTGGCGGCCATGAAGGAACGGAAGCTGCCGACCGTCCCGTCTCTCGAACTGTTGGAAGAAGCTTTCGCGATCGCCCGCGCTTTCGAGCGGAGTGTCTACGACAGCCTCTACGTAGCCTTGGCCATCAATTCCAAGGCGCAATTACTAACCGCTGACGAGCGTTTGGCGCACGCGTTGGCAGCGACATTACCCGTTAAATGGCTGGGGGCACTTTAATTCTTGACGAAGCGGCTTCTCGCGCTAGAATGTGTTTCGCGCCGCCCGGCCTGTTTCAAGCCGGCGGCAAGGCGAATACACCCTTCGGAGGCATTGCATGGCCATGGACCTTCCCAAACAAGCTTTGAGTAGCCGTCGTCGATTCATTGCAACCACCGGCAAACTGGCTGCCGTTTCAGCTCTGGCCAACGTGGCCATACCCAATGTCCACGCTGCCGGAAGCGACCTGATCCAGATCGTCCTGATCGGCTGCGGCGGGCGAGGCGGCGGCGCGGCGGCGAACGCGCTCTCTGTGAAGCGCGGTCCCACGAAGCTAACGGCCATGGCGGACATATTCCCGGAGCGCCTCGATAAGACCTTCACCAGACTAAACCAGAAGTTCGCGAGCCAGATGGATGTACCGCGCGATCGCCAATTCATCGGCTTTGACGCCTACAAGAAGGCAATGGACTGTTTGAAACCGGGAGATATCGCCATCTTCGCCACGCCACCCGCGTTCCGCTGGGTGCATTTCACCTATGCCATCGAGAAGAACATCAACGTCTTCATGGAGAAGCCGGTCACCGTGGATGGCCCCACCAGCCGGCGCATGTTCAAGCTTGCCCAAGATTCCTCGGCCAAGAATCTCAAGGTTGGCGTGGGATTGATGTCGCGGCACAGCCGCTCGCTCCAGGATCTGGCCAATCGCGTCCATGACGGCGCGATCGGCCAGATCATTCTCGAGCGCGGCTACCGGATGCACGGGCCCGGCGGATATTTCTCCTCGCTTCCCAAACCTGCCGGGATCACCGATCTACTCTACCAGGTGCAGCGCTTCCACAGCTTCATCTGGGCCAGCGGCGGCTGCTTCAACGACTTCTATATCCACATCGTCGACCACCTGGGATGGATGAAAAATGAGTGGCCGGTGAAGGCCCAGGCCCTGGGCGGCCGCCACTATAAGCTGAGCCCCGAGGGAATCGCTTACGTGGACCAAAACTTCGATACGTATTCTGTGGAATACACGTACTCCGACGGCACGAAGTTTTTCTTCGACGGGCGTACGATCGCGGGCTGCGAGGAAATCTACGCGAGCTACCTGCACGGCTCGAAAGGAATGGCGGTCGCCTCGAAGCACGGTGACTGCGGGCAGCCCTCGAGCCTTTATCGGACTCCCGCGACGGCCGCTGACATGATCTGGGAATCCCAGGTGAAACCGGAGGAACTCGATCCTTATCAAAACGAATGGAATGACTTGGTGGACGCCGTTCGAGATGATAAGCCCTACAACGAGACGAAGCGCGGGGTCGAGGCTAGCCTTGTGTCCAATCTGGGCCGCATGGCCGCTCACACGGGCCGGGAAATCACCTTGGACGAAATGCTGCAATGCGATCATGAAATGGCGCCGGACGTGGACAAGTTCACGATGGATTCCGCAGCCCCATTGATTGCCGATGCCAACGGCAGATATCCGGTGCCGCAACCGGGCATCGTGACCACACGCGAATACTGAGCGGCGGAGTTGTGCTCGCTCACAGGGAGCGAGTGTGTGAAGAAATTCGGAATGTGTCATCCTGAGAGCGTGTGACTTTTTCAGTTTTACGTGGCACTGACGGGCAGAGCCAACCGCCCAACCTGTCATCCTGAGCGGAGCGAAGGATCTCTGCAGTTCTTCGCAAGTCATTTAACCAGGGGAAACTGCGAAGATCCTTCGCCGAGTTTATCCTGAGCGGACTAGGGAGATTCTTCGCTTCGCTCAGAATGACAAGCGAAGGACTCAGGATGACAGGCGGGTGATCTTTCCGCACCTTCAAGGGCACGGGGCAAATTTCACAATCAGCTACGTTCAGGCTGTTGGCCTGCGCTCCGTTGGGTCGCTCCTTCGGGGGTGGTGTCAGAGGGGGCTGGGGACGGGTCACGGTAAGATGGGTTGGGGGTCAATGTGTTAGACTTTACACTTTAGACTTCAGACTTCCGGCTTTGGACTTTTCTCGTGCCTCAACTCCCTCGGGTGGTGATCATCGGCCGGCCTAATGTGGGCAAATCCACGTTGTTCAATCGCATCTGTGGCCGGCGGCGGGCGCTGGTGGGAAATGAGCCAGGCATGACGCGTGACCGGCTCTACGCTCCTGCTGAGTGGATGGGAAAGCCGTTTGAGGTGGTTGACACAGGGGGAATGATTCCCTTCGACAAGGACCTCATTGCCACTGAGATTCTGCGCCAAGCTCAGGTGGCCATCGAAGAAGCCTCCCAGCTCATCCTGGTGGTGGACGCCCGGCAGGGAATCGTGCCGCTTGACGAGGAACTGGTGCATCTGTTGCGCCGCACCGGGAAGCCGCTCGCTTTGGCCGTGAATAAGGTCGACATGGCCCAGCATTCGCCCTTGGCGGCGGAATTCCACCGCCTGGGGGTGCCCGACACGTTCCCCCTTTCCGCTGAACATGGGCTGGGCGTCGACGATCTGCTCGAACACGTCACCAAGGATTTTCCAGCCTCACAGGAGGGAGTTAACAACGAGTCCGCCGAGCCGGCCGGCGAGACGACCGCGGCGCCCCCGGCGCCTCATCGCGACCATCCCATCAATGTCGGCATCATCGGCCGGCCCAACGTGGGTAAGTCCACACTCCTGAATAGCTTTCTCGAGCAGGAGCGCTCGATTGTTTCGCCGCTGCCCGGTACCACGCGCGACGCTGTGGACGCGGAATTCGAGCGCGATGGCCGGCGCTTCCGGCTAATCGACACGGCTGGGATTCGGCGCAAAGGCAAAACCAATTTGCTGGCAGAGAAGCTGAGCGTGATTCAGGCACGTAAACACCTGGAGCGCTCGGATGTGGCGCTACTTATCATCGACGGGCCGGAGGGCATTACAGCACTCGACGCGCACATCGGGGGGTACGCGCACGAAAGCCGGCGTTCGGTCATCATCGTGGTCAATAAGTGGGACTTGGTCAAAAAGGGGACCATGAACGATTATGTTAAGGCGATAAGGCGGCGGATGAAGTTCCTTGATTACGCGCCCCTCCTCTTCATTTCCGCCCTGCATGGCCAGAGGCTGGGTAATCTCCTCAAGACGATTGCCCAAGTTGCAGAAGCGCGCAAGCTGCGAGTGCCCACGTCGGAAATGAACCAATTCCTGAAAGAGCTGGACTTGGAGCGGGCTCCCACTCCGGCCGGAAAACCCGCGCGAATCTATTATCTAACCCAAGGCGGAGTCGCCCCACCTGTCTTTGTAGCCTTTACCAACCGCCCGGGGAAATTCCACTTCTCGTTCGAAAGGTTCCTGGAGAATCGCATTCGCGAGCGATTCGGGTTCCTGGGAACACCCATCATCATTAAGTCGCGCCAGAGTCGTTAACAGCTCTTGAAAACGGTTTTGGCCAGAATAGCGTACAATGATATACTAAGTCGGACTGCGTGAATTTATGGGAGCCAAAGTTCTTATTTACATAGCGTTTATTGGGTCCCGAAAGGGAGTCAAAGTAGATGACCTGGGAAATGGCGGGAATTCGTACAATCTTCGTATTCATCATCATCGCGGCGTCATTCCAACTGCATCCATTCGGCCTGTCCAGGCCTCTTGCCGCTCTCTTGGGTGGCTGCCTGGGATTGTTTTTCATCTTCTTTGAGATGCGGTTGGAGAAAGCCAGCCTCAAACGCCTGATCGGAGCCGCCACAGGATCGATCTTCGGAATTCTCGGGGCGCTCATGATCAGCTACATGTTGAGCGTAACGTCACTCGAGAAAGTCAATCTTTCCTTTCTCGAGGTGACTTTACTACTGCTCATGGCCTACGTCGGATTGGTACTGGGCGCCAACAAGGGTGATTTACTGAACCTTTCAGCCCTGGGTGGCCTGTTCAGCTCCGAGTCGAAACCGAGGAGGAACTTCAAGGTACTGGATACAAGTGTCATCATCGACGGGCGCGTGGCCGACGTCTGCGAGACAGGGTTCATTGACGGGATACTGATCGTCCCGCAATTCGTCCTCCGGGAGCTGCAAATGGTGGCTGACTCTTCCGACCAACTGAAGCGCAATCGTGGCCGGCGAGGCCTGGACATTCTGCAACGCATGCAGAAGATGGGGACTATCCAGGTTCAGATCGTCGAGGAAGACTTCCCGCAGATGAGGGAAGTGGATATGAAACTCATCGAGCTGGCCAAGCAGTATGAGGCGAAAATCGTTACCAACGACTTCAACCTGAACAAGGTATCCCAACTTCAGGGCGTGCCGGTGCTGAATATTAACGAACTGGCCAATGCTCTGAAGCCTGTCGTGCTCCCCGGGGAGGCGATGCGGGTGTTTATCCTCAAGGAAGGGAAGGAGTATAACCAGGGAGTCGCCTACCTTGACGACGGCACGATGGTGGTGGTGGATAACGCCAAGCGGATGATTTCCAAGACCATTGATATCGCCGTGACCAGCGTGCTGCAAACCACCGCGGGCAAGATGATTTTTGGAAAGTTCGAGGATCGAAAACCGGTCGCGGTGGAGCAGGTTCATCAATAGACTCTGAAGCTCCACATCGGACACTTGGGATGCGTCATGAGCGTTGTCGCCATCATTCCCGCTGCGGGGTGGGGGCTACGAATGGGGAGCCCCACACCCAAGCAATTCCTGTCGCTCGAGGGCATTCCGATCTTCGTTCACACGCTGCGGAAATTCGTCGCCTGCGAAGCGGTTGACGAGATTTTACTCGGCCTGCGGGCGGAAGATACCGAGCGCGCCCAAAACGAAATCGAGCGCGAGTGCCTGGCCAGGCCCGTGCGCATGGTGGAAGGCGGACCGTCGCGGCAGGAGACCGTGGCGCGCTGCCTGGAGCAGGTTCCCGCGGATACGGAAGTGGTGCTGGTGCATGACGCCGTGCGGCCCTTCATCGAGCTCGAGATGATCCCGCGTGTGATCGCCGCCGCACGCCAGGAGGGTGCCGCGATCCTGGGCATTCCCAGCGTGGATACGGTGAAGCAAGTGCAGCGCCACCTGATCCTGGGGTCCATCCCTCGGGAACGGATCGTGCTGGCGCAAACCCCCCAGGCTTTCCGGTATGAGATAATCCGTGAGGCTTACGCGCGTGCTGCGGCAGACGAGTTTCACGGGACCGATGACTCGAGCCTTGCAGAACGGCTGGGCTACAACGTGACCGTGATCATGGGCTCGGACCGCAATATCAAAATCACTAAACCCTCGGACTTGCCCCTTGCCCGCCTTTACCTCGCGCAAGAACGCGACCGGCAGGAAGCCGCAGGATGAAAACCTCAAAGCAGGCAGGGAAGCGGCAAGTGGTGAGTCCCCTTCGCACCGGCCTGGGGAATGACTTGCACCGGCTGATCGCGGGCCGCAAGCTCGTTCTGGGTGGCGTACATGTTCCCTTCGCGAAAGGCCCGGCGGGGCACTCGGACGGCGACGCGCTGGCGCATGCGATTTGCGATGCGCTGCTAGGCGCCGCCGCGCTGGGCGATATCGGCCGGCACTTTCCCAACACTTCTCCCCAATGGCGTGGCGTTTCCAGCCTCGTTTTCCTCCGTCAGGTTCGCGATCTCTTGCGAAACGCCGGTTACGCGATTGTGAACATTGACGCAACCGTTGGCCTCGAACGTCCCAAGCTCTCCGCTCATATCCCCCGCATGCAAGAGAAACTGGCTGAGGCCCTGGGATTGAACGCCGGCCAAGTCAGCGTGAAAGCCAAGACCGGCGAGGGAGTGGACGCGGTGGGACGGGGCGAAGCCGTGCGGGCTGACGCAGTGGCGTTGATTGTGAAGTTTGATAATCTGTCATCCTGAGCGCAGCGAAGGATCCCTGCAGTTGATCGAGAATTGTTGAAATATGCAAAACTGCGGGGATCCTTCGCTGCGCTCAGGATGACACACCCCAAAATGTACATGCAGCCTCCGATCGCTGGCGAGGGTGAGGCCGTCGGGCGACTGGTCTGGCCGCCGCTGAACATCGCTCACCGCGGGGCGAGCGGTGAAGCCCCGGAGAATACTCTGGCGGCGTTCGATCTGGCGTTGTGGCAGGGTGCAAAAGGAATCGAGTTCGACGTCCACCTTTCTTCCGACGGCATTCCGATGGTCATTCACGACCCGCGCTTGAACCGTACCACCTCGGGCAGCGGCTGGGTCGGCGGGCATCGGGCGAATGCGCTTCGCAAACTGGACGCCGGCTCGTGGTTCAACCGGCGCTTTCCGCAAAAAGCGCGGCAAGTCTACGTAGGCGCCAAGATCCCGCTGCTTTCCGAGGTGCTGGCGTGGCTTCGAGCTCGCAAGGCGCTGGCCTTTATCGAGATCAAGCGGGGCAAGAGAGCTTATCCTGGCATCGAGGCCAAGGTGGTGGAGGAGATCGAACAACAACGAGTCGGCAGGTTCGTGACCATAGTTTCGTTTGACTTCGCGAGCCTGCGTCGGGTCCAACTGCTGAACCGACCTATCTTCCTGGGGTTGGACGTTTCCCGGTCGCTTCTCGGCATCCGCCGGGTGAGGTCTCTGGCAGGCAATGCCGTCCTTCCGCACTGGGCGATTGCGTCGCGAGGATTTATCCGCCGCGCGCACAAGCATTCGATTCCGGTTTTTCCTTGGACCGTCGACCAACCGGCCCGAATGGAACGGAAGATCACTGAGGGCGTTGATGGTATCATCACCAACTATCCGGCGAGGCTGGCGGAAGTCCTCAGAAGGCACGAGTCAGAAGCTGGGAGTCATAAGTCAGGAGATGATAGGGGAGTGTAAGGGCTGCCGCCAAGCGCTGTCATTCCGAGCGAAGCGAGGAACCTTGCTCTGCGTCGATTGGATCGCGACGGAAAGGTCAGGGCGAGATTCCTCGCTTCGCTCGGAATGACACCGCGCGGCTTATTGCTTACTTGCCATGAACAAAACGACGAAAAGACTAGCTAAGAATTATGTGATCTCCGGACGAGTGCAAGGGGTCGGCTTCCGGTTCTTTGTCGAGCGATGGGCAGGACAACTTGGCATCTGTGGCTATGTCAAGAACCTTTGGGACGGGACCGTGGAAGTTTACGCCATTGGCGACGCCGCCTCACTGGAGCAACTCAAGCTTCGGTTGGCGGAGGGGCCTGGCGCCGTGCGCGTTTCCGGCGTCAGAGAATCCGATGAAACTGTAGACAAGCGCTACGTGCGGTTCATGATCGAAGGCTGAAAGCAGAGTCGACAGTTAACAGTCGACAGTCAACGGTTGACGGACAAGCGCAGTCTCTAGTAACTTCGGCGGCCTGATTTAACTGTCGACTGTAAACTGTGAACTGTCGACTTCTTTTGACTGTCGACTGTAAACTGTCGACTGTCAACTTCTTTCCGGAGGAACTCTGGTGGACCTGAAGAGCTTGATTCGTGAAGTTCCGGACTTCCCCAAGCCCGGCATTCTCTTTTACGACATCACCACCTTGCTGAAAGACCGCGTGGGGCTTCATTCCGCCGTCGATGCGCTGGCCAACTGCTTTGTCGGGCGCAAGGTTGATAGCGTGGTGGGCATTGAGGCTCGGGGCTTCATCTTTGCGCCGATGGTGGCCTACCGTCTCAACGCTGGATTCGTTCCTGTGCGGAAACCCAAGAAGCTTCCGGCTGCTACGGCGTGTGCTACGTACAACCTTGAGTACGGCGCCGACTCACTCGAAATCCACCGCGACGCCATAAGCCAGGGACAGGACGTATTGATCATTGATGATCTGCTGGCCACAGGTGGGACGGCGGCGGCAGTCGCGCAGCTTATCGAGTCGCTCGGCGGGACGGTCGCCGGCCTGGGATTTCTAATTGAGCTCGCCTTCCTCAAGGGTCGTGCCAAGCTCAGCAAGTACGACCTGCACGCCGTCCTCGAGTATTAGAGCACGGTATGTGGTATTTGGTAGGTCGTAGGTGGGGAAAGGCGGTTCCTGCCTACATGCCGTCTCCGACATACCACCTCCCACATGCCACCTACGACATACCGTCTACCGTCCGCAAGATTTCATCCAGGAAACGCTCCTCCGGCAAGGACCCTTCGATCGAGAAACTTCCGTTGACCATGGTTTTGGGAACGGCGTGGACGCGATATCGGGCCGTCCATTCCGGAAACTCCGTAGCCTCGATGGCGTCTGCGCGGACGTTGTCATTCTCGATGGCGAACTGATACGCGAGGCGCACGGCCCGTGGGCAGTGTGGTCAGGTGGGAGTAACGAAAACTTCGAGGTGGAGGGGTTGAGTCAATTGAGCGAGCTTTTCCCGGCTCGCGAGAAGCAAGCCCGAATCCCCCTTCGAAACGGCAAGAATAGCATCGAGTATCGTAGAAAACTCGTACCCGGCAGGCAAGCCGTAAAACCGAATACCGAAGTCCTTGCCGTTCTGAATGACGGTCGCAGGGACCTTGTCGACTCCGTACTGCGCCACTTTTTCTTTGTCGAGCTGGAAGTTGAAGACCTGAAGCGAGAGCTTGTCGGAGAGCGGTGCGAGTTCCTTCATGAGTTGCAAGGTTTCTGCGCCCAACTCCAGGTTCAACTCCTGAGTGAAATGGATGAGGTTTACGGGGTTAACGACCTCTTGAAGCCGTTTGCGGATTTCGGCGGCATCCGCGTCCTGGATCAGTCCCATAGTTATCGATCCCCTATAGTTCGTTGTCGGCGTCAAAGCCGAACTTCTTCATCTTGTAGCGAAGCGCGTCGCGGGAAATATCCAGAAGTTTGGCAGCGTGGGTTTGGTTCCCGCCCGTTTGCTTCAGCGCCAGGCCGACCAACTCCCGCTCCACTTCTTCGAGGGAGGTCCCCTGCCGTGGCAGTTCCAGGACAGGAATCATCCGCCCGGAGGAGAGCGGCCGCCAGGAGGTCGTGGTGGTGGTCAAAAGGGGTTGCGGGTCTGCCGACACGCAGTCAGCGACAACCGCGGGCGGAAGGGCCTCAAAACTCTGCGATTGGCCCGTGACTTGAATCGGGAGATAGGTGGGGCGGATGTAATCGGCATCCTCCAGAATCATGGCCCGCTCAACGGCGTTCTTCAATTCACGGACGTTCCCAGGCCAGTCGTGAGCCAACAGCAGGTTACGAGTCTCCTGCGTGATGCCACGGATGCTCTTTCGAAAGCGGAAGTTGTAACGCTCGATGAAGAAGTCGACGAGCGGAAGAACATCCTCCTTCCGGTGTCGCAGAGGAGGAATGAAAATCGGAATGATGCTGAGGCGGTAGAAAAGGTCCTGGCGGAAGGTGCCCTCCCGGACGCCTTGCTCGAGATCGCGGTTCGAGGCCGCGATGACCCGCACATCCACGCCCAGGTCTTTCACTCCGCCGATGCGCCGGATGGTCTGATCCTCTAGAACTCGCAACAGCTTTGCCTGGAGATAAGTCGACAATTCGCCGATTTCATCGAGAAACAACGTCCCGCCGTCGGCGACCTCAAAGAGGCCCTTTTTCTGCGCTTTGGCATCGGTGAAAGCCCCGCGTTCATGGCCGAACAGTTCGGCCTCCATCAAGGTTTCCGGGATGGCCGAGCAGTTGATCGGCACGAACGGCTTGTCGGCGCGCACGCTGTCGTAATGGATCGCCTTGGCCACCAGGTCCTTGCCGGTGCCGCTCTCACCCTGGATGAGCACCGTGGATGCTTCGCTCGCCGCGACCTTGCGCACAAAGTTCATCAGTTCCAGCATGCGCGGCGATTTGCCCACCACCTCGTGGTAACCGGAACGCTTGCGTACTTCTTCCCGCAGGCCATCGCGCTCGGAGCGCAACATCGAGCGGTCGATGGCGTTCGCCAGGGTGACCTGCAGCTCGTCGAAGTCCAGGGGCTTCTTGATGAAATCCAAAGCGCCCAGCTTGATCGCTGTCTTGATATCATCAAGCTGGGGATCGCCGGTTATCATAATAACCGGAATGGAAAGGTTGTTCTGTTTGATCTCGCGCAGCACCTCAATACCGCTGAGGTCGGGCAGACGCACGTCAAGCAGGATCAAATCGGGCGACTCGGCGCGGATCTGCGACAGTCCCCCCGTGCCGGATTCGGCCTCGAGAGCGGTGTAGCCCCACTCCTCGAGTTGTCGACGCACGGACCAGCGAATCAGTTTCTCGTCGTCGACGATCAGAACCTTCTCATTGGGCATAGATTTCTTTGGGTTCCTCGACGGCCTCGCGCAAGGGCAAGCGGATGATGAATCGGCTGCCTTTTCCCATCTTGCTTTCCACGGTTAGTGTGCCGCCATGCTGGCGAATGATCCGCCGGCAGAGCGACAGACCCAACCCTGTGCCTCCCCGCTTGGTGGTGTAGAACGGCCGGAAGATGCGCTCCAGGGATTCAGGAGGAATACCTGCGCCGGTATCACTGACCGAGATTTCCGCCAAATCGGCCTGGCCTGGCCCGCCGGAAGCATCGACCTTGGCAGCGATCGTGATCCTGCCTTCCCCTTCAATGGCCTGCATACCGTTCAGAACCAGGTTCAAAAGGACTTGGTGAAGCTGTTCTGAATCCATGCGAAAGGCCGGAAGGTCCTGGGGGATTTGAACGGAGAACTCGATGTGTCTTAATCCCGTCTGCTGCCGGGCGAGGTGCAGGGTTCGAGCAAAAGTCTCCTTCAAGTCAGCGCGGCCGAACTGTGGAGGCTTGGGCTTCGCATAGGCGAGCATGTCATTCAGGACCTTCTCGATTCGCCGCACCTCCTGCCGCAAATCCTCCAGCACTTCCCGGTCCGGGTGGTCCTTGGAGAAGTCTTTCGTAATGATCTCGATAGCGCCGGCGATCCCGGCTAAGGGATTACGAATCTCATGAGCCACCCCGGCGGCAAGTTCTCCCATCGTCGCCAGATGCTCGGCCTGTAGCATTTCGGCGTCATGAGCCCCATGGCAATGATCGCAAAAATCCTTCCAGCGGGTAGCCAGCCCACGAATCTCACTCTCCAGGCCGCTCGAGCCACCTTGGAGGTGCAGCGGCATCGTGAGCGCAAAGTAGTTCGGGGCAATTCTTCTGATTGCTGTCCGCAGTTCCTTGAGCAGCGCCCAGGACCGGCGCTCCTGGTAAATGAGCATGCCTGCAGCGGCGCACAATGCGGCGAGCAACGCTATGGCCAGCCCAAGTTGGAAGCTCGAGCCATGGCGCGGACACTCCAGCGCCATGAGCAGGATGATCCCCGCCACGGCAGTGATCAAAACCACCAAGTTCTGCCCAAAGGTCGGGGGAAACCTGAAGACGCGCTTTACCGGGCCCCAGTTCAAAGTTTTGACGTATCCTTCCCGCAGACCTAACAGGTTGCTCCAAAACATTTGGCAACCGTCATTCTAAGCCGAGGGCAGAACTTCTGCCGTTGTAGCGATGTAGGAACTACGGAGATCCTTCCCTCGTTTCAACCAGGACCGCCTGCGGTTCGTACGGATGACAACCGCAAGCGTTTCTAAGCAGCCTGCTAACGCTCCAATTTTAGCACAGGGCGGGGCGTGTGGCCAGAAAGCCCGAAAGGTTTTTCGTGTCTGAGTAGGGGCGGTTCGCGAACCGCCCCTACGATGTATTACTTCCATCCCTTTCGCTCACGCAAAGACGTGATGTGCGCGATGTGGTGCCGGCCATGCCAGGCGACCATTCCAAGGTATTTGTCCAAGGTCACCACCCCCAGTTCCGGATGCCGGAACGTGCGCGCAAAATCCTCAGCCTGGAGGGACCGCAACAGCAGCACCCATCGCGAGTGCAAGGATTCCAGCAGGGTGAGGGAAAGTTCGATAGGCGCGGTGCGCGCATCCTCGAGGACCGCCCAGCGCTCCTGGTCGTACGGTTTAATAGTCGGCACATCTTCCGTCAAAGCTAGCCGGAAACGGGTGTAGGTGTTCATATGACTATCGGGGAGATGGTGCACCACTTGCCGCACTGTCCAGCCTTCCGGACGGTAAGGGGTGTCCACCTGCTCCGGCGTTAGCCCTGCCACGGCCTGGCGGAGCTGTGCCGGCGCCTGTTCGATTTGAGCAATGAACTGCTGCCTCTGTTCGTCTGTAAGGGCTCCTCCCCATTGGAACTTTCCGATCGGATATTGCAGGTCCATAGAACCAATCCTCCTTTGTCAAACCTCTCTTGCCTTCGCCTGACCAGACTCGATAGCAGCGCCATTATAGAGTAGACTAATCCTGGGGCTGTTTAATGGTCAACCGTCGATTCGGCTCTTGCGTCATTCACACCTTCCTGACGCTCCTAGGGACGCTTGTTGCGCTGCCAACTCTTATCGCCTCCCAGCAGGACAACGTGGTCCACCGGCCTCTCCCCGACATCAAGCGGTTGCTGAGCGACGTGCAGGATAATCAGAAGCAGCTCGAAGGCGTCGTGGACCAGTATAGCTGCACGGAAAACGAAGAGGAGCGCGAACTCGACAAGAACGGGCAAGTGAAGAAAACCACTGTCAAGGAGTACATGGATTTCTATCTGGGAGGGGAGTTGGTAAGACGGGAGGTGAAGAAAGATGGAAAGCCTCTAACCACCGACGAGCAGAAGAAGGAAGATGGCCGCATCGAAAAGCGCATTCGTGACTACGACAAGAAGAAAAGCGAGGGCGAAGACGCCTCCAAGAAGAAAGAGAGAATTGACGTCTCAACTTTCTTGCGAAGCTCGGACTTCACCCATCCCCGCTGGGAGCAGTTTCGCGCACACGAGGTTATCGTTTTCGATTTTGCACCGAATCCGGCCTACAAGCCGAGGAACAAGACAGAAGACCTTTTACACAAGCTGGTGGGAACCCTGTGGGTGGACGATCAGGATCACCAGGTGGTGCGCCTGGAAGCTCACTTGAGCGACTCCTTCAAGCTTGCGGGGGGCCTCCTGGCGTCCATTCGCAAGGGATCTTCGCTGGTGATGGAACAAGCCAAGACCAACGGCGAGGTTTGGCTGCCATCGTATGTTGATGCTCACTTCTCAGCTCGCCTGTTGCTTCTCTCGAGCGCCGTCGGCGACTACGCCTCAAAATTCAGCGATTATAAGAAATTCCGGGTGGATACCGTGACGGGGACACTAACGAAGTGAAGCGCCATCGTCGGCATGAGATCCCCTCACCCGGCCCGCCTCCTGGTGAAGTGCATCAGGGCCTCGGCACACCCTCTACGCCAAGGGCGAGGGGAAGAGCCGCAAGGAAACCGTAGCCCTGTCATCCTGAGCGAAGCGAAGGATCTCTGCGGTGGTTCGCAGATCGTTAAACCCAAAGCAACTGCGGAGATCCTTCGCTTCGCTCAGGATGACAGCTCGGCTTTTAGTTTTCCATTTTCCAGTTTCTGTTTTCCAGTTTCCATTTTCGAGTTTCGCCGCTACGCGTAGGCGTGCAATCCCGGCAGCAGGTAGGTGACGCCGAAAAAGGTGAACATCACGATGGCGAATCCGATAATTGCGAAGTACGCGGAGCGGCGTCCCCGCCAGCCTCGCGTTAGCCGCATGTGCAGATAACCTGCGTAAGTCAGCCAAGTGATCAGCGCCCAATCTTCCTTGGGGTCCCAGCTCCAATAGGTGCCCCATGTCCGGTTCGCCCAGTAGGCGCCGGCGATGATCATGAGGGTTAGCAAGGGGAACGAAACGGCAACGGTTTTGTAGATCAGCGCGTCGAGCGTATCCCGCTGGGGCAGGGAATTGGCGATCGAATCGTATTTCCCGTTCAGCACCTCCCACGCCACGGAAGCAAACAGCCCGCAGACAATCTCCGCCAGCAGGAAGGGGCTGGCCGCCAGGTGCACGCCGAAACTCTGCCCCACTTGCGGAACGAAGTAGGGCCCGGAGTTGACCTTCACCAGGAGCAGCACAAAAGCCAGAGCCTGCCCAAAGATCGAGGCCAGGAAAAGCCGCTTGGCCCAGTTTTCCCACTGGCCCGGCTTCTCGCCATATAAGCCGACAAAGTTGAAGATCAGGGCTGCTGTCGCCAACCCGAGCACAACTGCAAACGGCCAACCCAGGGCCGAAATGGAAACCAGCAGCGGCTCCTTAGGGGCCACCATGACCTTCTCCTGAGCCGCAGCATCCCAAGCGGGGAGTAGAAAGGCAAAGCTGCTGTCGACCGAACTCAGGACGACCGTTCCGTAAATCGCTGCGATCAGTCCGGAAGTCCAACTGAGGAACGCGCGCGCGCTGACCCTGTCTTTGACGAGGAACAGCAGCGCCAGGGCGAAAGAAATCGTGAAGCCTGCGTAACTCAGCATCGCAAGGGTAACGTGAATCTGCAACCAAGTGCTCTGCAGCGCCGGAACCAGGGGCCGGATTTCGCCCGGCAGCACTTGCAGCAGAATTATCGCCAGGGTGGCTACCGGCATAGTTATCGCGCCCAGAAACGGGATGTCGAACTTCCACTCCGCCACCTCGTGCAAGACCACCACAGCCCAGGAGAAGACCAGCACCATTTCATAGATGCCCGAAAGCGGGGCATGCCCGGAGGTGACCCACCGCGCCGCGATGGCCACGGTCTGCAACAGAAGGCAGCCGCGTGTCAAGGCTTCGGCGCCCGCCTGCAAGTTTGATTGGCGAACGGCCAACGAAGCGATATGCAGCGCCGAGGCTCCCAGATATCCCACCAAGGCGAGATAGAGAAACTTCTCGCCGTCTGCCCACCCCGCGCGCCCGATCAGATGCGGAACCGAAACGGCGATCACCACCAGCACCGCCACGCTGACGCTCAGAAGGATCCAGTTGCCGGCGTTACTGCTGCGGTGGTCATCGACATAGGCTGTCAGAACTTTCGACATGCTTCATCTCCAGTGTCCTTTGTCCTTCGTCCGTGGTCCGTTGCCCAGGCCTAGGATTTGGTGTTGGTCTAGAATCCCAAACGAACACAACTTATCCTGCCTACTACAAGCGGCAACGGGCAACTGACAACGGACCACGGACAACGCTCTCTAGGCAGAAATCGCCTCCCTAACCTCAGCCTGGGCTGCGCTAAGAGCGATTTCCAACTCTCCTGCCAATTCGTTGAAACGCCTTTCAAAGCTCTCGCGATACTTGCTGGGCTGTCCGCCCAGCAAGAGGGTAGGCTGCCCCTTTCGATCGCGTCCGACGACGCCCCAAAGGCGCACGTGCGACATATAGAGGGCCATCATCAGGCCTGCGGTCAGCAACAGGCACCCGCCCCAGATCAGGTTCTGGCCGGGCTCGCGCGCGACTTGCAGCCCGGTCATGTACCCCATTTCCAGTTCCCGAAGCTGGAAGTTGATGCCGGATTGATTAGGCGGAGCCATTTGCGGAGCTTTGGGAAAGATCCACACTTCCGCCTGCTTCCCGCCTGGTGACGTCACTGACAACTGGATGGCGGGGTTGCGAGGTTCGTCGGATCGAGAAGATATCTGATTCCCGTCCAAGACGAAATCGGGGACGAACTCCGTCAACTCCACCGTCGCGCCGGAAGCCTCCAGGCGAGCGGGTTTGCCGGGTTGCAGACTGATCCGCTGCGCAGGGTGCTGGCTTTCATCCTGCCCCGCCCAACTGGCGTCGAAGACTAGCTTGTCAGGTGTACCGGTTGGAGCATAGCTCGCCTGGAAGAACCGCACCCCTTTAAACGTGAGCGGATCATTGACATAGATTGTCTTCCGGACGACCTCGCGGCCGCTTTCTTCCGCAGCCAATTGGCTCCAGTACTGCTTTGGCGAGCCGTCGGTATACCGTTCCATGCCCACACCGTCGCACCGCAGAGTGAATCCCAGGTTATGTGGTGCGCCTGGGGTGGTCATGGCTTCCACGGACTGTGTCCGCGCCCCGGGAGTCAAGTTCACGAACCCTTTAAAACCCCATAAGCCATCAATGATAGCGCCCGCGAAAATAATCAGCAGGCTGGCGTGGACGATATAGGGCGCCAAACGGGCTGCACGGTGCTTCTCCACATAGAGCGTGCCCTTCTCCAGGCTTTTCGGTTTTGGCGGGTAGCCCAAATCGCTGAGTTTTGCCTTGGCGAGGGCAAGGGCCTCGGCAGGCGTATGCAAGCCCAGAGGTATTTCCTTCCGAAAAGGTAGTTGGCGCACATACCATTCGTCGGCCAGGATGTGCGGGCGGACGAACAATCTCCAGACTTGGGGAAAACGCTCCAGAGATGCAAGCGTGATATTGGCGCCCAGTAAGCCCAAGAGCAGAATGAACCACCAGGTATGGAACACGTCGAACAAGCCCAAGGCATTTAAAAGCCGGACGGTCTGGGGAGCATAAACCTGCTCGATTTGCCCTTCTTGAGTCATGGGTCGCTGCAGGATCATGGTTCCGATGATGACTGCCGTTCCCAGTGACCCCAGTAAGACCAAACCGCATTCCAAAGAACTGAGGAACCTCAGAAGCTTGTCGAGTATTGTCTGTTGCTTTGCCACTATTTACTCCTGCTGAAAGCCCCTTCAATTCGCGGGTAGCCTGTCGCTGAGAACGAAGGGAAGGGCATTTGGGGTGCCAGTGAGGAAGAAAATGTCCTAATTTCCTAATCGATTGAAAATACGTAAGGACTTCACTCGCAATTGCGGGGTGCCGGAGTCCCCCGTCGGCTATCCCTATGGAAACTTGCGGCAAAAGTCGCACGAGAATGCGTGAACAGACTCAATTTGTCACTTTTTTCGGAATCAGAAGACCGCGACGCCCAAATTCGTCAACAACTTCGGAAATTTCCCCGAGGGCATCAAAAATGCAGACAAAAAGGACAGTCACCGTTTTGGTGCTTAGATTCGAGGAGGCGTTAATGAAGACCGTTTCGATCAATCGCAGTGCAAACGAAATTTTTGTTAAAGAAGTAACCCCAGCGTCCAAGGCCGTCGCCGGCGAGGCTGCGCCCGTGGAAGTTCAGCCGACCTTTACCATCGCGTTCACGCTCGGCACTCGCATGAAGGATTTGCACGACACCATCATCCGCACTGTCCTTCAGCAGACGAGGGGCAATCGGCTGCGCGCAGCTCAATTGCTGCACATTAACCCCCGCACGATCCGTCGCAGACTGGGCAAGAAAGAGATAATCGGTTCCGTGATTCGCGCCGCATAATACTGTTCCCAGCAATGGCCGTGGGAGCTTTCCACGAAGTGGAGCACAAATTCCCGGTCCATGTGGCGAAGATCTTCGTGAGTGATTGCAGCTTGTGGAATTGGAAGCAAGGTCTGCGGCTTTGGCCGCGTTGTCTCGCATTTAGTCAGCCTCTTCTCGCCCCGTGAAGAGGAACCCTGCCAACTCATTGTGTCTCCCGTGCGAGGCACGAATAACCCGCTGCCTGCGGGTGCAGCGTCGTCCGACCCGTTACTCGGGTTACCGGCATCGCTGCCTGCCTCGACACGCTTAGCATAGCTAGGGCATTCGTCCCCCCGGCGCGGGCGGCCGAAGAGGCGCGCTCGCCCTCTCGCCGCGTGCCTGGACAGGAGGCCTATCTCGAGGCAATAAAGCCGGAAATGGGGTGACAGACTGTCGTTCAAGTACTTCATTTTCACCACGCTGCAAAATGAGCTGAGATTGGCGCGCCACGTGCTCGCATTAAGGATGAGGCGCAAGAGACCTCCATCTCGCAGTTTTCAAGATTCGTTGGAGTCCAAGCTTACATGTTGAAACAGGCCAACGACCAAGATTGGATTCAGGAAGCACGAGATGGCCAGAATTCTCCCGGTGTGGAACTCACGGGGCGAATACTCGTCGTCGATGACGACCCGCACTTTTTGAGGGTGCTGTCACGCATCCTTTCGGGTGAAAACTTCCTGGTCACCTCAGCGGCAGGGGCATGCGACGCATTGGATCTACTGAAAAGCGCACAGTTTGACTTGGTCATCTCCGATCTCCGGATGCCGGAATGCGACGGCCTGAGTTTCCTTGAATCGCTCCGCCGGAACGGAAACGCCGTCCCCGTCATCATCCTCACCGCCTATGGGGAAGTTGATACGTACCTGGAAGCCATGAACGCCGGGGCTACCGAATATCTGAACAAGCCGATCCAATCGGATGAGCTGCTGAAAAGTGTGCGCGCCTGCCTGCGCTCCGGGAAGCACCGGCGAGACAGGGGCTAGGGGCTGGGGACTGGGGGCTGGCAAAACCTCGCATTTCAGCTTGTCTCATTTGTTCCGCGGTCCACCCGTAACCGTCAGCCGCCCGTCCCTGTTACCCAGTCCTCAGTTTCCAGTCCCCGGACCCTAGTCCCTAGCCCCCAGTCCCTAGCTTTTCAGTTCCACGATCGTGGCGCCTCCGCCGCCTTCCTGAGGGGGAGCGAGGTAGAACTTCTCGACGTGCGGGTGCGACGCGAACATCTCGTGCAGGGTCTTGCGGAGGATGCCTTTGCCGAACCCGTGGATCACGCGCAGCCGGAAGCGTGCCGCCATGTAGGCTTCGTCAAGGAACTTGTCGACACGTTCGCGGGCCAATTCTGCCGTGTCGCCGATCACGTTGAGTTCCGCAGGGGCATCGTCGCCACGCCGGGCGGCCATGGCCGGCATCGCCGCGCCAGTTCCGCCGTGGACGATCCGCCGCACCTCGTTGCGCTCGAGGCGCATGTGCAAGTGCCCGACGGCAATGTCGACCTGTTCGTCATCGGGAAACGCCATGACCGTGCCGGGAGACGATAGGTTGGCCACTTGCACCTGGTCGCCCACGGCCAGGGGCCTGTCCGCGGCGGGCTCTACGGTCGCCGGGGCGGCGCCGCCGATTGCTTCCAGCACCTGCGTATTCCACTCTTCCCGGACATCGCGCTTGAGCGAAGCCATCTTGCGTTCCAGGCCCTTCGAGGACTTGGGGCCTTTAGCGGCTTCGAGTTGGGCTCGAAGTTGGTCCACCACGCCCTCCCAACGCTTCTCGTTGGCGCGCAGAGTCTGCTCGAGCCGCGCGTCCAGGTCCTTCAATTTCTGGCGGTGTTCCGCTTCCAGGCGGTTCTCCAGTTCGCGTTGCCGCGCCTCCTGGTCGGTCCGCTGTTGAGCCAGCTCACCGGTCTGCTTTTCGAGTTCCTCTCTCTGCTGGTGGAGACCCGCGATCAGGGCTGCCGCTTCCGCATCCGCCGGGTGCAGCAAGGTCCGCGCCTTTTGCACGATGCTGGTTTCGAGGCCCAGGCGTTGCGCAATGTCGAGCGCGCTGGATTTTCCCGGCAGCCCGCTCAACAGCCGGTAAGTGGGCTGAAGAGTCAGCTCGTCGAACTCCATGGCCGCGTTGAGCGCTTCCGGCGTTTCCGCGGCGTAGGCCTTCAGCCGCGAGTGGTGCGTAGTCACCAGCGTCATAGCGCCGCGCTCGCGAAAGTGCTCGAGAATGGCTACAGCCAGCGCCGCGCCTTCGTTCGGCTCCGTGCTGGTCCCCAGCTCATCCATCAGCACCATGTCTTTTTCGCCCGCCACCTCCGCCATCCTCTGAATGTTCTGGACGTGCGCCGAGAACGTGCTCAGGTTGGCTTCGATGGACTGCTGGTCCCCGATATCCGCCAGCACGCGCCGGAAAACCGGCAGCTTGAACTCGGCCGCCGGCACGGGGATGCCCGCCTGCGCCATGAGCACGGCGCTTCCCAGTGTTTTTAGGGCTACGGTCTTCCCGCCGGTGTTTGGCCCGCTGACGATCATCATGATCTTGGGCGGCTTGAGTTCGATGCTCAGCGGCACGGGACTTTTTCCCTGCGCCCGCAGCGTTTTCTCGAGCAGCGGATGCCGGGCATCCTTCAGCGCGAGGGCGCGCTCGGAGCCGAATTCGGGGATGCAGGCGTCGTACTGGCGGGCAAATTCCGCCTTGGCAAAGGCGAGGTCAAGTTCGCTCAAAATCTCGGTGGCTCGAGTCAAGTCGTCGCGCCGCTCCCGGAGCTTGCCGCTGAATTCGCCCAGGATGCGTTGAATTTCGGCGAACTCCCGGTCCTGGAGTTCCACCAGTTCGTTGTTCAGGGGCAAAGTCTCCATGGGCTCGAGAAACACCGTTGCCCCGGAGGAACTCGCACCGTGAACCACGCCCTGCACGCGGCGCTTCTCCTCCGCCCGGACGGGAATGACGAAGCGGTCGTTGCGCAGCGTCACCACGGCATCCTGAAGCACGCCCTCGCGGCTGAGGTGGCGCAGCAGGCGCTCCAGCACGGCCTGCACCTCGACGCGCAGCCGCTCAATCGCGCGGCGAATCCGCGCCAGCTCCGGACTGGCGGAGGAATCCACCGAGCCGTCGGGATGGATCTTTCCTTCAAGCTCCGTAACCAGATTGCGGAAGTCCGCCAGGCTGCGCGCCCACTCGTCGAGGCGCGCCAATGGGCACTTGGAGAGTAGCCGCTGCGTCTCGAGCGCCGCGCGCGCCAGCTCCGTCAGCGCCAAGATTTCGAGCGCCGCCAAAGCCGCGCCTTCGATGCGCAGCTTCTCGAGCAGCGGCCGCGGGTCGCGCAAGCTGCCCAGGCTCGGACGCGGGCTCTCCCGCAGGTATTCGCGCGCTTCCTTCGCCTGCTCCAGTAGGCGGCGGATTGCGTCGAGGCGCGTGTGGGGCTCGACCGCATCCAGAATCGGCACGCTGAGCGGCCCGGAAAGATACCCGCCCAATAATTCCAGCACGGCGGGAAATTCCAGGACTTCCTGCGAGAAACGATCTTCAGTCTTGCGGTATTCAGGCGTGGCGTCCATAGAAGAGAATTAGAAACTGGAAACTGGAAAATGGAAACTGGAAAATGATACTGGAAAATGGAAACTGGAAATTCGAAACTCGAAATTCGAAAATCGAAAATCGAGCCCGTGCTTGCCGCCATTCCCTCGCGAGAAATCAGCCCTCTCCCTTGGGGAGAGGGTGACCCGCGACGGCGATTTCACCAGCCGTCACGGGTCGGGTGAGGGGTTAATTCAGCCGCGTTGAAAACAGGAAAATCGAGAGCTTGTGCAGCCGATTGTTGGTCGCTCTCCTAGCCTCACCATGCCACCCGGAAGTTCCGCTTCGTTTTGCGCGAAATAAGCGCTTTTTTGCCGGTTTTGTGCTCCGATTTGCACCTTTCTGCGCACAAGAACTGCCAAATCTGCAACCTTCAATAGCGCCATGTCGTTTGTTTTCAAATACTTCGAAGCTACGGTCCTGTTGTTTTTGAATAAGTCATTTGTTTTCAGTTACTTCTTAGCTTCGTTTCGCCAGGCCTCATTTGCTTTCAATAACATACTGGCTTCGTTCGTAGTATTTTTATTATTGGTCAACTCCCGTTTCCCGCGCGCGGCGGGGCCGAGCCTCTTTCACCTTGGCACCCTCGTGCCCGGCGCTCGCTTACGACAAAATGTCTCAACTCCGACCATCATAATAGGCTATCACAGCTTCATCGCCTTGTCAAGAGGAAAATGCGTGGTGTCTCAATTTGGCGTAGCGATCTGCTATTATTACAGTCAAGAGGCACCGATCTTCGTGCTGTGAAATTGCCTGTCATTCCGAGCGGAGCGAGGAATCTCGCCCTGGTCTTTGTTTAGTGAACCATCCGACGCAGAGCGAGATTCCTCGCTCCGCTCGGAATGACATTTCATGGTTTCTGGGCGTTCGTCGGCTGACGACCATGAGCGACTGTTTTGAAAATCGTGGCGCGGGCGTCTCGCCCGCGGTCGCGGGAGCGTCCCGCTCCCGCGCACGGGCAGGATGCCCGTGCCACAGCGGGCGGGACGCCCGCACCACATCCGTCCACCGTCGGGTGATTTTCATGGTTTCCGGGTGCCGCGAGCGGCGGAGCGAAACGCGCTTGCCAAGGTTGCGGCGGAGATCAAGCATCAGCTTCAGGGGGCGAAGTCATGAGCAAACAAGCATTTGAGGGTATTATGCAGGGCCTACAGGAAGCGCTTGCCTATGCCCGTGGCGACAAGTCAGCCGTTGCACGCGTCGTCAACGTTGCTGTGAAACCGGCTGAAATCAAGACTGCCCGCAAGAAAACGGGAATGAGCCGGGAGACCTTTGCCCGTGCCTTTGGCCTGAGCCCCGCAACCCTGCGCAAGTGGGAAAACGGTGAACGACAGCCCACCGGCGCGGCCCGAGTATTGTTGACGATCATCAGCCGTGAGCCCGAAGCCGTCCTCCGCGCCATCCGATGACCTGGTCGGAGAAGCGTACCTGACACGCCTTTCTCCCACCCTTTCTCCTATTGGTGGTCCACGGAGTTAACTCTCCCCCCTGATTGAGCCGTCTTCCCCGACACGTATAGTCATCCACTCGTATTTTTCCGCTTCGACCGCTTTGCGAATGCTTCTCTGCAGACGATGACGATCCGGCAACTTCGCCTGCCGGTCGAGAAGGACGACGCTTTTAATCCTGTCCGAGTTCTTCATTCCGTCAAAAACCACGTAGTCGACTGGGTGAAACACTACCTTGGCGTCATCAGGGTTCAGGTGCCGAGGCGTGAAAATTGGGTCGATCCGTCGAACTGTGCGCATGGCCAGCCGTCGGCCTTTCTCCCTCGCTTTTTCTCTCAGTCGCTGCTCCTTCTCTTCGAGCCTTTCCTCGACTTTGTCTAGACGCTGAACCTCCATATCCAAACGGTCCATCCAGTCCTGCTTGGGCCTTGTTTTCAGGTAGACTTTGCAGTCGCTCAGGCGAAACACCTGCATGGAGCGAGGGCATATTCCAAAAATATTACGTTGGATCGCGAAAAACTGGATGAGATCACTGTCCACCTTTTTCCTCCGATTGATAAGTCTCCAACATCACCTTTTTGGCCTCGACGAGTGCCTTGATTTCCTTCTGCTTTGCAGTCAGCTTCGAGCGTCCGCTTTTAATGTCCGTAAAGAAGAGGCGCGTTACCAATCCCTTGCTGCTTAGGCCCTCGAAGATCAGATAGTCGATAGGGTCGAAGAGCGAGCGGCAATCGTTTCGTTGAAAGGGAAAGGACTTCATGGAAGGGGCGAGGCGTTCGAGCACGAAGCCGATGTTAGTTGCCTTTGCTCCGGCCTCCGAGGAGGTCAAAATGGAACTGCGCCGGTCTTTCAGAGCCTTTGCCCGCTGCTTCAACTCGGTTCGGACTGCCTCGTATTGTTGCCTGGCCTCAGGCGTGAACTCATCCAGGTAGAACAGACCGCACCTTCGTAAAAGCACAGGCTCGTTGCAGCAAGGGCATTCCGCATAGAACCCGCGATCGTTCAACATTCGGATAATTTGTTGGGCCGCTCTCTTGGTTTCCATCGGGGCCTCTGTTGGCCGGGTGGCGCAGGCGCGAAGGAGCCGACCATGTCCGCGATTTACTGGGCCTGGCCATCGCAGACTTCTAAGAACGGTGTCTGCGCCCTCGCCCGGTTATGGAAAAAGGTGCCGACCCCAGGAATAGGTCTTCGCTACCTGCGTTTTGAATACTTCGAATTCTTCGGTGGGGCGCTCCTCGATGCTCCGATGCAGCATTCGGTGGCAGTTCGAACAAACCAGCGCAATGTCCTCCACATAATTACGTTGGCCCCGCTTCCGTTGGGCAAGCGGCTTCTTGTGGTGCGCTTCAATGAACTTGTTCCCCAGTTCGCCATAGACCTCAACGAAGCTCAACCCGCACACTTCACACCGAAGCGTTTTATCGCGCTGCCAAGCACGCTGCTTAGCAAGTTTTACAAGCGTTCCCTTTCGTTCACGGCGATGGTGAAGAACCCTCTTCCAGCTCCCTTCGACAAACCCATCGTCGTCCGGGAAGTCTTCCGGCGTGGGGACTTTGCCGGAGGGATTCTCAGGCCTGCTTCCTGCCCAGCAGATGCCCGACATCGCCCAGCAGGGTTCGCGGTAGCGCCAGTACCGCTTGAACGTTCTTGTATTGCACACAGCTTGGGCGAAGTGACCAGCCTCCACGAGCCATTTTCCATAGTTGTCTGTTAGCGGGAACTCGTACTTATACCCTAGCGTTCTGGCCATTTCCCTCCAACGCTTGCGTCGAAAATCGACGAATCTACCTGGTTCCAGCGACGTTAGCAGAACACTCGCCAGAAGGGCTGCCCCAGCGCGGTCCGGACCGCCTTTCGGAACCTTGTAAGCAACTTGTACCGCTCGCTTGACAAAGCTGTCGATGCGGCTTGCAGCCTCCCTGTCGGATGTAGGAAAATGCCGAACAAGGTTGGCAACAGCGGCAGCGGAGCTGCCCGTCTTCAGGAAGATGTTAAGGCGGGTGGATTCAATCGGATGACCCTGCGCCCAGCAACCACGTAGCAGAGGGGGGATGTCGCGAATCTTAAGTTGACCGCGGCGCAGTTCTTCCCCCAATAGCGGGTACTGACGGGTCCGATGGTCGATTTCACCCCAAGCCCGGGAGAGTACACCTGCAGCCTCGTCTGAGGACTTGAGGTGCCACCTCTGAGCGACATTCCGGAGCCATCGCTTCAACCCATCATCCAGTGACCCGCTGTTTTCGCTCATCCTTTAGCCTCGTGATTCGACGTGTCGCATACACACTGGTTTTTCAGACGTGTGCGACCAACGGCGATAACCGGGATAAGAACGAGACGTGTATACACCGCTTTTGGGGGAAAAGCAAGCGCTGAGGCTCTATTTTGTGACGCGTGAAAACGGTGCTAGGTAGAGCGCCGGGATAAACCGGCATGCAGTCCAGGATGAAAGAGCCTTACAGGAAAGGAATAACGAACCGCCTGGCCTCAAGTCTTGCGGAGGCAGTCGCGAGGCTGCCGTCGCGGACGGCAGAGACATTGTCTTGCATGTCCGCGCCCGACGGGCAGGGACATCGAACCGTGCGTCGAGGGTGGCATTCTGGGGTCGGCGACTAGAAAGCAATGTCGCCGCCGCCCGCCATTGGCCGCGGGGGCGCGGTTGGAGAGGCGTTAAGGAGAACAACAGATTTAAAGGGCAGGTCTGCGCCCCACGCATGATACAATTGGCTCGTAGAACGAGCGGAGAGTGAGTGGACATGGCGCAGGAATATGTGGAAAAGCGGCACGGCGGTTACTACGTGATGGGCTCCCGAGTGTCGCTGGAATCGGTAATCTACCCGTTTTTGGACGGGGCCTCACCGGAAACCATCGTGGAGGAGTTCCCGACCCTGTCGTTGGAACAGGTGTACGGAACTGTCACCTTCTACCTGGCACATCGAGCGAAGATCGAAGCATATCTGAGTGAAACTGAAAAGTTGTGGGAGAATGCCCGGAAGGACCAATCCCCGATCCCCCCTGCTCTGCGCGACAGGTTGGAACGCGCACGCCGTCAGCCTGCCACCGCATGAGAACCCAATTTCTGGCAAATGAGAATCTGCGCCGCGCAATTGTGCTCGGAGTTCGACGCCGCGAGCCCGGCGTGTCTTTCGTCGAGGCATTCCAGGCGGGTACTGTTGGGAAGCAGGACCCGGCCGTGCTCCGTATAGCCGCTCGCGAGAACCGCATACTCGTCTCACATGATGTCAGAACAATACCCCGACATTTCCGTCAGTTCATCGCTCAGCATGCCAGCCCCGGCGTCATTTTGATTCCACAGAAGCTCGCCTTAAAGTCTGCCATCGAGGATCTCGTAACAATCTACCGCGCTTCTGAGGCAGAAGAATGGTTGAACCAAATCCGTTTTCTGCCGCTTTGAGCCCTCCCGACGATCGACGCCAAAAGTAAGGTTGCCGCCGCCAGCCGCGACAACGAATTGGCTTGCCCATATGTACCTTTTGAGGTACATTCCATATCCTTGGCTCGCAGGCGGCAGAAGGAGTTGGAGCAATGAGTAAGAAACATCTGGGTTCCAGCATCGATGATTTCCTGAAAGAGGAGGGCATTTTTGAAGAGGCGCAAGCACAGGCGATCAAGGAGGTCGTCGCGTGGCAACTCGGCCAGGCCATGAAGAAGAAGAGAATATCGAAGTCGCGGATGGCAGCGCTGCTTAAGACCAGCCGGACACAGGTTGACCGTCTGCTTGATCCGAAAAACGACATTACCCTCTCAAGCCTGCAGCGGGCAGCAGCCATGTTGGGGCGCCGAGTAACAGTGGAGTTGGTGTAGGAGATCGAGGCGGAGGTGCAGATGGGGAGGGGCTTGAAAAGGAATAGCGGATAAGGGAAGGAATTTCAATGAGTGCGGGTGTATCGACTTGCGAGTTGTGCGGCTGGCAAGATGCAAGCCGTCGCCGGAAGCCAGACCATTGTCCACGCTGCTTGCGGATTAAAGAGATGTTCCTTGCTGGCAAGTCCGCAGTCGAGATTAGAAAACAGCTCGGCATGCATGCTATCGAGATGCGTTATGTCATCAGACGATTGGAACTGAAGCGGCCAATTGCGACTTGCCCTGTGTGTGGATGGCAGGGCAGGATGCAGGGCCACACGCCAAGCGTCTGCGCGCGCAAGTTGCTGCTCAGGAGTTTGAGTAAGGCTGGCATGCCGGCGAGCGAGATCGCGCGTAAGCTCGGCGTCTCCAGGAATCTGATCCTCTTGACGACCCGCCGCTTGGGGATCAAATGTTCTCCCGTTAAAGCTGAGATTTGTTCGGTATGTGGGTGGCGGGGAGTGATGTCTTACCACGACCATCAACGTTGCGCATATTTCTTACTGCTCAGGGAGATGCGCGAAGCTGGGTTACCCCGGCGCGTGATTACCCGTCAGCTTAGTATCTCGCATGCTGCGTTCTTCCAGGGCCTCCACCGATTGGGGTTATCCCCTAAAACTCGTAAATGAACCAGCGAGGCGCAATCGTTCGAGCGTCACGGGCCTTCGCACGCCTTGGAAGGCAACGAAGCGCGGGCGGCGCAAGCTTTCTCTCGTATGTCTGCGCCCGACGGGCAGGGATATCGAATTGTGTGTCGTCGGTGGCGCAGATTGGCGGCACGGCGTCAAAGAGGAAAAACTGTCACAGTGCCAGGGCTTGGCATAGAATAGATAGTCGTCGGGCCACCAAAATGGATAACGTCGGTTGCGCGGGTTGGTCTAACGAGTCTCCCGCAGACAGGCTGGCATGATGAAGGTTTACGATGCCATTGTAGTCGGGTCCGGCGCCAGCGGCGGCTGGGTGGCTAAAGAACTGACTGAGCATGGCCTGGCCGTCCTCATGCTCGAAGCCGGCCCGCCTCGCATCCCGACGCGTGACTTCACGGAACACGTTTGGCCCTACCAATTGAAGTTCCGCGGTTTTGGAGATCAAAACGCGCTGCTCACGAATCAGCCCGTACAGCGGTTGTGCTACGCCTGCGACGAATACAGCCACCAGTTCTTTGTTAACGACCACGAAAATCCCTACTCCACGCCCCCGGACAAGCCTTTTATGTGGATTCGGGGGCGCCAAATAGGTGGGAAGACTTTCTGCTGGGCGCGCGAAAGCTATCGCTACAGTGACTACGAATTCAAGGCCGCCAGCCGCGACGGCTACGGAGAGGACTGGCCGTTCGACTACGCCGAACTGGCTCCTTACTACGACAAAGTCGAGAGCTTTATCGGCGTGAGCGGATCGCTTGAGGGCCTCGAACAATTCCCCGACGGCAAGTACCTGCCACCCCTGCGACTCTCTTGCGGCGGAGAGATGACAAAGAAAGTTCTGGGGGAGAAATTCGGCTGGAAAGTGATGCCTGACCGGGTGGCCAACCTGACAGTGCCTCACAACGGCCGCCCCGCCTGCCATTACTGCGACGAATGCCAGCGCGGCTGCCACACCGCCTCTTACTTCAACAGCCCCGCGGTTACGCTTCCGGCCGCTTGGCGCACCGGGCGGCTGACGCTGGTGAGCGATGCCGTGGTGAGCCACCTGGTCATGAACAAAGACGAAGCCCGGGCGGACGGGGTCCACTACCTCGAACGCACGGGGGGCGCCCACCGCCAGGCCTACGCCAAGTTTGTGGTACTGGCCGCATCCGCGCTCGAGTCCACGAGGATTCTACTCAACTCGAAAACCCGCCGGTTTCCCAAGGGAGTGGGAAACTCTCAAGGGCTGTTAGGACACTACTTAATGGATCACTTTACTTTGGAAGACGCCGGCGGGATCATTCCTTCCCTCCGGTCTTCCCAGCGCGAGCCGGTGGGGACACCCTGCGGATTTCTGATCGCCAAATATACCAACGTGGGAAACAATCACAACAAGAACTTTCTGCGCGGTTATCGCTTCGACGGCGATGGCAGCCAAGAACTGTATGGGCATGCGTTTTCCCTTCCCGGCTTTGGCGCGGACTGGCGAAAACGCGTGCGCGAGGAAATCCCTTACTACTTCGGCATCACGGCACAAGGCGAATGCTTGCCGGACTACAACAACTTCGTCGAGCTTGACCCGCAAGTCAAAGACGCCTGGGGCATCCCTGCCCTCCGCATTCACGCGAGTTATGGTGAGAATGAGAGGGCCATGGCGAGAGCCATGCGCCAGGACGTCTTGGAAATCCTCGAAGCCATGAAGCTCGAAACCATGCGGCCCCCGCGCGAGAACCTGAGTGTTTTCGGCAAGAATATTCACGAGTGTGGAACGGCGCGCATGGGCCTCGACCCCAAGAAGAGTGTGCTTGATCGCTCCAATCGCGTGCACGACGTGAAGAATGTGCTGGTCACAGACGGCGCGGCCTTCGTCACGCAAGGCCCCTACGAGCCGACGTTAACGATCATGGCAGTTTCCGTGCGCGCGGCGGACCACCTCGTGGAAGATTTAAGGAAAGGCAATCTCGGGTAGCCGGAGCCAAAACCGGGGGTCCGCACTATCCAGAAGGCTATACAAGCGAACTTTTTATATGAACAACGATCCCAGTCACCCGGAAGCCTCTCCAGCCAGTCCGGATCTGACCCGTCGCGAGTGGCTCATGCGCCTTGGCGGGACGGCCGTCCTCATGGGCTTCCAAGGCGCGCCCGCAGCGTCAGTGAATGGGCCCGCGAGCGCAGCGATGGATCGACTTCCGCCTGGGCTCTACGACCCCTCGGAAGACCACATGACGCACGCCCTCGAAAGCGACGGCCGCTTCTTTGCCGCAGCGGCCGGGAGCGAAACCGATTTCCTGCGGCCTCCGAGCGGCCCTTTTCAGCCCCAGTATTTTTCACCGCCTGATTTCGCGCTGGTAAAGCGCCTCGTGGCATTGTTTTTGGGCGAATCGGATACGAACAGCGAAATGACGAGTACAACGGTGGAGATTCCTGGATGGATCGACCTGGAAGTTTACAATTCGGCAGCCGTTCGAGAAGCGGCGCTCAACCTGTCGCCTCAGCATCGCGCCCTGGCCATCGCCTTCTACGATGAACGCGCGGTAACGGCACTCGAGACCCACGACCCTCAAAAGATATGGAGAGAAGGGTTGGAGTGGATTTCGAGGGAATCGACGCGGCGTTGGGGCAAGGCGTTCCTCGAAGCTTCTCCGGCCTCGCAGGCCGAGGTGTTGAAGTCATTGAGTGATCGCGCGGGAGACGATGACGCGGGGACAAGGCTTTTTGCTCTCGTGAAGAACCAAGTCGCCCGTGGATTCTACACCTCGCAGCGCGGGCTTAAAGAACTTGATTACAAAGGGAATGCATTTTACGCCGAGTGTCCGGGGTGCACAAGGAAGGGATGAGGACCAGCGGGGTAGCGTAGACCTGCAAAACCACGAGGTCTGCGCTACCCGGCTCCTCGCTTCGCTCTGAGGAAAAGCAACCCCTGCACGTCATTCCCGCGAAAGCGGGAATCCATCTTTTCTGACATGTCTTTCTTTGTTTTCAATAACATACTGGCTTCGGTCGTATCATTTTTTGTTTTTTGCGGACCCCGGTTCTCCCGAGTGCCGGGACTATTGCGCTTTTTCTCGCGGTCCGAAGCCTGCCCACGACAATGTGTCCACAAAATGACCACAACTGTAGGCTATCATAAGTCCTCGAATTTGTCAAGTAAAAATTGCAAGAAAAGTGGGCCGGATCTCCCAAATTCCGTCGCCCCGCATGGCCAGACCGCAACAAGAGAATGGGTTGCGCCGAAATGTCGTCCGGCACCGCAGCCCTGGCCCGAGAGCGAGAGCCTGCCTCCTCTCCCCTACTCAGGCGGCTGCCGCCGGGTCGCATCTATGGAGAAACGCTGTCAGGTGCCGTTTTCATTAACCGCTCTCAGCCAAAGGAAAAAGTTGAGAAGATCCGATATGCCATAGAAAGAAGCAAACCGTATGGGTCGGAGGGATGGGTAAGCAAGGCGGCGCAATTCGGGTTGGAAAACACGGTGAGGAACCGAGGACGCCCTGGAAAAGGCACCTGGAACATGTGAAAAAATTGGTTTTACCGATTTCAGCACTACGCATTTTCAGTAAGTTACATGATCGATAAGGGGTCCAAATTCAATTTTTTCACATGTTCCTGATACCATTTTCCCTCCCCATTTTCCCTCCATTTTCCCGCTTCATTCTTCTCTTTAGCGGTACCAGCTTTTGGGGAATAAGTGACTGAAACCGGCCGGAGCGTTGCATGGGAAGGCGCTCAGATGTATATTGCCAGCGGGTCAATGGAAACTAAAATGCCGCCCTGACCGGAGCTGTACCCTCATCTTCGTCCCAACCGTAGGGGCGGCGAGGAGTGAACCCTTGAACCGATGGGCCGAGCGGGCCAAGTTCTGGCGAACGATTCCACCACTTTCGACCGCCGTTTTCCTGGCGGCTGTGTTCTGCGTGGTCGGTTCCATCGGTCTTCTAAGCGTGGGAGCGAACCCAGACCCGGGATCGCCGCTACAGACAGCTTTAGTGGTTCTAATTTCGGGAGGTTTTGGCGTCGGCTATATCCTTGTCGCCACTCGGCATAAGCCGAAAGCTCTTTTCTTTCTTATTCCGATCCACATTGCTGCCATCTCTCTGGTTTCCAAGCTCGGTCCTCGCGCTGCCGCGGCCTTCAAAATCCCGCCGGCCTTGGAACACAGGATCTTGCTGGACAACATTGGATCCATGGTACTCGTCTTGGGGGGATATATTCTGTTCATGATCTTCTTTCAGCGGGAGGGAATGCGGTATTTCAAGGCCCACACCGAAATCCGGCTGGCCAGTGAAATCCACCGTGAGCTAGTGCCTTCCTTTGTGTCGCAGATCGGAGAATTTGAATTGTACGGCGTCTCCCAGCCCAGCGGAGAAGTGGGCGGGGATTTGGTGGACGTCATTCAAGAGGGTGACCGTTGGTTCGGCTACGTGGCCGACGTCTCAGGGCATGGGGTTCCAGCCGGCGTCATGATGGCCATGGTCAAGAGCGCCGTCCGAATGCATTGGATTCCGGGTCAAAGCGCATCAAGCTTGCTGGAGCCCTTAAACTCCGTGCTCACAGCCGTGAGGCCGCAGGATATGTTTGTCACATGTGCCTACCTGCAGTCTGACGGCGGGACTACCCTCCGATTTTCGCTGGCTGGCCACGTGCCCATACTCCACTTCAAAGCCGCTACTGGAACGGTGGCGGAACACTCCATCCTCAACTTTCCTTTAGGCCTTTTTCCCCAAACGGCATTCGAGACCTCGGAAATTGAGTGTTCCCCGGGCGACGTTCTGGTAGTTTTGACGGACGGCCTCACCGAAGTCTTTGACCGAATTGGGGGGGAACTGGGCTTAGAGCCTTTGGAGCGCGCCCTCCAGGAATCCGGCGCCGAGCCTCTGGAACAAATCTCGCTCAGCCTGCAACGCACGGCTCGCCAGCACGGACCTCAGTCCGACGACCAAACGATGCTCATCGTTCGCCGGTTGCCTGTAGATCGAATTCACACTTAGCGTGGTTTCAAAATGTGCCGCTACCCGCCCGCTGCCTTGCGGTAGCGGAGCATGTGCTCCTGTAACTCGGGATCCCGCGAGTCGAGTTGCAAGGCCAGCACTTGGATCCTCACCGCTTCCTGGTAGCTTCCACTGGCGAAATTCGCCTCTGCCAGCGTATCGATGAAGCCGGCTTTTTTCCATTGCGTTAATTCGACCGCTTGACGAGCGTGCTCGAGGGCGGCGTGCGGATCGCGCCACTTCGGGTCATCGCAGGTGGCATAAAGCCATGCCAGGTTATTGTGCGATTCGGCGTTTTGGGGCTCGATCTGCAAGGCTTGTTTATAATGCTGAACGGCTTCCGCAAAAAGCTTTTGATCGGCATAGAGGTCCGCCAGCAGGCGCTGGCCATCCGCCGTGGCGGGGTTCTTGCCCAGAGCGGCTTCGAAGGCCCGCTGCGCCTTCCCCAGGTCGCCCTGCATGCGATACGCCACACCCAGGGCAAGTTGCGCTTCCGGCGCGCCCGGACTAAGCTGCACCGCCTGGCTGTATTCCTGGATAGCTTTGTCAAACTGCTGCTCGCGCAGATAGACCGCGCCCATCAGCATGTGGGGGCGCTCGTCGCGCGGCGACCGCCGGGCGGCGTCCTGAAATCGTTCCAGGGCCTTGGCATCCTGGTGGGCGAGCCGGAGCCGCACGCCTTGCTGGAGCAGCCGGGTGACATCACGAGAGATGGCGTAATGTTGCGCGGTTGAGACCATAGCCAGTCCCACCACCAGCACCGGTAAAACGATGATCGCTTGGGAAGGCCGTTCGTCCCCGAACTGTAGCGCCAGGCCGTGCTTGGGCGGCGGAATAAAGGCCGCCAACACCCCGCCCGTCAGCAACCCCCCCACGTGTCCCCACTTGTCGATCCCTTTCTCAGAAAAGCCGAGGATTAACATGAGCACAACGAAGGGGACGATTCCCGCGCCGAAAGCGCGGCCCCAACGCGGCGGGATGATGTCGCGGTGCATGTAGCCTGCGACCAGCATGGCGCCGGCGATTCCGAAGATCGCCCCCGAGGCGCCCGCGGCGACGTTCAGCGAACGGCTCATCGAGAGCGCGGAACTGCCCACCCCGGCGGCGACGTAGAGCAAAGAAAAACGCCCCGCGCCGTAGACGCGCTCCAGAATCGGCCCGAGGATGAATAGCGCATAACTATTGCCGAGGAGATGCAGCCAACCGACGTGAAGAAACATCGGCATCACCAGCCGCCAATATTCTCCACGGTGGAAGTAGGGGCTGAACGAGGCACCGAAATCCAAAAGCACGTCGGTGTTCGTCAAGCCGCCCGCGTAGGTCAGCAGGAGGAAAACCACGACGTTGATGCCAATAATCGCCAGGGTGACCACAGGCCAATATCGCTGCCGGAAACCAGTGACGAATGACGAATGACGAGTGACAGGTGGCGAGCCGGTGTCGGGTTCGAGGTTCCAGGACTGGGCATTAGTGGGCAGGGCTGGGGCCGGGGAAAGCAAATCCCCGGCAACCGCATCAGGCTCCTTTTTATTTCCCGAGCCCTGAATCTCGAATCCTGAGTCCTGCTTGTCACTCATCACTTGTCACTCGTCACTTCGTAATAACTTTCTCCCGCGCAACTTCGGCACAGGACCCGCTCTCCCAATCGGAGTTCCCGGCCATCGTTCACACCCTCGCCGCATTGCGCGCAAGCAACCCGGGAGCGCGGGCGCCCCGGCAGGTCCTCCGGTTTCAGCGCCACGCGCACCGCCTGGAGATTAAAAAGCTCCTCGTTCTCCATCAACTTGTAGGCTTCAAGCTGTGCCTGAGTGGCGTCAGACATCTGCGGGAACATGGCCTTGGCTTTGGCACGGGCATCGTCCCGGGCCGCCACCCGCACCGCCCGGCCTGTCTCAAGATCGACGAAAGTCGCTGCCACCTTGCCGTAATCAAGAAACTTAAGAGACCGTTTTCCCAGGCGGCATCCGGTGACCAGGCTCACGGCGTCCGTGGCACAACGGTCGATCTCAACGAAGGTCAGGAGGCGCTTGCGAGCCTTGGCGGGGTCGTCTATTCCAATCGAACGCAGCCCCAGGAGCGCCATGCGGATGCCCAGAATCTGGCCAGGGCAAATGTGGCCGTGACTCTGGCCCGCCAAGACGATATATTCCTCCAGTGATTTCATCCGCGCTGCCTTTGTAGAGACAACTACCCCTGAACCCACGAGCGGCGTTCAAACCGGCCACCGCCGCCCTTAGCTGCGTAAGTTCAGATTATAGCACCCGGGGCGCTCGGCGGGCTTGGATGAAGGCGGCGACCAAGCAGTCGAACCTGCCGGAGGGCTGGCGGGTACCCGGAAACCATGAAAACACGTTTGTAGGGGGACGGCTTGCCGTCCCCTGGCTGGATCGACCTTGCACCCACCGGGGTAGGGCAAGCCCTACCCCTACACGTTTTCAAAACAGGAGGCCTAAAAGGGGAGAGACGATATGAGCGTTGGAGAAGAGGCGTATTTCAACCCGGGGCGAGAACCGGGCACGGCGGCCACTAGGACGGCCCCTGCAATCTCAGTGCAGCGGGTACTTCCCGCACTCGCGCAAAGTCTCGTACATCGCCAACACATTAGCTACGGGCACGCGGGCCTGAACGTTGTGAATGGTATTGAAAACGAAGCCCCCGCCGGGGCCAAAGGCTTTCAAACGGTCGCAAACTTCCTTTCGAACCTCATCCGAGGTGCCGAAGGGCAAGGTGCGCTGGGTATCCACACCGCCGCCCCAGAAGGTGAGGCGTGCCCCGAATTCGTGCTTCAGTTCGCAAGGATCCATGCCTGCTGCTGAACATTGCACCGGATTGACGATGTCGAATCCGGCATCGACGAAGTCCGGCAGCAGTGCCCTGACCGACCCGCAGGAGTGAATAAAGGACTTCCACGTCGTGTGTTGGTGAATCCAGTTGTTGACCCGGATATGAAAGGGTTTGTACAGGTCACGGTAAGCCTTGGGGGAAATGAAAGGGCCGGACTGGGAGCCGAAATCGGTTCCGGTCACGAAGGCCGCTACGACTTTGCTGCCGACAACCTGGTGTATCCTCTCCAGATTCGAAAGACCAATCTCGCACTGGCGCTCAAAGATCTTGAACACATAATCGCGACGCAACGCCGTGCTCACGTACCACTCTTCGACGTCTCGTATTCCCTTCGGGTGCTTCATCCAGGGACCGGGAACCAGAGCGATATCCCCGAAAGCCGTGCCCCCGAAGTTCGCCAGAATTGCCTTATCCGTCTGGGTATAAAGCCTCTCCGCTTCAACCTTGAGGTATTCCAGATCCGCGTCGGAGATGGGCCCGAACTCTTCGAGGTTATCTTCCACATTCAGGTTTGCATCGTCGATGGGATCCTGCCGGGGGATGCTGTCGAAATAGAAGCCGCCCTTGGGCAGCCGCCCGCTCGGCGGAACCGACTTGTCCCCTTCCGCGTACATCAGGATGTCGCCGTTCGAGTCAGGCTCAGTATTGAAGCCCTCGGGAACCAGCACCGGCGTGCCCGCAAAGGTCGTCCACGGTTTCCAGCCTTCGTTCCTGAATCCGAACATGTTGGCGAGCTTGCCCAAGCCCACCACATCCACTCCCAACGCCTCTCTCAAGTCCGAACCGATCTCTCCCAGCATCTGGTAAGGCTCAACCACCTTGACCGGCGTGCCCGGCTTATCCAGTCCCAAGGCTTGGCGCAAGGCATAGACCGTGTCCACTTGCATCCCGGTTACAGCGCTCGCGCCCAGATCCAGTGGAATGCGGTCGGCTTCTTGGTGCTGAAGAGCAAGCTTTACTCGTTGTCGCGACGTCATCGCAGTCCTACCCCCAGAGGGAAACTAAGGCTCATTTCAACTTGAATTCTCCACGCTCTGCGGCGGGCGAAGGACCGCCCGGTTACTTGCCGAGGTTCGTAGTACAGGCACTCCTGCCTGTACTCGTGGCCCAAGGCGTGGACCGTGAGCACAGGCAAGAGTGCCTGTGCTACCCGAAGGACGGGCTTCGCACCACAGCGAGCAAAGCCTCAGGCATTTGCCGGCGCCAGCTTACGAGCCAACTCGACCGCACCAGGAGCATCCTTGCCATAACCGTCGGCCCCAATCGAATGCGCCCAGGCATCGGTAAGTGGAGCTCCGCCCACCAGGACTTTCACTTGGTCCCGGAGGCCGGCCGCGACCAGGGCTTCAATGATCGCTTTCATGTTGACCATCGTCGTGGTGAGGAGAGCGGACATGGCCACGAAATTGGCCCCGTGCTGCTTCACGGCCTCCACCACCTTGTCCGGGGGAACGTCCACTCCCAGGTCTACGATTCGGAACCCCGCGCTTTCCAGCATCATCGCGACAATGTTCTTGCCGATATCATGTAAGTCGCCTTTGACCGTCCCGATGACCACCGTGCCCGCGGGCTTGATGGCTTCCTCACCCTGCAGCAGCGGCCTGAGGATGTCCGTAGCGCCTCTTGCCGCCCGCGCGGCGATCAGCACTTCCGGGATGAAGAATTCACAGTCCCTCATGCGACGCCCAACCTCATCCATGGCCGGAATGATTGCGTTGGGGAAGAATTCATGGGGCTTAATCCCTTCCTTCAGCCCCCGGTCTGTCACTTCCTTAGCGACGGGAGCCTTTCCGTCAATGATCGCTTGCTGCAGCTCCGCAAAAATGCTCATTTCCATCTCCTTAGTTTGTCAATGTCTGTTCCATACTTTCTTTACTTAACTTGTGGCGCCGGCCTTCACAGGCGGCAGAAAAACCCTTTTGGGTGTCATCCTGAGGAGCCCCGGGCGGTCCTGAGTGAAACGAAGGAAGGATCTCTGCAGTTTCTTGGTTATGAAACTGCCGAGATTCTTCGCTTCGCTCAGAATGGCAGCTTGCGTGTGCTGAAGGTCGGCGCTACCCAAACCTTCACGCCGTCGCTCGCGGACCTGCTTCCCCGAGGTCCGAGCTGCCGGGCGGAAACGCCAGTTCCTCCACAAAAACTTCCTGAAAACACGGATCGGCATTCAGGGCCACGTGCTCGATTCGGCGGCGAAGGCCTTGGTACGAACCGCCCTCAGAATCGTGGCTGAAGAGGGCAAGCTTCGCCCCCAGGAGCGCTGTATTCCCCGCCGCTTCCACTCGGTCGGGCGGAAAATCGATCAGGCCGACGCGCTGCGCGCTGGCCCGATCGATGTAATTGCCAAAAGCCCCAGCCAAATAAAGGCGGCTGAGATGCTTTGCGCCTTTCCTCTGCATCAGCAGCTTTATGCCCGCAGCGACGGCTGCTTTGGCAAGCTGAAGTTCGCGAATGTCGTTCTGCGTGAGGGCGACAGGCTCGGCCAGCATCCAACTGGTTTCGCCGTTCGCGAAGCGCCCGGAAGCTCCAATCACTCCGAGCTCCAGACCCGCCGCCACCGCATCCACCAACCCGCTTCCGCACAAGCCACGGGGAGTCCCGTCCCCGATGACCCGGCAGTGCAATCGCTTGCTCCCCTCCTCACTGAGGAGGGGGCTAGGGGGTGGTGACAGGGTAACTTGGGATATCGCCCCTGTCGAGGCGCGCATACCCATCGAAATCTTGGCGCCTTCAAACGCCGGACCGGCTGCCGTGGAGGCGCAAAGCAGTCCCTCTTTGTTCCCAATCACGATCTCACCGTTAGTTCCCAAATCCACCAGCCCCACCAGGTCCTCGTGCTCGGACAGTTTCGTGGCCAGAATCCCGGCCAGCACATCGCTCCCCACAAACCCGCCCAGGCAGGGCAAAAAACGCACTTCGGGATCTCCTGCAAGCTTCCATCCCAGCTCGCTGGAGTGGAACCTCTTCAGCCCCCCATCCGCCGGCTCAAAGGGATAATGCGCGAGCGGCTCGGCTGCGATCCCGCAGAAAAAGTGGTGCATGACCGTATTGCCCACCACCACGATATCGACGATTTCGGAGGCGAGCCTTCCCGCCGAAAAGAGCAGTTGCTCAATCAGCGCGCCAATCTGCCGCCGGATCAAATCCTCGAGTTGGCGTTGTCCATCCTCGAGCACGGCGAAGTGCAGCCGGCTCATCACGTCGGCGCCATAACGCGCCTGGGCGTTGAGCGCCGTGCTCACCGCGAGCACTTTTCCCGTGTCCAAGTCGAGCAACTGGGCGACCAGTGTCGTCGTGCCCAGATCCACTGCCACTCCCAGCCCTGGGCGAGGCTGGAAGTTGAAGGGTGTGTCATCAACGAGTATGGCTGCGTCCCATTGCCGCAGCTCAATCTCCAGATCACCTTCCACTGCACACTGGCAGGCAAGACGCCACCCCGCCGCGATCTCCTCGGGCGACAGCCGCTCCCGTTGCGCCCCGTTAACTTCCGCCTTCCCTTTCAGAACCTGAATGCGGCAGCCCCGGCACCTGCCCTGCCCGCCACAGGGGAATTCAACTCCCTGCTCGAACAGCAGGTCACGCAATGGGGTTCCGGCGCGCGCGGCAAGTTCGACCCGCGTGGGCCAGAGAATGATCCGATGGGATGGGTTTGCAGTCAAGAGCTTTCTGTCACCTTCGCCTTCGTAGGGGCGGCCCTTGTGGCCGCGCGTGCTCCCGCGCGTAACGTATCATGGCCATCAGGTTGGCGGGCGGCGTCCCCCGCGGAACTTCACAACCCGGCCCGACAATGAATCGGTCTCCAGCCTGCTGATGACACTGCCCGACCGCTGCATAAACGGATTCGGGCGTTCCCTCTTTGAGAACCCGCACGGGATCGAGGTTGCCCAGGAGGACCTGCTGCGGTCCCATTTCTTCCCGTCCCTTGGACACCGGAGAAAGCCAATCCAGGTCAACCACGGAACACCGCAGCCTTCCCATCCCCTCGAGGATCTTCCGCGTGTTCCCGCAGATGTGCAACCGCGTCTTAATCCCCTCTGCGTGCAGTGCGCCGACCAACCTCTGTTCGTAAGGCCAAACAAACTCGTTGTAAAACTTCGGTCCCACCAGGGAAGCGGCGGCGTCTCCGACGCCTATCAGATCCGCTCCCATAGCGACTTGAAATCTCGCGAAGCGTAATTCCACCTCGACAATAAACTCGAACAGATCGCGCACGAAAGCCGGGTCATCGTAGAAGTCCAGCATCAAGGTGTTAATGCCGCGCAAATCGGCGCCTTCCGCGCAGGGACCCTCGATCCAGCCCTCAACTAATTTATCATTCCCGATTCGTTCCTTCATCAGCTTCACGGCCAGCGCCCGGTTGCGGGTTCGTTCCGCCTGCTCGGGATCCGGTACCCGGAGGCCGGCCAGCCTGGCCTTGTCCTTCAGCAGAGCGTTTTCCTCATCGACCGCGGGAGGTTGATCGGGGAAAAACTTCAGCGCCGCGCCCAGGGCCGAAGCCTCACACCCGGGATCCGAAATCACGCTGACATAATCAAAATCGAATCGCTCCGCCACCGTGACTTGGGCGTCGGCCAGAACGCGATAGTTCGTAGCGTAGTCGTAGTACTTCGCCCCTATCTGGTCCGCGGCGAACATCATCGTAATGGGCATGGCAGGAAGAGAATCCACCGGCCGGCCTTCCAGCATGGCAAGCACGCGCTCACGACCGTTCATAAATGCCTTCGTAGGGGCGGCCCTTGTGGCCGCCCTGGGGCAACCACAAGGGTTGCCCCTACGATTCAATTCCTCCTTACGGTTTGATGGTAATCAGCCCTCCGCCGTAATCCGCCGCCACCTGTTTTCCCGGCGGCACCACCAGAAATTCCTTTTCCTCCCAGACTCCATCCACCAGTCTCTGAAACATCCCGAGGTCTCCGCTGAGTTTCTCGAATTCCCATCCGCGCTGGGCGGCTTCCTCGCGAGCCTGGCGCTCGAAATCCGCATCCGGTCCCATCCCCATCGTAATGTAAGTGAATTGGTGGTAGTTCTTTTTCAGGTCGCCCAGTTCGCTCCAGAGATACTTGGCGTTGTCTTCCCCGTAACGCGCCACAAGGTCCTCGTAACTCTGCCCGACGCCCAGCACCTTTCCAACTGAAAGCTGGCTGAGCTCCCCGTCCGCCTTGCCGCGCTCCATCCAACCGGTGGTCTGGAAGTAGACCCCCGGGTGGCTATTGAAGTACTCCAGATAGCGCTCGGAGCTCCCGAGGAACAGCGTGATGCAATCGTGGGCGCGAGGAATGACCAGCGGGTACTTGCCGGCCGTCAATCCCACCACCCCGTTGTTGCAGAGACCATAGCCCATCAGCACGGCCTCGTAGCGCGGGTCGTCCACGCGGTCGAGCGCCGCCTGGAGGCGCGTGCGCATTCCCTCCACTCCGATGTCGTGCAGTCCTTTGGGAAGGAATTCGACGTCCACCGTGTTCGGCGAACGCGCCATCACCGAGCAGAATTCCCGGTAAAAGATCTCACAGGTGATCAGCTTCAGCCGCATAAAACCAGCATTCCCATTCTCATTCCGCGCCACCCTGAAAAAGTAATTGCTTTTGGTACTGGTAGTCGGTTTATGATACGGTGGTCTGCGCCAAGACAAGCAAGATACCACGCTTGGGTTCTGATTGCAGCAATCTTCGGGCAGGGATATTGGGTCAATTGGAAGTAACGCCGGGCTGAGACACAATATCAGAACCTTATGAACCATACTGACTCACGGCCGGATTTTACCGGCGTGTGGGAGCTGAATGTCGAGCGAAGCATCCTGCGTGGGTCAACTCCGAAGCGCATCGTGATGCAGATCGAACATCGCGAACCGCGGCTGGTTCAGCAAATTCACTTCACCAGCGCGGTCGGCGTGGAAAAGCGGATGACTTTCGCTTACGAAACCGGCGCTGAAACAACCAACTCCCTGGGCGGAGCCCCGGCGCGCACGTCGGCGCGCTGGGAGGGAAAGGAACTGGTCATCGAATCCAGAGTGACGACGCCTTGCCGAGAGGTCCACTTTGAAGACCACTGGTCAGTTTCCGACGACGGCCGAACGCTTACCATGGCGCATCGCAACGACGACCTGGCGGGGCAGACCTCGGTACTGGAGAAGCGCTCTCCGGCAAACGGAAGCGCTTGCTGAGCGTTGGCTGCGACAATGTGTCCTCGCGAGGGTCGTTTATAAGCTCCATAAAATCAATTGCTGGCGCGGGTGAAAACTTCTGTGTATATTTTTCTGCCCGGCGCATTCTGCATAAAAGGAATCCAAACCTATGAGCCTCAGTCAACTCGCTCGAAACATCAAAGAGTCTGTGACTCTGAAACTGAACGAGACCGCCGCCCTGCTGCGCGAAAAGGGCGAGCCGGTGATTCACCTCGGCGGCGGCGAGCCCAAGAGCAAGGCGCCCATCGACGCGGTCATCAACTGCACCTCCATCTTGCATACGGGTGAGATTCGTTATACTCCCCCGGACGGTATTCCGGCGCTTAAGAAGGCCATCATTCGCTACACCGAGGAACGATACAAGAAAATCGTTACAGCGGATAATGTCATCGTTTCGGGCGGAGCCAAGCAGGCCATCATGGTTCTGCTCCACGCCATACTGGATCCCAAGGACGAAGTGATTTTCCCGGCTCCCTACTGGGTGAGTTACCCGGAGATGGTGAAATTGGCGGGAGGCTGCCCGGTGGTGGTCACCCCCGAAGACGGCAGTTTCCATCCCACCCTGCGCGAGATCGCTGATACCGTTGGTTCTTATACCAAGGCGATTATTATTAACAGTCCTAATAATCCCTCGGGGGCGATGTTCTCAAAAAATTTCATCGCCGAAATCGTGGAGTTCTGCGAGAAAAAGAGCCTCTACCTGATCATGGACGACATCTACAACCGGCTGGTCTTCGAGGGCAAGAGCGCTCCGGTGTGCTACGACTACACGGACGCCCCCTTGGAGCAATCCAAGCTGGTGGTCATCAACGGCGTGTCGAAAATGTATGCCATGACCGGCTTTCGCATCGGCTGGGCGATTGGCAACAAGGAACTGGTGGAAGCGATGGCCACCGTGCAGTCGCAGCAGACTTCCGGCCCCTCGGCCCCTTCTCAATGGGCTGCCGTGGGAGCCTTGAACGGCGTGCAATCTTCCGTTGAGAACCTGCGCATGACGCTCGAGAACAACCGCAATATCATGATCGACCGCCTGCGGGCCATCGACGGCGTGCAAGTGACCAAGCCGGACGGCACTTTCTATTGTTTCCCCGATTTCAGCGCTTACATGAAAGATTCGCAAAAGCTGGCGAATTTCCTCCTGGAGAAAGTCCGCGTGGTGACGGTTCCCGGCAAGGAATTCGGCTTCGAAGGCCATCTGCGGCTCAGCTACTGCGGCACGATCCGCGACATCACGGAAGGACTCGAGCGCATCCAATGGGCGCTTGACCCGACCTCCGCAAACGAACTCTACCTTGGCGACCGCAAGCTGGTGAGGGACTGGTTATGAATATCTATCTCGACGTTCAATCTCCTGCAGTTCAGGAAGCCGGCAAGCTGGCCAGTGACTACGGCCTGCAAAATCACGGATTCACGAACCTGCGCCGTGTCTACTGGAATCTTCCGACTCCCGCGCTCTACGAAGAAAGTGTGTTCCGGTCGGAAGGCCGGCTCACTCACCTTGGCCCGCTGGCGGTCAGCACCGGCAAGCATACGGCGCGGGCGGCGGCGGATAAATTTGTGGTCCGCGAGCAGACCACCGAGGACAAAGTCTGGTGGGGGCAATACAACCGCCCCTCCACGGGCGAGAACTTCAGCGGCCTGCTGGCGCGCTTGCAGGGCTACTTGCAGGGCCGGGACGTCTTCGTGCAGGATTG
>JBEKMN010000050.1:0-98091 GCA_050008495.1 Terriglobia bacterium | reverse complement strand
TGTCCAGGTCGACATGCGGGTGAGCCGGCCCATCGCCGTACGCGAGGGCTGGGTTGTCATGCCCTTCATCGAGTTTTTCAACCTGTTCAACAGAAATAACCCCGGCGCCAACTACGTCAACAACATCGCAGCTCTGCCGACACCCGTAAACGACCTCTTCAATGCCACAGCATTCTGTCAAAACTCGGCCTGCACCCAGACGACTCCTATTGCCAATCCCAAGCAACTGCTCGTTCCTTCCGGAGCGTTGGGAGATTTCTTCGGACCCGGCACAACCGTGGGAATCCCCTTCGCCGCGCAGCTTGGGGTGCGGGTCACGTTTTAGCCGTGCTTGCGACTGCTCAGACCCTCGTGGCTGGGAGCTGCTCTGCCGCACCGCCTTGCGAAAAGGAGTGCGGGGATTAACAGACATAATGTCCGTGTCGAGGGTGGCTTGACAAACTGTCGTCGGCGGGATCGTCCCGAACCCGCAAGCCGACCGCTCCCCACCTGTCGTTCTTTGTTTTCATAGACATTCCCGGATCGTTCGTTCAAATTCGAGTCGAGGAGCGACAAACCGTCGGTACCCGGCCCAATCCGTCTTGATTTGGCTTCGACTCCTGAACTCTTTGACTTCTCAACTCCTCGACTCTTTGTTTTCATAGATATTCTCGCTTTGTTCCCTCGATTTTGAAGTTGATGATCGCTCCGGCCTGAATTCCGTGGACATTGTGCCTACGTCGCATCCCAGCGACCCCCGCACCTTCCCGCGACGCTTTGCGGATTCCCGTTTCTTCGATCCAACAAGCTTGCGTCCATCAGGCAACCTTGAGAATCCAGGAAGGCAACATGGAAAAGGGAATATGGGATAGCTACCGTGAGACACAGCGATGTTTCCGGCGGAGACTGACCTTCTGAGCAACCTCACCATTCAAGTATAGACATTAATGTCGTATTTGTCAAGTACCGAATAAGTTAATTCCCCCGACGGCACCATCACGCGCTGATCGGCCTCAGGCGCGGTCCCGGCCATTTGCTACCGGCTCCCAGGGACACGAGGAGCCTACCCGTTTTCCGAGGCTTTCGTTCACGTTCGGAGGGACTAAGGTACCCGAGGGGCTAACGGTACCTGGTACCGTTTCTCCCCGTGAAGGGCTGACGCGGATCGGAGCACCTTGGAGATGAGCCGCAGAGTCCCAACACCCGGGACTCTGATGCGCTACATGCTATTTCACGAAAGATCGGACCTGGGGAACGGGCGGCGGGAACCGTTCGCGTTTTATGTCCGTATGCAGGACGACACTGGCGACTTGGACACCTTACTTTAGTACGATTTCAAATGTCGCACTCTCGGGGATAGAATTTAGATCATCGAATAAGAAACGTTGGCAGAGACCATAGCACGGTAGGAGTCAAGAAAGTGGACTCGCCGTTTGCAAAAGCCAAAGGCAAGCCCTCCCCCCTTCGCCGGGAATTCGATCAAGTACTGATTAGGTTGGCGGCTAAGATCGGCGTCGCACAGCATTGGCTGCTGCTGGACCTCGGCTTTCATGTTGTGAGAGTGAACGACACTCATGCCTATTACGAGGACGGGGCAGGCGACCTTGTCACTCTCGATTCCGGCGGTCACTGGACGGTCAAACTGAGAAATTACGAGCCGTATTCCGGCATCGGATTCGTTGATCTGGAAACGTGCATCGCACCAGGCCCAAGATAGGAGCCTCAAATGGCATACGGCGGAAAGCAGCCACAATTGGTTCTGCAAGTTCCCGAATGGCAGGGAGGTTTCAGGCGTAGGATATGTTGAGCTGGAGAATCTCGTAAGAGGGGGCTGAGGTGTAGAATCGCTCCTTTGAGCATAGGATTTAGCATCGGTGAGGTGCAACATGTTCACGGTCGCTCTGATTCTGATCTTATCGACGGGTCTCTGCTTGATCTATGTCCAGATCATCTGTGAGAAGATCTTGCGGCGGCAGTTTGAGCGGGAATACTTTAAATCCATCGCCAACGCGAACCGCTTGGAGTTTCCCGCCTTGCGAAAGTCGCTGGAGGAGTTCGGCGCCCCCGTCGATTATTCCCGGCTACGCATGGTGCTGAGATGCGACTTCCTGGCTCTCACTTACCTCCTCAAACACTGTGCCAATGTTAACCAACGCTACACCTACGAAGAGCGCCTCTTAATCCTCTACTTCAAGTTGGTTTTCGTTTCCCTTGCCACGCGTCATTGGCTGGGGTTGCGGGAAACCCCGGCCGTCTTGAAGTTGACGGCCATTCTTCAGTACTTCGCGAATGTCGTAGCTGAGCGCGTGAATAACCGGCGATCCGGCGGTGGTTTCTTGCCCCCACTCTCCCCCAGCAGGGTGACAATTTCCGGTTTAGAGGCTTGAAGAGCCGGCATTTGTGTTTTTGGGGTACCCTATCTTCATGGCTAAGATTTAGGTTAATCGAGGCAGAAAAGCGGGAGTTGGCACGGTCAGCGCGCACCACGGCACGAGGAGGAGAAAATGGCACAGGATGCTAAAGATGATCCACCACGGCGCGTGTCCGAGGAGAAGGTGAAAGCGCTTTGGGGCGCGATTACACCCCTTAGTTTCGGGAGCGTAGCCAAAGGCCCGTTCACGAGAGACCATTCTCAGGCAGTTTCGTGGCTGTCAGCCCAGATCGCAATGCAGATGGGATTATCCGAAAGGGAAATCCAAGACATCAAGGCGGCGGGCATCGTCCACGATATCGGCACGCTTGGTGTGCCTGAGGGCGTCCTCCGCAAGCCCACGCTGCTGACGCCGGAAGAGTTCGACCTTGTGAAAAGCCATGCAGCCAGGGGCGCAAAGATGTTGGAGCCCCTGAAAGAGCCAGCAATTGAGCGCATGGTGCGCCACCACCATGAGTTCTTCGACGGGCACGGTTATCCTGACGGCTTAAAGGGAGAACAGATTCCTCTGGGCGCCCGAATCATCGCGGTAGCGGAAGCCTTCGATGCCATAGTTTCCGACCGCCCGTTCAAGAGTGCCCGGACGTTCGATGAGGCCGTTGCCGAAATTCGCCGGTGCTCCGGCACCCAGTTCGACCCGAAAGCCGTGGATGCTTTGATTCAGTTGATCGAGTCCGACTCGGGGCTACCGAAAGCCGAATTCCTGGGAACTGAGCGTACTTTTGGCCGCTGAGCTGTCAGGGCGCATCACGGTAAAGGAGAGGAGAAGATGGCGGAGTCCGTCACCGACGGTCTGACGGGTCTCAAGACCCGCTGCTGCTTTATGGAAGCACTGGACGGGGAATGGCGGCGGTCAACCCAGACGGGTCGTCAGTTCTCTCTGACCATGATGCACCTCGACAGGTTCGAGCAGGCCAATGAGCGCATGGGACGACCGGAGGGCGATAAAGTCCTGACGGCTGTGGCCGCCCTGCTAAGTGACCGATTAAAGCAACCCAATGTGGTGGCGCGGTATGAGGAGGATGAGTTCGCGATCTTGATGCCCGAAACAAACACACAACAGGCAGAAATTGTGGCGGAGGAGTTACGGGCCGCCGTGGAAGCGGACGACATCCTGCACGCGCACGAGGTGACGGGAAGCTTCGGGGTCGCGACCTTCCCGGACCACGGCGCAACCCAAGAACGGGTCCTCGGGGCTGCGGAGTTCCGAATGTACGAGGCCAAGTACTCTAAAGGAAACTGTGTCAAGGCACCTCACCCGCCCCCCAGGCCGGGGGATGCGGACTGGTCTGAGTGGCAGAAGATGTTTTGGCAAGTGGTGGCCGATTTCTGTGGCGTATACCACCGCTGGCTCAAATCCTGTGGCTTCTGGTTGGAGGCGGTGAAAACCGACTGCGAGTTCGGGGAAGTGGAACGCCACTTTGAGCGGGTGGGCGTAGACAAAGCTTTCGCCGTCTACCGCGATTTCACCGGCTGCCAGGCTTTTCTAAGCCTGGAACGATTTGGTGGTTGGGTAGTGTCGCAGGAGAAAGGCAAATACATCATTGGCGCAGGGTTTGATGACCTTTGCAGGCTGACGTGCTGACGGCTTCTGGTTTGCATACATAGGCACTCCGGTCTTCAAGCAATACTTACCCATTTCCGGGAAGCGGCTCAGGGAAGAAAGAAAGGTTAGATTGTTTCGAGGATGCTGTTGCCGAAATCCAGCGTTGCTCCGGTACGCAATTCGACCCCAAAGTCGTAGCGGCCTTTCTCGATTGGGTTCAAACCCACGGTGATCCCCGGTCCCGGAGTTAAGAATGGAAGTGACCGTCGCCCTCATCGTTGTGCTTATCTTGGTTGCCGCGATTGTCGCACAGTCCGCTGTTCTGGATGCCATCGCCCATATTCCGCTGCGTCAGCCGGACAGGAGACACAGGCGGGAGAGAAGGTCAGGCAGAACTATAGGGCAGCATATAAAATCGGTTGAGAGGTCGATGGACGTAACCAGAGACCCGGCGGCCAAGAAAGCGCTCCAAGCCAGAATGGACCATCTCCAAGAACGAATGAGAAAGTTCTTTCGGCGAAAGAAGACTGATAGGCGTCACTCCCACGGGACAGCCTGGCGTGCCTTCCTGCCGAGAATTTCCCGTGCCGCAATCCTTGCGAGCGCCGGTACAATCCCGGAATTGGTCATAACTGCGTCCGGCCACCGCGTCAAAGTGGTACCTCAGTACCCTTGATTACCAAGGTCTCGATGGACAGAATTTACCTTAGTTCCGGCGCCAGATGGAGAGGCCCTCGCCGGGAGGGGTGAACAATGAGCGACGCAGAAGATCAGGATAAATGGAAGAACGGGACTCCCGAGGAGTTGCTCAAGGAGGCACAGGTCCTCACGGAGCAATTCAAGGCCACGCACGACGATTCCCTTGTGCCGAGAATTCAAGCTCTGCGGCGAGCGGCCCATGAGCGGCGTAGGGTAACCCCTGCTGAGATGCAGGGCGAGCCAAGTAAGTTTTGCGTGAAATGCGGCAACCAGCTACCACCGAAATCCAACTATTGCGATTCTTGTGGAGTAAACCAAGCGACTCCGGCGAAGGCGCATCCAGTGATGCTGCGTCCTTTGTTCAAATGGCTGTTAGTTGCAACTCTAGGGTTTTTCGGGATCGTGTTCCTAATAGCAATTTGTAGCGACCGCACATCTTCATCCCAGCCGGATCAGACGCAGGTCAAATTGCGAGTTCTCCGGGCGTGCGAGGACCACGTGAGGCAATATCTGAAGGCTCCATCCACAGCCAGGTTCAGTAGCTACTACGACACTGAAGTTCGTGACCATGGTTCCGGCAAGTATTCGGCTGTGGGATGGGTTGATTCACAGAATAGCTTTGGAGCTATGCTGAGGACCGAATATATTTGCACAGCCACGGATGAGGGGAATGACCAGTGGAGTTTTGAGCCATTGGCCATAAACGACGGTAGTGAGTGACCCTCAGTCGTCGCCGGAGCGACGTACCCGAGGATTGTTCTTCATGTCTAAGCAAACCGACAACTTCCGGATTTGGAAGCATTCACATGGAACCAATAGGACGACTCCTGATTGGAAAGATCGGGACCGCGAACAGTTCAAATCTGATCGTGTGCTGAAAATTTTCGCGAACACCAAACGAGGACAAATCCCAAACTTCAAGAATATGCGCCCTGGCGATTTCTTCCTTCTCTGCCACGGTAACGACATCCAACTCCTCGGTCAGGTGAGCGGTGAGCCTCCAAAGCTACGATCAGACCCGCTGGAACGGCAGTACTCAGTCGTACGTCGATGGGAAGGCGGACCGCGGAAATTCAAACGGCACAAAAAGGGGTGGTCTCCCGCAGGCAACACAACCTGTTGGCTAGTTCCGAAGGCGGAACACATCGAATTCCAAAATGAGATTTTGAGACCGTACTTTGGGATGACCTTGGAGGACCTTGCACGATGGGTCAAGCCTTCACGAGATCGGTTGGAGGTTGAAGCCCATGAGCTTCCACCGCAGGCAGGAAGGCCTGTACCGTACGAACGAACTGGCGGCCACCCCCCGTCCGACAATGGGGGCGGGTCTGTTCGAGTCTACGATCCTGACAAGGTTGGCCGTCGCGCTTGGTCGCATGATCGGTGCCTATCTCGCCTCGCAAGGATGTTGAGTGGCCGCGAGCGATACGTTTTGAAGAAGGGATACGATCTTCTCGTAATGGGGAAAAGTAAGACGCTGCTGGTGGAGGCTAAGACCATTCGTGGTGACGGAGACCGTCAAGTCCGGCTGGCGCTTGGTCAATTGCTGTATTATCAGCACGTGTACGTGGAACCACAATTTCCCAGGCGCAAGGTCTTTAGAATCGCCCTCACTGACCGTCCTCTTCCAAAGTATCTGGTTTCCCTGTTGGAAAAATATGAGGTAGGAGTCGTATCAGCGAGTGAGAACGGCAGGGTAACCTCATCGAATCTTGGTGCCCTCATTCTGAAAAAGTTCGGGGTCGGGTGCTGAGTGCGTTGCAGTGGCGCGGGGAATAACGGTTCTGGAACCGTCCCTCTTGGAACCGTTCCTCCTGTGCGCAATTCCCCGAACTGAAAACCAACCGCAGCGATCCTTCGCTTCGCTCAGGATGACAGGTTTCCAGCCCTCTCACGCGATCTTGCGGCCTGGGCTATGAGACACTCCCGCTGCCCCGGACTCAGACGCCCGGTGTTATACTTGCCCTATCGGCAGCCCATACATCTCTGGGAGGTACGGCGTCGTGACTCGCTCGTTACGTCTGGTCCAAATCGTGTTCTCCGTCCTGGTCTGCGCCATGGTTCCGGGCGGCTTCACGCCCCTTCGAGTTTACGCGCAGCAGTATGATCCCAGCCTCTTCGCGGGCCTACGCTGGCGGATGATCGGGCCCTTTCGCGGCGGCCGTGCCGTTACCGTCTCAGGCGTCGTAGGCCAGCCCAATGTATTCTATTTCGGCGCGGTCTGCGGGGGAGTCTGGAAGACCACCAACGCCGGTCGCACTTGGGCGCCGATCTTCGACTCCCAGCCCGTCGCCTCGATTGGCGCCGTGGCCGTAGCTCCGTCTGATCCCAACGTGATCTACGTGGGCTCCGGGGAAGCTGACTTCCGCTCCGATATCTGCTCCGGAAACGGCGCCTACAAGTCGACGGACGCGGGCCGGACATGGACGCGCATTGGCCTCGACGACACCCGCCACATCGGGCGCGTGCTGGTGGACCCGCATGATCCCCGCGTTGTTTTTGTGGCCGCGCTGGGCCACGCTTACGGACCTAACGCCGAGCGCGGCGTGTTCCGCTCGAAAGACGGCGGCGAGAGTTGGCAGAAGGTGCTTTTCAAAGATGACAACACCGGCGCAATCGACATCGCCTTCGACCCTCGCAACTCGCGCGTCATTTACGCGGCCCTCTTCCAAACGCGCCGTCCCCCGTGGAACGTCTACCCGCCGTCGTACGGGCCGGGCAGCGGCCTGTATAAATCCACGGACGGCGGTGACACCTGGCGCCCGGTGACTGGGCACGGGCTGCCCTCCGAGAAGCTTGGGCGCATCGGCATCGCCGTCGCTCCCACGGCCCCGGACCGCGTCTACCTGATCGTGGATGCAAAGGAAGGCGGCGTCTACCGCTCCGACGACGCGGGCGAAAACTGGCAGCGCACTGATCCTGACCCGCGCCTCTGGCAGCGAGGCTGGTACTTCGGCGGCATCAATGTGGATCCTAGGAATCCGGAGGTGGTCTATGTTTGCAACACCTCCTTCTATCGTTCGACCAATGGCGGGAAGAGCTTTGACATCATCAAGGGAGCGCCGGGCGGCGACGACTATCAACACCTCTGGATTGACCCTGACGATCCCGAGCGCATGATCCTTTCGAGCGACCAGGGCGTCGTAGTCAGCGTCGACGGAGCCAAGACCTGGACTTCGTGGTACAACCAGCCCACCGCGCAGTTCTATCACGTCGTCACCGATAGCCGGTTCCCATACTGGGTGTGCGGCGCGCAGCAGGATTCGGGTTCCGCCTGCACACTCAGCCGCGGCCACTCCGGCGCCATCACCTTCCGTGACTGGCGCCCGGTGGGCGCCGGCGGCGAGAGTGGTTATATCGCAACCGACCCGCTCGATCCCAACATTCTCTATGGCGGGTCGTTCGGCGCTGATGTTGTCAGGTACAACCTCGCCACCGGAGAAGGCCAGAACATTGCTCCGTCACTGACCCATCCGGGCAGCTATCGCCGCACCTGGACGCTGCCGCTGGTGATTTCGCCACGCGATCCCCACGAACTCTACTTCAGTAATCAGATTCTCTTCCGCACCAAGGATGGCGGCCAGACCTGGCAGGTCTTGAGTCCCGATCTTACGCGTGAAGATCCCGGCGTCCCGCCCAACCTTGACGCATCGGCAGCAGGGAATGTCGATCCAGGCGTCGGAAAACGTCGTGGCGTAATCTATTCGATATCGCCTTCGCCACGGGTGGCGGGCGAGATATGGGTGGGGACCGATGACGGCCTCATCCAAGTGACCCGCGACGATGGCAAGACCTGGCAGAACGTCACGCCTTCCGGCCTCACACCGTGGTCCAAAGTGGGCATCCTCGAGGCGTCGCGCTACGACCGTGACACTGTCTACGCGGCCATTGACCGGCATCGCTTGGACGACCTCAGGCCTCACATCGAGCGTACCCACGACGGCGGCAAGACGTGGAAGGAAATCGTTAACGGCATTCCGGAAGGAGGCTTTGTTAACGCCGTGCGCGAAGATCCCGTGCGGCAGGGGCTACTCTACGCCGGCACGGAAACCGGCGTCTTTGTTTCGTTCAACGACGGTGACGAGTGGCAGCCGCTGCAACTGAACCTGCCTGACTGTTCGGTGCGCGACCTGGTGATCCACGACGACGACCTCGTCATCGCCACCCACGGGCGCTCCTTCTGGATTTTGGATGACGTGACACCGCTACGCCAGCTCAGCGCGCAGGTCGCCAACGCCGAGGCTGTTCTCTTTCGGCCTGAAACCGCTTACCGTGTTCGCCCCTCCTCCTTCGAGGGTACACCGATGCCGGCGGACACAGCGCAGGCCGAGAATCCTCCGGAGGGCGCAGTGATTGATTATTACCTCAAGTCGGCGCCCAGCGGGGTTGTCACCCTGGAAGTGTGGGATTCCGCCGGAAAGCTGGTGCGGCGCTATTCGAGCAGTGACAAGCCACCCCAAATCGATCCCAAGCGTGTTGATTTTCCAACTTCCTGGATTCATTTCCCCAAACCTCTCTCAGCCGAACCCGGAATGCATCGGTTTGTATGGGACCTGCACTATCAGGGTCCGCCCGGCAGCAATCCCATGGCTGCTATCTTCCGTGGAGGTGGAGGTCCGTGGGCGCTGCCCGGCGAGTACACGGTGAAGTTGACCGTCAACGGTCAAAGCTATACGCAGCAACTCTCCGTGACGATGGACCCGCGTGTCACGACGCCGCTTTCCGATTTGGCGCTACAGTTCAAAACAGCCATGCAGATCAACGCTGCACAGGCGCAGGTCGCCGCGGCTTTTGGCGAGGCCAATCGCCTGCATGAACAGCTTCAGGCGCTCAATTCCATGCTGGCGAAAGCGAACGGCCGAAAGGCGCTGGCCGGAGAAGTTGCCGCCCTCGATAAGAAAACGCTCGCTCTCTCAGGCGGGACCTCGGGCCCGGGTTTCTACGAGACGGACGCTCCAACCACCGACAGCTTGCGCGCTTTGACCATTGCCTTCGGCCAAGTCGAAAGAGCCGTGGGAAGCGCCGACTTGGCCCCGACGGCTGACGCGGTGACTGCCTTCCAACGCGATCAGCAGGCGGTGCAAGAGGCCCTCGCGGCGTGGGACAAAATCAAGAGCCAAGACGTACCCCACTTGAATTCATCCCTGAGGCAGGCCGGCTTGCCACCGATTTCGCTCGAGGAGGCGAAAAAGAGTACCGCCGCGCTGGGAGAAAGCATGGCGCTCGACGATGCCGAAGACGAGTGACGGCTCAACTGCCCGCTGCTGCTCGTTCCAGTCGTTCCAGTTCGGCCCGCTGAGGTGAATCGAGATAGTGCTTGGGTTCCTGCGCCAGGATATCTCGAACCCTCTGCTCCGCCGACTCCTCAAAGGTAAGTGAACCCTTTGCTTCCCAGTCGCCGCGCCGCGCCCGCACCGCCAATTGCGCTCGGCTAAGGACTTCGCGAAAATGCTTTAGAGTGTGCGGCGAATTCAGAAAATCCCCGGACTTCCCTGCTTGTCGAATATCGTCGAGCGCCAGCGCCTCATCATCTATGGGAAATCCCTTCTGGTATCGCAGGAAATAGCCTGCGATTTCGTTGTCAGTCACCAACGACTCGCACGACATCGCCAAGGTAGATTCCAGGTTGCCTGCACCCCAGATGAAGTTGACTCCCGCGGCAGCGTGGGCCAGACCGCCGATCATCTTCTCGAAGGCGGCTTGCGAGTCGGCGCAAAGGGATTCCGTGGACATCCATGCTGCGCTTGGGAGACCGTGGAATCGCGCCATCTCCGCCCCGGCCGCTTGCAGGAGGGCGTTCTCAGGCGCGCCCGTCAGTGCAAGGCCCGCTGACATCTCGAAGACGTGCGCAAACCCTACGTTGTAAAAGCAAGGCCGGCCCGGCTCCAGCAACTGATTGATGACCAGGCCGCTCAGCGTGTCGGCGTCGCCAATCACCAGGCAACCAGCCAAGGTCACGGGCGCAGTTGCTCCCGCCAGTGGCTCGGAATTGATCATGACAGGCACGCCTACGCCCGCTGTCTCCTTAAAGACACCCAGTGCCAGGGCCGTCCAGTGCAAGGGACTGATGATGCTGAAACCCGTGCTGACGATGGGGCGCTCGCGCAAGGTTGCGCCGTCCAGGAGAACCCTGGCCATCTCTATCACCGTGCGCGCACCCGCCGGAGTGTAGATGCACGGCCGGAGATGTTTGCCCGTAAACGCCGCCATGATGCGAAAGCCCACGAAATCGCGGCTGGCAGGCGGAGAGTCGGCGAGGGAGGTTCCGACCATGCCGTGAATGTTTGGGCAGGCATCGGCGACCCGCGCCAACTCAGCCAGATCGGAGGCCTGCAAATCGCTGCGCATGCGGCCGCGCGTAATGTACAGCGCATTCCCGGTTAAAACCAGGGTCCCGCCCTCCGGACCCAGTTGCCAGATATGACCAACGCGGTCCGCGATCTTCACCTGATGCGGCGCCTGCTGAAGAGCCCATTCCACGAGGTGGGCGGGGATATGGACGCGCTTCTCACTGTCAACGGCTGCGCCAGCCTCTTGCATCAGGAGGATAATCTCCGGATCGTCGACTCGAACCCCCAGATCAGTCAGGACATCGAGAGCTGCATCATGGATTCTCTTACACTCTGCGGTTGTCAGTACCAATGGCCAGTTCCCTCCAGAACCAGTGTCGATTCGGCGCCTTCAGATTTCGAGCGGGTGATTCTACATCGGCAGGCCATGGATGGGAAGGTGCAATCTGACTGTCCCGGAGGGCACGCCTACGTCGTTGACACACTGGGGGAAAGCGGCCGAAGCAGCTTATTGCAACGGCGGCTGGCGTCATGAGCCAGAAGTTCGTTGAAGAACTGAGCCCGCGGAGCGGGCGGCAGCCAGTAGCCCACGGCGCAAGAAGCTGTGAAAGAATTGGCAACCTGTCATCCTGAGCGCAGCGAAGGATCCCTGCAGTTGCTTGTAAATCGTTGAAGTAAAAACAACTGCGGAGATCCTTCGCTGCGCTCAGGATGACAGTCCTTTCGATTCTTTCACACGTTCCAAGCCGTGGGTCGCTGAACCCAACCCTCACCCCCCGTCCCCTCTCCCGCCCAGCGGGAGAGGGGTGCCGAAGGCAGGGTGAGGGCCGTCGAACCCAGGGCTTGCGCCCTGAGCTACTCTATGCCGCCCCTGACGGGGCTCAGAATAACGGCCGCACAGGAGAAAGACTGGATAGTAGATGGGGTTTCCGAACGAACCGTCACACGCCCTTCGGGGCCATGGGCAAGGCGCGCAGGCGCTTGCCGGTGGCGGCAAAGATCGCGTTGCCGATGGCTGGTGCGATGCCCACGATGGGGGTTTCTCCTGCCCCTGCTGATGGCACGTCCTTTCGATCGATCAGAACGACTTCCATTGCCGGAGCGTCGCTGAAGCGCGGAACACGATATTGCGCAAAGTGGGGGTTCAGGATGCGCCCATTTGCGAACTGGATGGCTTCAAACAAGGCCCCCCCGATGCCCATAGTATTTGCGCCTTCGATCTGGTTGCGAAGGCCGTCGGGATTCACCACGGCGCCGCAGTCAAACGCCGTCACGACGCGCAGCACGCGCACCTGCCGCGTGGTTGAGTCGACTGCCACCTCCGCACACGTTGCCACGTATCCGCCTTTATCGAAGCCTCCAGCAATGCCATGTCCACGCAAGGTACGATCCTCGGTGGTGCTCCGCCCCGGGTGAGACTTCATTTGCCCCCAGCCGAATTTCTCCGCCGCCGCTTCGAGCGCCGCCCGGAAGCGCTCATCGGTGAGGTTCTTGAGCCGGAATTCGAGTGGGTCCATTTTGGCCAGTTGTGCGAGTTCATCCATGAAGGATTCGCGCGCGAAATGGTTCGCGGTTGCGGCGAGGGATCGGTACGAGCCCTGGCGCAGAGGTGAATCGACGGAGTGAAACTGAATGCGCTGATTGGGAATGTTGTAGAGTGTGCCGATGGCTGCCGCACCGGAATTGTAATTGTGGAATTCCCAGGTGGTGATGGAGCCGCCACTCGAGAGGCCGGCAGAAACTTCGATGACACCGGCAGGGCGAAAGTAAGCCCAGGTGAATTCCTCCTCGCGCGTCCACGCCAGTTTCACAGGTCGTTGCACAGCTTGGGCCAAACGCGCCGCCTCCACGGCTGCATCGCCCGTGTGCTTGCCACCATAGCCGGAACCCATGTCCGGCATGATCACTCGCACATGGTCCTCAGGAAGGCGAAAGGCCTCGGCCAATTCGCTGCGTACACCAAAGGGCCGTTGGGTTCCGGTCCACACGGTCAGCTTGCCGTCCTTCCATTCGGCCACGGCGGCGCGTGGCTCCAGCGGCGCGTGGGCGATGTAGGCGACCGTATAGGTTCGCTTAAGGCGGAGGCTCGCGTCGGACAGGCCCTTCTCGACGGAACCGACGGCGTGCCCGTTGCGCTCATCGCCGGTCCCCGCGTGGTTCTTCAAGTATTCAAAGAGGCCGTCGCTCGAGGTTGGCGCAGGCATGGACTTCCACTGGGCACTGAGCGCCGCCAGCGCGTCCTGTGCCACCTGCGGGTTGGGGGCGGCGACGCCCACAAAGTTGTCGTCGTGTACGACTGTGACGCCCGGCATCTGCTGCGCCTTGCTTGCGTCGAGTGTACTCAGCGAGGCGCCGAAGGAGGGTGGCCGCAGGACTTTGCCGTAAAGCATCTCGCGCAACCTGATGTCGGAAGGATAGCGATGCCTGCCGGTAACGATTTCACGGCCGGTCACCTTGCCCAGCGGCTTGTCCATGACCTTCCACTGGGCTGCCGGGGTAAGAGGTTCTTCGGCGGGAATGACTTTGGCAAGCTCGCGTCCCTTGGCCAGTTCTGCGTAGCTTGCGGTGCGCTGTGAGTCCGGGTCCGTAATGGCGCCGTTGGCCGCCGTCAGTTTGGCAGGGTCCACTTTCCAGGCATCGGCAGCAAGGCCGATAAGGACTTCGCGAGCTGCCGCAGCCGCGCGTCGAAGCTGCGGGTTCATGGTGGGAGTGGTGCGGCTGCCGAAAGTCCCCATGTCGAAGGGAACGCGGTCGGTATCACCCATAAGCAGGGAGATGGAGCCGGGCGTAACGCGCAACTCCTCGGCCACAGCTTGAGTCAGCGATGTGCGAATGTTCTGCCCTACTTCCACTTTGCCAGTGAAAACCGTGACTTCGCCGTTTTCGTTGACGTGCAGCCAGGCAGAGACATCCTGAGGCAGGGAAGTGCCAGGCCAGTGGCCGGTGCGTCCGGCTTCCTGGCCGGCAAGTGGCCGATCAAGGAGAAAGAAGACCGCGATGCCGCCTCCCAAGACTTTGAAAAAATCCCGCCGCGGCATCCCAAAGTGATACGTGGGCCGGGCATTCAATTCGTATCGCTCTGGTTCCAGCGTGGCCGGAACCACCTCGCCCTGCGGGCGGTCCTGCTTACCAGGGACGGCGTTCAGTGTTCCGGTCTTGTCCAAGGAAGGAGTCAGGAACCGGTTGGGCAATAGAGACTGCGAGGTTCTCATGAGCGCACCTCCCGCATGGACTTTGCCGCACGCCGAACGGCAGCAATAATGCGCGAATAAGTCCCGCATCGGCAGATGTGGCCCTGCAAGTAGTGGGCGATCTCTTCGTCAGTCGGCTCGGGGCGGACCGTCAGCAAGCCCACGGTGGTCATGATCATCCCCGAAGTGCAGTAACCGCATTGCATGACGTTTTCATCGAGGAACGCCTGCTGAACCGGGTGAAGTTGGCCATCCTTATCCAGCCCCTCAATGGTAGTGATCGGCTTTCGGGCCGCCTCGACCACCGGCGTAATGCAAGAGCGACGCGGCGCCCCTGCAATCAGGACCGTACAGGCGCCACACTGGCCCTCGCCGCATCCGTACTTGCTCCCCGTGAGGTCGAGAGCGTCGCGCAAGACACTCAGCAGACTCGCGCCGGCGTCGACATCAACGGAATGCTTCACGCCATTAATAAGGAGTTCCGTAACTCTCGACATGTAATACCTCCGCGGGGCGGAAATGCTACCCCGGAGATGATCGATATGAGCCCTAACCCCAGTCCCCATTATACGCCGATCAATTCAAGACGGCAGAGACAGACTGATACTGTGGCGTCTCCCCAAGAATCCAGTACGTAGCGTGGCTTAAACCCGCGAGAACGCTCAGCCAACCCGGGCACGACGCGACGTTTTGTCCCCTTGCCCGCCGCGCCCTGTCGTAATTGACTTCCGCCTTTGGCTCGCCCTAGAATGTGAGCCTATGAGCAGAGACTGGGTCGGTAGAATGTTTGGCGAACGTGAAACGGAAAAGAGCCTCGCGGCGAAAAGGCTTGAAGAGCAGACGCTAATACAGAAGAGAATTGCCGAGCTGGCTCCCACTATTTGGCGTCAAATCGAGAGGGTCCTGAAAGAGTCTATCGCAGCCTTCAATGAAAGATCGTCCATACCGATAAACATAGATCCTTATTCAAAAGAGTACACGATTGAAGTTAACGCGGCGAATTACCAGTACGGCTGGATCGTGAAGTTCGACGTCTCGACCGGAACTCTATCTTTTGGCAATCCTCTTACAGAGTTCATCCACGCCAATCTGCACATCAGCCTCGACGACGAATCGCATTACTCTTTCCATGACCGCAGGAACTCCAAAGAAAAGATTTCGATTGAAAATATTGACGAAGTGCTGCTTAAGGGTTTTGTGAGGCTAATCCTGAAAGACCCCGGCTACAGTGTGAAGGGTGGGCCGGAAAACGGGTCACCAGGATAGAAGGAGGGGGGCGCACCCGAGGGGGGAGGCCCAACCCGGATGCGCCCCGAGGCAGGAGGAATAAGAGCCTAAGGTCCAATATATCGTGCCGAGATAAAAGTGCGCCACCGCACAAAGCTGGGATTGGTAGGAGCGACTGAAAGACTTGCGTTATCAGGATCAGGGCTTCTGTTTATAGGCAGGTCGAGTGGTGATGAGAGCTTTGTAGCGGTGGCGGAACAGGGAATGCAGCGTACGTTGCATCCTTTTGTCAATTCCCAAATAATGCGTCCCGGTTTGTAGTCGGCGGTTTTCATCCACGTTCCAGGAACTGAATAAGGCGACTTCACAACCCTCAAGCCATCGGACTTCAGGGGTGCTACGCGTTAACCAACTACTGCAAAACCAGATTCAGCCTTAAGATCGCCTGCTACACAACAACTCTAGCTTTCAAGCTATTGATAACCGAAGCCCACTCCCGCCGCAATAGTACGAGAGTACCCCCGCAGACCTCAGGCGGGCCCCGCAGGGGAGACAGGGGCACCGTGAGGATTCCTGGCTCCGAGGCACCAGAAAAAACGGTTGGAAAGAACTCGGCCGGATGTATAATCACACGCGATCCAGCATCCGCAAAGGAGGTTCGAAATGATTCCCAAAGCCAATATTAACCGTCGCGAATTCCTGGCTCCTGCGGCGGCAGGACTCGCGTTGACTTTCGTTCCGAGACATGTGCTGGGCGGGCCCGGATATGTCGCACCCAGCGATAAAATAACGCTGGCCTATATCGGCTGCGGCACTCAGGGAACAAGAGAGATGCTGCGCCTGATAGCCACGCCGGGCGTGCAGATCACGGCAGTGTGCGATCCCGTCAAAGACGGCACGAACTACATTGACTGGGACAAGACCGGCATTCGTGACAGCGTGCGGAAGGTCCTGGATAATCCCGATTGGGGAGCCGGCGTCGAAGGCATCCGCGCCGGCCGGGATATGGCCAAAGAAATCATCGAAACCTACTACGCGAAGAAACGAGCAGCGGAGAACTTCAAGGGCGTGGCTTCGTACGCGGATTTCCGCGAATTGCTGGAACAGGAAAAGGACCTTGACTCCATCAAAATCATGACGCCCGACCACCTGCACGCGACAATTTCGATCGCCGCCATGAAGAAAGGCAAACACGTGCTGGTGCACAAACCCCTCGCCAATCGAGTGGCGGAGGTCCGGATGGTGGTGGAGAGCGCTCGGAAGACGGGAGTCGCCACGCATCTCCTGGCGTGGCACAGGCCGATCAACGCCGTGCGAGACATGATCCTGGACGGCGCCATTGGCACGCTGAGGGAGGTGCACAATTGGACGGACCGCCCGTTCTGGCCGCAGTACTCGAGCCTTCCCACCGATACACCGCCGGTTCCGGCAGGCTTCGACTGGGATCTCTGGCTGGGGCCATCGCTTGAACGGACATATCATCCCAACTACACTCATGCGGTGTTTCGCGGCTGGTACGAATTTGGCGCAGGCAGCATCGCTGACATGGGGAACTATAGCCTCTGGCCGATCTTCATGGCGCTCGACCTGCCGGTCCCGTACAGCATCGAAGCTCAAACCAGCCACAGTTGCGAAATCAACGACCAGGTGAGCACAATAAAGTCGAATGACTTCTCGTTTCCGTACGCCAACCGCGTGTGCTTCAAGTTCGCAGCCCATGGCCAGTGGCCGGCGCTCAAGTTGTATTGGTACGACGGCGGAATGCGGCCGTACACTCCCGACGAATTACTGGAAGACGGGAAGTCGATCTCCGCAACCGGGAGTCTGTTCGTCGGCGATAAAGGAATAATCCTGAACGACGAAATCATTCCAGCGAAGAAGATGCAGGCCTATCGCACCCGCAAAGGACTTCCGACGCCGCCGGCGGATCGCGGCCGGCGCGGCGGTTATGGGATGGACAACGAGTGGCTGACGGCGTTCAAGGGCGGCGCGGCCTCGCAAGGCAACTTCCTCAACGCGGCGAACTGCTCGGAAGCCATTGCTCTGGCTGGGGCGGCAATTCGATACAGCGGAAAGATCTTCAATGAGGACCATTGTGCGCCGGCGCTCCTCTGGGACAAGGAGAGCATGAAGTTCACTAACATCGCCGATGCCAACCAGTACCTGACGCGCGAGTATCGCCAGGGCTGGGAGCTGACGAGCGCGTAGGCGGGGCGGCGGAGCCCCGCTCAACACTTACGTGGGCTGCTAACGTGCACACATCCGGCACCGACGCCGCTCTTACTAATGGAGGTTTACATGACGGCAATCACAAGAAGAGATTTTCTCAAGCAATCTGCGACGACCGTTGCTGTGGGCGGTATTCTATGTGCGGGCGTCCAGGAGATGCGCGCCAATCCACTGGGCTTGCCGATCGGGAGCCAAACGTATCCCCACCGGCAGCGGATTAAGGATGGCGACTTTGCAGGACTGTGTAAGGATATGGTGACCCTGGGAGTCGGCAGCCTGGAGCTCTGCTCGCCGGGATACGAGGAGTTCAAGAGCCTGGCGGACGCGAAGCAGACCAAGAAGGTCCTCGACGATCACGGGCTGATCTGCCCCAGCTCCCACTTCACGCTCGAGGAACTCCGAAACAAGCAGCAGGAGATGATTGCCTGGGCCAAAGACATTGGCATGACGCAGATGGGAACGGCGAGCCTGGACGGGCCCGTGCAGCACGGCGTCACCACCATGGACGCCGTGAAGAAGGCGGCGGACGAGTATAACAAGATCGGCGAAGCGGCGGCTGCGGCTGGCATTCAGCAATTTCTGCACGACGAAAGATTCGAGATGTCCAAGGTCGACGGCCGGCTCACTTACGAACTCCTGCTCGAGTTCCTCGATCCGAAGCTGGTGAAGATGCAATTCCAGATGTCCGCCATGAGAGTTGTCGGAGACCCCGTGATGTACTTCACAAAAAACCCCGGCCGTTTCATCTCGATGCATCTACAGGGCGTGGACTTGAAGGCGCCGGCGGGTGCTGGGGGCATGCGTGCGCCCGGCGTGGCGGTGGGAAAAGACAGCCTCGATTGGCCCAAGATCTTCGCCGCTGCCAAGACCGGCGGTGTGAAGAACTATTTCCTCGAGCAAAGCTGGGATCTCACGGTGCAGGGTGCCGCTTACTTGAAAACCCTGAACGTCTAGCGTCCGGTCAGTTTACGACAAGTTGAAGCGTGACGCTGTGAGTCAGCGTCGTGGAATTGTACGCCGAACTGCCTGTCACGGTCACTGTGTAAGTGCCCGTTGGCGTTCCCGGATTGGTCACGCGCGCACTCGTTCCTCCGCCGCAACCGGCCCACCAGGCGACCGCGAGCACAACGGTTCCCAGCACGACGAGAGATCGGCAACGACCCCAAAACCCCCTCCTTAACCAAGGAGAAGGTAGCGCGGCAGACCTGCTTTTCAGGGCCTGCGACCAATGCGTTAGAAGGTGTGAAAAAATCGGCAACCTGTCATGCTGAGCGCAGCGAAGCATCCCCGCAGTTCTTCCAGGTCGTTGGATTAAAGGCAACTGCAGAGATCCTTCGCTTCGCTCAGGATGACAGCGCTTGATTCTTTCACGTCTTCTTAGCAGTTGAGCCAGAGCCCCGAGCGCAACCAATAGCGCGACAGCCGCAAGCGGCATCCCCGGCCATCGAAGGCTTCCTGTTTGCGATGCTGCGGTGGTTGCGACGCTCACCAGCAGCGCCGTCGGGGAATTCCCCGGGGTGGCAGAAGAAGGGGAAACCGAGCAGCTTGCTTCCGCCGGGGCACCGGCGCACGTGAACGATACGGACTGGTTAAACCCTCCTGAGCCCATCAAGCTAAGCGGGTATTGCGCGGTCTGGCCGGGGGAAACGGTGGCGGAGGCCGATCCACTTGAACTGACGCCTAAGCTGAAGTCTCCCCCTGGGCCGGAGAGCAATCCGAAAGCGCCCACTCCGTTCGTTGTTCCCACATACACCTTTCCATTCGCGATGGTCGGCGTGATGAACTTGTTGCCTGCTCCGAATTGGTCGCGCGTACCCGCCTGGTTGCTGTTGTAAAGTTCTTTGGACAGATCGGATGCGTCGTAGGCATGGAGCACAGCAGGATTTGTGTTTTCCGTTGCCCAGACAATGGCATCGGTGCTGCCATTTGCCGAGATGCCGGGCGTCGCTCCCGGGTAAGCAAACGTGGTGCTCGTAGAAGAAACGGGAGTCGTCTGAAGCTTGGCATTCGAGAACTGGAAAGCTATAAGGGAGTAGCCCACGGGGCCATAATAAAGCCGGCCATTAAAGTAGGCCGGCATGCCAAAGATTCCTCCGGGTAGCGCCGAACTGATCTCCTGGTAAATACTGTCAGCCTGGGGATTGAACTTCCCCATGTTATCGCGGTCCGCCAGGTAGAGTGTTTGGTCCTTGCCCGCCCCGACCACCAGGTGGCGTGTGACGCCGTTCGCATCGGTCATGTCAGGCAGCACCAGTGCGCCGCCTGAGCCCAGATCCTCGTCGGCGTTGGATTCCGCGACCGTATTCGACATCGTGAAATAGTCGGCCACTGCAAGACCCCCGCCGGCAGTGGAAAGCCTAACGAAGGCATTGCCGTAATCGCTCTGGGAAGGAAAGCCGTTGTTGTCGAGCGTCGTGTCAAACGTTCCGTTTGCCAGTAAAGGATAGATGTTCCCGCCCGAGTCGGCCGCCAATCCCGCTCCGCTCATCCACACGGATCCTTCATTCCCGTTCGGGGTCAAATTGAGCACGTTGACTTGATTCAATGTGGATTCGTTGTAAGCGATGATCCAAGCCGTGTAAGGCGGATGGTCACAGTGCGACGACCAGGATGTGTAAATGACATGATTCAGCAGCAAGAGTCCCGGTCGTTCTTTATATTGCGCCGGATCGAAGATAACGTCGGTGCCGTTGCTGTTGTCGCCGGTGCCGGGGAAAGTGGCCTGCACTTCTTTGGGACCGCCGAATTCTTCCGCGCCCGAGGTCATATCGAGGGCATGCAATCGCTGATGGTAGGCAGAAGAAGTATCCTTGGACATGGCAACGACGTAGATGGTTCCGTTCGACCCGCTCGACCGATCGATAACAGGAGTAGCAGTAACGCCGATTTCCGGCGACACTTGATAACATCCACGGTCATCCGAGGTAGTCTCGCCCGCCGGCAAGAGTGAAACTTTCCAGAGTTGGGTTCCGGTGTCAGCGTCAAAGGCGTAGACGCTGTCGTGTTCCGTAGCCACGAAAAGCACGTTGTGCGTCCCCTGGCTGGGAATCGTCACCGCAGAGGCATAGAGCGGCTGAGCGTCGACCTTGCCGTCCACATTCACTTGAAAGAGCTTGCTGAACTGCGTCGAGTTTACGTTGCTGGGTGTAAGAATCGTCTCGGACAGCGCCTGGCCGGTGCGCGCATTGTCATTATGGTAGGTCAAGACGTCTTGAGCGCGGAGAGCGGACACGCGTACCAGAGCGAGGAGAAACAGCATGAACGCTGGGTGCCGGGAACGTGATTCTCCCGTATCGGTTCCGAAGACACAATCGCGCCGCCGCATGAAGTGGCCCCCGCGTAATTCCGAAACTCAAATGTTCAGCATGGCCCTCAACAGTTACAAGTTTAGACCATTTCGTCGAATATTGAAAACTCTCTCGTTCGCCTGAAGAACAGTCGGGGGCATGGCTCCGCCGTCCCTTCCGGGTTGCCATGCAAGACCAGCGGGAATAAAGTGAGTGGCGCAGCCCTGTTCCGCCGGTCTAGGCTTTTGGCCAGATGATATGCGGCTCGGCAGCGTTATTTTCCGAAAGGTTTCGCTTATGAAAAGCTGTTTATGGGCACTTCGATGCTTGTTTTCCGTGTTGCCATGGGCATGTTTCCTGGCTCAGGGCCAAACGGCGCCGGCTTCTAAGATCTTTCCGGAACCACGTGAGATTGAAGCACGGAGCGGCCGTTTCACGCTCGATCCTTCCGTACCCCTGCTGGTGCCCGATAAGGCCGCTCGAAATGACGTGGAGTTGGGCCAATTCCTGGTGGCGGAGCTTGTCGACAAGCACGGACTGGCGCTCAAAACGCTTCAGGTATCGAAATTGCCCGGCACTGGACCCTTCATTCTCATGGGGACGATGAAGAACCCTCTGGTCCGTGAATACTTGCAAAACCACGTCGCGGCGTCGGTGGTGCGCGAACCCGAAGGCTACCTTTTGGAAGCGGATCCCCAAGCGGTCATCGTCATCGGTGCCGACGAGGCGGGCGCCTTCTATGGACTTCAGACCCTGCGCCAAATGATTCAGGATGACGCTGCGCACTCATACGTGCAGGGAGTCCACGTGCGCGATTGGCCTGCGAAGCCGTTTCGTGGCCTCAAGCTCTACTTACCCGGCCATGAGAACATTGCCTACTTCAAACGATTTGTGCGCGACTTCATGGCGCTTTACAAATACAACCGCGTCATCGTGGAGTTGAACGCCGCGATGCGGCTGGATCGTCACCCGGAACTGAACGCCGGCTGGTGGGAGTTGCACCGCGACCTCAATGCAACGCGCCGCGACCGTTCGCCGGGCCCTGGCGGCCAATTCCAGGACTCTGCCAACGCCGACACCGCGGACGGCGAAGTCCTGGAAAAATCCGAAGTCGCCGACTTGTTCGCCTATGCGCGCCTGCACCACGTCGAAGTGATTCCGGAAGTTCCTTCCCTCACCCACAGCTACTACCTGCTGACTCGGCACCGGGAACTGGCGGAGATTCCCGACGCGGAATGGCCCGACACCTACTGCCCATCAAAGCCCGCTGTGTATGACCTATTATTTGATGTCCTGGATGAATATATCGAAGTTATGAAACCCACGATGGTGCATGTGGGACATGATGAGTGGAGGATCCCGTGGGGAGTCTGTCCGCTTTGCAGGGACAAAGACCCGCGCCGACTCTATGCGCAGGACATCAACAAGATCCACGACCACCTGGCCCAGCGGGGAATTAAGATGTCGAGCTATGGCGATCATCTCATCGAACCCTTGCGCGGGGTGCGCCTCCGGAAGGCGTCGACTTCTACGGGCCAGCCCTACCAAACCCCGGGCGCCTTGTCCCCTGAGCAAGTCCGAAGCCTGATCCCGAAGGATATCCTTGTCTACAATTGGTTCTGGGACGATAAGAACACAGCGCAAGGCGAGGGCGAGGCAAACGAAATCGCGCTGGACATCTGGGGCTTTCAGCAAATCTTCGACAACATGGAGCCGGATATCAAGGACTATGAACGGCGGGCCTCACGGCCCGGAATCATCGGAGGCGTGCCGTCTTCCTGGGCGGCAACCAACGAATTGAATTTCGGCAAAGATCTCATGTTCGATTTCCTTGGCTGCGAGCAGTTGCTCTGGTCCGGTCGCAAACCTCCGCTCGATGAGCTTTCCGTCACGATTCAACATTTACTGCCCCGGGTGCGACGAAACCTAAGCGCCGGGCCGTTTCCCAGCGACTTTGACCCGGTGGTACCGCTCGACATGGAATCCGCCTTGCGGGTAACCGCTGTGCCGGGAGTCGAATTACCGGGCATGAAGAGCGGCCGGGTCGGAACGGGGCGGCTGGTCTTTGAGCTCGGGCGCCGCGAGGGCAAGCCGGCAGTCGCCCTCGCGACCGGCGGCGCTGCGTCTGCCTCCATCCGCATCGGCGAGGACGTCAGCAGTATTATCTTTCTGCATGCCAGCGCCAAGCCGGCCCGCAACGTCAATGCGGACGACTACACCTGGAATTATGCCGACACCGCCGATCTCCTCGGTTGGTACGAGGTGACCTACGAAGACGGGCATGTCGACAACGTCCCGCTGAGGTACGGTGTGAACATCCTGGAGGCCGGATGGGGAAGGCGCCACGACCCGAACCACCTTGCGTACCAAGCTGAAGTCATCGACTGTGGCGACTCGGGCAAAGGGCCTCTGACCTTTTTTGCCTACGAATGGATCAACCCTCGCCGCGGCATTCGGGTGAAGGAAATCAGGTTGAAGGCTTCGACGGGTTTCAGGAATGTCGACGGCCACGCCGCGCCGGAGAACCCTCTGCTCTTGGCTGGCGTGAGCGTGGTAAAGAAACGCACTCCGCCCGCGCCGAAACTCCTCGTCCGTAATGGCTTGTAATGCGGAAGAAAACTCTGCTCTGCCCAACTCAAGCAGAGGTGCTGAGTTGGCGTCGAAGAAGATCGCTGGCTAGATGGCTGAGAGTAACGCCCGCTTTCCGGGCCCGAGCTTCCAAAGTCTTGACGACGTCCGCCTCGATGGGGATCTCGTAGTGCCGGTTGCGCAGCTGCGCCACCACCCGGACGGTGCGAAACGCGCTTCGGTACTGCGTCGTGTCGTGGGTGTCCCAGAACTCAGCCGCTTGTTCGGGGCTGGCGAACTCGTCCGGGATGGGATCAATCTGCTTCTTTTTGCCCATGGTAATATCTCCGTTCGGCGCGTGTCATTTCTCTGGCCGATATCAGGAGAGCTGCGAACCGCCGCTTGCGGATGAAGAATACCACCAGATTTCTGCCCGCAGCCGTATGGCCTTAAGCGACATAAAGGTGCTCATTTTTCACTCTTCCCTTCTCCGCCCGGCGAACGTGGGGGAACGAGAAGAGGACTTCCTCTACTTCTTCTGCGGTGACGCCGTGCTTCTCTTCGATCTTGGAAAGAAACTTGTAATTCCAAACGACATCGTGAAGGCGCAAGTGAAGCACTCCTCGCCACGCGTCCACTCGTTATTTTATCATCCTTGTTCTCCCAAGGAGTAGCAGATTGGCAGCCTTTGTGGCCGCTCTCGTGCCGTGGAGCCAACATTCCTGTTTACGACTTCGTCTCCTGCTCCATGCAATCCAGGCAAGAGTCGGTCCAGGGAACGGCCTTCAAGCGGGCCCTGCTGATGGGTTTGCCGCAGGCAGCGCAGATTCCATAGTTGCCCTTCTTAAGACGGTCCAGCGCCCACTCGATCGCTCGCCGCATGCTGCTCCTGTCCTGGCTCAAGCGGGCGTCAACGCGCGCCTCGGTCTCGGCAAAGGCCTGGTCCATCAAGTCGGCTCCGACCAGTCCCCCCGCGGCGCCCAGGACCAGCCTGCCGCCATTGGCGGCCAGCAGTTCCTGTTGCTTGGCCAGCAGCGAGCGTCGGTATTGATTCAAATACGTTGGATTGTTCACGGCACAATCTCCTCGGCCCCCGGTAAAGCAGAGCTCACGGTTTCACGTACCGCAATTCTCGCGTACCGTCTCGAGAGGCTCAAGGGCACGCGAGTACTGTTACGGCAGTACTTGGAGGAGCGTAACGTCGGCGTCCCGCCGGCCGTCGTGCGAGCATCCTGCCCGCGCTCGGCCCGCCATCGACAGACACGCCTGACCCGCCCTATACTGGGGCGCCATGCGAATTCCGCTCCGTGCGGTTTGGGAGTACGGCATCCCTGCAGGCCTGCGCTGCCTGGATGACCAGTTGAACGAACCTTGAGGGAGGAGGAAGAATGCGAGGGTTGCGGGCAATAATACACAGCTTCACCATTCTGATCCTCTGTGTATCGATAGGGCTGTGTGCTTCTGAACGCGCAAATGTTAACCAGACGGCTCAGTCCGAAGAATCTCAATCCGCTTACTCAATCCCCGGTGACCGCTGGCTGGAAATTGATCTCTACTGGTTCGAGCAAAAGGACATCGCTGGATCGGTGAAGGCTTTCTGGGATCGCTTCCAGCCGTTATTTGCCGGCGTTCAAGGGTATCGTGGTCTCATCCTGAATGTGGGCTGGACGGTCGGATGCGTGATGGAATGGTCCGGCGATCTCGGCCAGAGGATCAGCCTGCCCCAGGGATCAGGGCAGCAGCATTGGGTTGAGATGCGAGGTCCGCTGCGGGGCACAACCGAAGCGCGCAAGCTCGCAGCGCGAGCGCGGTTTGCGAAACCGCTTTTGGTTCCTCACCACGGCTACGATCCGTGGACCTACGGCGACCTAAAGAATGTGGCTGCCGAGCTGCGGGAGGAAGCGGCGAGGCGTGGTATCCCCAGCTTCAAAGTGGGAATGCTGAATTATGCCTGGACGCACGCTTACGGAGAAGAGGCGCCGTGGGTGCGGCGTCACCGGGAAGCGTTTACACGCTTTCGGCCGGAGTCGTCCGGCGGATCTGACTTCTCTCCCTACTTCGATCCCAATGCCAAGCTCCATGCTGACCCTGCAAACTTAGGCGGATTGCCGAAAGGGATTCCCAGCGGCATGCCAGTGCATGAAGCTTATGCCGCGCAATGGGGGAGCCTGTCGAAGACCGTGGGACTCGACGCCCTCATGCTGCGCGATTCTTTCGGCATGCCGGTGGCTTACCGGCGTGGAGGGCCCTGGGGGCCTGTCGCTCCCTCGCCCGAAGCGATTCGCCAGGCCACGGCCGGTGTAGCCGCCCTGGTGCGCGAGCTCAAGACGGCGAACCGCCAGGCCCTCATCATGATGTACTCGAACGCGGCGAGCGCCGTCGCGGATTGGCGCGCCAACGGCCTGGATCTCGAAGCGGTTGCCAAAGAAGGTTACCTCGATATCTTTGTCGATCAGACCTGGGCCGGGGCCTGGAACGAGGTGGGCTTGCGTGAGACCGATTTCTGGAATAACCCCCTCCTGGGCTGGACGTATCAGCTTGGCTACACTCTTCTCCACGCCGCCATGCTTGCAGACACCAAGGTCCGCCATTATCCCCTCATCGAAACGTTCGACGCTTGGGAAGATTGGGATGTGATTCACACCGCGCCGCAGCGCCTGCGCTGGGGCATCTGGGCGTATTCCCACGCCGCTGTGAAGACCCCAAGGGGATTGAAGCTGCCTGCCGGGTCGTACATCTCCTGGGCGAACCAGGGCAAGCGACTGCTGGACAGTGACGATGTAAACTTCCTGGCCGGCAACCTGAACGCTACCATTGCGGACGCCCGCAGGACGCGGGAAGTCTTTGGCCCCACGCTCGTCTATTCGCGGGAGTCCATGCAATGGCAAATCGACCACGCTGCTCCTCAACGCGACATCAAGGAATGGATCGATGAGCAGGCAGCCTCGATGATGAAATGGCCTCTGCCGATCCTTTCGGTGACCCGCCTCGAATGGCTGCCGCAAGTGAAGTCCAACCTCTTCGTTCTCCAAACACCTTCGCACCTGGCGCCCCAACACACGGCTTACGTCGCCAAACTGATCAACACCGGACATCCTGTCGCGATCCTTGGCTCGCCTGCCGGCGGTGTTGACCCTGAACTCGCCCGCCTGGGCGGCCTTACGTCGATGACGGGTCCCGCCACGAATCAGGTCATTCCCGCGCAAGCGAGAATCCATTTGGCGAAGCTGACGGACGCCACTCAGCCGCTGGCGCAGCACGTCCCGGCGAGCTTTCCAACGTGTTACCGGATCGAGAAAAATAAGGCCGCACCGGACGCGCGGGTGGTTTATGACGTCGACGGCAACCCGGTCCTGACCCTGAACACTGCGGAGGGAAGACGCGTGGTCATGTGGGATCCCGCGGACGTCATGTTCAAGGAGAACGCTTCCCTGGCGGAGGACTGGGGCGGCAGTGGCGCCGCCTACGCCCTTGTAGCAGGTGCGCTCAATTCGCTGCTCGCCGGAACCGGCGCCTTGCACTTCGAACAGATCGATCTGGACCAGACCCTGAATGTCACTGCCTGGCGAGAGTCGGATGGCGCGGTACGAATCCTGGCCGGGAATCTCGAGGAGGGCTTGCGCGACGACGCCGACATGACTCGCCACACAATTCTCGTTCTACCCGATGAGTGGCAAGCTGCAAAGTGGCAAGACGCCTGGAGCTCTGCGACTTTCGAGGCTAATCACCATCGGCTGAAAGTCGCCCTGGACCAAGCCTGTTCGTCCCTGCTGCAATCGACAAGGTAGCGTGGACCTGCTTTCCTGAGTCTGCGGCGTTTGGCCCTCGGTTGCCTTGAAAATGACTCCCCTCCTCCAGTTGAGGAGGGGGTAGGGTGGGTGGCGCTTCGGTCAACCACCCTTTATCGAGGATGAGAAGCGGCGCATCGACATGGTTCCTGGGTACCCGTCGGTGGGCATGGGAAGGCAAAAGCGACTTATTGTCCTTGACACCGCTCCTCCTCCAGCAGTCTAATCTAATCAGCCGCCTCGCCTTGTTCCGAGCTGGCGGCGGTGGGTCGTTCGGGATTCCTTATCCGCGAGCCAAGATGACGAGCGCCTCCGGGCTCGACAAGGGTTTGGCAACAAAAGCGACAATTTCGGTTAGAGGAGAACTACATGGCTAACTACTCCCGGCGCGATTTCCTGAAGACCGGACTTGCCGCAGCGGCGTATGCCGGCGCGGGAAGCTTTCCGCTGCTGGCGGCCCGCCAAACCGCCGCGGATTGGGTAACGCTGGGTCAATCCGACGTCAAGGTGACGCGCTTGGCGCTTGGCACAGGCAGTATGAGCGGACAGGTACAGCGCGGATTGGGGCAGGACCAGTTTACGCGGCTGGTCCGCTACGCCTATGACCGCGGCATTCGCTTTTTTGAGACTGCTGAGGGTTACCACGAGATGCACCGCATGCTCGGCGTGGCGCTCGACGGCATTTCGCGCGACAGTTATCGGCTGATGTCGAAGGTGACGACTCGGGAAGGCGTGGATCCGATGCAAAAGATCGACGAATTGCGCAAACTCGCCCGCACCGAATACTTCGACGTAATGCTGCTCCATTGGCAGCACACGGCGACGTGGCCCAAAGATAGCATGCGCTGGCAGGACGGCATCATGGAGGCCCAGGCGAAGCACGCCGTGGTGGCGCACGGCGCCTCGGTGCATGGCCTCCCGGCCCTCCGCCAAGTTCCGGGCTACAAGTGGCTCCAGGTCGCGATGATCCGGATGAACCACAAAGGCACCCGGATGGACGCGGAGGATTACGACACCGAGGGCCTGGGGAATGTGAGCGAGGTTGTCGCTCATGTGAAACAGGCCCGCAAAGCTGATATGGGCGTGATCAGCATGAAGCTCGTGGGCGAGGGCACATTCACCACCCGTGAGGACCGCCAAGCCGCGATGCGGTATGCGTTCCGGACCGCCGGCGTTGACAGTGTGACGGTGGGCTACAAGAACACCGCGGAGATTGACGAAGCCATCGAGAATGTGAATCTTGCCCTGGCGTAAGGGTCTGTGTGAGAATCTGTTTCGGGCTGTCATTCCGAGCGCAGCGAGGAATCTCGCTCTGAGTAATTTCAAGGCACTGCGAGATTCGTCGTCGCCCGCGGCTCCCTCGAAAGTCACTGTCATTCCCGCGCAAGCGGGAATCCATTGCACTGACAATGGGTCCCCGCTTTCGCGGGGACGACAGCACAATTTCTCATTCCCTCGGGTGGGCCGTAGGGCCATGGAAATTCCTTCGAATGAAAGCAAAAACGAGTTCTCACACATAATCATAAGACCTCACTTCGGCAAAAGGCCCCGCTAACCACACCCTATTGCCTAAACAATCCGCATCCGTTTTCTGGTTGCGTTTTTGGGTTGACATCTGACCCGAAGTATGAATACTTGGGTTATATGTCTACCCAAGAGCAGGGAGGCCTGAGACATGCATTGGCGAAAGCGCAAGCCGAGTGACTTTAAAGCGGAAATCGCAGCTCACCTCGAGATCGAAGCGGAACGGCTGCAAGAGCAGGGTTTGAGCGAAGCAAAAGCGCGCGCGGCGGCGCGGCGCGCTTTCGGCAACGTCACCCTGGCGCAGGAGCGCTTCTACGAAGCCGGCCGCTGGCTCTGGTGGGACCACTTCTTGCAAGACCTCCGCTTCGGCCTGCGCACGTTGCGCAAGAACCCGGGATTTTCTGCCATCGCGGTGCTGACCCTGGCCCTCGGAATTGGGGCCAACACCGCGATCTTCAGCCTGCTGAATGCCGTGCTGCTGCGGCCGTTACCGGTCGAAAAGCCGGGAGAACTGGTGCTGCTGGGCAGAGGGAGAGCCGGTGGAAGCACAGACGATTTCGCCAGCACCGAACTCTATTCGTACACCTTCTATCGCCAGGTGCAGCAGAAGAACCAGGTATTCTCTGACCTGAGCGCCATCCTGAGTCTTCCATTAGGGATGCATGGCCTGGTGGCGGGAAGGACCGAACTGGAGTTGCTGCACGTCCAGTTAGTCTCGGGAACGTATTTCCGCATGCTGGGCGTGAAGCCTTGGCTGGGACGCTCGCTGACGGGGGCTGAAGATGAACCTGCCGGCGGGCACCCGGTGGCCATGGTTAGCTACTCCTGGTGGGATCAGCGGTTTGCCCACGATCCAACGATTGTCGGCAAGACCGTGACTTTGGGATCGACGGTTTACACCATCGTCGGCGTCACCCCTCCAGGTTTCTTCGGAACAGCCGTCGGCCAATCGCCCGACCTATGGATTCCCCTCTCGATGGAAAAGCAGGTGTCGCCCGGCTGGAACGGCCTGGACGATAAATGGTTCGAGTCACTTTATATTCTGGGCCGGCTGAAGCCAGGCGTCACGATCGGACAGGCCCGAGCCCGAGTCAATCTCTTGGCCAATCAGATCTGGCGCGATTATGCCGGTGCGACCCTCACAAAGCAGCAAGAGGATGACCTTCGGCACGCTCAGATCGAACTGACTTCGATAGAACATGGACTCCCGCACATTCGCTACGGGGCCGAAACTCCCTTGCAAATCCTGATGGCCGTCGTGGGGCTGGTCTTGCTGATCGTCTGCGCCAACCTTGCCAACCTCCTGCTGGCCCGCGCCACGACGCGCGAGCGCGAGATCGCGGTGCGCATGTCGCTCGGAGCCGGCAGGGGGCGGTTGGTCCGCCAACTGCTTACCGAGAGCTTGGTGCTCGCCCTGGCAGGCGCGATCTTGGGAATCGTGTTTGCCGGATGGGCCGGCAAAGTGATCGTTACCATGGTTCCCCACGGTGACGAACCTTTGCTGCTGAATGTGGCCCCGGACGCGCGCGTGCTGGGCTTTACTCTCCTCGTCTCATTGGCCACGGCACTCCTTTGCGGGCTTGCTCCGGCCCTGCGCGCCACGCGCATCGCCTTGGGATCTTCGCTCAAGGAAGCAAGAGGCTCAGTGGCTTCGACCAGCCGCACAAGGTTGGCAAAGGCGTTGATCGTTTCGCAGGTGGCGCTCTCCCTTGTGCTTTTGATCGGCGCCGGCCTGTTCCTTCGTACGCTGGTGAACCTCTCGAACGTCGAGATGGGATTCAACAAGGAAAACGTCCTGCTGTTTGGGATCGATCCCCCCGCGGTCGGCTACAAAGAGGATTTGCGCCTGGTAGGTTTATACCAGCAAATCGAGCAGCGGGTCGGCGCCCTTCCCGGGGTCCGCGCCGACAGCATTTCGTTCTTCACTTTTGACCAGGGCGAGTGGACCGATCCGGTTTGCGTGATTGGGCGCACTCCGACGCCCCAGGATGACATGATGGTCACCCATAACGTTGTCGGCCCAGGCTACTTCGCGACCATGGGAATTCCCCTCTTGCTCGGTCGCGCGTTTGGGCCACGGGATACCGGCGCCTCGCCCAAAGTTGCCGTCATCAACGAGACTTTTGCGAAGTGGTACCTCCCTGGCGGTTCGCCGGTTGGGCGACACTTCGGTCTAGGGACTGATCCTAAACACAGCAACGACATTGAAGTGGTCGGGGTCGTGAAAAACGCGAAGTACCAGAATTTGGGCGAACGACCGTTTCCGTCGGCGTACTACCCCTACACACAGCACGTTCAATATCTGAACGATTTCGAGGTCCGTTATTCGGGAAACCCCGAGGTGACCATCGCAGAAGTTCGACAGGCCGTCTCCCAAATCGACCATAGCCTGCCGCTCGCTTATACGGGGACTTTGGTCGAGCAGGTCAACCGCTCCCTGGCAGGTCAAAGCTTGATCGCGCGGCTTTCCACTTTCTTTGGCATGCTCGCGGCTTTCTTGGCCTGCATCGGCATCTACGGACTCGCCGCGTACGCCGTGACGCGGCGGACGAATGAAATCGGCATCCGTATGGCGCTCGGAGCGGAATCTTCCCGAGTGCTTTGGATGGTCATGCGCGAGAGTCTGACGTTGGCCGCGCTGGGCGTGGCGATAGGGATTCCTGTCTCGCTCGCCGCTGCCCGCCTGATTGAAAGTGTGCTCTATGGCCTCAAGACTACCGATCCGGCCACCATTGCTTTGGCCGCGTTGGTGATGATTGCCGTCGCCGCACTGGCCGCATACCTGCCTGCCCGGCGCGCGGCCAAGGTCGATCCCATGGTGGCGCTAAGGTATGAGTGAAACATGGCGAACGGGTAGTGCGTTGTTACAGATGAGCGGGAAACAGTTAATGCTCGGTCATCCTGAGCGAAGCGAAGGATCTCTGTTGTTGCTAACTCGCCTCGCTGCCGGCCGACTCCAGAGATCCTTCGCCTCGCTCAGGATGACAAGCTAAGCCTTGCCGGTTTGAACTATTTGCGTATCACGAAAATGGTGCGACGGGAGGTTCGACACGATGTTCTGGCGAAAACGCAAGTCGAGTGATTTCGCGGCGGAAATCAACGCGCATTTGGAGCTCGAGACGGAGCGGCTGAAAGAGCAGGGTCTGAGCGAGGCAGAAGCGCGCACGGCGGCGCGGCGCGCCTTCGGCAACGTCACCCGCGCCGAGGAGCGCTTTTACGAATCAGGCCGCTGGCTGGCGTGGGACCATCTCGTCCAGGACATCCGCTTCGGCCTGCGCAGTTTGCGCAAATGCCCTGGCTTCACGGCCGTGGCGGTGCTTTCCCTCGCGCTCGGAATTGGGGCTAACACCACCATCTTCAGTTACGTGAACGCTCTGCTCTTGCGTCCTCCGTCTGTTGTCGCCGCTCCGAATAAATTGTGCGCACTATGGAACCGCCTTCCCGATGGCCAATATCTTCAATTCAGTTATCCCGATTACGTCTACTATCGCGATCACAGTCAAGCCTTCTCGGGGCTTGTGGCGTACAGCAGCGATCCGGAGCGTGTGAGCTGGAAAACCGGCGGCGAGACGGGGTTGGTCATGGGGCAACTGGTTTCCGGGAATTTCTTCTCGGTTCTGGGGGTCAAGCCGATTCTGGGGCGAACGTTTCTGCCGGAAGAGGATCAGGTTCCGCTGAGAAACCCCGTTGTCGTGCTCAATCACAGATTCTGGCAGCAACGCCTGGGATCTGACCTCGGGGTCATCGGGAAAACCCTCATCTTCAACGGGAGCAGCTTCAGCGTGGTGGGAGTGGCGCCGGCCCATTTCAGCGGCATCGAAGCGTTATCCGAGCCGGACTTCTGGACTCCCATCATGATGCAACGTCAAATCTCGCCTGGCATGGATCTGCTGACCACTCGCACCGGTTACTGGCTTTTCGTGACCGGACGCCCGAAGCCCGGCATCGCGCCGCAGCAGGCACAGGCGGACCTGAGTGTGCTCGAGAAACAGCTCGCGCAGGCCTTTCCGCAAAGCAACAAGGGATGGGATGCGGCGGTGATGCCGCTAAGCGGGCTGCCGCCGGAATTCAACGGAGTTGCTGCTCCGGTTACGGGGTTACTCATGGCGGTAGTGGGTTTGGTCCTGCTCATCGCCTGCGCCAATCTGGCCAACTTGCTGCTGGCGCGGGCGTCGCGCCGCACGCGGGAGATGGCCATCCGCTCTGCTCTGGGGGCGGGCCGGGGCCGAATCATCCGGCAAATGCTGACGGAGAGCGCAATGCTCTCACTCGCCGCGGGCGTGGTGGCGCTGGGCCTTTCCGTCTTCTCGGGACCTCTTTTGTTCAAGCTCAAGCCGCCCATGCTCTCCTTCGTCAACATTCAACTTCCGCTGGATTGGCGGGTGCTGGCATTCACGTTGTTGGTGTCGCTGCTCGCCGGCTTCGCGTTCGGCGTAGCGCCTGCATTGCGCAGCTCGAAAGTGGATGTGGTATCGAGATTGAAGGAAGAGGCGACCGGCAGCCCTGCCAGGAACCGTCTGCGCAACGTATTAGTGGCAGGACAGGTTGCGGTCTGCACGATTCTGCTGATTGGCGCGGGCCTGTGTTTGCGCAGTCTCGCGAGCGCAAGCTCCATCGATCCGGGATTTCGAATCAGCAACCGCCTTGTGGTCACGCTCGATCTCGATATCCTAGGCTACTCCGAGAATCGCGGCCGGGAGTTTTACAGCCAGGTGATTGACAAGGTGGGGGGATTGCCGGGCGTCGAATCGGCAAGCGTCGCGAACCATCTGCCTCTGGGATTCGCGAGAATGGCAACAGTCGTTGCGATCGACGGTTATCAGCCGCCTCCGGGCCTGCCAGGGATTCCCATTGATTTTATGGGCGTGGGGCCTGGATACTTCCACACCCTGGGCGTCTCCCTGCTGAGTGGACGAGACTTCACCCGGCAGGACAATCAGGCTTCTCCCGGCGTCGTTATCATTAACGAGGCGATGGCACAACGCTACTGGCCGGGCCAGAACCCCGTCGGAAAGCAAATGAGCCTGGCCTTTGGCAAGCGGTCGCCGCTGGAGATCGTGGGGGTGGTCGCCACGGGCAAGTACCGGAGCTTGCAGGAAGAGAATCAGCCTTTCTTGTTCCGGCCATTCGCCCAGGCTTACGAGGCGCAGGCAGCCCTGGTGGTGCAAACCACAGGCGACCCGAAGACGATGCTGGCCACCGTCGAGCGCGCAATTCAGGCGGTCGATCCGAACCTCCCCGTGCTGGACGCGGAGACCTTGGCACAATACATGTCAATTCCGCTCTTCCTTCCTCGCTTCACCGGCACCCTCCTGGGAGTTTTCGGCGTTCTGGCGCTTTTGCTGGCGGCGCTGGGTCTCGCGGGCGTGGTGGCCTACTACGTGGGGCTGCGCACGCGAGAGTTCGGCGTACACATGGCGCTCGGAGCCGAACCCCGGGACGTGCTCGCACTGGTGGTGAAACAGGGCATGCGGCTGAGTCTTGCGGGAGTGGTAATCGGACTGGTGGCAGCGCTTGGCCTCAGCCGCGTACTCTCAGGCCTGCTCTTTGGAGTACGCCCCACAGATCCGATCACCTATATCGGGGTGGCGCTCGTCCTGACCGCAACTATGCTGCTCGCTTGCTACCTGCCCGCCCGGCGGGCCACGAAAGTCGATCCTATGGTAGCATTGCGATATGAGTAGAGTTGTGAGTGGAGACTGAGGAAAAGCGCCGTGCTCTACAGGTCATCCGAGAGAGCTGACATCCCCGGCATGGCTCGAATCCGGGCTTCCGAATGGGGACGCTTCGAGTTTTGGACTAACCGCATAACCGGTTACCTGAATGGTGAACACAATCCGCAACGCGCGTTGCCGCCTAGAAGTTGTTATGTTGCCGTGGGGGAGAGTTCCGTAGTTGCGTTCGTGGCCGGCCACCTTACCCGGCGCCACGGGTGCGACGGTGAGTTGCAGTGGATCAACGTCATTCCGGAGCGGCGCGGCTCAGGTATCGCCTCCGAGCTGCTTCGCCTGCTGGCGGGTTGGTTCGTTGAACAAAAGGCGTTCCGAATATGTGTGAATGTGGACCCTTCGAACGCCGTGGCGCGCGCCTTCTACATCCGGCATGGAGCAGAGAAGCTGAACGATCACTGGCTGGTCTGGAACGATATCAGGAAGGTTACTTCTTCAGGGCGTTTACAAGATCTCCGCTGAGTGTGGTTGGGCACCAATACTTCTCAATATACTCGATGACCAACTCGGTTCCCTCCGCGTGAGTAACGTGAGGCCGCGAGCGGGGGTTGTACATGGCATCGGTGAGATCGCGGACCAGCACGCAGGAGATCCCCCAGTTGGTCATCTGCTTGATGGCGAACGTGCGATTCAGAATGCACATGTTGGCATGCACGCCCATGACGAAAAGATTCTTGATGCCCTCCTGTTCGAGGAGGCTGTAAATCTCTCCGCCGTTATCCGAGATCACATCATCTGCCTTAATGAATAACAGTGGATTCTCACGCGTCCAGGCTTGATGCTCCGTGTCGCCCGGAGTGTCGCAACCGCCGTCGGCATCGTCAATGGGCAATGCCGGCGAAGTCAAACCCAGGCTCGCGGGAGGAGTCACGGGTGTAAGGAGCTGCATCACGCGGCGCTGGGGATAGTCTTTGTAGAAATCCATCGTATCCGAAGGCGCATGAACGACCAGAATTCCGGCGGCCCGGCACATCTCGAGAACGGGGTCCATTTTGTGCGCCAACTCATTAACTCGCCGGGTCGCGCCCGCGCACCAATGGTTGTCCCACATGTCGCAGATGACGACGGCGGTCTCTCGCTTTGAGAACACGCTCTCAAAGCGTGCAGCTTCCCAGACGTTGCTGCCCTTGAAAGGCTGCACTTGGGTCCTGAGCGGCAAGCGAAAGCGCTCGCCTTGGGATGCGGAATCGCTCGCCCGGACCATTTGGTCGGGACACATGCATAACGCCGCAATCATGACAACCCAGCCTCCTATGTCAGCGCTCCGCTTTATGCCCATCTCAGAATTGAACATGGCGTGCCTCCTGCCGGGACTCCGGTTCGTGCGGAGAGCCGGCCTGCAAGACGGAAGGTACTCGGCGCGAAGCTGAAGGCCGGTCGCCTCAGTGGCGCCGGCAGCTTCGATCACACCTCAATTCTAATGCTGTTCGAGTGGCGCTGGGGACTTCCGCGCCTGACCGCCGGCAAGCCGAGGTTTCGGGCTGAAAGGCACGCTCTACTCTGACTGGCAGGGCAGTTGGTTTTCCTACCCACTGATGGTGTGAGTGGCAAGTTCGACGGTCACAGTATCGTCCGGCGTCTTGGTGGTTCCGCCGTCCGACTGCGGATGAAATTCTATGGTCATCGTCTGCGTGTTCACCACGATGCGCAGGTAACCGTAATCGGTATCATCGTAGCTCTCGAGCGTCAGGGTGCTGTCAACCGGATACGGCGTGCGATAAGTTGAACTCATCTTGACCAGCGGCGCATGTCCCCCGCAGCCAGCCACCACGTAAGGAATCTGGTAATTACTCACGACCCGTGGGAAGCGCTGGTAATTATGCACATGGCCGGAAAGCACCGCATGCGGCCAGACTCCTGCCGCCGTGCACGCGCTGTCGAGATCCTGGAGCATCAGCGGACTTCCGCCGTGCTCCGACCCGCCCGTGAAGGGCGGGTGGTGCGTGGCGATGATCACGGCGCCCGTGAAGTTGTCGCTCTTCACGCGCTCCAGCGCTGTTGTCAGGAACGTGATCTGCCGCTCGCCCAACTTAGGGTAGGTCCCATTCTGGTCGGAAATAACGCCGGGATCCTCCAGAACGTTCGTGTAGACCCCCAGAATTCGCGCAAACGGCGCCTCGAACGTGTAGTAAACACCCGGTTGCGTCATCGTGGTGCGCACCAGGCCGCCGGCGTCAGGCGCAGGAACCGGCGCCGCGGTACAGAAATTCGCAAGGAAGGCAGCCAGGCTGGCCGCCGGATCGCCAGGGTACACAATGCCGTCGTGGTTTCCGGGAATTCCGATGATCGGCGCCGGGTACAACCGGTAGGGCTCGTAGAACTGGTCGTAATAGTAGGTGGCCTCGCCGAAGTAATAGACCAAATCACCCAGATGATAGAAGAAAGACGGTACGTCCGCGGGATTCGTCTCCGTGAAGTCGGAAACCATCTTATCGGCAACCAGAGACTGCGTGGCCGGTCCTTCCGCACTTCCCGTGTCGCCCACCGCGTGAAAGACGATCTGGCCTGACTGTTGAATCGTCTGTGTAATGGTCGCCCCTTGGCTTCCGTAGATGGTGGCCAGCGTCAGGATCGGCTCCGCCCCGGAAGTGGAGGGCTGTGGAACAGGCTGCACGCCTGCCACGTCCGGCTCTTTCTGGTCGGTGACTGGATCTTTGAATCCGGTCGGATCGGGCGAATGCGTCGGCTGCGCGAACACGGGTTGCCCGCTCCCCGGAGCTGATGATGCCCTTCCGCCCGGTCTACCAGTTCCGGAGCGGCCTGTGCCGGGCTTACCCGCACGCGCTCCCGGTTTGCGATGCGACGGGGGACCGATGCGTTTAGCCATTGTCTGCTTCCTCCAGCGACGAAAGCGCCCGCGGTTAATTGTGAAATTGTCGACCTATGCCCTGAAACAGGTATGATAGCACACACCAACGCTGTCTTCCCCCAGGACGCCGAGGTGAGAAGTGTGAGGAAATCTGCAGAGTGTCATCCTGAGCGGAGCGAAGGATCTCAGCAGTTGTTCGTAAATCGCTCTGTCATACGAAACTGCGGAGATCCTCCGCTTCGCTCAGGATGACAGGCGGCTGGTTTCTCACACCTTCTAACTTAAGGTTGGCGCAGTCGTTCCGACGCTTCCTGGCGGAACCTACGTGAGGGAAATCCGGGCTCAGCGAATTCTATCTTTTGACACGGACAACGTTGGGATAGGCTGATTCGCCCGCATCGTTGAGGGCTCGAACTCGGTAGGACGCACCCTCGCCTCCCGGCAGGTGGTTGTCCTGGTACTCCTTCGCAGCCGCGGGCAGCTTTGCGATGCTTTCCCAAGGCCCCTGGTCGCCCACGCGCCGTTCCACGGCAACGGCGGTCGCGTCTCCACCGTGGGTGTCCCAGGCAAGCTTCACGGACGCGCCCTCCACCTTGACCATCAGCGAGTTCGGGCTCTCGGGCAGAACCGGCCAGTCGAATTTGTGAAGAGCGCTTGGGAGGAATGCGCTCCGGCACGCTTCCTTTTCTCTCCTCGGCCAGCGCGCCTGTTGCCATGACACCCAGCAGAATCATTGCCGCTGGGATTTACATCCAACGGCCCTTCGCCGGCGTCGCAGCCCCCGGGGCTTCCTTTGGCCTGCTCTTCCCAAGGTTTTCTGCCGCGCGCAAGGATCTCTGGTCTGGAATTTTGAATCTGGAATTTTGGATGCGGCCGACAGGAAGTGCTGTGCTTATGTGTTGAACCTCCGGGGACTCCGGCTCCAGCGGCCCTCCGCGGATAGTTCTGCCACCCTTTACGGCGAGTTCGTTTTCAGTCCTTCCTCACCTCGTCGAATGCCCGATCTTGAGATCGATTTGCCTCGATGAGTTTACATCGGACGATTCGACGATGAAAACCGAATTGTCTCAGCTCCCAGCCCACGCACACGGATGCTTGCCGAGGGCCCCCGCCGGCCGGCGCAGACACCTGCACTGGGGTGTCTGCGATTTCCCGAGCCGACGCATTCGGGTCGCGCGAGTGGCGTATTCACAAAGGGCGATGCATGCGCCACGCGCGTGACTACTTCCTCTCCGCGCGCTGCTTCGCCCGCTCCTGGATGTGCTTCCACCCCTCGCCGAGTCCTTTCCGAAAGTCGTCCGAAATCACTCCCAGCCCGAAATGATGAAACTTGATCAACGTGCCGCCCGGCTCCTCGCTCAACCGGTACTGCACATTCGACACGACGGCGTACGACATCATCAGGGGCCCGTAAAACTCCAGCAGCGTCGGCCGCTTGATCGCCTGTACGTGCGCCCACAGGTGCCCATTCCCGTCACCCAGGTCGCGGTACCACCGCCCGCCCGGCCAAGCCTCGATCTTCAACTGCAGGGGCTTGTTCTCCGCTCCCGTCATGCCTGAGCTCAACTCCTCGAGCAGCGCCTCGAAAGTCACCTCCGGCGTCGCCTTCACATGAATTTCATCGGTAATGCTCAGCGTCAAATCCTCGACCTTCGGTACCGTCATTGCCGTGCTCATGTTTCCTCCTTTTGTTAATTTGATCTTCGCGAATCTCTCCTGGTGGTCTCCTAATTTGATTCCTTTGCAGGTTCAAACTCCTGTTCCGAAAACCCGTTGTCATTCTGACTCCATAATCAGACACTGTGCCAATGACATACCTCTGCTCCATTCCTTTGCAGGTTCAGACTCCTGTTCCGAAAACCCGTTGTCATTCTGAGCGAAGCGAAGAATCTCGCCCTGATCTTCGCTCCTCAGTCGGCCCAATCCCGTTGTCATTCTGAGCGAAGCGAAGAATCTCGCCCTGATCTCCGCTCCTCAGTCGGCCCAATCCCGTTGTCATTCTGAGCGAAGCGAAGAATCTCGCCCTGTACTTCGCTCCGCTCAGAATGACAGTATTCAGGCGTTCTTCCGCAGCCTGTAAAGCCCCGATTTGAATACTTCGTATGCCCCGTTAGATGCTTCGTCCTTGGCGCGGGGCGAAGCCTTCACTTGGACGCGGCGTCGCCCTCGCTCGCGCCCGCCTCCGCCATCTTGGCTTCGGCCCGCTCTTTCACGCGGCTCAAGGTGTGCCGCCAGAACCGCTCGAATTCGCCGGCCCATTCGTGCAGCGGACGAATCGCCGCAGCATTGGTTCGATAAAGCTTTCGCCGCCCTTCCCGGCGCATCCGCACCAGACCCACCTCGCGCAGCACCCGCAAGTGCTTCGACACCGAGGGCTGCTCCATTTCCAGCGCCGCCACGATGTCGGTCACGGGCCGCTCCCGGTCCGCCAGAAGCACCAGAATGTCGCGGCGCCGTGGCTCGGCCACCGCGTTGAACGCATCCGAGTTAGTCGCCGCCCTTGCCATCACCGCATAATATATTCCCATATCAGCATATGTCAAGCCGGAAATCCAGGCTGATATCGATAAGCCGGCAGCTCTCGCCCGAGGCGCTGCGATACCGTCCCCGTTTCGCAGCCCGCCCCCACGTCCCTCGCCCGAGCCTGCGATACCGTCCCCGTTTCGCAGCCCGCGAAGCGGGCGAAAGATCGTAGCCCATGGCGCAAGCCGTGGGTGAGGAATTCGAGTAAAATCCCCCCAAGCCCCGGAGGGGCGAAAGAACATGTCACACACCTACACGAACCTCTTGACGCACGTTATCTTTAGCACCAAAGACCGAGAGCCTCTTATCACCGCCGCGCTTCATGACGATTTACTCGCCTACGTGGGCGGAATCGTGCGCGAGATTGGCGGTGCGCTCCGGGCCGCGAACGCTAGACCCGACCACGTGCACCTGCTCTGCTCGTTGCCGCCGGTAGTGGCGATATCCGACGCCCTGCGGGTGGTGAAAACCAATTCATCGCGTTGGGTGCATCGCAACCGGCAGCTTGCCGACTTCGATTGGCAAACTGGCTACGGAGCATTCAGCGTCAGCCATTCCCTGGCACCATCGGTTACGCGATATATCGGTGACCAAGAGAAGCATCACCGCCGCATGACTTTCCAAGAGGAATTGATCGCCTTTCTAAAAAAGAACGGCATCCTTTACGATGAACGTTACATTTGGTCGTGATTTCTTTCGTCCCTAAAGGGGCTTGGCGGGGCGGGCCGGTTGCCCCACGGCTTGCGCCGTGGGCTACGATCTATCGCCCGCTTTGCGGGCTTACTGTACATACGATAAATCTACGCGCGATACCAGACAGAGCCAGCCAGTAGCGCAGACATTGGTTACTATCTATGCGCCGCGTGTGCGCTGGAAACCATAACAGATTATGGTGTAGAGTACCCACAGCCATTCCCTTGCGAGGGGGTTGCCATCGTGGTTGAAGAGCCCAACTTCACTCTCACCTTCCTCACCGAGGATGCGAAGAGGAAACAGATTGCTGAGGACTACTGGGCGGGCCGGAGAAAAGGGTATAGTTGGATATGGACAGAGACCGTAAGTACCATCGCAGCCCGGTACGGTATGCCCAAGCATTTGTTGCCCGCGGCTGTGCGGGAGATTGCGAAGGCCTTTGACACTCGCGTAAAGTGCTCGGAGTGCTCCGCCGCTTACGAGCTCACGTCCCGGTCCGCGCTCACCACAAAGCACTGGGGTTCCTTCGTATGCGCCCGTTGCCAAGAAGAGCGGGTTCGTGCGGAGCAGCAGAAGCGCCGGGAGGAGGGAGCACAACTGGCTGCGTGGCAACGTGCAACCATCGCCGAACTAAGTTCGCGCGCCGGCGCACGCGACTATGATTCCATAAGTTATGCTGAGGCGGTGGTTCTTTACGCGATTGCATTAGCTTCAGATGAAACATACGAAAGCGGCATCCTCGGCAATGCCGGGCAACTCCATCTCTGCCCTAGCGACGGTCTCACCCGGCAACTCCTCGGTCACTTATTCCGCAAGGGCTTGCTCCAGTTCTCGCCCGACACTCCCACCTCTGCCGTCGAGCCGGGTGAAGGCGGCGTTTTTTCGTATTACCCTTTTGAGGTGAGGTGGCGGGTTTCCCCCGCCGCGAATGGAGCAACGTTTCCCCAGGTCTTTGAGCGCTTGGGAAGGATCATTGATCTCCGGCAAAAGCATGCTGGGTACGAGCACAGCGTGTTAGACCTGTGGAGAGACTTAGCCTTCGATGATGCGGTTACTTTTTTGCGGCTGGAAATAGTTCAATACCGGTGTTTCTCCGAGTACCGCCGAGGGCCCAAAACTGACGAGGCAGTACAGCACGCCCTGAAAAATTTCGCGATCCCCCAGGTGCGCCGGATCATCAAATCGGTCGTGAAGGAAGCCGCTGCATATTCGACCCACCGGGGCTATGACAGTCGGCATGCACAAAACACCATACCCGGGGGCATAATACGCTATGTTGACCGGGCGCTGAGTGACCACTGGAAAGTATATCCCCTGGTGTACGACTGGCAGAAAGAGGAAGCCTTGCTCTGGACGGTTCTTTACGACCGTGTCCTGGCCGTAGGCTCCCACGGCTTCAATACCCTCAGTGAGAATATGCTTCAGGCGCTCCTCTCCTCCCAAGCTGCGGACCAAACAAGTTCTTCCTCGGGGAACAATACCATCCAATGATTGCTGCGCCCGCGGAAAGGCCGCAGAGGAACACCAAGAACGCGTACCTCTGCGCTGCGCAGCTCGCTATTCAGCTAAAGCCTGGACGTACTCGTTACGGTGGGACCACACGGCGGGCGTGACGCGATAGGCATTCAGTGCTTCGATCACATCTCCACCTACCGCCTGTTCCTGGTCGTTCAGAAAGGCGTAGGCCTCTGCCTCTTGTGCTGCATCGCCGGTGCGTGCGGACCGCGTATCGCTCAGAGTCCACAAATACGCGCCAATATTCTCACGTTTCGGGGTCGCAATGGCTTCGAGAATCCGTTCCGGACGGGTGCGCGATTTCGGAATCAGAAAGTCCACTCCGTGGTCGTACCCGGTCTTGCCCGCGAGCTTCACCCTGGCTGTGTACCGAACGTCGTGGCTGTCGAGGAAGGCCTGTACGTCCTCAAAGAAAAAACTTGCAACTCGCGGCTGGGCCATCACGAACATGTCGTTAACGGCCAGCATAGCCTGAACCAGCGAATGGAGCCGCTGCCCGAGGTTTTTGGGGGAAGCTTCGACCAGCAATTGGTTGTTCTCGAGCCGGACACCGAGGCCACAGAGCACGCTATCGATCACCTGCTTCCTTTTGGGTGTATCCACTTCAAGCCCGCTGGTTCTCAGGTCGGAAAGGATGTAGCCGTCATCACACAAAACGATGCTTCCGTTCCGTCGGGTGGCATACACTTGGAGGTGGTCGTTGTGCCGATCGAGAAAGGGAGTGGTCAGTTCGCAGGCCCCACCCACTTCCTCCACAGAAAGTCCCTGGCGGAGCCAATCCACGTAGGAGTCGACGAGCTTTTGGCACTCATTCCGGTTCATGTGAAGACCCCCTTGGGATGCCAACAATCGTTACCTCAGTCAGTTCACGTGACCGCAGACTTCTCAAGGCGGAGTCTGCTTCAGCTATCACGCTAGCCCGTGCGCTCCTGAGGTTCCTTATCGTTCCCATACACCTCTTCGCGAATGATACGCTCGGTAGCTTCGTTCAAGTATTCGTCGAGGACCAGCTTTATTTCACGAAACTCCGGCCAGAGCACGGCGTCCACGAGGGAGGCGGGGGCGCGCAGCATGACCGTGGTGTACCGCTGACCCTTGTAACGGTAGGGTTCGAGGCCGTGGCGCCGGCAAAGGGCCGTGAATAGCCGCCGTTGCCAGCGGTCGGGCAGCGCGAATTTGTACTCGACAGGCTGCTCGCGGGGCTTCGCCGCGGCGAGCGCCTGCCTGACCCGGCCGATGGCCGCCGCGGCGGCCTCGCGTTCTCCCGCCGTGGTTGCGCCCTCGAAGAGTGCGTAGATCTTGCGCAGTTTTTCACGGAGTTGGGTTTCGGTGGTCATTCGTGTACCCATATGAGGGTACGCGAAAACGTAACACATGCGCAAATCCCGCGCCGCCGCTCGATACGGGACTCAACCTCGTGTGCAGGCGCGGCGGACGTTTTCGGGAATGTCCGCCTGTTTTTTTCGCATTTTCCGCTTGACAAGCCCGGGGACCCATGATAGCCTATTACTGTGGTCATATTCGGGACATTTTGTTGCAGTTGGGCGCTGCGGGGCGCCAAGGCGCACGGGAACGCGGAAGGGTCCCGGCTAGCAAGTTAGCGCAAAATGGAGCCTGAATGGAGCAAAAACAGCGCATTGTGCGAGAACGAAGCTATGATTCCGTAGCGGAAGGACAGGCCCGGCAAGCGACTCGGAGTCGGCTACAAGGTAGCGCCGGGGAAGACTGGGTTGCCGCTTCAAATTGGCGGAACAAAGCGAGAATGTTGTTGAAAATAAAGAGTCGAGAAGTCCAGAGTCAAGTAGTTGAGGAGTTGGGAAGCCGAAGCAAGCGGCTGGAGGTCGCACGCCGATGGTTTGTCACTCTTCGACTCTCAACTCTGGACTTCTCGACTCGAACTTGCCGGAACAAAGCGAGAATGTCTATGAAAACAAAGGGCTGCTGAACAAGGAATCTCGTGGCCAACCAATTCTTCCGGAAGAAGAGCATCGACAAGCTCCTGGCGGACGCGGACGCGCCCGGCCATCAACTGCGCAAGACTCTCGGGCCATGGTCGCTGACCGCGCTGGGCATTGGCGCCATCATCGGGACAGGAATCTTCATCCTGACCGGAACGGCCGCAGCGGGAGAGGTGCTGGAAGTGCGGTCGATCCTTAAAGCCCCGCTGCTGGACGCGCTGCTGCATGGGACAAAGGCTCTGGGAATGGCGGGGCGGCCTGGGGCGGGGCCGGGCATAGCTCTCTCGTTCCTGATGGTGGCCTTTGTCTGCGCTCTGGCGGGACTGTGCTACGCCGAGTTGGCCTCCATGATTCCCATCGCCGGGAGCGCCTACACCTATTCCTACGCAACTTTGGGCGAAATTGTGGCCTGGATTATCGGCTGGGACCTCATCCTCGAATACGCCGTGAGCAACATGGCGGTGGCGGTGGGCTTCTCCGCCTACGTGGACAGCCTGCTGCGCGGCTTTGGGGTGAACCTGCCGCCCAAACTGATGCAGCCCATGATTATGGGCGGAAAAGCCACAGGAGCTTATTTCAACCTTCCGGGCTTTTTGATCGTGCTGATCCTCACCGTGATTCTGGTGATCGGGATCCGGGAGAGCGCGGGCGCCAACAACCTGATGGTCGGGGTGAAAATCATCGCCATCCTGGTTTTCATCGCCGCCGCCTCGCGATTCATCCACGTCTCAAACTGGAAGCCCTTCATGCCCAACGGGTTCCAGGGAGTGCTCACGGGAGGGGCGATCGTCTTCTTCACCTATATCGGATTCGACTCGGTCTCGACAGCCGCGGAAGAGTGCCGGAACCCCCAGAAAGACGTTCCTATCGGGATCATTGCTTCGCTGGTGATCTGCGCGGTGCTCTATGTTTCCGTGGCGTTGGTCCTGACCGGAATCCAGCAGTGGCCGACCTTGCGCAATGCCGCGCCTGTGGCCAATGCGCTGGTGGCGATCGGGCTTCCCAACATCATGAAATGGGTGAGCATCGGCGCGCTGATGGGAATGCTCAGCTCGTTGCTGGTCTTCCAGTTGGGCCAGGCGCGGGTGTGGTTCGCCATGTCGCGCGACGGGCTGCTGCCGCGGGTTTTCTCGAAAGTACACCCGCGCTTCCGCACGCCCCACGTCAGCACCTGGGTGGCGGGCTTCTTTGTGGCCATCCCCGCCGGCATCTTCGACATCGGAACGCTGGCCGACCTCTCCAATATCGGAACATTGTTCGCCTTCATCCTGGTGTCGCTGGGAGTGCTGGTGCTGCGCCGCACTCAACCCGAGCGCCGCCGGTCTTTCCGTACGCCGTGGGTACCCGTGGTGCCGATTCTCGCCATCCTCTGTTGCCTGGTCCTCATGGCCAGCTTGCCCATCGAAACCTGGGTGCGCTTCGTCGTGTGGCTGATCATCGGACTCGTCATCTATTTCGCCTACAGCCGGCACCGCAGCGAGTTTGGGAGAAGACCGAGAGCGGAAGTTCCCGTGGTGAAGGCGGCAGTTGGCGCTCCGTAACGTAGGGGCACGCCATGGCGTGCCCGTACGATAGCCAGCGGGGGTGAGTTCCCGTAGAGCGGCGGCAAGGGCGGGTGAAAAGACGCTGCGGCGGTATGGACATTATGTCAGTGTCTCCGCCTCGCCCTCAGCCCTGCCCTTCTTGCAACTCGTTTGCGATAAGCGGGTTTGCTTCGGTTTAACGCCCTGCCCCTTTTATTGCTGTTCTGGAACGCCTTTTGCCCTATAATGCGGTGCCATGTCACATAGCGCGAAGTTTGACTCACCCAGCCTTTACGAAGCAGATCGGCAAGCCAACCTCAAAATCCTATCCATTCTCGGGGGTTGGGAGATCCGCCGCTCGTTCAATCAAATCGGTATTCATGCGGGCGACCAGATTCACGTGGTCTGCCGGGCTCCCTTCGGCGGTCCGCTGGTCATCGACAACCGGGGGACGCAAGTTGCAGTCAGCAAGCAACTAGCTCAGAAGATCAAGGTAGAAGTCCTGCCGTGAAGGTCGTTCTCGTTGGCCAACCCAATTGTGGCAAAAGCACCCTGTTTAACGCCGTCGCAGGCTATCGCTCTCTCACCTCAAACTTTGCCGGCACCACCGTCGAGTACACCCACGGCCAGGCGCGCGTAGACGGCACGGTCGTTGACCTTGTTGACCTGCCCGGCCTCTATTCCCTTACGCCCACCAATCCCGTTGAAGCCGTCGCCCGCCAATGCCTTTTGAGCGGCCAGTGGGATGCGATCATCAACGTCATCGACGCTTCGCAACTGGCGCGGAGCCTGGAACTGACGCTCGAACTGAAGGACCTTGAAGCGCCCATGGTCGTCTGCCTCAATATGATGGATGAGGCGGTGCGCAAGGGCATCCTCATCGATTCCAGGGCGCTCTCCACCGCCCTCGGCGTAACCGTAGTCGAGACGATCGCGGCGCGCGGCCAGGGAATCCTCGATGCCTTCCGCACCGCGCTGAGACTGCGTCAGCAATCCTCGCAGGTAAGCTGTCAACCCTTCATCTATGCGCCGGAAGTCGAAGACACCGTCGCGCGCTTGGCGCAGAAGATCACGGGTTGTAGGACGAAGGGCGAGAGCCCAGATCGAGGGGACAACCCCTTCGATTCCGAACCGGATGTCATTCCGGGCGGAGCGAGGAATCTTGCCCTCGATTCTCGGGGAACGACCCAGAGCGAGATTCCTCGCGGAGTTTACCCTGAGCCAACCGCAGAGATTCTTCGCTTCGCTCAGAATGACAGGCGAAGGGTTCGGAATGACACTGCATTTTCCGTCGCAGTTGCCACAGAAATGGCCCCGGCGGAGTCAGTCGCGACGTTTCCCCCTGCTCGTTTCGGGGCTCTGCAGCAGCTTCAGAGCGATCCCCAAGGGCTGGCGCAACTCCCCAGCCCCGCAGTCGCAGCGGCCGTGCGGCAGGCACAGGACGAAATCACGCGCCTCCTGGGTCAGCCCGCGGATGCGGCGATCTCCTCAGCGCGGCACGCCGCTTGTTTAAACCTGTTCGAGAGTGTGGCCCGCGTCGCGCATCCCCGCAGGGACTGGCGCGAACAAGTCGACCGTTTGGTGATGCATCCGGTCTGGGGATATGCGGTGCTGGTGCTGGTCTTCCTGGGGATCTTTCAGTTGATCTTCACGGCAGGCAAGTTCTCCGAGGACCGCATCCTGGGCGTGTTTAACGCCCTCATCGCTGCGATGACCCGGCACATGGATCCGCACAGCGTGCTGCTGGCGGTATCGAAAGGGGCGCTGCTGGGGACGGCCGGCGCCGTCGCCATTGTTTTGCCTTACTTGCTGCCCTTCCTGGTGTGCCTCGCCGTGCTCGAAGACCTCGGATACCTCTCTCGAGTAGGCTACCTCATGGACGTGCTCATGCACCGCCTGGGGCTGCATGGCACGGCAACCCTGCCCGTGCTCCTCGGATATGGGTGCAGCGTTCCGGCGGTGATGGCGACGCGCATCCTGAGTTCGCGGCGCGACCGGTTCATCGCCGCCATGCTCTGCGTGCTGGTCCCCTGCTCGGCGCGCATGACGGTGATCATGGCCCTGGTCGGGGTCTACCTTGGCCCTTACTACGCGCTCGGTATCTACGCTTTGAATCTCCTGGTGGTGGTGCTGGCCGGCCACATTCTGGCCCTGATCTGGCCGGAGATCTCTCCCGGGATGTTGATGGAAGTGCCGGCCTTCCGGCTGCCCGCGCTGAAAGTGGTCCTGATGAAGACCTGGTGGCGGCTGCGCGAGTTTGTGCTGGTGGCGTTCCCACTGCTCGTCGCGGGCAGCGCGGTTTTAAGTCTGATCGAGTTCTATGGATGGCAACAGGTCGTCAATGCTGCGCTCTCGCCCATGACTGCACTGCTCGGTCTGCCACCCGCGGTCGGCCTGACGCTGATTTTCGGCGTGCTCAGAAAAGAACTCTCTCTCCTCATGCTCATGCAGGCGCTGGGAACCACCAACGTGGCTTCCGTGATGAGCGTGGCGCAAATCCTCATCTTCACCCTCTTCGTCACGTTCTACATTCCTTGCATGGCCACACTCGCCTCCATGTACCGCGAGTTGGGCTGGCGCCTCACCGCAGCCGCCGCCACGGCGTTGCTGGCGCTGGCGGTCGGCATCAGCCTCGCCGCGCGCGGCATCCTCGCAGTTCTGTGAAGACGTATCGAAGAGCATGGGATGCCTCACTTAGACGAGTCCTTCTCCAGCATCTCCTGCAATTGATTCACGAGGGCTGGCAAGTCTTCTGTGAGCGCTTTCCACACCTGATCAAGGTCGATATCGAAATATAGATGGACCAGACGATTGCGCATCGCAATTATTTGCGCCCAAGGTATCTGAGGATTTTCCTCTTTGGTTTCCTTCCCCATGCGCGCGGCCGCTTCGCCGATAATTTCAACGCATTTGACTAGGCCCAATGTCCATACATAGTCGGTATCGAGGTCGTTGCGGGTGCGTCCTGAAGCGGACCTCATTGCCTCTCTCGCCGCGTCCAGCATATGGCGGAGGCGAATCCAGTCACTCTTGGGCATACTGGACCTCGCTGGTGCGTGCCACCTCATCCCGGAAATATCGGCTGAGCTCCGCCGGTGTCCGCAGGTCCACCTTTCGTCCCAACGCCTCTGAGAGTTCCATCTCCAGGCCTGCCATTCGGAGCAGCCCCACCGTGTGGCCCGGCTCGAACTCCACCAGCACGTCGACGTCGCTGTCCGGGCGAAAGTCCTCGCGCAGGACGGACCCGAATAACGCCAACTTCCGAATGTGATGACGCTTGCAGAACTCCGCAATTATCTCCCTTGGCAAACTGATACCATGGTGACCCATGCTTAATTCCACCTCGTCCGCTTCCTGCATTTTAGTCCATGCGGCCCCGGACGAGAAGGGCATTGAAAAGCCACAGACGGATGCGGGGTAGGCGTACGTTTGCGCTGCCGGCGCCATCAAGAATCGGCAATCGCTATAGCGGTATGTTCCCATGTTTCTTGGGCGGGTTGGTGTCGCGCTTGGTTTCGAGCATGCGTAAGGCCGTGATCAGTTTGGGGCGGGTGTCGCGGGGCTGGATGACGTCGTCCAACCAGCCGCGTTCGGCGGCGACGTACGGGTTGGCAAAGCGCTCGCGAAACTCCGCGACGCTTTCGCGGCGCAAGGTTTCTGCGTCCTCGGCCTTCTGAAGATCGCGCCGATAGACGATATTCACCGCCCCTTCCGGTCCCATGACGGCGATTTCGGCGGTGGGATAGGCCAGGTTGATATCAGTGCGGACATGCTTTGATCCCATCACGCAATAAGCCCCGCCGTAAGCCTTCCGAGTAATGACGGTGATCTTGGGGACGGTCGCTTCGCAGTAGGCGAAGAGCAGCTTCGAGCCGTGGCGAATGATGCCGCCGTATTCCTGCTGCGTGCCGGGCAGGAATCCCGGAACGTCCTCGAAAGTGACGATGGGGATATTGAAGGCATCGCAGAAGCGGATGAAGCGCGCGCCCTTGTCCGAAGCGTTGATGTCCAGACAGCCCGCCAACACGGCGGGTTGGTTGGCGACGACGCCCACGCTTTGCCCACCCAGCCGCGCAAATCCCACCACGAGGTTTTTGGCGAAGTGCTCGTGCACCTCCAGGAAATAGCCGTCGTCCACGACGCAGTGGATGATTTCCTTGATGTCGTAGGGTTTCTCGGGCTCCACGGGCACCAGGGTGTCGAGAACGGCCTCACGGCGGTCCGCAGGATCCTGGGTTTCAACCCGGGGCGGATCCTCATGATTGTTCTGCGGCATGAACGAAAGTAACTCGCGGATCAGGGCCAGGCAGTCGGGGTCGTCGTTGGTTACGAAGTGCGCCACCCCGCTCACCGAATTGTGAGTCATGGGCCCGCCCAGGTCTTCCTTGGTGACGTCCTCGTGCATGACGGTCTTGATGACGTCCGGGCCAGTCACGAACATGTAGCTGGTGTTCTGGACCATCAGGATGAAATCGGTGATGGCGGGGGAATAGACCGCGCCGCCCGCGCAGGGCCCCATGATGGCGGAAATCTGAGGGATCACTCCCGAAGCCAGCGTATTGCGCAGGAAAATGTCGGCGTATCCCGCCAGCGACGCAACACCTTCCTGAATGCGCGCGCCTCCGGAGTCATTCAGCCCGATGAACGGCGCGCCCACCTTCATGGCAAGGTCCATGAGCTTGCAAATCTTTTCGGCATTCGCTTCGCTCAGCGAGCCGCCGAAAACGGTAAAGTCCTGCGCGAAAGCAAACGCCAGCCGGCCGTTGATGCGCCCGTGGCCGCTCACCACCCCGTCGCCGGGTATGCGTTGCTGGTCCATCCCGAAATCGTGACAGCGGTGCTCGACCAGCATGTCGATTTCTTCAAAGCTGCCGGGGTCAAACAGCATCTCCAACCGCTCGTGGGCCGAGAGCTTTCCCTCCGCATGTTGTCTGGCCCGGCGCTCCTCACCGCCTCCCGCCTCCGAGCCAGACCGGCGTCGCCGCAGTTCCTCGAGTTTCTCCTGAAAAGTCATCCTGCCCCCAGCCCGTTCCACTCCTCACAGGCGATAATGGAGTTCCCAGGCCGTTTGGGATCGTATTTCACGCTGGCCGTGCGTCCGGAGAAAACCCGGGCGCGCGCGGCAATCTCAGGCAGCGCCGATACGTCCTGGGCGGCCTCGTAGGTTACTCCGGCCACTTCGTAGGAATAAATCAACAGCGGGGTCTTGGATCCCGCCGTCTCGGCTTCCAGCAGATCCACGACTCGGCCTGCCCTGATGCGGCCGCGCTTGTTGATGTCCAGGCGCCGTAGCTTTTCGAGCTCGGCGGGGTCTTTGCGCCGCCAACGCAGGAATACTGCGCGCGCCATTCTTCTGCCCAGTTCCCGCACGCGCGGCGACCATCGTCCCCATGCGAGACGGTGCGAGCGGGGCAACGCTTCCCGGCTGTTTCCCGCTTCGCCGACAGATGCGCCGGGCGCTGTTTTTTCCGGAGAATTGTCGAACAACGGTTGCGCCTTTCAGCGAGGGATTCGAAAGGCTCGCTCTGAGATTATAACATCTTCGCCTGCCGCGGCGTTGCATGCTAACCCTCGGCTGAGAAGGTGCGACGAATACAAAAGCCTGTCATCCTGAGCGAAGCGAAGGATGACAGCCGGTTATTTTTTCCGCACCTTCTGGCGCCGCGGGCCACAATCTGCTGCCAGCCCAGCAGGCTCACTTCTTTGGCGAGGTTCCGGCTCCGAACATCAGGGCACAACGCGCCGCGCTCACTTTTCCATCACCGGGCCGATTCGGGTTTCTACCTCAAAAGTCTTGAAACCGGAGTACCTGTGGACGTTTTCGAAATGCCGTTGGTGAAGCCATCCGTCGACGACAACTTCTGTGGGCAACCATATGGCGGTGGAGGCTTGGTGAAGGTGAATTTCACTAAACTCGACGCGCGTCGTCTCGCGTTCCAGGTCGCTGTCCGGAGGCGGCGCCATCAAGAAGGTTTCGATGCGTACGATCTGATACGTTGTCGGGTCGAGCCACGCCAAGCCCTGTAAACACAGCGGCACAACAGCAGTTCCGTGGCGCAACTCGGTTGGCCAGGGATACTTTCCCGGGACTTCAACAAAGCCCACCACTTCGGTCTGCTGCCCTTCAACCATCTGGCGCCCGAAATCACGAAACCGGCAATCGGTTTGATTCCGGGGGTGGAAATGCTGGAGAGGCGTTGTGGCGAACCCGTAGGTGAGAAAAACCCGCCCGTGGCCGATGTTTCGATAATCAATCGGCCGCCCTTTCAAATCGGTGCGGAACTCGCCCATCAGAGGGTCGCCCTCTGTCCGCCGCACCACCAGATAGTTGAACTTGCCTCTATAGGTCACACGACATTTCTTGCGCAGGCCCTCATCACAGGGCCCCGCCCGGACCTCTTCCGCGGAGGTCATGTTGGGAAACTGATCGAACAACGCGGCCACGCGCTGGCCGACGGCGCTAAGGATTGCCGGGAGGTTCTGCTGGTTTTCCGCAGGTTGCAAATCGTGCAGGTCGGGAAAGTCCCGAATCTGGTCGGGCGTCCAATCGATCAGGGTTTTCGCCTCATCGTAGCGCCGAATCTCCTGCGGAGTCATGCGAGGTGGAGATTCTTCAGCTAGCGCAGGCCTGTTGCCGGAATCCACTGGAGCCGTTGGTTGCTGTTGGAAGTTCTGGCTAGCCGCCGCCTTCAAACCGAGCAGAAAGAGAGGTACCAGCACCCACGCCCCAATTCCAGGCCTCCGGCGGCGAGTGCTGCGACGCAGTAGGTTCATTGTTATCCAGCAAAAGAGCCCGTCCGAATGATCCAAATCTAATCATACACCCGGCGGCCCGGTTTTGGGGGTAGCACAGGCACTCTTGCCTGTGCCCCGATGGAATGAGTTAGACTTGGCCACAGGCAGGAGTGCCTGTGCTACCCCCAAGATTTCCCTTGACACTCTCAACTTATTAGTACTATTTTCATAGTATGAGACCCAGAAGCCGCACCTTGACCGAGCAGGAACTCGAAATCATGAAGGTGGTATGGGGCCTGGAGAGCGCCACGGTGCGCGACGTCTACGAAACTCTTCGCGAGCGCCGCAAGATCGCCTATACCACCGTCATGACCATGATGAACATTCTGGAAGCAAAGAAATATCTGAAGAAGCAGGCGCAGGACCGTGCCTACGTCTACCAGGCCACCCGGCCGCGCAGTGAAGTCATCAAAGCCATGGTGCGCGAGTTCGTGGACCGGGTGTTTAACGGTTCTGCCGGGCCGCTACTGGTCCACTTGATCAAGGACCGTCGATTGTCGCAGAAAGACTTGGAAAAGATTGCGCGGACCATTGAGGAGGCCGAATGAACGCCTCGTGGTGGCTGGGAAATCTCCTGACCTATAGCCTCCAGGTGATGCTGGTGGTTGCGGGGGGCGGGTTGGCTGCGGCGGTACTGCGCCTGCGGCAACCGAGGGTCATGCTCGCCTACTGGCAGGTGTTGCTGGCGGCCTGCCTGCTTTTGCCGCTGGTCGAACCCTGGCAGAAGGCAGACTTCGTTCCGGCCGCCGGCGCCGCGACCGGCGTCATCACAAAAACCGGTGGTGTGTCGCTGGTCTCGTTGGTTCCATTTCAAACCTGGGTGTTGCTGCTACTTTCGGCGGGGGTGGGCGCGGGGTTGCTGCGGCTGACGCTGGGTCTGTGGCGCCTCACTCACTACCGGCGCGCGGCGCTGCTCATCGCACCCTTGCCCAGCGCACTCCGCGAGGCTCGGGCGCTCGTGGGCGTTGAGCCCGCCTTCTATCTCTCCGACCGTGTCGAGACTCCGGTAACTTTTGGCTGGCTCGATCCGGCGATCATCCTTCCCAGGTGGTTCGAACGCATGGAGGAGAGCCACCAACGTGCGATTGCCTGCCACGAATTGCTGCACGTGGCGAGGCGCGACTGGCTGCTGAATCTTCTGGAGGAACTTGTCCTGGCGTTTTTCTGGTTTCATCCCGCCGTGTGGTGGGTGGTGCGCACCATCCGCCTCAGTCGCGAACAGGTCGTAGACAGCGATGTGGTGGCGCTGAGTGGTGCGCGCAAGGCTTATCTTCACGCCCTGCTCGAAATCGCGGGAATGCCGAGAGCGACAGCGCTGCCGGGGCCTTTGTTCCTGGTCGAAAACCAACTGGCGCGGCGTGTTGCCCTGCTGGTGAAGGAGGTGCGTATGTCGAAACTGAGACTTATTGCGTCGTTGGTGATTGCCCTGGCCGTCATTGTCGGGACGGGTTGGTGGGGTGTCAAGACTTTCTGGCTTAGCGCTCCAGCGAGGAGCGCGCTCGCGGCCAACATCGTTCCCACACCCCGACATGACCTCGGAAAGGTCTTCACCGTAGGAGACGGTGTCACAGCGCCGATACCCATTTACAAGCCCGAACCCCCTTATACGAAGGACGCAAGAGCTGCCAAACTGCAGGGCACTGGCGTCTACTCGGCCGTGATTGATGCGAGCGGCAATGTCGCGGACGTCGAGGTGGTGCGACCCGTGGACAGAGGGTTGGATGAAAGCGCGGCGCAGACCCTGCGCACCTGGAAATTCGAACCTGCCACGAAGGACGGCAAACCCGTGCCGGTGAAAGTCGTGGTGGAGGTCTCCTTCAGGCTGTTCTAGTCCACGGGCAGACGAACCGGTTTCACGCCAAGGCGCCAAGTACACAAAGGTCGCGAAGGAAAGTAGGGTCTTCCGCTTTGCGCTGCTTCGCGACTTGGCGTCTTGGCGTGAGCTGCTTTTGATTCGGTCACACCTTCTCTGCGTCGGGGAGAGGGTCAACTCGCCGACACCCTGTCGATTTCCTGTTTTGTTGATGCAGCTACAGAAGACACACCGTAGAATATAAGCAGGCATGAATGACGAACCCCTTCGCGTTCCCGTCACTGACGTCTTCGACCTGCACACGGTGCGACCGCAGGATGTCAAAGAAGTGGTTGAGGCGTATCTCGAGGAAGCCAACCGTCTGGGTCTGAAGGCACTCCGCATCATCCATGGGCGGGGAATCGGAGTGCAACGCGAAATCGTGCGCGCCGTGCTGGCCCGCACGCCTTTTGTTCTCTCCTTCCAGGACGCTCCCGCCGAAGCCGGCGGATGGGGAGCCACCGTCGTAACCCTGCGCTGAAATCCTTGTTAACAACTCGCCTGTTCGCTCGTTCTAGCAGATGAAGGGGTAGCGCAGAGCGGCGCGCGAAGAAAAGCAGATCCTTCGCTTCGCTCAGGATGACATGTCATTCTGAGCGAAGATTTCATGATCCCTCGGCTCGCCACTGGTCATGAAAATAATCCCTCTCCCCCTTGGGGGAGAGGGTGGCCCGCGACGGCGCTTTCACCAGCCGTCGCGGGACGGGTGAGGGGGTCCGCTTTCTATTTTCAGGGCAGCGAAGAAGCTGCATTTGATTGTGGCTCCCCCGCGCTGCGCAACCCCGTCGTCGAATTCAGGAACGAGGGAGGTTAGCAGTGATGAAGGGAACACTCAAGCGGCGAATCTTGCAGGTCGCACTCTTCGTATCAGCTTTAGGCGTTGTGGGGATCATGTCGCTGGGCGCCGCGCCCGCACCGCAGGATACCGCGGGACAGAGTGAGGCGGCAGTAGGCTCGGCTAACCAACAAGAGCTGATCTCCTTCCTGGCGGCGCACATCGATATTTATAGCGAACTCCTGAAACAGCCCAAGTTGATTCGGGACAAAGCCTACCTCCAGCGGCATCCCGAACTCGCGGCATTTCTAAAGGACCATCCCGAGGTTGCGCAGCGCTCCTCGTTCGCCGAGGTGTGGCCTGTCCCCGCTGAGATGGGAGCTGACTCGGTTCGGAATCTTGGCAGCGAGACGCTTGCCGGACCCTGCGGTCCTGCACTGAAGATCCAGGCGCTCCAATACGAGGTCGAGCGGGCGCGGGCGGGACATTCGTCCGGCGACTCCGCTTTTTTCCGCTTCATGGATTTTGCGGGCCCCTTCCTGGCGTTTGTGGTTATACTCGGCGCGCTCTTGTGGGTGTTCAAGGTGATCCTGGAAAACCGAAGATGGAGTAAGGTGGCTAAGGTTCAGTCGGAGGCACACTCGAAGCTGCTGGAAAAGTTCGGCAACAGCCAGGAACTGATCGCTTACATGGGCACGGATGCGGGTAAGCACTTTCTGGAATCGCAGCCGTTCCAGCTTGAAGCCCAAGGCGCGCGGCCAACTCCGTATCCCTTTGGGAGAATTCTTTTCTCCATCCAGTTAGGAATGGTCGTCCTGTTGGTGGGCTTGGGATTGCTTTTCGTGAAGGGACACTTCATGGACACCCAAGGCACCCGGGCATGCCTGATCTTGGGCACGCTGGCGAGCATGGTGGGAATCGGATTCCTGCTCTCCGCAGCGGCATCCTACGGACTTTCCCGACACTTTGGACTCCTGGAAGGTGTAACATCGAAGCATCAGTAAAAGCGGGCGACTGGGCCTCGTATGAACAAGACCGGAGACAGCCGCCCCGAGCAGGATGAGCGCTGCGCCGCCATGCGGGAATTGACTTTTACAGAACTCGCACAAGCCGAGGACGCCCTGCAAATCGAAGCTGCCATGCAGATGGATGAGGCGGGTTTTCGGGCCTTCTACAACCGCACGGCCCGAGGACTCTGGGCCTATCTCGCCAAGGCGACGGGTGACTCGGCGGCGGCGGACGATCTGATGCAGGAATCCTATTACCGCTTTTTGCGCGCTCGCCACGCCGCCATGAGCGAGGAGCAGGCGAAGCAATACCTCTTTCGGACCGCCACCAACCTCCTCCGCGACCGTTGGAGGCGCGGCCAAGGCAAAGTGAGCGTGCCGCTTGACGTCATCGCGGAAGTGCCCGCGGCTGAGCAGACGGCGGAGAGCGTGCAAGCGCGGTCGGATTTGAATGGAGCCCTGCGCAAGCTGACGCCGCGCGAACTGCAATTGCTTTGGCTGGCGTACGTCGAGGGCTCGACCCACAAAGAGATTTCCGCCGTGGTAGGATTAAGGACGGTCAGCGTGCGCCCAATGCTCTTCCGTGCGCGCCAGAAGCTGTTGGGAATCCTGCGAAAGGCAGGCATCACGCGAGGAAGGTAGCGCGGACCTGCTTTTAGGGTCCGCGGCTCTTTCAGTGATCACAATGGCGAGCGCAGCGGTATTCGGGACGAATTTATGAGAGTCCCTCAGTGTGAAAAAGAACAGGCCGTTACGGAATTGCTCCAGTCCGGGCGCTGGCCCGAGGCGTGCGATGCGGCCTTGCGCAGCCACGTGGAGAGCTGTGCGGTCTGCTCAGAAGTTGTTCTGGTGGCCGGGTTGTTGCAGGAAGCAAACTCCTCTCTGCTCGCCGAGGTGAAGTTGCCTGACGCCGGACTGGTCTGGTGGAAGGCCCAGCTTCGTGCGCGGCGAGAAGCGGCTGAGCTGGCGACACGCCCGATTGCTCTTGCCGAGAAATTCGCCTTGGCTTGCGGCATGGCTGTCTTGCTGGTGTTCATGGTCTGGAAGCGGGCTGATTTCAATGCCTGGCTGGGAAGACTGGCGAACTTCGGCCATTCCGATGCTCACTGGCTCCAACGCGTTTTGCTCAACTCTTTGAACCAGCCTTTCTCCATCCTCTTTGTGGCCTCCGCAAGCTTACTGGTGCTCTTCATGGCCTGCCTGGTTTATGCCATCTGGGCTGAAAAGTAGGTTCGACCCCAAACACCAGGGAACATTCTCAGGCGTTCGGCGTATGATTACACTGGAGCGCTTTACGGAGGCCACTTATGGTCAAGTTTCTCCTCTGGTGCATACTCTTGGTTCTTTGCTGGCCACTGGCATTGCTGGCACTGGTTCTCTATCCGTTTATCTGGTTGTTGCTTCTGCCTTTTCGACTCGTGGGCATCGCGGTGGGAGGAGTGTTTGATCTGCTGGGCGCGATCATCACGTTTCCGGCGCGCGTATTGCGCGGGCCACGCCACGCCTGACAAGTTCAGTGGGGACGGGCGGAGGCATTTGGCAAGCGAAGGGTGGTTGCACGCCGCAGGGCGGCCGCCAGGGCCGCCCCTGCAAGGTGATTCGAATCACACGGCTTTTCCCTGGCTCGCATCCCAGATAACTTTCTTCCCCCGCTTCAAGGCGATATTTCCGATCCAGGAAGTGCGCGCCGCCTCGAAGGCGATGTGGATGTTCGCGTTGGGAGTCTTGCGAGAGCGCGTGCAGTCAACGAAATTCTTGACGTTGTCAATGGCGCCATCGCGCTCCGAGCGCACCAGGATTTCGGGTTCAGGAGTGAGCGTGCCGGGCACAGACCTTGCGCCCTCGGGATAAACCGCCATGTGGGAGCGGTCGATTTTGAGCGTCGCCTCGCTTCCCCGGAACTCGATGCCGCCGTCATCCACGCTGCTGTTGATGGCGCCCGTGAACGTAACCATGAAATTCCCCGGATACTCGTAAGCCGCCGTCAGCGTGTCCGGAGCTTGCCATGGCATGCGGTAGACGTCTCCTGTCGTGGTTGCGGAACGAGGCGCGGGCTCACCCATATACCATTGGATAACGTCAATCCAGTGGGTAAGAAGATCAGTTAAGATTCCACCGCCAAAGTCCCAAAACCAGCGCCACCAGTAGAATTTCTCCGGCGTAAAGGGTTGATCCGGGGCATTGCCAAGGAAGCGTTTCCAGTCGAGCTGCGACTGGTCCACGGGCTCCAGTCCGGTGGAACCCAAGAGGTAGTCCTGATACCAGTAAGTATGGACGAAAGTGATTTTGCCCAGCCTGCCGGAATCGACAATCTGCTTTCCCATGATATAGTGCGGCCAGCTCCTCTGCTGCGTACCCGTCTGGACAACACGGTTGGTCTCTTCGACGGCCCGCACCATTTCGACCCCTTCCTCGATGGAATGCATAATGGGCTTCTCGACGTAGGCGTCTTTGCCGGCATGCACAGCATCAACCAGCATCTGCTTGTGCCAATGATCGGGGCTGCCAATGATCACGGCGTCGATTTCTTTGTTATCGAGCAACTCGTGGTAATCGAGGTAGGACTTGGCCTGCGGTCCGGCAATCTGCAAGGCGGCCTCGCGCCGCGGTCCGTATACGTCGCACACCGCCGCCAACTCAACCGAGGGGTTGCCCTTGAACAGCCTCATCAGGTATTGGCAACGCTCGCCGGTGCCCATAGCGCCCACGCGAATTTTGTCGTTTGCGCCCAGCGCGCGTGCCGGGGCCAGGCCTCCGAGCACCGCGGCCGTTGCGCCCGCCACGGCAGTCTCTTTCAAGAAATCCCTGCGGGTAATTCCGGTCTCGCTAGTCATGTTGGTAGCTCCTCTTTGCAAGCTCTGTCATTCTGAGCGAAGCGAAGAAGCTCACAGTCGTCAAGTCCCCGAACTGCGGAGATTCTTCGCTTCGCTCAGAATGACAGGCTAACGATCCAGTTTCCAAACCGATTTTCCATTTTCCAGTTTCTATTTTCTTGTTTTGGGTGTCATGCGCCAAACGAAAGGCCCAACTGTCGAGCGACTCCTTGAATGTAGTTTCGCCCCTCAGCGTATTCCTCTGCGGTCTTCAGGTGCTCGAGCATCAAAGGAGCGTCTCCCGGAAGCTTTGCGAGTTCGCTCAGATAGGCTCTGTAATCAATCTGGCCGCGGCCGGGGATAACTTCCCGCAGGCACACCTGCACGTAGTCCTCCCAGGTCAAGTCTTTGGCGTGGCAGGAGGCAATCCAAGGCCCAAGCTTCCGGAAGCACTCGCGGATGACGTCCCCGTTGTGATACATGCGCTCAGGGCTGTTCATCACGTTGCAGACGTCGAGGTGAACCGCGAAGGCCTTGCGGTCCACGCCTTTGATCAGCTTCAGGTAATCATCCGGTCCGCTGGGAAAGTTGAAAGGCATCATCTCAATGGAAAACTTGGTGCGCGTGGGCTTCACGCCATCAATCAGCTTACGACAATTCTCCACCGTCGCGTCGACGAATTCCTGAGTGATGTTCTTCGGGTTGGGGCCGTACCAAATCTTAGGGTCATAGGACCCTGCGATATCGACGCAACAACGCGTGCCCAGTTCCTCGGCTAGGGCCAGGCGCTCCTGCACGTAAGCCATATTCTTGCGGCGCTTTTCAGGGTCAGGGTCGAGCATGTTCACCCAAGCGCCTACCTCCGCTAGAGCCACATCCCGGGCCGCAAATTCTTTAATGATGTCTCTGATCCTGTCCTTGTCTTTCAAATCCACCTTAGGAGCGTAAGCGGCGCGGTAACCCAGCCTGCGGTGCTCTCGAGCCTGCTCGCCAGGATCATCCGAATTAAGAAAGATGGGGCCGCCCAGCCGCAATGGGCGGGCAGTGGCAGTTGTGCCGCTGCGCGGAAACGCGGGCATGGCCGCGGCGGCTGCCATGGTGCCGGTTTGTGCGAGAAAAGTGCGCCTCGAAATCTGATTTCGCATTATGTGCTTCACTCCACAAGACTCGACTTCCTCTCCCCGTGGGGGAAGAGGGTGACACGAGGCTGGCGTCTTTCATCAGCGGCCGCGGGCGGGCTGGGAGGCCTCGCTACTGGGACCATGGCGCGGGCTTCCGGTCCCAGCGATGTGCGCGCAACTTCGAGAAAAGCTCATCCGGAAGTGGGCCCGCATTACAGGCGGCGGCGTTAGCTTCCACGTTTTTGACCTTCCTCATTCCCGGAATGATGGTACTGACGACCGGATTGTTGAGAATAAACCGCATCGCCATCTCAGGCATCGTCATCCCATCAGGAATCAGCGGCCTGAGCGCGTCCGCCCGAGCTACACTCGCCTTGAGGTTTTCCGGCACGAAGTAGGTATTGCGCCAATCGCCCTCCGGCCACTTGCTGTCCATGGTGAGTGTCCCGGTGAGCGATCCTTCATCAAAAGGAACGCGGGCGATCACGGCGACGTCCTTCGCCTGGCAAGCCGGAAAGAGTTCATCCTCGGGATTCTGATCGAAAATGTTATAGATCACCTGCACAGCATCGATGAGGCCGGACTGGACTGTCTTTACGCCGTTCCAAGGCTCCCAACGGTTAATGCTGATGCCGATGGCTTGGAACAGCCCGTCGCGGCGCAGATCGTCCACCTTCTTCACCCAGCGGTCGTCCTTCAGCCAAGAATCTTCCCACACGTGAAACTGCACCAAGTCGAAGCTCTCGAGATCGGCGTTCTTGAGGCTTCGCAAGACGTAATCCTCGATGTGATCGGGTGGAAAGCAATCGTCCAATTTGAATTCACGGCGGCTTGGCCATTCGAGATTCTTGGGAGGAATCTTAGTGGCGGTGTAGAGCCTCTTGCCGGGGCTGTTGCGGAGCAGCCATCCCAGCAACGCTTCGCTGCGGCCGTCCCCATAAGCCCACGCTGTGTCAAAGAAGTTACAGCCCAGGTCAACGGAGCGTTGCAGGGCTTGCTTGGATTCCTCATCACTCGATCCTGTCCAGCCCGCCATTCCCCACATACCGTAGCCGAGTTCGCTGACCATCCGCCCCGTACGCCCAAACTTTCGGTATTTCATTGATTCCCCCCTTTGATTGTCGACGGACGATTGTCGATCGACGATTATGTAGCGCGGCAATCGACAATCGTCAATCGGCCATCTTCAATTCCGTATGCCCAGGCCTTGCATCAAGCGGTTCGTCTCCCGATACGCTTCCGTCACCCAATCAACGATCTTCTCCGGCTGTGGCGAATACTCGAGCTCAATACTGATTGTGCCATCAAAGCCCAGGTTTTTCAGTTCCCGCAAGTAAGGAGTGAAGTTCACAACGCCGCGTCCCGGGGGCAGATCACCATGCACCTTGCCGTCACAATCCGAGAAGTGCACATGCGCAATGCGTCCGCGGAGTCTGGAAATGGACTCAGGCGGGGTGTTCACAAGCGCGAAGTGAGAGATATCAAGATTGGCGCGCACGGAAGGAAGGTCGACATCCTTGAGAAACCGGTCCATCTTATCGAGCGTATTTACAATCGACAGCTTGAACGGCTCGAGTTCGATCGCAATCTCAACCCCCAAGGAAGCGGCGTATTCACCCAGAATTCGGACGTTATCAACGGCAAATTTCCATTGCGCCTGGGGCGCTATGACCTCCTGCTGCCAAATGTATTCGCCCACTACCAACAACAGGTTCCTGGCTTCGGTTTCATAGACGAAATCCAGGTAAGCTTTACAGCGGCTAACGTGGAAGCGCTGCACCGCGGGGTTGAAGTCGGCAATGCCCAGCGCACAACAGCAATGCGAAATAACGGGCAGGCCGACTTCGCGGCAGGTATCCTTGATTAATCGCCTCTCCTTGATGTCAATGTCGAGGGGATCGTTGAAGATATCGATGCTGTCGAATCCGATCTCTTTGGTCTTGCGAATTCCTTCGGCAGTGCCGACGGAAGTCCCCAGCCACGCCGAATTGATGAGTCCGAGTTTCACGAAGCCCTCCTCAGTGGTGCGGGCGTCTCGCCCGCGTGCCCTTGCGGGAGCGGGAGGCTCCCGCGACAGCGGGCGAGACGCCCGCACCACAATTCCAACTTACGCGCTACATTTCCTCCAGCCTGACAACCCGGTGTTCTTCAATGGATTTATAGCAAGCCTCGACCAGGGCCATGGTCTTTAAGTTATCACGGCCGCTGATTGCCGGCTCGGCGCCGGTGGCCAAAGCCTCGAGCAACTGGCCCATGGTGCCCTCAAATGCGTCAGGAAACCACACCTCGTTCCAGCGTGGCGAGAACCAGCATCCAGGTTGCCGCCGAGTGGTGAAATCGAGAGTGCTGGGTGTGCGGCTGGGATAACTGGGCCAGCCGATCGTACCCTGGGCCAGGCCTTCTGTGCCTTCGACCCGCCATTTGATATACAAATCCGGCGGCGTGCCTTCCCGCGCCGGGCCGCCCCACACATCGTCCCAAGCTGTGGCGCGCAAGCCGCCGGGATACTCGAGGACGTAAAGAACCACGCCGTCCACGTGCTCAGAGGGAGTTCGCGGATCCTTCCTGGCGCTGACGTAAACGGACTCAGGCTCACCAAACAGGTAGCGGAAGCTATCGAGGTGGTGGATACTCATGTTCAGCAAGGTCAGGTGAGTGTAAGCGAGCTGCCACGGTTTCCAGTGGGGTATGGCGCGCATTTCGATGCTGGCCAGGACTGGTTCACCCAAATAACCGCGTCGCAGCAGGGTTTTGAGGGCGCGCATGGAATGGTCATAGCGCATATTCTGGTTCACGGCAAGAATGATGCCGGCCTGCTCCGAGAGGCGCACGATCTCACGCGAATCGGCCAGGTTCATGGCCAGAGGCTTTTGCGCGAGGATGCCTTTGAGATGTCCCGAGTGTTTCACGGCCTCGCGGAAAATCGTCAATTGCTGGTCCGGTGGCACGGCAATATCCACCACTTCGATCGAAGGGTCTGCGAACAGCACCTGGTACGTGGCGTACACCTTCGGGATTCCATGCGTCTGCGCCACGTGTCTCGATTCCTCCAGAGAGGCGGAAGCAATGGCCACGACGTTGTAACCGGCGTGGCCGTAGGCCACCAAGTGGCAATCATTCATAATGAAGCCTGCGCCGATGGCACCGATCCGGAAATCCTTACGTCTCGGTGGCGGAGCCACATGCTCAAGATCGAGATTAATGCTCATTGCCATAGCTCGTAGCCCCCTGCGCCTGGCGCCTGAAACCCGGCACCTGCCGCCGGGCGCCTTTTTTGAGGCGGCAAGTATATCGCCGGAGCCGAATATGCTGCAAGTAACAACGTGCTTGACCCGGCTCGCCTCGCGGCGGTACATTCACCACCTCAGGCCGAATCATCAGGACTACGGCGGCTTCCTGCCGCGAGCGTGGAGGAGAGGTAGGTTCAGATGGCGATAATTCGAAGCCGTCAGACTCGACGGGAGATGTTCTCCGGTTTGGCAAAGCTTGCCGGCGCCACGCTCCTCAGCCGCCAACTGCTCTTAGGGGCCCAATACGCTCCCAAACTATCTGTCGAGATTTACATTTGGATCCAGCATCTCGAATCCGAGAAAAAGACCTTGGCCGAAGGCGTCGAGGATGTGCTGGCGAGCTTTCACGGCGCGGGATACCATCGGGTGGAATTGAATCAGGATTTCTTCCAGCCCGCGCTGCGCGAACGGACCTTCACCCTGCTGGCCAAGAATCACCTGGCTCCGGAAACGGTCTACGCAGGTACAACTTTGCACGAGAGCGGAGCGGCTGAAAAATCCGTCCGCGAAGTCGTAGAGTTGGCCCGGTTGCTCAAGCCGCATGGGACTCGCGTGATCGTTACCAACCCAAGCCCCAAGCCCGGCCAAGCCCTAAAGAGCGAGGAAGAACTGGATACCCAGGCCAAATACGTTGACCGGCTGGCTGAGGAGATCAGCGGGCTTGGAATGAAACTGGCGCTCCACCATCACACGCCCGAATTGCTTGAGCACGCGCGGGAGTGGCGACATCTCATGCAGCACACCGACCCAAACCGGGTCTATTGCTGCGTGGACGTGCATTGGGCTTATCGCGGAGGGCAGGAGGTGATGAGTTTCCTGAGCGAAACAGGGGATCGCCTGGTGGAACTGCATCTGCGCAATTCCAGACAAGGTATTTGGATGGAAGATTTTGGCCCGGGTGACATCGACTATCAGAAGGTCGCCGATTACTTACGCAAGATCAGCTTCAACGGCTACTTAGTTGTCGAACTGGCGTACGAGAGGGGCACCCAGATTACTCGCTCTCTCGACGAAGATTTACGCTTGAGCCGCCTGTATACTGAGAAAGTTTTCGGCCTGCGAGAATAAAGCATATAGGGGGACGGCTTGCCGTCCCCTGTACGTCGTCCACGGGCGAGGGCCGGGCAAGCCCTGCCCCCACATAAGGCTGTAGCATGGCATCAACCACGGGCCAATCCGAGCTGATCAGCATTGTCATCCCCGCCCTCAATGAGTCCGCAAGCCTGGAGGAACTGGGACGGGCCTTGCTTGCGGTGGGTGAGAGGCGTGGGCTCCAGCTCGAGGTCATCTTTGTGGACGACGGCAGCAGCGACGGCTCATGGGACAAAATCCGCGGCCTTGCGGCTTGCGACCCGCGCGTCCGGGGCATCCGCTTCCGGCGTAACTTCGGCAAGGCCGCAGCGCTTGCCGCCGGCTTCGATGCCGCGCTGGGTCAAGTCGTGTTTCAGATGGATGCCGACTTACAGGATGACCCCGCCGAACTTCCCGAGTTCCTCGCCAAGCTGGCGGAAGGGTTTGACGTCGTCAATGGCTGGAAGCGAGTGAGGAAGGACCCCTGGCACAAAGTGTGGCCCAGCCGCGTGTTCAATTGGCTGGTCAGCAGCCTGACGGGCCTCAAGTTGCGCGACCACAATTGCGGCTTCAAGTGCTTTCGCGCCGAGGTCGTCAAAGAGTTGCCTCTGTACGGAGAGTTGCACCGCTTCATCCCCGTGATGGCCTACGCCCGGGGCTATTGCGTCACCGAGTTGCCCGTCGAGCATCATCCCCGGCGCTACGGGCGATCGAAGTACAGGTTTCATCGATTTGTTAAGGGCTTTCTGGATCTTCTCACCGTTGTCTTCCTCACCGTCTTCGGCCAGCGGCCGCTTCATCTGTTGGGCGGGATCGGTCTTCCCGCTTTCTTGCTCGGCGCGGCTGGGCTCACTTACCTGGGAGTATGCTGGATTCTGGCCCGATTTCAAGTGCACGGCTTTGGCCCCATCGGCGCCCGCCCTCTGCTTGTGTATTCTCTCGCTTGCCTTATCATCGGATTCCAAATGCTGTCAGTCGGATTTCTCGCGGAACTGGTCGCTTCTCAAAACGTCCGGCATGAGCCCAAGTACACCGTTGCAGAATCTGTTCCGCCCGGTAAGGGGACCGGCCGATGAACGAGTCAACTCAACGCAACGCGAGAGACGCCCCTGCCCCACCCCTTACTCCCATCCCCAGTCGGGGAGGGGAACAAGCAGTGGGGGCGCGGAGCCTGGACTATATCCTGATCGCCGTGACCGCCGGGGCTGTGCTGGCGTTGATTTTCCTAGCCCGCGCCGAACCCGACTCGCATGGCGTGGCCCTTCCTATGCACGGCGTGAACGATCGTTCGCGCTGGCAGACCATCTACAGCCTTGCCGAGCGCGGCACCTACAACATCGACGAAACGCCTTGGCCGGAGACCATCGATCGCGTGCGGATGCACGGCCACTTCTATTCCTCCAAGCCGCCCCTGCTCGAAACGTTACTTGCAGGGGAGTACCTGCTTCTGAAGAAACTGAGCTTCGGGCACCTGAGTTTTCGCAACAGTCCGGAGACCGTCATCCGCACGATGGTGGCCCTGGCCAATCTCGTACCGCTTGTCATTTTTCTGGGGCTGTTCTCTCGACTCCTGGATCGGCTTGCTCCGGACCGCTGGATTCGGGCCTACGCCATGGCCGCCGCCGGGCTGGGTACGTTCCTGACAGGCTTCAGCATCACTCTGAACAACCACACGATCGCGGCCTGCAGTTTCTTCTTCGCGCTCTATCCGGCGTTTCTGATCTGGTGCGAGGCACGGCGCAACTGGTGGCTCTTTGCCGTGGCAGGATTCTTTGCAGGATTTGCGGCCGTGAACGAATTTCCCGCCCTTGCGTTCCTGGTGGTCCTGGGTGCTGCATTAGCCCGGAAGGCGCGCCGGCAGACTTTGGCCTGGTTTCTTCCCTTTGCCTTGCTCCCCATCGCGGGCCATTTCGTAACCAACTACCTGGTCACGGGAGATCTGTCCCCCGCTTACGCGCACAAGTCGGCCTACGTTTATCCCGGCTCCTATTGGTTGAGCGATCCGGCCTCAGGGCGTTTGGTGGGGAGCGAGGTCGACGCCGCGACCGGAAAGTCCACAGGCCAACCCGGCAAAGGAATCGACAACATGTACGAGTCGTGGCCCATTTATCTTTTCAATATGCTCGTCGGCCACCACGGAATCTTCTCCCTCTCGCCGATTTTCATCTTGACCTTGTTTGGCATCTGGCGGTGCCTCCGTTCACCCCATCACCCGCTGCGCGGCTTCGCGGTGCTGGCAGCCTTTCTCACTTTGGTGTTGCTCGTCTTTTACACGTTTTTTGCGGGCCAGCGGAATTACGGCGGCATGTGTTGCGGCTTGCGCTGGTTCTTCTGGCTGATCCCGTTATGGCTAATGCTTCTGCCGGAGGGATTGCGAAAAAGGTCTGGCCGCCGGTGGTTCCGCGGCATGGCCTTGGCTCTCTTGCTCGTTTCCGCTGTTTCGACCTTCTACTGCGCGCGGAATCCCTGGACCCGGCCATGGATTCAGCAATACCTCTATTACAAGGGTTGGATCAAGTATTAAGAGAGGTTCACGAATATGGAAAGCGCGGACTCTAGCGATAAAACTCGTAGGCAATTCCTGAAGTCGGCGGTCTTAAGCGGTGTGGGGTTGACAGCGGGGCGGATACGAGGCTTATCAGCCCCTGTGGATTCAGCGAATCAACCTTTCGCGCTTGTGTCGCGGGGAGAATCCACCTACAGTATTTGTATCTCCCAGACAGCGTCCCCATCGGAGAAGCGCTCCGCCGAGGAGCTACAGAAATTCCTTCAGGAAATCTCGGGTGCTCGCCTACCCATCGTCACCGATGCGGACAAACCGGGAGGCGATTTGGTACTGGTCGGAAACAGCACGCTGGTTGATCCGTTTGTACCAAGGATCGCCTTCGAGAAACTCGGCCCCGAAGGCTCTATATTGCGGACCGCAGGCAATCGGTTGCTGATCGTGGGAGGCCGGCAGCGTGGGACTCTCTATGGAGTCTACACGTTTCTGGAGAAGTTGGGTTGCCGTTGGTTCACTCGCGAATTGAGCGTCATCCCCAAGCGGTCAACTCTTACGGTTGGACCTCTCGACGAAGTCCAGAAGCCTGCCTTCGAGTATCGCGAGCCTTTCTTCACGGAAGCTTCGGACAAGGACTGGGCAGTCCGAAACAAGGCGAATGGGTCCTCGATGAACCTCGACGAGTCAACGGGCGGTAAGTTCATCTACTATCCGTTTGTTCACACCTTCTATCAAATACTCCCCACGGAAAAGTACTTCGGTGAGCATCCCGAATACTACGCTCTTGTCGACGGCCAGAGGAGAAGCGCCAATGCGCAACTCTGTCTGACGAATCCCGACGTACTGCGGTTGGCGATCCAGACGGTACTGGAATGGATCGAGCAGCACCCGGAGGCCAGCATCTACTCCGTCTCCCAAAATGACAGCGAGGGATGGTGCGAGTGCGACGGCTGCCGGCGAGTGGAGCAGGAAGAAGGCGGCGCTCATTCGGGCCCCATTCTGCGGTTCGTCAATGCCGTCGCCCTGGAGGTGGCCAAGCAGCATCCTGACAAGCTGATTGATACCTTGGCCTATTGGTACTCGGAACCGCCACCTCTACGCGCGCGCCCGCTGCCGAACGTCCGCATCCGCCTCTGTCCCATCGGGGCCTGTGAGGCCCATCCCTATGAGGTCTGCAAAGATGATGCATACTTCATGAATCATCTCCGGGCGTGGTCAAAGATTACAAACCAACTTTACATCTGGCACTACGTGACGAATTTCTCCCACTATCTGCTTCCCTTCCCGGACTTCGATGAACTCGCCGCGGACATCCCCATGTACCGGAAGAACGGAGTTGTGGGAATATTTCTCGAGGGCGACTTTGCGGAGGGTGGCGGCGGAGAGAATGCCGAACTCCGCTCCTACGTGATGGCGCGGCTGCTGTGGAATCCGAGCCTCAAGGTGGACAGCCTCATCGATGAATTCATGGCCGCCTACTACGGCAAGGCGGCGCGCCCCATGCGGGCCTACTTCGACCTCCTTCACCGCCAGGTAAGGCCGGCGCCGCGTGGAAGAGGCCAGCACATGTGGATTTACACGAACCCGGGCGCATCGTATTTATCTCAGGATTTTATAGCTCAGTCCCTGAAGCTCTTCCAGGAAGCCGAAGCAGCCGCCAATGATGACGCTACGAGGACGAGGGTTCGCAAGGCGCGGCTCTCGATTGACTATGTGCGGCTGTTGCACGCGAAAGCCTTCGAAGTCCGCGATGGTTCGTACGCGCCCGCTGACCTCGACGGGTTGAAAGAGAACTTTCAGAGCTTCATGAAGGATGTCCGCTCCTTCGGTATTACCGAGCTGCACGAGGGGAGCAAGTTGAGCGAAGACGAAGAGAACTTTAACAATCGGATCAAGCCGTATCGTGTGGCGACATTGCAGAACGCAGCACTGCGGGTTGACGTGGCGCCAGAACTTAGCGGCCGCATCGTCAGATTGATCGACCGAAGGTCCGGGCACGACCTTCTGCGCCGCCCCGATCCTGGAGAGCGCTCGTACCCCGACGCGGGCGGGTTGAGTGTGTTGGTCAACTCTGACTACCTCGGCAGAACTTACGAAACGACCTGGGAAATGGAGGCTCAGACCGAGCCAACAGAACTGCGGCTGACCGGCACTTACTCGAACGGGCTCAAGGCGAGTCGCGTGATCGGACTTCGGAAAAATGAGCCCGTCCTCCACACTGAAACCACTCTCGAGAATCGCGGCGATGCCGCACTGGACGTCGTGCTCCAGTCGCGATGTGTGGTCGGACCACGGAACATGGAGGGAAGCACTATCTCGTTCCGCCGGCAGGACGGAAAAACGACCGAGCGCAAACTGATCGAAGCCGGCCAAGAGCCCAGGGGCGCCGAGACCTATGATGGTGCGGAGCAGCCGGACGGAGAGTGGCTGCTATCGGAGGTGGCGCCTGGTCTGGCTTTGATCAACCGCTTCCCGAAAGATCAAGTCTCCCGCTGCTTCGCGCGCTGGACCGGCAAAACAGAAAACTCGATGACCATGGGCATCTGGTCGGTCAAACGCTCTCTCGCGCCGGGCGAGAATCTCAAGCTCGAGGCGGATTACGGGGTCCGCAGAACGATCTCCTGAGTGTTTCGCGAGGTCGGGGAAAGACCAGGGCATTCTGCCGGTGGTAAGCGAGGCTCTGTGGGAAGAAACCCCTCACCCGGCTCTCTACTCTCGCCACCCTCTCCCCACGGGAGAGGGCTGAGTTCAATCATGGTTGACGGCCCGCTCCCCACGGGAGAGGGCTAAAACCCATCATGTTGATGGCCCTCTCCCTGGGGGAGAGGGTGTCCCGCAGCCGGCGTTTTCATCAGCCGGTGCGGGACGGGTGAGGGGTTGTTTCCAAAGAATCCGAACACCCGATCCATTCTCGAGTTCAACTTCGAAATTCAGGAGTAAGCAACATTCCGCCACTCAGAAGCGGACCAGACACAGCCGCGGCTGGCGCAGACGTGCCGTAGTTTGGCATGTCTGCGACCTGCCGACCAACATGGCGCATACATGCCGACAGAAACCGTCGCCACGTATGCGCCACGCGACGGTTTACCCAGAATTCCTAGCGAATTGCCAGACAATGTTGTGAGGCGTAGAATCAACTGCGGCATACGCCCCACATGTGGAAGGCACCATGGAGCATAGTGAGGCCGAAAAGACGCCAGAGGGCAGCCAATCGGCCCAAGCAAAGCGAAACGCAACTGAGGTCATATCTGAACTCCGGACCGCCATCCAGCTAGCGCCGGATGATGCAGCAGTTCATGAAAAACTGGCTCATGCGCTTCTGGAACAGGGCGACGCAGACGCTGCCGCTAATGAGTTCGAGGAAGCCATTCGGTTGAGCTGTGATGACCACGCTCGGCTTCACAAATCACTGGGCAGTGCACTGGAAAAAGCAGGCAAGATACAAGAGGCTGTTCAAGAGTACGAGCATGCGGTCCGCTTGGAGCCGGAGGAAGGGCTGTGGCACTGGTATCTCAGCTATGCCCTCATGAAAGCGGGAAATACAGAAGGGGCAATAAGTGGATACCGAGAAGCAATCCGCTTGGGGTGCGACGACGCATGGGTTCATGATCTTCTTGCCGATGCGCTCAAAGCAAGTGGCGACTTGAAGGGCGCTACTGCAGAATATTCCAGGGCGCTTGAGCTTCTCCCCGGTGAAGGGCAATTCCGGAGCGATTTGGCAGGTGCATTGGTCGAGAATGGAGACCTTTTCGTCAAGGGAGGGAGGTGGAAGGATGCCCTCGTTGAGTACCGTCGCGCGGAGGAGATGGAGCATGGTTGTGTGGGTCTCAGCGAAGGGCTTGAAAAACGCTTTAGCGGGCTGGCAAACCAGGGGAAGTTCATCGAGGCGATATCGGAATGCCGAGAAGTCCTTGGCATTGACCCAGAGAACGTTGAGGTCGATCTACTATTAACAGAGCTCATTGAAGGGCTTGAAAAACACCTTAGCGAGCTGGCAAATCAGGGGAAGTTTATCGAGGCCATATCGGAATGTCGCGAAGTCCTTGGCAATGACCCAGGAAAGCCTGAGGTACACGTTCTACTCGGAAACCTCCTCGCTCGAATTGCGGAATACGAAGAGGCCTTCGCGCAGTACCGCGAAGCGAACCGGCTCGAGGCCGATATCGACCCACACCTCCATCTTGAATTGGCAATTCACAAGAATTGCACGGGACTGAGTTCAAATCGCCAGCTGGCCGAGTATGAGGCAGGGCTCCGAGTCGACCCAGAGAACGGCAACCTTGCATCCCTCCGGATCGGATACTCAGACATTGTCGCACGAGAGCGATACAGGACCGGCCTGGGGCTTGAGAAACTTGGTGACTTAGACGGAGCTACATCAGAATACAGAAAAGCATTGAGCCTCTCGCGCCAGTATGACGACACTCGAAACGCCCTTTGTCGGGCGCTTCTCAGGAATGGGGACCCAATAGGCGCATTTTTGGAATTCTTTGAGGCCGTCATCAAAGCGCCTTGGGGGAAAATCGTGGCTCAGTACGCCTTGCTTTTGGTCGGGACAGCAATCATCGCTTGGTCGCTGGGCCTCCCAATCCTGAACCATCCCGACAGATACCTCCCCAAGCTGGTCGCCCTGCCAATTGCAGTGATGCTTTTCGGCCACTTCTACAAGCGATTCTTAAGGGGGGAGTAACGCTGCGAAAAAGCCTGGTGATTTGCACACCAGCATCAGAATCGAGCAGGGGCAATGCCGCCAGTGAGTCGCGGCCTGCGGTCTCGAGGAGTCTGGATCTGGTGGTCCGGGGCCGATTAAGACGCGCTCGGCATAAGCCTTACGCTCCGGGCTACTTGCGAACCTCTCTCTTTAGGTAAGGTAATATGGCCGAAGGACGTACGATCGGGTTCCGTTGAACCAGCTTAGGATTATGCGGGATTGCGAAAGCCAAATTCTAACTGCGTTTCTGGGCCTCGGGGGGACCGCGTCGCTTGCGGACGTGTACATCAGGTTGGAATCAGTCCCGAACCTACTAGATGCCGCCGACCTTCTCCCAACGATATACGGAGGACGTCCAGCTTATCAGCACGCAGTAAGAAGCCACATTACCAATCTCTGCCAAAGCGGACACCTGGTCCGGATTTCGCGAGGGAGCTATCGACTCACAGAAAACGGCAAACGCAGAATATCTTCCTCACGAGGTGCGTGATCTCCAAGAGTGGGAGTAGACATTGATGAACATCCAGCAAGTTGGGCCCTACCTAAGCGGTGCCGGAAACCAGACTTCATCGGTCCTTGATGAACTAACCGAGGGAGAAAAACTGAAGCTAATTGAACTTGCGGAAGCTGTGAAGCGTATCCTTGACACTGCGGCTCAGCGTCAGAAAGTTAGGCTGAAATAGCAACGCACAATCAGGCCACTACCCAAGTTCTCAGCACAAGTCTGAAATAGACACACTGTCCTTATTGATTCCGAATTGACGTTTTGGCGTGCAAACCTGTCAAGGCGAGCTGAACGTAGAAACGGCTTTACGTCGCCATTTGGCGAGGTAAACTCGCCGCTACGACCTCAAACTCTACCGCTGCCCGTTTTTCGCTTGACAAGCCCGGGCCGCTATGCTAGCCTATAATCGTGGTCATTTTGTGGACATATTGTCGTAGGCAACGGCCGGGAAGCCATGCGGCGCGAGGGATGACTGGAGCTGTCCTGGAACTCGCAGAAGCAGTGGACCAAAAATAAGTATGAAATAATATGATCGAAGCCAGTATGTCACTGAAAACAAAGATAGGCATTTCAAAACGAACCCAATTTGAGTACCCAATGCGCGCATTAAACGCAACTTTCGAGCTTTTTGACACCGCACAGCCTCAGGCGGCGGTCTGGAACCGGAGAATGCAGCAGGATTCGAAATCGGCCGAACGTGGGGAACCGCAACGGATCGCAACAGAATACAAAACAGTGGGAACGAAGCTAAGGAGTACTTGAAAACAAAGGACATCGTTTTTTTCGATGCTGCATATTTCGCGCCTTTGGTGCGCGGATTAGCCCCAATCTGACCCCAAAAGGAGCGAAAGGCGCCGCATTTTGCGAAAACGAAGCCGGGACTCGCGGCTCGCCTCGGGATGCCGTGGCTGTGACAAATAGTCGGCTAGGTGGCCCTGGGACTTGTATCGCCCCCTGAGCTGATTTCCGGCGGTGCGTCTTACCGGCGGATTGGGGACTCTAGAAAGCCATTGACGCGGCAGCTACATGGGCATATGGTTTGGGGCCGGTCGGCGCTGAGAGATCGTGCCTGCCGGCTCAAGTCAGAATTGGAGAATATCCATGTCGAGAGAAATTGGCCGACGCGAATTCTTTCGAAGCAGCGGCGCCAGCCTTCTGACCGTTGGGGCGGCGCTTTACCCGAAGGAGGGCATGACGGCGGAGGCGAGCCCTCGAGCGCCCGAGTCCCCCGGCGACTACAAGGTGAAATGGTACGAATTCACGGAGCACAAAATCTCCGACACCTGCTGGTCACTCTCGGTGGGGCCTGACGGCCGCATTTATGCTGCGGCGTGCGCGGAGGGCGTGCCGGGCGGAGTCGTAAAGGTAACCCGATATAACGAGGCGAAGGACGGCCTCGACTACCTGTTCGACCTCTCGAAGATGGTGGATGATCCGGGCGATTCGGGCCGCCCTCCATGCACGATGGCATTCTCTACATGGCAACCCATCTCTCCGGCCCTCCCATAGACCAGCCGGCATATTCCCCCTGGCTTTCCTGGCACGACGAGAAGCGTTGCTTCCGCGGCAGCGCGCTGTTGGCTTACGACACGAAGACGGATGAGGTGAAATGGTGGGAAACCCTGATACCTAAAGAGGGCTGCCGGTGCCTGCTCCACGACGAGGAACGCGGCCTGCTGTATGCCATCAGCTACCCCCGGGATCATTTCTTCATTTACGACCTGAAAACTCGCCAGCGCCGGGACGTGGGCCGTCTCGGGTCGATCAACGCTCAGACGCTTTTCCTCGACAAGATGCACCGGGTGTGGACCACCAACGACTACGGCCACCTAGTGCGTTACGATCCGGAGAAGGACCGCTTGAAAATTTCGCCCTTCGTCCTGCCCCACAATCCCGAATTCCAAACCGGCTGGCACAGCGTCTTTTACGACGTCGCTCCCTCGCCCGACCGCGAATGCGTTTACGCAGCCACCTGGATCGCCAACTCTTACATGATGCGCATTTGGCCGAACGAGGGCGAATGGCCCCGCATCGAAAACCTGGGGCCTACTACCCAAAAGCGAGACCCAACCGTTTCCAAGGACACGTTCGTCGACCATTGCGGCGGTCTGACCTTCGCCGGCGACGGCCAGTTGTATTACGTAGCGTCGCGGTGGCGCGATCCGGTTTACAACCCGATGGGCCCCGAACATAAGGAACGCGAAGGAGTGGTGTGGCGGCTGAATCCCGCTACGTTAGAAAGAGAAGAAGTCACCTGTCTCGTGCATCCCAGGGAGCTTGCTCAGTATGTCTCTCGAGGGGCGGTGGATCACAACGGAGATCTCTTTTTCGGGCACGTCGGCTCGCGGCCCTCGGGCATTTTCAAAGTCGAAATGCCGGCGAGCCGCAAGAAAGAAAATGCTCACCTGCCTATTCGTATGTGGGGATGAGGTTCCATCATGAGTGACAAAAAGAAGAAAATCGATTTGGATTCGCCGGCTGCCCAGCAAGAGGCGGATAACATCGTCCATGGGACGTTCGTAAAGCAGGGAACCATGCTCGCCTTTCCCACCGGCTTTCCGGGCGCGACAGTTCCCATCCTCGCGGATGAGTCCCACATCACCGCTCTCGACGTAAGCCCGCAAGGCTTCGTCTACGGCGGCACCAGTGGCAAGCGGGCGCATATCTTCGTCGGCATGTTTCACGGCGTTACCGGGATGATTTTCGACATGCAGGCCGTGGATGACACCACCCATTGCGCGGCGGTCTGTTGCGGAAAATCCAAATTCCTGGCCTGCGTGAACGGTCCAAGCGGAGGCACGATTCTTATCACGCGGCTACAGCCCTGGCCTTATGACCTGATCCAGGAGTGGGGCTTCGAACGGCCCCACTTTGAGGATCTGGGCGGCGTCGCCGGCGAGCCGATCGTTCATGCTGTGGCCGACGCTGCAAGGGATCACGTGGTCGGTGTGACCGCGCATCACCTCTTCACGGTGGACTTCGCTGCCCCCAAGATTCAAACCGTGGCGGAAGTCTTGACCTGCGGGCGCATTGCGGTGGGTTCAAAGGGAAGCATTGTTGGCCCGGACGGCCAAGGCCACCTGTGGCGCTTCAACTGCCAGACACAGAAACTCGAACCGCAAGCCTTCCAGTTGCCTGCCGGCCGCTGGGAAAAGTCGCCCGCGGTTTGGGCCAGGTCAGCGCAGACCGGGTTACTCTTTACGGCGGATGACGATGGCCAGTTTTTTTCCTTCGACGAGCAGCGCGGATTCAGCGCCCCGCTTGGCAAGACCATGCTGGCGCCCGTTTATTGCATGGCAGCCACCTTTGACGGCAGAGTGTTTGGATCCTGCGGGTCTGGAATAGCCAAGATGTTCTGCTACGACCCGCGCCGGCGCGAGATTACCAATCTGGGCGCAGCCGTGTCCCTCTTCCAACGCCGCCGTTACGGATACGTTTTCGGCGATGCGGTCACAGGCCGCGATGGCGAGATCGTCTTTGGCGAAGACGACGACGGCGGGCATCTGTGGCTGTATTTCCCGCGAATTCAAGCCGCCAGCGCCTAGCGCCGAAATCTCGAATCTCAGATCTCAAATCCCGGCCCTTCCGCGCCTGGGTTCTCGCAGCTCACGGCGGAGTAGCCTAGTTAAAGCTTACCTTCACATCCTCCCGGTCGGCTTCGGCCACCTGGAAAAGGGCGTGCGGTTGGAGGCCCATAAAGCCCGCCACCAGGCTGGCGGGGACCTGGGCGATGCGGATGTTGAAGGTGTTCACATCTTCGTTGTAAGCGGCGCGTTGCGCCGCGATCTTTGTCTCCAGGTCCGTAATTCGGCCTTGGAGTTGCATGAAGTTGGTGTTGGCTTTTAAGTCAGGGTATTTCTCAGCCACCGCAAACAAGCTTTTCAGTGCCCCGCTCACCAAGTTATCGGCCTGAGCCTTTTCCGCCGGCGTGTTGGCGCGCATAAAAGCCGTGCGCGCCTCAGTGACGGCCTGCAAGGTCTTCTGCTCGTACTGCATGTAGCCTTTGCACGTCTCAATCAATTTAGGAAGCTCGTCGTGGCGCTGCTTCAGCAGGACGTCGATGTTGGAAAATGACCGATCGATGTTGTTCTTAAAGGCGACAAGCTTGTTATACAGGCCCACGAAATACAGGATGACGGCGATGACCGTAATGATGAACACCGCCAGAATCGCAAGCACTACGAATGAGAGTACCATCTCAGGCTCCTTCCGCAGGGTCTACCCAACTTTCACTTCCACGTCGCGGCGATCTTCCTCTGCTACCTTGAACAGGTCCTTGTGCTGCATGTTCAGCATGTGCGCAATCAAAACATCCGGCAGTTGCTGGATTCGAATGTTGTAGGTGTTCACGTCGTCGTTAAAGAACTCACGCCGGTCGGCAATCTTCTCTTCCAGTTCGGAGATCCGATTCTGGAGCTGCATGAAATTGTTGTCGGCCTTCAGCTCGGGATAACTCTCTGCCACTGCAAAGAGCGATTTCAACGCGCCGGAGAGAAAGCTATCGGCCTGCGCCTTCTCCGCCACGGTGTTCGCTTTCATGAAGGCCGTGCGGGCCCCGGTGATGAGCTGGAGGGTTTGGCGCTCGTACTGCATATAACCCTTACATGTCTCGATCAGCTTGGGCAGTTCGTCGTGACGTTGTTTGAGCAGGACGTCAATGTTCGCCCAGGCCTTATCAAGGTCATTCCGCAATCGCACCAGGCTGTTGTAAATGGTGATGAAATAGGCTAGGAGCCCCACGACAAGTAACAACAGAACCAAACCAATAAGGATCGCAACGCCCATCCGTCTACTCCTCTCGATAGTGACGAGTGACACGTGACGCTCGTCACTCGTCACCGCCTTTCACAGCCAACCAAACCTGAACAGTAGAACAGCCAAACACACCACCGAGAGCGCTGCCCCGCCGAGGATATGAAGCGCGGCGCGGTTTCGCAGCCGGCTCTTGAGTTCCTTCTCACTTCTCCAGGAAATCACAAAGGTCGGCTCGTTCTGGCCCTTCACGATCATATTCCGGTCGTGTTCGTCCTGGGCGTCAGGGTTCTCAATGCAGGTTCCGGCCACATCGTACGATTGTTCAGGAAGGATGCAATACTCGCACAACCGATAGCGGTGCGCCGAACCCATCCTCAGACCGGAGAGAAGGCTACCTCCGCTGAGGGAGAATGAGCCGCGCCCAGTCGAAATCACCGCTTGCGCGTAATTGAGCAAGTCAGCATCAGAAACTCCCGACCCTGTCGCGAGGGTCGGGTCTTGAGAACCACCGAACAGACGGCCCAGAGATCCTCCGAACCCGCGTCCTGTCTCTCGCTTCGCAGTCTGGATCAAGTCGTACTCGGCCCCATGAGCATCCACCAGGACCTTCCCCGAAGCGTCTTCGAGATAGAACCGGGTGCCTTCGGCCTGAGTGGCGGCGTGGGACCAATGCCCGCCATTCTTATCACTGACCCATCTCTCAATATCAACCTTATAGAAGAAGCACGGAGTATTGGAAACGGGACTCAAAACGGTCTGTAGGCCCTTGGCCTTGCCATGGATCTCCACGAGACCCATGGCTACGCTGCGAATCGGGATCTCGGGCGTATCCGCCAGCACACGATATTCCCGAAAGACGCGAAACCCCTTGATAAACCAGAACAGGCCTGCGCCGAAACCCACTACAGCCGCAATCGAAATATCCGAGCCATGAGAAGACATAGAGCCACCTGATTCTATCGCCCATCCTAGTCAAGGGCTCGGAAAAAGTCTAGCCGGTTACTGACGGAGTCTTCAGGCGGTTCATAATAGACCGTACTTAAAAAGCAGTATGGCCACGAACACTATGGAAAGGCCCGCCCCTCCGAAGATATAAAGGGCAGCGCGCCGCCAAGCTGGAACGGCATCCGGCCGCGCTCCCCTCCTTGATCTACCAAAGTCAACCAAGGTTGAGTATGATGTGGGACTATTCCGCGGCCGGCCTCAGTGCAGGCCCGGTAATGACCGAGCAACCAAGAATGCTCCCCTTCCGCCTGCTCGAACACACTGCCGACATCGGCTTCGAGGCGTTTGGCGCCACGCGCCAGGACGTATTTCGAAATGCGGCCCGCGCCCTGATGCATTTGATGGTAGACCTGGAAACCATAGCGCCGCGCGAGGGGAAGCCGCTGGGCGCGGAAGCTTCCGATATGCCCAGCCTGCTGGTAAACTGGTTGAGTGAAATTCTGTATCTCTTCGACGCGGAGGGCTGGCTGTTTCGCGACTTCCAATTTGACGCACTGACTGAGCGAGGTCTCACGGCCGTGGCGCGAGGCGAGAAGTTCGACCGGCGAAAACATCAAGTGAAATTGCTGGTTAAAGCGGTGACTTATCATCAGCTTGATTTGATGGAGACTGCGGAGGGCTGGCGCGCGCAAGTGTATGTGGACATTTAGGAAGAGTCGAGAGTCGAAAGTCAACGAGTTGAGGGGGCACATCTTCAGCGCCCAGTCCTCGAAACTCTTCCGTTTCGGCCTTCTGCTTTCTGCCCTCTGCTTTCTGCCTTCGGTCCTTGGTTTCGCAACGGGCTGGCTCTATAACGTGCGGGAAGTGAAGCCGAACGTCTTCGCCTGGGTCTCGGATGATGTCCTTGACCTGGACGGAGACCCGCAGTTTGCCCGCGCGGGGACGGCAGGCTTTGTGGTCACGAACGAGGGGGTGGTAGTGATCGGCACCACCAACACTCCTTTTCATGCCCGCGAGCTGCTCTATGAGATCCGGCATCGCACCGAATTGGCCGTGAGGTACGCCATCAACACCAATTCCGACGGCGAGCAGACCCTGGGCGACGAAGCCTTCACGGAGCTGCAAGCCACCGTGATTTGCTCGACGAAAGCGCAGGAAGGCATTCGCCAGTACCGCCAAATGCTGATCCGCCGGTTGGACGATGACGACGGGAAATTACGCACCCGCATGCGCGGCTTCCACGTCGCGATTCCGACACAGACATTCAGCAACATGATGACCTTGCGGCTGGGAGGGCAGGAGATCAAGCTGGTCACGCTTCTTAAGAATGGACCTTCCGACGACTCGGCGGTTTACCTGCCCGCCGCCAAAGTTTTGTTCCTTGGCGAACTGTTCCAAAACAGCTACTTTCCCCGCATCGAATCGAGAAACCTTCGTGATTGGATTGCCGCCCTGAAACAGGTCGAGGCGTGGGACGTCGACGTCTACGTCCCAGGACATGGCGAGCCCGGAGGAAAGAAGGAATTGGCCGAGTTCCGCCAGTTTCTGGAATGGCTGGAGAAGGAAGTGGAGACAAGGTCCAAGGAAGGAAAATCCTTGAGTGAAGTGAAGCGTGAGGTGGATTCTCTGGTGGAGAATTATAAATGGCACGCGCCGGAGCTGATTCCGGAAGAGGTAGAAGCCGTTTACAAACAACTGGGGAAAACGCCGCCTAATGGTGCAGCTTTGCAACCGGCTCCACAAGCGCCCTCGCCGGTGCAAAGTGCGATTCGCCCTTAGCCAGAGCTGCTGGATTGGTTGTCGTTCATTGAGACGTCTGTCATTCCAAATGTACACGGAGCTGCGGCCCACCCATGGAGATGAAAGCTGCTGTCATCCTGAGCGCAGCGAAGGATCTGCAGTTCCGGTCCGAGGCGAACTAATGCAGATTCTTCGCTTCGCTCAGAATGACAGACTTTCGAGAGAGTGAACCTCGGAACGAAAGCGAAGGAGGAACAAGGTAATGAAATACTCACGCCGGGAACTCTGCTTTTGGATCCCCGCCCTGATGGCCTCGCGCGGCCTGGCGGCGGAAGGCCAAATCCCTTCCAAGCTCCTCCGATTCGAAGACCTGCCCGTTGAAACGAGTAACGGAAACACGCTTCGCCGCATCGTCGAGGGCAAGACTCACACCGGCTATGCCCTCGAGATGCACGAAACCGACCTTGCGCCGGGCTCCATGCCGCATCCCGCCCATCACCACGCACACGAAGAAGTCTTCCTGGTACGCGAAGGGACGCTGGAAGTCACCATCGCCGGCCGCGCCGCCCGCCTGGGCCCCGGCTCTGTGGCCTACGTGGCTTCGAGCGAAGAGCACGGCATCCGGAACGCCGGAACCACGCACGCGCAGTATTTCGTCATCGCCCTGGGCGGCGAATAAGCTAAGCCGGGGCGCCTGCCCTGCCTGCCGGCTGCCGGCTCATTTGAGCTTTTCGTACTCTTCCTTGGCTTGCTTCAAGACGGGGATGTCAGGGTCGGCGTCTTTCCAAAAAGCCAGAAAATCCTGATAGGCGGCGCGGGCTTTGGCGGTTTGGCCTTCGAGCGCCAAGGCGCGTCCCAGCCCCAGGCGCGCCAAAGCGTAGGCCGAATCGAGTGGGCCTACTCCACGGTGATCGAGGATCTTCTGAAACTCGGCGGCGGCCCGGGCTCCATCGCGGGCCGCCAAATACGCTTCGCCGCGAACGTAGACGGACCCGCTATCAGAGAACTCGTAGGGCCTGGCAGCTTCCAGTAGCGTAAGGGCTCGAGCGGGCTGCTGGCGTTGCAACTCGATGATGGCCCGCGCTGTGGGAAGCGCGATATTGTTGAGCAGCGTATTCGAAGGAGACTCTTTCGCCAAGTCGTCGATGAGCTTCTGAGCCCGGTTCGTATCGCCCGTCAACGCCAGCGTGACGGCTGCCGCCGTCTTCGTATTCCTGGTGGGGGAAATGGCAAGAGCCTCTGTAGCCCCGTCGCGTGCGACTTGGATGTAGCCGAGCGCGGCCTCCCCCACACTCATCCCGGCCCGGGCATCAGCCGCCACCGCTTTGAGGCCGGCCTGCTGGGCGCGAGCGATGGCCCGCGCCACGGTCTCGCGGCCCCTGTGCACTCTTCCCATAGCGTAGTCAGCCCCACCCTGAACAAAGAGCATGTAGAGATCATTCTGCTTTCCGGTTGCCCACGCGATTTCGTGTTGCATTCCCGCAGCGTCGCCGCGAATGAAGGCAATTTCATAGAGCACTTCGTGGATGCCGAAAGAATCCGCATGCTGCGCGATGGACTGATCCGCAATCGCCTTCGCCTCATCGTAGCGATCGAGCTTTTCGTAAGCGCTTTCAGCATTCTGGTAGGCGAAGATGTCTTTCGGGTTGATCCGCAAAGATTCGTTGGCATTGCTCAGGGCTTTTTCAAACTGCCCGAATTCGGTGTAGCGGTTCGACAGGTTATCGCGAGGCGTGCAGTCGCGAGGGTAAGTCTCTTTCCACGACTCGTAGACTTCGATGGCGCGCTGTTGCTCCCCGGTTACCATTTCGTAGTAATGCGCGGAGATGTACAACTTCTCCCGTTCGCCCGCCCGATCCTTTAATTCAAATGCCTTCTTCAAGTATTCCGAAGCCTGCGCGCTGTCATCTTGGTTGCTGTAGGCCACGCCCAGGGTGGCATAAGCCATCGCGAAATTGGGGTCGAGTTCGACGGCGCGTTTCAAATGGGGAAGAGCTTTTTCATCCTCGAGTTTCTGATGCTCTGCCTGTCCCTGACTGAACGCTTGCAAGGCCTCGAGAGAGGAAGTCGTGGCCTGCTCGAGAGGCATGGCGAATTTCTGGACAGAGCCCAGGGACTCGCCGAGTTTGCGCCGCAGGCTGGAGGCAGCGCGGTCCAGCGACTTGAGCACCTGCTCTTTGCTTTCGGCCTCACTCTGCTCACGGGCCAGCGAGTCGCCGGTTTGCGCGTTGACGGCCTTGAGGTCAATCACGTAATGGCTGCCCAGGCTCGTAATGGAGCCTGCCAACATCGCCTTGGCTCCCTCGCGCTGGCAGATCTCGCGGGCCACTTCTGTGGAGACTCGCTCGTCGGGAGAGCGGCCCATGAAGCGCAACGCCTGCCGCACCCGGGATTCCGGCAGAACGTTTAAATAAGGGGATTGCTCCAGTTGCACCGTGAGCGCCTCTTTCAGCGTGCCGTCGAATACCGGCTCGCCGGTGGTATTGACAAAATCCGCCACCACGATGGAATCGCGCGCCGTCAGCGCGGGCGTGCGCCGGAAATGGAATACTGCTTCAATCATCCCGAGCAACACCACGGTCGCGGCCGCGATTACCAAGCCTCGGCGTGGCTTGGCGCGCTTTGCGGGGCTCGGCGTCACGGGTTCAACGACTGGGGGCGGGGCTGGGGCAACAACTGTTTTCGCGCTGCTCTCGTCTCGCGGGGGAGAAATGACCGCTGCGGCAACCGAGGCTGAGCGACCCGAATCCGTATCGCGCTTGAGCCGTTTAAGATCGGTCCGCATCTCGGAGGCGCTCTGATAGCGCATCTCCCGGTCTTTCTCGAGCGCCTTAGCGATTATTCGTTCCAGGTCATCCGGGAGGTCGGGTTTCAAACGCAGGAGAGAGGGGGGCGCCTTGTGGAGAATGCTGTCGAAGATGGCTGCCGAGGTGTTTCCAGGAAACGCCGGACGGCCGCTCGCCATCTCGTAAAGAACCAGCCCCAACGAGAACAGGTCGGTGCGCGCGTCGAGTTCCTCGCCCAGCGCCTGCTCGGGCGACATGTAGGCCACGGTGCCAAGGGCCGTCCCCGGGCTGGTCAGAAGGGCTTCTTGTGTCGCCTGCGTCGGCATTTCGCTCGCCCCCACAACTTGGGAGGCGGTCTTCGGCTGCGAACTGAGCTTCGCCAGGCCAAAGTCCAGAATCTTCGCTTGCCCACGCTCGGTGACGAAGATGTTGGCGGGCTTGATGTCCCGGTGGACAAAACCTTTCGCGTGTGCGGCCTCGAGGGCGTCAGCAAGCTGGACGCCGAAGTCCAGAATCTCGTCCAACTTGAAGGGCTTGGCGGCAATCCGGTGCTTCAGCGTTTGACCTTCCAGGTACTGCATGACAATGAAAGGCTGGCCCTCGTGTTCGCCGATATCATAAACAGCGCAGATGTGCGGGTGGTCAAGGGCCGATGCAGCTCGAGCTTCCCGCTGAAAGCGCTCCAGGGCTTGATGATCCCTGGCCAGGTCCGGGGGCAGGAACTTGAGGGCCACGAAACGGCCGAGACGGGTGTCCTCGGCCTTGTACACCACTCCCATCCCGCCCCCGCCCAGCTTCTCGATGATGCGATAATGCCCAAAAGTCTTACCGACCATGGGAATAAACCTAGCCTCCTATAAGTTGGAGAAATATCCTTGGCAAAGTCCTAACTACCATAGTATTGCGCCGCTTCGAGCAAGTCAAATCGACGACGACAAGCGCTACGCTGCCAAGCCATCTCCACGAAACTTGTCCTCTGCGAAGGCGGTCAAGCGGGTGTTCGCGGCCACTTCGGCGTGCTGGGTGAGGACCCTGCGTAGCCTGCTGCCAGTCGCTCTCCGGCCTCGCCTTGTGACTCCGGAGGGTGACTTCGTTTTTGCAAAATGCGCTGTTTTTGCTCCATTCAGGCTCTATTTTGCGCTAACTTGCACGCAAAACGCGCGTAATTGGAGCCTTCGGCAGAAGCTATGTCCTCTGTTTTCAGCAACTTCTTCGCTTCGTTCCGATTGTTCTCGCATAACCGCTTTGTTTTCAAGTACTTCTTAGCTTCGTTTGGAAGATTGCTGTTTGTCCCCTTGTGTTTTCAATAACATACTGGCTTCGTTCGTACTATTTTTTGTGTTTGTCGATACCTTGTTCCCCCGAGCGCCGGGACCGTTCCCGCCATCCCTCGCGCTCCGATGCTCACCGGCCTCTGCCTACGACAATATGTCCATATCGCGACCACAGTGATAGGCTATCATAGATGCACGGGCTTGTCAAGCGGAAAACGCGGAAGCGGCGTAAAGTTCGACCGATCGGCGTTCCAACAAATGTCAGGTGGCGCCAAAGAGGCTTTGCCGTTGACGCGCTGGCGACTCATTTGGGACAATATGTAGAGATCCCCGAACCAGGAGAGGGCCTGTGGCAGAGTATTACATTCCGGTGGGCGAAGTGGTCAAGCTGGAGCCGAAGTCGGAAGGCATTGACACTCCACGCAAAAAGAGACCCAAGGAGTTGGCAGTCATCACCGAGTGCTGCACCGGTTGCGCCGGCTCTCCGGCCTGTGTCCCTTACTGTCCCGTCGCCGACTGCATGTATTGGGTGGTGGACGAGGACCACCCTCCATTCGGACGTATCGAAGTTGATCCTCAACTCTGTATTGGCTGCAAGAAGTGCACCAGCAAGGGCCCCGACGGCTGTTTTCTGGACGGCTGCCCGTGGGACGCCATCGAGATGATCCCCACCGAAGATGTCGAAGTCCGGCTCGGGACGAAGTTCACGTTCTAGCTCTATTCAAAGATAGTCTGTTCGCTGCGCCGATTCCGGGGTGTACCCCTGCGGTTTTGCGGGAGCGAGACGCTCCCGCGACGGCGGGCGGGACGCCCGCGCCACATCAACGTCAGTGGGGCGTCGTGCTCTTTGTAGCTCTCTGCCGAATGGCCTGAGCGGTGAGAAGAGCTTGCTGCCGGACTCGGTCGGACATTCCGGGAACGCCGACGGCGAAGCGGTCGACCTCGTCGAGGCTTGCAGCGTGGCCAACCAGTAGGAGAGCACGCAAGGCTTCAAACACCTGCGTTTCAGCGGGGCTAATGACGGCAATGGCGTCGCCTGCGCCGACTTGTGCGCCGTCTTTGGCTGCCAGCCGTGCAACGCTGCCTGCTATCGGTGAAACCACGTCCACCGGGTTCCCGTCGTTTGCGACGCTGAGGCGCGCCACGATGCCGCCGCTTTGCATTGAGTCCCCTTCTCTAGCCCGGAACTCGAGCCTGCCGGCCCGCGGGGCATCGAGCCTGACGGGCTGCAGCATGGCTTGCAACTGTTGCTCTCCTGCAGGATCGCTGAAACGCGCCAGGGCCAATGCAGCATTCCAGCGCACCAGCGGCGCAGGGTCATCGAGCAGCCCAAGCAGCGTTCGGTGGAATGCCTCACAACGGTTGTCCTGGCCCATCACCCAGGCCGCCATGGACCGAAACTGAGGTTGTTTACTCCCGGCCAGACTGATGAGTTGCGGATACCAACGCCCCGTCGTCGCGTCGCCGCGCGCCATCCGGTTCGAAAGCTGCGCCAAGGCGTGCTGGGTTTTGTGCGGTACAGAAGTGTCCGATAGGTACTGGCCCATCTCCTGATCGCTCAAGGGCCTTCCAAACCACGTCTGGTACCAGAAAAGAAAGGTGACCAGAACCACCAGAATCGGGACGACGAAAATGAACGTGTTGCGCGGGGTCCCGGGCTGGAAATTCGCTCTTCGCGCCCTTGAGGAATCAGACGTCATAACTCAGAATAGAATAGCGCGGGGGCATGACGCGCGTCCACGCTTTGGAGAGGAACGTGACAACCGACGTAGCTGACCCGGGCTCCGACTCAGTGGGGTTGTGCGCCCATTGCAAGCACGTTCGCATTATCCGGTCTGATCGAGGATCGGTCTTCTACCTCTGCCGCCGGAGCGCCACGGACTCCGCTTACTCGCAATATCCGCGCCTGCCGGTGCTGTCCTGCCGGGGGCACGAGGCGCCAGAGAAAGGCGCCCACGACAAAAACGATAGTCCTGCGGGTGATGTTGAACCGAGCAAATGACCCCTCACCCGTGGCGCTTCCCGATGAACTGCATCGGGACAGCGCCGCACCCTCTCCCCAGGGGAGAGGGTAGTTCATCGATACTGAGAGGGATTAGTCAGGCTTATGTCGTGCAATCGCATCCAGGCTGAGTGGGCCGGGGCCGGCCACGGACAAGTAGAGGAAGATAAAGCAGTAAAGCGCCGCCAACTCCCCGTGGTTAACAAGCGGGAAGAACCCGTGGGGAAAATGCGCCCGGAAGTAGGCTACGGCCATCTCGCCGCTCAGAATAAACGCGACGGGACTGGTGAAGAGGCCCATAATCAGCAGCACACCGCCAACCAGTTCCAGGCAGCCCGCAATCCAGGGAAGCGAGCCAATGGAAGCCGTTGCGCCTTTCCCGCCCATCCCCCCAAAGAGGCCGAGGATTTTTTGCATCCCATGCAGTGAGAAGGTAAATCCCGCCACGATGCGGAGCAAGGAACGAGCAAAGGGTTCGAAGGTGCGAATCGCCGGCATAGGTTTCTCCGCTTATGCGCTGGTTTCAGACTAATTCTGCCGCTACTTGATATGGCACTGGGCGAGGCCGCGCTTTTCGAGGTATTGCTGGTGGTACTCCTCAGCACGCCAGAAAGTGGAGGCCGGGACAATCTCCGTTACGATGGGCCGTTTGAATGCTCCCGAGCGCTCCAGAGCTCCCTTGGACGCTCGGGCGAGCGCCGCCTGCTCAGGAGTGTGGTAGAAAATCACCGATCGGTATTGGGTTCCCACGTCGGGCCCTTGGCGATTCAAGGTGGTCGGATCGTGGTTCTGCCAGAAGATGTTCAGAAGATCGTTGTAGGCTGTCTTTGAGGGATCAAAGACGACCTGAACCGTCTCGGCGTGCCCGGTCTCGTCCGTGCAAACATCTTTGTAGGTTGGGTTTTCGAGGGTTCCTCCCATATAGCCCACGGCGGTTGAAACGACGCCCGGCGTCTGCCGAAACGCCGCCTCGACACCCCAGAAACACCCTGCACCGAAACTCGCTGCCTCCATAACCCACGCTCCCCTCGGAGATTTCAAATTTAAAATTTGAAATTTCATTGTCGCTTGGCTGTTTGAAAAATGCAAGGCGCGCTGGCTATTCGACCGGAGCGCGGTATCGCCTATCTTTCCACGAAACACCGCGCCCAATCCTGCTGGTCAAGATCGAATAGACGGACACACAGGAATAGAACAATGCCGCCAGGGGCAGTGTAAGAACGTAGAGCGGCGGAATACGCGAGTGGAGGATGAAAGGCAGGTAGACCAAAGAAGCAATGAGGCAGGCCACGACGGCCACGAGGAGAAAAGGATCGTGCAACTCAGCCCGATCCAGCTTCCAATCGGCGAGAACCCGGGTGATCAGCGCCACCCAGGGGAATACCGCCAGCAGGTTGGCCAGGAACATCGCTCCCAGCGTCTTTGGGATGGAGTAGCCGGAGCCTTCAAACGCGATGCGGCTCAGTCCCAGGAACATCTCCGCGCCGCTGGTGTACATGCGAGTATGCAGGAGACCGCGACTGGCCGCCAGGTAGATGCGGCGTCCGTGGCGTTTGAAAAGCTCCGCCATCCGCAGGTCCTCGATGAGTACGTTCCTCAAACGCGCGTAGCCACCCAAGGCCACCAGGTCGTGGCGTTTCATCAGGATAAAAGCGCCGGCGGCGAGGGCTCGGGGAGAAGCTGGATCGTTAACTAAATGAACGGGAAAGAGGGCAGTGATAAGGAAGGAGAATCCTGGAAGCACGACTTTTTCCCAAAAGGAACCGAACTCCAGTTCCGGGATAATCGAGAGAAACTGGACGCCCCGTTCAAGGGCAAAGGACACCGCCACGCTCAGAACCGAAGGGTGAAGAACCATGTCGGCATCCGTTGCCAGAATCCACTCGCCGGAGACGGCGCTCGACGCCAGATGTAAGGCATGCACTTTGCCGTGCCACCGGGGCGGCAGTGTTTTGTTGTGAAGAACCTTGAGCCGGCCACGAGCGGCCGGCTTCGATGCCCACTCGTCCGCTATGGCTCCCGTGTGGTCCTGAGAGTCATCATCCACAAGAACAACTTCAAAATCGGGATAGTCAAGCGCCAAGAGGGATTCGAGCGCGGCGGGAAGCGCCTCTTCCTCGTTGCGCGCGGCCACAATGATGGATACTCTCGGAAAGGACTCGAGGGGGGATGACGGTTGGTTCGCACGCAATACTGTGGTGCTTCGAAGACTGCGCACGATGCGAACCCCCAGGACACACCAGAGAAGAACCACGAGAGTGGGTAGCCAGAACATACGGTGTCGGGTGCCGGGGGCCAGGTGTCAGGCAGCGGCGATGAATGCGACGAAGAATAATGAATTATAAATTATGAATTATAAATTGTAGATTATTAACGAAGGTGCGCCGTGAGGACTCGGTTCCTGCCGCTGAACGTCGGCAATTCATAATTTATAATTCACTATTTTACCGCTCACTATTCTTCATTTGGCGGAACGCGAATCTCTTACACCTGAAACCTGCCTACGCCCGGGGAGACTTGCTGCGATGCCGGGTGATGTAGCGCGCTGGAGCTGCGACCCTTTTTTTCTTCGCTGGTTCCGCCTCAACCGGAGCAGGTTCCTCGGCCGGCGTTGTCGGGTCAGCCTCAGGCGTGGCCGTGGTCTTCGTTAACACCTGCTCAAAGAGCACGGCGCGGGAGCCCGGTTTCTTTTTGGGGGGCATCTCCGCGTTGCGGTACGGGTGCTCACTATGGCAAGTCTGGCAAACGACTTTCACCACCTTGTTATCCACCAGGCTGGCCACGGCATGGTTCAAAAGCAGACGGCAGCGAGGGCAGTAGTCGTCAATTACATCGCCAAGTCGGGGAATGGGTTCAATCATGAAAGATCCTTCTGCGGGTCCTCATCGTGAGGAATTAAGATTGCGAGCGCCCATTATAACGCGCTCTCGGCAAGAATCAAATGCATCATGGCTTGGCCGGGTAGAGGTAATAGAGCATAAAGTAGACGACCACACCCGTCACAGAAACATAAAGCCAAAGCGGTAGAGTCCAGCGGGCAATTCGCTTGTGCTGTGGGAAGCGCTTCCGCCAGGCGCGGTAAAGCGTGGTGAGGGCTAAGGGCACGATCACCGCGGCGAGTACCGTATGCGAACCCAGCAGGACGAAATAAAAACCCCGAACCGCGCCCTGCCCCAGGAAGTGCGTGGTTCCATGAAAGTAGTGAAAAGTGAGGTAACAAACCAGGAAAACCGTTGAGGTCGCAAAGGCGGAGAGCATGCAAGCCTTGTGCGCGCGGATGTTCCTCCGCCGGATGAAAAAGAACCCCAGTGTCAAAAAAACGGCACTGGCAGCATTCAAAGTGGCATCAACGCTGGAAAGGTAGGGGATCATGTGGGATTCGGCGAGCTCTTGTCAGGTCCGGCCTTCGAGGCGGGGCCCTTCCTGAAGTGATGTAACATTTGCTGACCTTCTCCAGTGTAAAACGACCAGGCGAGGACGCCGCCGAACACTCCCGCCAAACTCAGGCTGATCAGGGTAAACCACAGGCCATCAATATCGAAAACCCTTCCGCTGATCACCTCCCAAGCCGCAATGGCCAGTCCAACCAGGGCTGTCAGAAGGCAAATACCTGCTAAAAGCAGTTCCTCGAACATGGATTGTGGGTCCTCGCTTGAGCCGAAAGACGGCAGAAGTGGGCATCCTGACTCACACCGTCTCTTGGATTACGCCTCATCGCATTTAAGTTGCCTGTTTTCAAAATCTTGCCATTGGCCTTGAAATTGCCCGCTTCTTGTGCCAGACTCGGCAGAGCTGCGGATCATCCCCGGTGACCAAAGAAGGTGAAAAGGCCATGCGAGCCGACCTCAAAGAGATTATAGACCAATTGAAATTGGAACGAGACATCTTGAAAAACGGCGGGTACGGCCGGTCCGTCCGTACTCCGCAAAAGCCCACAAAGCTCTTTCGTGATTCGGTAACTTGCCTAAACTTCGGCGAAACGGCCAAGCAGCATCCTTGTTACGAGTGCCTTCTCTGGGAATGGGTGCCGGCAGACTGCCAGGGTGAGGACCTCCCTTGCCACTTTATCCCCCTGAATGAACAAGGTGATAGCATTGCCTCGCTGGAAGAGTCTGGGGATCGCGAAGAAGCTGAAAAGGCCCTCCTCGGCTGGTTGGATTCGGTCATTGGGCATTTGGAGGCGCAGTTAGCTCGCGAATCTGGAGATCAGGCGATCATGTGAGCCGGATGTCCCTAGCTCCCAAGGTTTTACCGAGTCTTGTCCACCATCAGCAAGCCGAAAACCAAGGGCAAGTAGACGATGGAGGCCAGGACCAAGCGCCGCGCCAATGAGTTCGATCGCTGAAGGGCCAGGCGCATGCCAAAGTGGAAGAATCCCAGTCCAAGTACCAACGCACCCACCAGATAAACCTTCCCCGCCTGTCCCAGGAAAACGGGCATTAAGCTTGCAGGAATCAGCGCGAGCGAATACCCCAGAATCTGCCAAGCGGTTGTCCGGCCCTCACGGTCGTTCCTGGGAAGTAATTGCAGGCTGGCCCGAGCGTAGTCTTCCCTGTACATCCAGGCGATGGCCAAAAGGTGCGGGAACTGCCACAGGAAGAGAATGGCATAGAGCGCCCAGGCCTCAAGGCCCAGGCTGTTGCGCACTGCCGCCCAGCCGATGAGCGGCGGCATGGCTCCCGGAAAGGCGCCCACCAAAGTACAAAGCGGCGTCCGTTTTTTCAGCGGCGTGTAGGCCAGCAAGTAGGTGCCCAGGGTCAACAGTGCGAGCGAACTGGCCAGCGGGTTTGTGAATACCCACAATTCCCAGCCGCCCAATCCCGCTAACACGATTCCGAACCAGAGCGCCTCGGCAGAGCCCAGTCTTCCCGCAGGCAGGGGGCGATTGGCCGTTCGGCGCATCTGCTTATCCGACTGGCGTTCGATATACTGGTTCAGCGTCCCCGTGCCGCTGGCCACCAGTAGCGTGCCCATCAGGGTGTGGAATAAGCGGGAGAAATCCAGCCCGCCGCGCGAGGCAAGATAGAATCCGACCAGGGTGCTGACCAAAACCAGGAAGTTCACTTCCGGCTTGGTCAGCGTCCAATAATCCGCCAGGCGCGGAAGCCACTGACGCAGCGCGTTGTTTCTCGAGTTGTCTGATCGCTTGTTCATACGGCCGCCCCGTGCGGGGCCGAAACGACTTTTGCTTCCTCAACTCGAGGCGCCAGAAAGCGATGCGCCTGATAGGTCAAGTAAAGGCTGGCCAGTAACACCAGGGCGCCCACCGCCACGTGCGCGGTGGTCATGTTCACCACCGGCGGCAAGGGCTGAGGCGCATTCCGGTCAGCCATCTTCACGACATAAGAACCGATGCCGAGGGAAACCTGAAGCGCCACGAGAGCGCCCAGCAACAGCGCAGGCCTCAGCAAAGCCGGCGTTTGCGAGAACTTGATCAGGATTCGAGTGACAAGGTAGGCCACGAACATGGTGACCACACCGGCGCCCACAATGTGCAGATCGAGGCCCTTCCCGGAGTGGCGGTACACAGCCCCTACCACCAACTGCACCAGGATGAGGCCCGTGGTCACCGCCGTCAGGAGTCGAAGCGTGGGAACAGATGGGTCCGTGAGCTTGGGTTCGTCCCACCGCCAGCCGGCTTGCGTGAAAAAGGCCAGGCTCGCCGCGAGGCAGAAGAAGATCTGGCCGAGCGTGGCGTGGCTGGTCGAAATCGCCACCGGCAAGTAGAAGAGCACTGTGATGCCGCCCAAGACAGCCTGGGCCAGCACGGCCAGCACGGCGCCACCCGCCACCCACTTTACCCAACGCCTGGAATCCCTCAGCCAGATTGCCAGAGCGAGAATGATCGTCAGGATTCCGACCGTGCCGGCGATCATCCGGTGGCCGTGTTCGAACAGTACGCCACCCACCATGCGCGGCATGCGGAAGCTGCCGAAAGAAGTCGGCCAATCAGGCACGGATAGGCCAGCATCGTTGCTGGTCACCAGGGCGCCCGCGATAATCAGAATAAAAGTACAGAATGCTACAAACATGGCGTAGCGATGTAACCACGGACTGTGCGGTTGGGTGTTCATAATTGCACCTGGGGTCGTCCGTTGTCCGTTGCCGGTGGTCCGTTGACCTTGGGCAGCTTGTTGCCGCCAACGGGCAGCGGCGACCTTTCCTGAGGATCGGAGATTTCAATATCTTTCATCTGGGTAACCATGGCGCGTAATTCACAATCGTGCTCGGGGCTCCATTCAGCCGCTCCGAGAAACCGGTCCCGGGAACGATAGATAATCACGGAGATGCCTGAACACATGGCGAGTACTGGAAGAAGCAAGATGAGAATTCCACTTCTCAACGCATGCATTGCGCCGGCCTTCGCCGCTGCCGCGCTGGTGTAACACATCGCGCACCCCTGCGCGTAGATCAGCGACGAAGAACACAACAATACGGCTATGGCAATCAGCCAGACGATCCAACTGAAAGCTTGCCGCGAAAGCTTTGCTGAGATTTCCATTCCGAACCCGTCACCGAGACGGCACATGCAGGTGTGCCTGTGCCACTTGTTCATCCAGCATTCACAAATCTCAAAACACTTACCAAAGCCCTAGATTTGAATTTACACCTAATGCGGCCTCATCGCCAACAGCCTGAAGCTGTCCGGAAAGACCATGAACATTAGAAGAATGACCATGACCAAAGCGGGCATGAGCGTGGCGGCCATGCTCGGCTTTTCGTAACGCAAGTGCATGAAGTAGGCGATGATCAAGGAAGCCTTGATCACCGAAAGGCCCATGAGCAGGACGATCATAACGTTTACTTCGAAGGCCTTGTAACCCAAGAAGACTTCCACCGCCGTCAGCGCCAAGAGCCAGAACCACACCACCATGAAGATTTTGACGCCCGTGTCAGCGTGCTTGCGCTCCGATGCCGAGTCCATTAAACCCTCCGAATCACTTGTTCGTGGTCCGTTGTCAGTTGTCCGTTGCAACGGGCGACGGACGACTGACAACGGACGTCTTTATCCCATTTTCACAGACATGATGTAAACCAACGGAAAAATGAACATCCAGACCAGGTCAACAAAATGCCAGTAGAGTCCACTCACCTCTACATCCTCCGAGGTCAGTCTTCCTTTGGCGGTGAGCACGGCGACGACGGCCAGATAGCACACGCCACAGAAGACATGGGTCATGTGCAGGCCGGTCAAGGTAAAGAAGGCCGCGCCAAACAGTGGTGCGCCCCAGGGGTTTTTGAAAAGGCGGACACCCTCGCCAATCAAGCCGGCCCACTCCGTGGCGTGAATGACGACGAAGGCGAGCCCGGCCGCCATGGTCGCCGCAAGCCACTTTACGACGCTTGCTCGCCTTTCCAGTTTCGCCGCGCGTACAGCCATCACCATGGTGACGGAGCTGGTCAGGAGGATAATTGTCATGACCGTGGCCTTGACAATTCCCGGATAGAACTCGAACGGTGTCGGCCATTGGGGGCTGGCGACGCGCACGTAGCTGTAAGCCATGATGAGCGCGGAGAAGGTAATGGCATCGGAGAGGATGAAGAGCCACATGCCCAGTTTTTTTGAGCCGGTGCCAAAAGGCGCGACACCACCCCCCCACCCCGACTGCGCAACTTGGCTTAATTCCCCGCCTATCGCTTCATGGCTAGCCATCCCTTACCCTCCATCGTGAAGGGGCGACCCTTGTTGCTGCCCCAGGGCGGCCACAAGGGCCGCCCCTACAACCCAATTACATCAATTTCAAGAGCACGAAAAACACGTAAATCCAAAGCGCATCCATGAAGTGCCAGTAGATTGCCGTCACGTCCACGGGAGTGCGTCGTGCTTCACCGAATGCAATGGGCCGGGCACGAAATACCACGTACGCGAGGGCCACGACGCCTCCCAGCAAGTGGAAGCCGTGCGCGGCCGTCAATACGTAGAAGAACGAGCTGCCCGGATTGCTGGCCAGATAAATTCCCCGCGTCGCCAATTCGCGCCACGCGATGAGCTGACCCGCGAGGAACCCTAGGCCCAGTACCAATGCTGCCGCGAGCCAGCGGGTAAAAGCCTTCGCTGTGCCGGCGCGGAGGGAGCGGCGGGAGAGTTCCAGGGCGGCGCTGCTCGCCAGCAGCACGAACGTATTCAGCCACAGAATGCGAGGCATGCGGACCGGAACCCAGTCGAACGACATTCCCTTGCGAACCACCAGGGCGCTGGTGAAGGCCGCAAACAACATCACAATTCCGGTCAAGGCAAACCACATGCCCAGCCGATAGGTCCGCTCTGGTACTCGGAATTCACCCCAACCCTCGCCGCCGCCAAAGCCGCTGGGTTGGAAGCCACCTCCGCCCCGGCCGCCGTCTCCGATCCTGACGGCCTCTTCTGGCTTGGTTAGCGTTGTTGAACCCATAGATATCTCTGTCCGTTGTCAGTTGTCCGTGGTCCGTGGTTCATAATCCGTAGTCCGCTGCCACTTGCTAACGGCACAACGGACGACGGACCACGAACAACTGACGTCAGTGTCCCGCCACAACTCCTTCGGGCGAGTTCTGCATGACATAATCTTTTGCGGCACCCGGGACACTGAATTCGTAAGCGCCGTTAAAGACTACGGGGTGCTTTCCCGCGAAGTTGTCAAAAGGCGGGGGCGAGGGAATCGTCCACTCGAGGGTCGTGGCTTCCCAGGGGTTCTCCGTCGCCTTCTCGCCCTTGAACATGCTCCAGAAAAGGTTGAACAGGAAGAAAAGCTGCGCGGCTCCGGTGATGAACGCCGCGATGGAAATGAACTTGTGCACGGAAATCAGCGGCAGCAGGAAATTGTCAATAAACTCCGAGTAGCGCCGCGGGTTTCCTTCCAGACCCAGGTAATGCATGGGCATGAAAATCGCGTAGACGCCCACAAAGGTAAACCAGAAGTGAATCTTCCCCAGCGTCGCGTTCATCATGCGGCCGAACATCTTGGGAAACCAGAAGTACGTTCCCGCGAAGATTCCGAAGATGGCGGCCACCCCCATAATCATGTGGAAATGAGCGAGAACGAAATAGGTGTCGTGGAAATAGAGGTCGATAGGCGGCTGACCCAGGAAGATGCCGCTGAGGCCTCCGGTGATAAAGAGCGACACGAATCCGATCGCGAACAGCATGGGTGGCGTAAAGCGAATTTTGCCGCCGATCATGGTGCCGATCCAGTTGAAGGTCTTGATGGCGGAGGGGACGCCAATGGCCATGGTGAGGATCGAGAAGGCAAACGCCGAATATGGACTCATGCCGCTTACAAACATGTGGTGTCCCCACACGGTGAACCCCAAAATCCCGATGGCCGACATGGCGTAAACCATGGCGCGGTAGCCAAAAACCGGCTTGCGAGAGAAAGTCGAGATGATGTGGGAAGTGACGCCCATGCCCGGAAGGATGGCGATGTAGACCTCGGGGTGTCCGAAGAACCAGAACAAGTGCTGCCACAGCAGAGGCGAACCCCCGGTATGAGGAACAATCTTGTCGCTGATGATCAGGCCGCCTGGGATGAAGAAACTCGTGCCGCCGACGCGATCGAGCAGCAGAAGAACTCCAGCAGCCAGCAACACTGCAAAAGAAAGCAGTCCCAGAATTGCGGTCAGAAACCATGCCCAGCAGGTGAGGGGCAGTTTCATCAAAGAAAGCCCGCGGGCGCGGAGGTCGAGAGTGGTCGCAATGAAGTTAATGGCGCCAAGCATGGACGCGACGCAGAAAAGTGCAATGGAAATGATCCAGAGATTCTCACCCATGGCCATTCCCGGGCCCGCCGCTCCGCCGAGCGCGCTCAAGGGCGGATAAGAAGTCCAGCCTCCGATGGGCGGGCCATCGTGAATAAAGAACGTGGCCACCAGGGTGATGAAAGCTGCGAAAGTCACCCAGAAGGACAACATGTTGAGCCGCGGAAACGCCATGTCCTCAGCGCCAATCTGAATGGGCAGAAAGTAGTTTCCAAAGCCGCTTTGCGGCGCCGTGGTCAGAACGAAGAAGACCATCATCGTACCGTGCAGTGTCAGCAGCGAGAGATAGTATTCCGGGGAGATAACGCCGTTCGGAGCGCCGACAGGAGAAAGCTTGTCAAGAAACGGGACACTCGCTTGAGGCCAGACCAGGTGCAAGCGCATCAGGATCGAAAGCGTCAGCCCGATGAACACCGAGACAAGAGCCAGCAGGTAATACTGGATCCCAATCACTTTGTGATCGAGGCTGAAAAGGTACTTTCGGATGAACCCAGACGGCGCATGCGCCGCGTGGTGTTCAATCGCCTCAGCGTGTCCTTGTGACATCAATTGCCTCCCAACTGCCCCCGTTGGAAAATCGAAATTAGAAAATGGAAACTGGGAACCCGCGATTTACGAGTTCGTAAGACATCACGCGCTTCACGGGTTCACACCCGCAAATGAGCGACTCCGCCGACGATGGGACCCCGCTTTCGCGGGGGTGACACGCTGCTACGTTCAGAATTTCCATTTTCCAGTTTCTATTTTCCATCTTCGCTTTTCGTTATCTTGCCACTTCACTCATGAGCGCCATCAAGTTGTCTTCTGGATCCCGGAAAAACGTCATCCACAGATCGTGGTCCGGCATTCGGGCGATCACATGCGGTTCGTCTTCGAAATGCACGCCGCTCTGTTTCAACTGAGCATGGGCAGCCTGGATGTCCGGCACGGCGAAATACAGGATGGAAGACGGATGATCGAACTCCGGCTTCTCCGGGCGGTCAATCATCAGCCGAACCCCTCCACAGTCGAAGAACGCGAGCCCTGGCGGCGCCTCGAAAAGCAGCTTCAGTCCAAGCACATCCTGGTAGAACATCGTCGCCCGTTTGACGTCGTGCGCACGGATTTGGACTTGCCCCAGCCGAGAAATGCCAACATTCACGCTTGCGATGCTCATACATCCTCCGGAGGAGTCAGAAGTCAGGAGTCAGAATCTAAAATCAATAACCGCCAGAGTGAGTCATTCCCGCGGAAGCGGGAACCCATTGCCCGAGCAAACCGTGAACCCATCAACCGGCTGTCATCCTGAGCGAAGCGAAGGATCTCCGCAGTATCCTATGTCTCAACGACTCACAAACAACTGCAGCGATCCTTCGCTTCGCTCAGGATGACACAATGCGGCGAATTTCGATTTTCCAATTTCCATTTTCCAGTTTCCGTTCTCCGCTCTACTGCGCTTGCGCCATGCTCTGGAGCCACTTTTGGAAATCCTCGTGCTGCATCACGTTCAGGAAGGCCCGCATCTTGTAGTGGCCCAGGCCACACAACTCGGCACACGCAATCTCGTAAGTGCCGACCTTGGTGGCGGTGAAGTGAATGGGAATCTCCATCCCCGGAACCAAATCCTGTTTCAATCGGAGTTCACGAACGAAAAACGAGTGGGTAACGTCCTTGGACCGCAAGATGACCTCGACCGGCTGATTGACCGGGATCGCGAGGGTGGCTGTAACGATGTCGTCTTTAGAATCCGCGTCGTGATCGCGGTCGAGCCCCAGAAAATTACCGGTGGCATCGTCAACCTTCTCGACGTGCACGGGACCAAACTTGCCGTCAGGCCCGGGGTAGCGGAAGTACCACGCGAATTGCTGCCCCCAAACCTCGATTCGCATCGATCCCGGCTGGGGTCCCATGAAATGCACGAACGCCCAAATGTGATAACCCATCAGATTCAGCCCGATGAAAATGATGGCCGCAGCGAGCGTCCAGGTGAACTCCAGTTTGTTGTTGCCGTGAGAGTAGCCGGCCTTCCTCCCGTCTCCGCGGTCCCGAAACCGCCAGACGGCGTAGGCTAGCGCCACTTGGGCAACAACGAAGATGATGCCCGTAATGACCAGCGTCAGCATGAACTGGTGGTCGATGGCGTGGCCGTAGTTGGCGGTGATGTCAGGTGGGAACCACCACGTCTTGGCCATGAAGAAGTAGCCGGAGACGAGCGTGATGAGGACAACCACCAATGCAATCGCCAGCCCCATAGGTTATTGCTCCTATCGAAGTCGCCCCGCTCCACCAAAGCTGCAAGGCGAAGATCTGATACGGGTCAAGTTTTGACTGAAAAGCCCTGTACAGTAAGTGAGGAACTTTCCCCTAACTTAGATGAAACGCTAGCACTTAAGGTTCGGAAAAAACGCAAGAGCTCGTTTTGCTCGCCACGTCACGGTACGTTTAGATTGCTCAAGTTAAAGAACCCCGCACCCGGCCCGCGACGGCTGATTGAGGCGCCGTCGCGGGCCACCCTCGCCCCGGGGGGGCACGTCGTTCGAGGGGGAGGGTAATTCTCCTGAGAGCGTTCGACTGTCGACGGTCAACCCTTAAAGCTGAAATCCACCGTCTTCGTCTCTTTGGCCCCCACGGTCACCTTCTGCTCTTGCGTTTGGCCGTCCACGCCGCCCGTGGCCGTCCACGCCCCGATCGTGTAATCACCGGGCGGAAGGCCCTTTATGGTGTACGTCCCGTCGCTTCCGGTCACGGCGTAAAAGGGAGTTTTCAACACACCGATATAAGCGCGCATCCAAGGGTGCTGGTTGCATTTCACCGGGATCATCACTTCTTCGCGCGCGAATTTCTGCTGAATGGGAGCGGCCCCTGGCGGCTGAGACATATTCCATTCCCGATTATCCTTGGGCATGGGATGGATGTTGTGGGTGGT
>JBEKMN010000005.1:0-83943 GCA_050008495.1 Terriglobia bacterium | reverse complement strand
TCAACTCCCTCTCACTCATCCTGGTTCGCCCCAATCTGCCTCCTTTCGGAGACTCTATTAGGGGACATTTCTAACGAGGAGAAAAGGGGACATTATCATCGAGGTACAACAGTGAAAAATGCACAGTGAAAAATGCACGAAAGCGCTCAGGGTTGGGTTGCAGTGGGGATTGTGATTTGCTAGACTGGGTGCATAGACTTTATGTCAGGTGGATGCCCCGGCTTTTCTCCTGGGTCCATCCGGATTGTTGGCGACATACGGAGGTTTCTATCGCTGGAAACAAGAATCCTTGGCGTGACATTCTTTCCCCCGCAGAGTGGGCGCACATTCAAGCCAATGCCGCCGCCGCTGCGGCGCGCGTCAATCCCGTGCTCGGCGGGGCCAGGGCTGCGGCACGCCCCGGGGGAGGCGGATGGACTGTCGGTTCTACAGGAGGCTTGGTGAACACCCCCGCCATGGCCCTGCAACAAATCACGAATCAGATCACTGCCTACGACGGCATTGCCAAGGACGACTACACGAAGTTTGACGAAAGGATTCAGAAGCTGAAGTTTATCAATATCTTGTGCGGAAAGTACATTTCGCTCCTTGGCCCCACGCACGTGCTCGCTATGAAAGCAGCCGCAAAGCAGCTTAACAACCAACTTGACCTATGGGTCCGCTCTCTCGGCAAACGGGCCATAAAGAAGGCTGACTACCTGGCTGCCATGAAGGAGTGGCACAAAACCGCCAAAGCCAAATACAAAAACAGGGTGCAGCTTTCAATGTTCCTGCGGGGGCTTGCCGGCGACAACACGCGGGACGGAGGCGAAAAACTGCACGCAACCCCCTACGCCACGATCGAGAAGATCGACCCCTTTCATCGCCAGACCTTCGTTTTTCTTGACCCGGCCGATCCTACCCAGGACAACAGCGTCAACAAGATGGGCGATGCCTTTCTCGACTACATCGTGGGGCAACCTGCTTCGAACCCGGTCCGCGCGACCAACCCTAACGCCAGTTTTTACGAGTGGCTGGAATATCACCCGTTCTGCCTGGGAACGCCGGTGGTGACGGCGGGGGCTGATCAATTCAAGGACCCCAATACAATATCGTACGAGGGTCAGGATTTGGCTTATGTCTACCAGTTGAACGCAAAGTTGGAGTACGAGCGGATTCTAACCGGGGGAGGCGTCCGGGTGCTGCTGAAGACCGCGGATTTTCGCCCCAGCGGCAAAGGTCCTGCCGGGGCGGTGGCATTCGTGTGGGACCAGGAGTGCCAACTCTGGGCCCACGAGCACGGGGTGGACGGATTCATCCATGCCTCTGCCAAACAGGGCAAGAAGATCCGCTGTTCCGGGATGCTGGTCGCCAACAATGGATTAGCGCAGATCATCACGAACCAGAGCGGCCATTACGCGCCGAATGCCCAGAGCATCTACTACTTCGTTTCCTGGCTCCGGGGACGCAACTGTCTGCACGCCAACGCCAGAGTGGAAATGGAGCACGACCATGACATCACCGACGGCACGTACAAAGCGGCCGATTTCCTTACCTGGGCCACACCCAGGTACCCTGCCCCCGCGGGCTTGCAGTACTGGGTGTAATTGATCCGCTCAAATCGCCCATGCCGCTCGCGGCACCCGGAAACCGTGAAAATGCGCGTGCGGCGCAACCATTTTCAAAGCAGTTTCGACAGGGTGCAAGAGTTTCTCCGCACGATGCATAGGTTGATATACTGCAACGACCCCCCAACCACCTTTTGCGAAACTCAAGAGTTTTGTCCTACAATGCTTCGGTTGTAGGTGATTCTGACGTGTTATTCCTACGCGGACTTATTATCCTCGGGCTGATCGGGCTGAACGCGTTTTTCGCCGCCACCGAATATGCGCTCCTCAGCGTGCGACGGACGCGCATCGAGCAACTGACGCGAGACGGTGATCTACGAGCGCCTCTTGTGCAGAAGTTGCTGGCGGACATCGGCTCGCTGATTTCGGGGACACAACTCGGGGTGACCGTCGTCAGCCTGCTGCTGGGCTGGCTGGGCGAGGGGTTTATAGCCCGGACCCTGCAGCCGGTGCTGGATGTGGGACTGCACGGGCACGCCTCCGCGGTGCTGGTCCACTCGCTGGCGGGAGCTGTCGCTTTTGTGCTCATCACGGTTCTTCTCATGGTGCTGGGAGAACTGGTCCCGAAAGCGGTGGCGTACGACCATGCGGAGATGGTTTCTCTGGTGGTGGCGCGGCCGATGCTGGCGTTTTTGAGGCTCAGCCGCTACGCGGTGGCAGCCCTGGTGGGAATGGCGAACGGCGTTTTGGGGGTCTTTGGCCGTTCTCCGTTGCGGGGCTACAGGCCGCAGCACACGCCGGAAGAAGTGAAGCTCATCGTCTCGTCGATCCGCAAGCACGGCCTGCTTCGGGAAGAGCAGGAAGATATCATCCATACGGTCTTCGACCTGGATTTCATTCTGGTGAAGGAGATCATGGTTCCCTGGACCAGGATCACCTGCCTGCCGTTTACGCAGGACCTGCGGAGCCTGCTGGAGCGGATCGTCAAAGACCAGCACTCGCGCCTGCCGATTTACGAGGGATCGCCAGACCACGTGGTCGGAATACTTTACACCAAGGACCTGCTGAGGGTTGTGTCCGAGCGGCTGAAGAGCGGCGTGTCGCTTCAGTCGCCGATGGACTTGCGCCCGATTCTACGCCAGCCCATGATCGTCCCGGAGTCGAAGCCGCTCAGCCAGGTACTCGACGATGCGCGGCAGCAGCATTCTCACCTGGCCCTGGTGGTGGATGAGTTCGGCACTTATGTGGGCTTGGTGACGGTGGAGGATGTTCTCGAACAACTGGTGGGCGAAATCCGGGATGAATACGACCAGGATGAGCAGGCGATCCACCAGGTGAGCGGCAACGTCCTGGTCATGGACGCTTCGATTAACCTCCGTGACCTGGCGAATGATTACGAGATCGTGCTGCCGCGCGGCGCGGGATATGAAACCTTGGCTGGATTTGTTCTGTCGTTCCTGGGCACGGTCCCTAAGGGTGGAGAGAGCATCGTTTATGAAGACCGGCGCTATATGGTGACAGAGATGGACGGCCGGCGGATTGCGAAGGTCAAAATTGAGAAGCTGCCCGTCGTCGCACCGCCGGCCAAGCCCGCCGCCGGAGTACGCAGCACATAGCGTCGTGCAACGCAAGCTCGTTGATTAAGCCGGGTCATGCACCTCAGCCCCGAAGGGGCGACAGAGAGTAGCCCAGGGCGCAAGCCCAGGGAAAAGGGGGCACTCTCCCCCTTTCTCCCCCTCTCCCGCCCGGCGGGAGAGGGCGAACGGGGTCAGGGAAGCCTTACGAACCCACGGCTTACGCCGTGGGCTACTCGCTGCCGCCCGCTCCGCGGGCTGACTCAATCAATCTAACCACGGAGGTTCTAATGACACTAAACGTCGGAGACACAGCGCCCGACTTCAAGCTCAGCTCGACCACCGGCGCCACGCAGGGTGAGTTTCAGCTTTCCGCCCATCGGGGCAAGAATGTGGTGATCGCTTTTTACGCGCTCGACTTTACCCCGGTTTGACAGAACGAGTTGTCAGCAATCCAGGCGGACCTCGCCCGCTTTGCTGACTTGAACGCCCAGGTCGTGGGCGTCTGCACGGACACCGTTTTCTGCCATATCGCTTTCCAGAAGCACTTGGGCGGCCTCAAATACCCTCTGGCGACGGATCGCTGGCCTTATGCCAAGACGGCCGCGGATTACGGCATCTTTCCCCCCACCAAACATCAAGTGCCGTTCTTCAATGATCGGGCGGTGTTTATCGTGGATAAGGAAGGCAAGATCGCCTGGTCCAAGATCTACGAGCTGAGGGAACAACCCGGAAATCGAGAGATTTTGGAAGCGCTCAAGAAGTTGCCGTGATCTCTGGAAGGGCGGGGCTGAAGCCCCGCCCTTCCGTGCCCTCCACGATGTGACACGGAATTTCGTCAGCAGGCATTACGGCCTCAGCCCGCTTCTCCATGGAACTTCGCCTTCCGGCATCGCGTACATCTTGGTAGTGGGAGGCGAAAATGGAAACAAGGCGATGGAATCGTGTGGCCGGCTGGCACACTGGGCGCAGGCCTTTTGGAGTCGTGATACTTGGGCTGATTTTTCTGGCTGCGTTGCCGTTGGAGGCGCAGGACAAGAAAGGCTCGGGCAAACCCGATTCCGACATGGACCAGGAAGGTTTCGGAATTGTCGCCAGCAAGCGGGCGGGTGCGAAGGACGTGGGCTTGCCGTTGTACCCCGGGGCACGGGAGCACAAGGACAAGTCCGAAGACAGTCCGGCAGTCAAGTTTGGTTTGTGGGGCGGGAACTCGGGGTTCAAGCTGGCCGTGCTGAAGCTCGAGTCGAACGACGGCCCCGAAAAAGTTGCCGCGTTCTATCGTAAGGCGCTGTCGAAATACGGTAAGGTGCTGGATTGCAGGGGCTCATCGAAAGTAACCACTGGGGACAATAAAGGAAGTTCCTCCAATGAGCTTGGCTGCGACGACGACCAGCCTGAGAACGGGGAACTCGTCCTGAAGGCCGGCACAAAGCAGGAACAACATGTGGTGGGAATCAAGAGCAGCGGAGGCCTTACCCAGTTTCAATTGGTCTACGTCATGACGCGAGGGTCGGAGACCGAGTAGTAACCCACACCGCGGGCGCTTTGGAGTGCGGCAGCTTGCTGCCGCTTTTGCTCAGGCCAGCTTGCTGGCCGGGATTTGGGATCCGAACGAAGGGGCGCGAGCAAGCTCGCGCCGGGGAAAGCGGCAGCAAGCTGCCGCACTCCAAAACTAGTGGAGGAAGATGATGATCGCCGGGGTGCCCACCGGGGTGTAGTGGCCGGTGAAGTTCAGGTTGCCGCTCTCCCGATCGACGCGAAAGGTCGTGATGGCGTCACTCCTCTGATTGCAAACGTAAAGAAAGTTCCCTGTGGGGTCGATGTTGAAGCTGCGCGGATAATCGCCCCGAGTCCAGGCTTCACTCACCCAGGTCAGAGTGCCTTCCGGTCCAATGGAAAAGACGGCGATGGTGTCGTGAAGCCGGTTGGCGGCGTAAACGAACTTGCCGTCGGCTGAGACCAACACCTCCGAAGTGAAATTGGTGCCCGCAAAGCCTTTGGGCAAGGTCGAGAGGGTTTGCTTCGCGGTCAACGTTCCGCGTGTGGCGTCGAAGTCATACACCACCATCGTGGAGGCCTCTTCCTGCAGCGAATACATCCACCGGCGGTTGGGATGGAAGGCGAAATGGCGCGGCCCATCCCCGGGCGGCAGTGAAACCGACGCGGGATCATTGGCGGTGAGCGTGCCTTTCTCGGCATCGAACCTCCAAATCAAGGTCTGATCCAATCCCAGATCGTTGACCAGAACGAATCGGCCTGAAGGGTCGGCCTCAATCATGTGCGCGTGAGGAGCCTCGTGGCCGCTGATGGCAAAGCTTCCGGGCGGTGCGCTGGCAGCCTGCGTCGGCCCCACCTTGCCGGAGTCTTTTTTAACGTCGGTGGCAGAGCCCAACTCCCCATTCGCGCGGATGGGGAGTACCGCCACCGTCCCTCCCTCATAGTTGGCGACCAGTACGTATTTGCCTGAAGGGTGGACGCTCAGGTGGGCAGGGCCGGCGCCCTGTGAGCTGACGGTGTTAAGGCGAGTGAGATGGCCGTTCGTCCGATCGATGGAGAAGGCGCTTACCGAGCCTGAATTCGCGCCTTCGAAATTGCCCGTTTCATTCGCAGCGTACAGGTGCGTGCGGGAGGGATCGAACGCCAGCCAGGAGGGATTCGAGTCGTCCGCAAAGAGCGCGGATTGCGAAAGCGCGCCCGTGGCGGGATTCATTTGAAACAGGTAGATGCCTTGCCCGTACCCCTTGCTCCCCTCGGGGCCTTGCGGCGAGCTGTAAGTACCAACATAAGCCAGGATTGAGTTGTGCATCGAATTCTCCTGCCCCTGCGCGGCGAGCGATGAATTCATCACGGCCATAGCTGTGGCGCCTCCCAGGAAATGACGACGCGAGATTCTGCCTGAAAAATCGCGCGGGCGTGATAGGTCATTACTCGACATCGGAACTGTCCTTTGGTGATCTGATTTACAAATTGGCACGGTCAGATTATGGGACCGATTCGTTTCGCAACGCAAGGGCCGAAGAAAAGCAGATCCTTCGCTTCGCTCAGGATGACATGTCATTCTGAGCGAAGCGAAGAATCTGCATTTGGTTGCGGTCTGCCGCTACGCATCTCCCGGCATTCGACGCTGGTTGCTCCGGCATGCCAGCCATGGTAAAGTTAGGGTATCAGGTTCGCGGTTCGGGCTGATTTTGCCTAAGGAAAATAGGCGGCGCAAGCTGCGTTAAATAAACTCTTTTGGAGGTGCTTCCGTGAGGCGTCGAGATTTCTTGACCAAGTCGTTGGCGGGGGTTGCGGGGACGTGGCTTACTCCGAAGGCATGGGCGGAGGCCTTGCCGGCTGCGGCAGGTAAGTTCAGCGCCTCAGACATCGTCACCCTTGGCCAGACCGGCCTCAAGACGTCGCGGCTGGCCTGTGGAACGGGGACGGTGGGTGTCAATCATCATTCCAACCAATCAGCCTTGGGCGTCCAGGGCCTCGCCGATCTGCTCATGCAGGGATACGACCATGGGCTGCGTTTCTTTGACACGGCGGATTCCTATGGGACGCATGCGCACGTGGCGGCGGCCTTGAAGAAACTGCCCCGGGAGAAGATCACCGTCATGTCAAAATCCTGGGCGCGCGATGGCGCCGGAATGCGCGCGGACATTGACCGCTTCCGCAAAGAACTGGGAACCGACTACATCGACATCCTCATGATGCACTGCCTGACGGACGACGACTGGACCGAGAAAAGCCGACCCGCCATGGACGCCATCTCGGAAGCCCAGGAGAAGGGAATTGTCCGCGCCCACGGCTGCTCCTGCCATACCCTCGGGGCCCTTCGCGCCGCGGCCAAATCCCCTTGGGTCCAGGTCATGCTCTCGCGCGTGAACCCGATCGGATCGCACATGGATGCCGATCCCGCCACCGTCGTGGCGACGCTGCGAGAGGGACGCCAATCCGGCAAGGCGATTGTCGGTATGAAGATCCTCGGCCAGGGTGACATGCGAACGCGCGTGGACGAGGCGTTGAGATACGCCATCTCGCTCGACCTGCTGCACGCCTTCACCATCGGCGCCGAGAATCGCAAAGAGCAGCTTGGCTTGATTGACCGCATTGGGGCTGCTCACGCTTAAGCTCAAGCTGTCGGCGCATTTTTTGCAGCCGCTTTGGGAGCTCCATGCATCCAACAGGTGCGGCGCTTTTGGCCGCTCGAGGCGGGCAACCATCAGGGTTGCCTCAACCAGACAAGTGCTGACGAGACTTTACCAATTCAACCCACGGAGCTGAACATGAAAAAGTACATTGGGCTTCTCGTAGCGTTGTTAGTGATTTCGCTTGCAGCTTTTGGTCAACGAGGCGGGGAACATGAGGAAAAGGGCGCCGAGCACGCCGCTCCGCCAACCCGGGGGCCGGCGCCGGTCCGCGGGAACCCGCATCCCGCCCAGGAAAACCGGAATTACAGTGACAAGGCCGGCCACCCGAACGCTCCGCACGTCGATAAGGGCAATAAGTGGGTCGGGCACGACACGGGCAAGAATGATCCTCATTACCATATCGATCATCCTTGGGAGCACGGACACTTCACGGGCGGCTTCGGCCCTAGCCATCGCTGGCGCCTGGGGGGAGGCGGTCCGGGGCGTTTCTGGTTTGGCGGGTTCTTCTTTAGCGTTGCCCCGTACGATGTTGGCTTCTGCAATGGCTGGCTCTGGGATTCCGACGAAATCATCATCTACGACGATCCCGATCACATCGGCTGGTACCTTGCCTATAACGTGAGGCTGGGGACGTACGTTCACGTTATGTACCTGGGAGCGTAGAGCGTCGCGGCGGCCAACTTTGTGGTGCGGGCGTCTCGCCCGCTGTCGCCCGGGCATTCCTTCGCTCTGCTCATGATAGGCTCTGTCCGCGCAGGCATAAATTGCGGGAGCGGGACGCTCCCGCGACCGCGGGCGAGACGCCCGCACCACCATCAAACTTACTCGCAGCGCAGCGCCGCGGCGGGATCGAGCCGGGTGGCGCGGCGCGCGGGCAGGTAAACGGCGACTAAGGTCACCGCGAGAAAGAACAGCGCCACCACGGCGTACGTTGTGGGAGAGGCCACAGCCTCGGTGTCGGTCAGCGAGCGAAGGGTTTTGCCGGCTGCATAACCGAGGTAGAGACCTCCGGCCAATCCTGCCAGTACCCACAGACTCGTCGCCGCCAGGACCGTTTTCATAATTGCGGCGCGCCCCGCGCCCAGCGCCATGCGAATGGCAATTTCGCCGGTGCGCTGCGAGACCAGGAACGAAATCACGCTGTACATCCCCGCGCCCGCCATGGCCACCGCCAGAAGCGCGAACACGCCAATCAGATATACGTCGAACCGTGGCTCGGGAAGCGATTCTGCTACCAGTTCGTTCATCGTCTCGACGCCAAATACGGCCTGATCGGGGTTAACAGAAGCAATGGCCGCCTTGACCTCTTTCAGCAATTGCCCCGTCGGGAGCGTCGAACGTACCACCAGATGCACGTTCGGCCAGGAAAGCTGCAAGAAAGAGTAATAGCATTCCGGAAAGGGTCGCGTCTCCAGGCGACGGGTGCGGACCGTACCCACCAGGCCGACGATGGTGATCGGCCCCTCCGGGTCGGGGATCTGCATGCCCACCACATTCGGCCCCAGACCAAAATGGCGGGCGAACTCTTCATTCACGATGGCCACCGTGATTTTCGGTCCGGCGTCGCCCGCGTTGAAGGTCCGTCCGGCAAACAGGGGAATGCCCAAAGTGCGAAAGTAATCCGGCGAAATCTGATGGGACCACGCCATGGTGCCGGGGTCCGCCACTCCGACAAGCTGCACCGGCCCTCCCCCGCGCGCTGGCCGCAGCGGCGGGCCCGTAATAGTGGCGGCCGCCTCAACTCCCGGGATGGCTTCGATTTTTTCCACGTAGCTTTCCAGCGCTTTGCCCGCCCTCAGGTCCGGAAGCTCCGATTTTCCAAAAGTCAGCATCAGCCGCATGATCACTACGTGTTGAGGGTTAAAGCCCAGAGGGGCGGAAATCAGACTCCGCAGGTTTTGCGCCACCAACCCCGCGCCACACAGCAGAAACACGGAGAGCGCCACTTCAATCGCAATCATGGCGTGACGCCAGCGGTTTCCCTCGCGCGTGGTGGCGTGCGCGCTGAGGCTCGGGCCGGGCGTCCAGCGGCTGCCCTTGAGCGCCGGGATGATGGCGAAGACGAGCGCCGATATCATTGAGACTGCAAGCGTGAAGGCGATGGCGCGCCCGTCCACGTGCGCTGAAGCCAGCAGCGGGCTTCGCACCGGCAAAAGCCGTACGAGGACGTGAGCTATCCAGCCGGAAAGCAGCAGGCCGGCCGCGCCGCCGCAACAGGCCAGCCCCAGCCCCTCCAGAAGGAATTGGCGGATCAAACGCAAACGGCTGGCCCCCAGTGCTGACCGAACCGCAATTTCCCTCGCCCGTCGCAGCGAGCGCGCCAGGAGCAGTTGCGCGGTGTTCGCGCAGGCGATCAGCAAGAGCACGCCCACGCCGCCCAGCAGCAGCCATAGCAGCGCCCGCTGACTTCCCACGATGGCGTCCCGTAGCGGCATGGCGTTGAAGCCAAACATGACTGGATCGTGAGGGTGGCCTGGGAATGGAGAGGTGTTCTCACCCGCCAGAACCAACGCCGTGTCCCAGAGGTCAGACTGCGCCTGCTCCAGTGTGGTACCCTCCCGCAAGCGGCCCAGCACGCGAACCGGCACGCCTTGACCGTTGGCAGCTCGCTCGAACGTAGAGAAGGGTTCGAGAGGATAGGAGACGTAGATGTCAACCGGCTCTGCAATGTCCAGCGTAGGGTAATCGAAATGGAAACCGGGCGGGAGCACGCCCACCACCACGGCAGGTTGGCCATCCAACCGAAGCGTTCGGCCGACAATGGCGGCGTCCGATCCCATGCGCGACCGCCAGAAGGCGTCGGTGAGGAGTACGGCCGGAGGCCGGCCCGGCTGATTCTCTTCCTCGACAAACGTCCGGCCCAGTGCGGCGTTTACGCCTAATAGTGGGAAGAAGGATGCGGTCACGCGAGCCGCAAAAACCCGCGTGGGCTCGCCCCTCCCGCTCAGTTGCATGTCGCGGTGTTCCGCAAACGCCATCCCGTCCAGGGTTCTGGTGTGCTTTTGAATCTCGAGAAACTCGGACACGGTCGGGATCCAGCCATCGTTTTCGATGATCGTCACCAACCGGCCCGCATCGCGAAACGGCAGGCGATCAAGGAAGGCGGCCTTCAGCAGTGTGAAGACCGCGGCGTTGCCTCCAATCCCCAGCGCCAGCACCAGCACAATGAGGGCGGAGACACCCGGGTCCCGCCGCATCAGCACCAGTCCGTGCCGCAAGTCCTGGAAAGATGATGCCAGCCACTCGATCACGCGCTCGTCGCGCATCTCCTCTTTGGTTACAAAAAGATTCCCCATGCGGCGTTTCACCTCCGCTACTGACTTGACTTTCCACCAGGTCAGGCTGAGAGTACAATTATATTGTGAAAGGAGCGGCCATGCTCGAATCCGACCGAGAAGTGCTCGAAGCTGTCGAGCGAGCTACGAGGCGCACGGCGGCTGTTGTTCATGCGGAGTTGCAGAGCGGTCTGAGGGGCCTCGCAACTGTAGCATCGTTGGCGCCGTTCGTCGCGCTGTTGGGTACAGTCTTGGGAATGGCCAATTCGTTCCCCGGCTGTGGCGCAGCCAGGTCTGCTTGCATGGCCGCCATAGCCGAACGGCTATCGCTGGCGCTGGCGCCGACCGTTCTGGGCTTCATGGTAGCAATGCCAGCGTGGCTGGGCTACAGATACTTTAAGAGCAATCTGGAAGCCCTTGACCTCGAGATGAGTAACGCATCCACGCTGCTAGTGAACTACCTGAGCGTTTACCTCAGCGTCCCGAGGGCGTAGCGAACGGACCCCTCACCCGGCCCGCGACGACTGATGAGAGCGCCGTTGCGGCCCACCCTCTCCCCGAGGGAGAGGGCTTCTGTCCAACCCCACAACTGACCACTGACAACTGACGACTGACAACTGCCTCACTCGTGCCGCAGCGCCACCAGCGGATCGACCTTGGTGGCGCGGCGGGCGGGAATGTAACAAGCCAGCAGCGCTGCCGCCAGCATTATTCCTGAAACACTCACGAGGGTAATCGGATCATAGGATGTCACGCCCACGAGCAAGCTGACCAACAGGCGGCTAACGCCGAGGGCGGCAAGGATACCGATCCCGATCCCCGCGCCCACCAGGACGACGGCTTGGCGAATGACGAGCCCCAGAACGCTCCTGGGATGCGCGCCCAACGCCATGCGGATTCCGATCTCGTGTTGGCGCTGGCTGGCGCCGTACGACACCACGCCATAGACCCCCACCACTGCCAAGATCAACCCGAGAAGGCCCAGGGATGCCGCAAAGCCGGCGCCCATCGTAAAGAGAAAATAACCATTGGCGCCGGCGACCGTCTGCTCCATGGTCATCACGTCGAAGACCGGCAAATTCGGGTCCAATTCTCGCACCAGGGCTTCGATGGGAGCCTTCAGCGACCGAGGCGGGACCAACGTGCGCACTTGAAGGACGTGGAGCGATTTGTAATTCTGCGTCTGAGGTACGTAGAAGAAATTGCCGGGCGAATCAAGGAGGCCGGTCAGCTTCGCATCGCGCACCACGCCGACTACGGTCCTCCACGGCTGCGAACCGCCTTGAGCGGACTTTAATGGTCCCTCGGAGCCTCCCGTGAGAAATCGCTGCCCAAGCGCCTCGCGGTGTGGCCAAAGGCGCTCAGCCATCGTCTCATTCACAATGGCTACGGGCGGGGAAGTACTGGTATCGGCTTCCGCGAAGGCGCGCCCTCGCAGGATCTTCATTCGCATCGTGGAGAAATAATCGGGGGTCACGCAATTGAAGCCCGCGCCCGGGGTAGGCTTATCCGCCGGCTGGGCGGGTTGGCCCTCCGCCGCCACGCTGGTGCCGTCGCTGTAATAGCCTAAGGGAAGCGAGAATGCCAAGCTCGCCGATTCCACACCGGGCAGCGCTTTCGCGCGGCTCAGCAACTCGCGGAAGAAAGCCTCCCCGTGCGGTTGGTCATAGCCCTGGAGTTTCGGATCGAGGCTCACGTTCAGGACCTGATGCGGATCGTAGCCCAGGTCGACGGCTTCCGCCTTGGTAAGGCTGCGTGTGAAGAGCCCGGCGGCGACAAGCACGATCAACGAGCCGGCCACCTGCGCCATCACCAGCCCGTTGCGGAGCCAGTGGTGCCGGGTGTCGCCAATCAGACCACGGCCGCCTTCACGCAAAGTCTCATTCAGATTCGTTCGTGAGGTGCGTAGCGCCGGCGCCACCCCGGCAACAATCCCCGCCACTAAAGCGACGCCCGCAACGTAGGCAAAAACACGCCAGTCAAATGTGAAGGCGAGCCGCAGTGCGAAATCGCCCAACGGCCTCAATTTCTCCAGGCCCTTGATCGCCCAGTTTCCCATCAGCGCGCCGCCCGCCGCGCCCGCCATGGCCAGAAGAAAACTCTCGGTCAACATCTGCCGGATCAGGCGTCCGCGGCTGGCGCCCAAAGCAGCGCGAACGGCGATCTCTTTCTCGCGCGCCGCCGCCCGCGCCAGGTGCAGGTTGGCGACGTTGAAACACGCCACCAGCAGAACCAGGCCGACCATAACCAAAAAGACAGTGGTCACCAGCGGCATGGCGCTCTCGACGGCGGGCTCGGGGCGGGCGAGCCGCTCCGGAATCACTCGCACGATCTGCCCCTTGTTGGTTTCAGGATATGCTTTCGCCAGGCGCTGCGCGATGACGTTGAGAGAGGCTTCCGCTTGCTTTGTGGTCATGCCGCGCTTCAAGGTGGCCAAAACGCGCAACTCCGTATCGCGGCGATCTGTGAAGAAGTTTCTATCCGCGGTTGTGTCGTACACTCCGATGGGGGCGTACGCGTCCAATTCGATAAGGTTATAAGGTCCGTTGAACTCCTTCGGCACCACGCCGATCACGGTCACCATTTGCCCATCTAAGGTCACGCTGCGTCCGATCACGCCAGCATCGCCGCCGAATCGCCTCTGCCAATAACTGTGCCCGAGTACCACCACCGGAGCCGTCTTCGGCGTGTCACCCTCGCCAGGAGCGATCAGCCGTCCGAGCGCGGCGTGGAGCCCCAGCATGGTGAAGAAATTGCTCGGAACATAAGCCATGATGATGCGGTCGGCATGCCCTCGATAACCTATTCCTGACAGGTTGAGGTCGTAGAAGGTCATGTCTGTGAACACATCGGCTTGCTTGCGGTAATCCTGGTAATCAAGGTAAGAGAGTTGGCCGGGATCGGCGTCGGCTCGGGATTTCACCGCCACCACCACCAAGCGATCGGCGTCTTTCACGGGCAGAGGGCGGAACATAAAGACATTCCCCAAGCTGAATATGGCCGTGTTGGCGCCAATTCCCAAGGCCAGCGTCACCACCGCAACCGCGGTAAAGCCGGGGTTCTTGTATAGCATGCGCAGGCCATAGCGAAAGTCCTGCCATAGCGTTTCCAGCGAAGTCCATGACCACATCTCCCTGCTCCTCTCTTGCGTCAGCGGCACGTTGCCGAACCGCCGCAACGCCGCATAGTAAGCTTCCTCCGGCGACATGCCGGCTTCCAGGTTCTCCCGTTCTTCCATTTCCAGGTGCGCGCGAATCTCTTCCGCGAGATCATCCACCGGTTTCCGCCGGCGAAATAAAGCGCCGAGTTTGGAAAGTCCCCGCCGTAAGCTCATGCGAAGTTCGCAGTCCTCAGTCATCAGTTCTCAGTTTTCGGTCATCAGTCAGTTCCATTGCCGTTCTTACTAAGAACTGACGACTGATGACTGACGACTTCATTCGTGTCTCAGCGCTACCAGCGGATCGACTTTCGTCGCCCGGTGCGCGGGAATGTAACTCGCCAGGCCTGTGACCGCAGCGAGCAAGAGAATCGTCCCTGCGATGGTCAGAGGGTCGGCCGGTTTCAACCCGTAGAGGCGGCTCGAGATCATCCGCGCGGCGGCGATGGCGACGGGCAGCCCGAGGGCCACGCCTGCCAGAATCAATAACGCTGACTCCCGCAGGATTGTTCCCACGATCTGCGCGCGGCCTGCGCCCAGCGCCATGCGAATGCCGATTTCGCTTGTGCGGCGCGCCACGGAGTAGGCCATCACTCCGTACAAGCCGACGCAGGCGAGCACGACTGCTAAGATTGCAAACAGGCTCGACAGCGTAGCCATCACGCGTTCGTGCCCCAGGGAATTGTCCACATGCTCTTCGAGGGTCGTGAATCCTCCTGGCCGCAGACTAGGGTCAATAGCGTCCACCGCGCCGCGGATTGCGGAAACCAACGATGATGGGCTAACCGAGGTCCGAACCTCAAAAGTGATGCCCTCAAGCGGCCTTTGAAAGCAATCGAGATAAACCGTGCGGGGGATCTTCTCTCGCAGTGTTTCATACTTGGAATCTTTCGCGACCCCCACGATTTCGAATTGCATCTTGTTCTTATCATCGCCAAACCAGCCGAACTTCTTTCCGATAGGGTTGCTGTTCCCAAAGAAATAGCGGGCCATAGATTGGTTGATGACTGCGACTTTCGGCGTGGCCTCTGTATCGCGCGGGCTGAAATCGCGGCCAAGCAGGAGCGGTGTGTGAAGAGTCTCGAAGTACCTCGGCCCCACTGCATTGACAAAGACCGTCAGGTTCTCGTCCGGCCGTGGCGTGTAGCCCTCGACCGAGACGGAATTGTCAATGCCGCCACCACCGGTGATTGGCGTCATCATAGAAACACTTGCAGAGCTCACGCCGGGAACGGCATCAATATGCTCGATCACTTGCTTGTAGAGTGCATTCACGGCGGGGCCCTTGTAACCGTTTTTGGAAGGGTCAAGGTTGAAAAGCAACACTCCTTTTCGGTCGAAGCCCGGGTCGAGGTTTTCCAGTTTCTTGAGAGTCCTTACGAAGAGGCCTGCGCCGAACACCAACAACAGCGAGACCGCCACTTGCGAGACCACCAGACCCCTTCCCAGGCTAAGGCGGGACCTTCTGGCGCCGAAGCCGCCCGCGCTTTCCTTGAGGGAGGGTGTCAGGTCCATTCGAGTCCCGCGCAGGGCGGGCACGAGTCCGAAAAGAACAGTTGCTAGAATCGCAACGGCTCCCGTGAAGCCCAGGACGCGCGGGTCGGGACGCACGTCGAGGAATAGGGGATCGCGCCCGATGGACATCAGCGTGACGATGCCGGCGCTGGCCCAGCGCGCGCACAGCAGACCCACCGCTCCCGCCGCAATTGCCAGCACCATACTCTCGGTCAGAAGTTGCCGGATCAGCCGAACGCGTCCTGCTCCGATGGCCAGGCGAACCGCGATCTCCCTTTGCCGCACTGTGGCCCGGCTTAGCAAGAGGTTCGCCACGTTGGCGCAAGCGATCAGCAGCACTAGCCCGACCATCCCCATCAGAATGTAGAGCGTCCCGGAGAATTCCTGAGGCAAGCCAAAGACGATCCCGCCCGCGGCTGAGGCGACTTCCAAGCGTGTTGAAAGAAAGTCTTTTCGCTCCGCCGGCGACCAACCGTTCATGGGAATGTCGGACTGTACTTGACGGTGAATGACCGCCAGAGCGGCATGCGCTTGCTCCCGGCTTACGCCAGGCTCGAGCCTTCCCAGGATGCGCAACCAGTGATAGTCCGGTTGATTGAGCCACGACTTCTCATCGTGAAAGGCCGGCTCCATCGCCATCGGAACGTAAATGTCCGGCGAGTAACCGATTTCAACGCCTGAAAACCCCGCAGGCGCTACGCCCACAATCGTGAAGACCGTCCGGTTGAGCGTGATGTTTCGTCCCACTACCGTGGGGCCCAAGCCAAAACGGCGCTTCCAGTACGCGTAGCTGATGACGGCGACCGCGCTCGTCTGCGGCGTTTTCTCGTCCTGACTCGTGAATGTCCGGCCGGCGCTGGCGCCCGCCCCGAGAAGAGAAAAGAAATTGCTGGAAACAATTCGTCCCTCCACCCTTTCCACTTGGCCGTCGATGGTCGCATCCAAATTATTGAGCCAACCGATAGCAGCTATGCCCGAGCAAACATGGTTTGCATCGCGAAAGCGCTTGAATCCCGGGTAGGAGAAACTTCCGGCTCCGTATGGGCCCTCAGTCGCAAGCTGGATGAGCTCCTGTGGATTCTTCACGGGAAGCGGTCTGAGAAGCACCGCGTCGATGACGCTGAAGATTGCGGTGTTCGCGCCCACGCCCAAGGCGAGCGTCAGGATGGCAACAATGGCGAAGCCGGGGCTGCGCCGGATTTGCCGAACTCCGTAACTGAGGTCCTGCCAGAGTGTTTCAACGGTGCTCCATTTCCACATTTCGCGGCTCCTTTCTTGCGTCAAGGCCACATTGCCGAAACGGCGCAGTGCGGCGTAGTGAGCTTCCTCCGTCGACATGCCGGCTTCGAGGTTTTCGCGCTCTTCCATTTCGAGATGAGCGCGGATTTCTTCCTCGAGTTCATCCACCGGCTTCGCGCGGCGAAACCAAGCCACTAATTTAGAAAGTTCACGTCGCAAGCGCATACGGTTCCGTAGGGGTAGGGCTTGCCCTGCCCGCCTGCCCCATCGATTCGCAACGAGGGGACGGCAAGCCGTCCCCCTACGAGATGCACGCCGGTTCTGACTGAAAACCGACAACTGAAGACTGACGACTTCCTTATTCGTATCTCAGCGCCACCATCGGATCCACCTTCGTGGCTCGCCGGGCGGGGATGTAGCTGGCCAGTAGCGCCACGCCACCGAGCAGCGCTGCGACGGCGATGAAGGTCAGCGGGTCGGTGGGTTTGACGTCAAAGAGCAGGCTGGACAGGAAACGAGTTAATCCCAGCGCCGCCACCATCCCGACGGCCACTCCGGCCAATGCTAGCTTGGAGGCATTCCCCAGGACCAGCCGCAGCACATTGCCGCGCCGCGCCCCCAGCGCCATGCGAATGCCGATTTCGTTTGTGCGGCGCGCCACGGCATACGACATCACGCCGAAGAGGCCGATGGAAGCCAGCAGCAGTGCCAGCGCGCCGAAGCAGCTCGAAAGCGTGGCAATCAGGCGGTCCGTACCAAGGGACCGGTCCACCAGCCCGGACATGGTTGAAATCTCGATTTGAGGCAAAGCCGGATTGGCTTCCTGGACAGCCTTGCGGAGGGCCTTGCCAAGGCTCTCGGCGTTGCCGGCGCTGCGGAGTTCGTACGAGACCGCCGAATGCTCCCAAAGCGGATTGAAGATAGGCGCATAAATGCGAGGCCGAGTTGGCTCGCGCAGGCTGTTAGATTTGGCGTCCGCGACCACACCTACGATTTGCATCTCCCCGGGATTGCCCGGGTAGGTATCCCTGACGTGTTTTCCGAGAGGGTCGGTATTAGGAAAGAACTCCCGCGCAAACGCCTGATTGATGACCGCGGCTCGAGGTCCAGCGACGCTGTCTTGCGGGCCGATTTCCCGCCCGCGCAACAACGGGGTACCCACGGTGGAAAAATAGCCGGGGCCGACGTGATCGTAGCGCGAGTGGATCTCCCCGCTCGACTTTGGCGTGTAACCCTCGACGGCGATGGGGTCCGCGGATTCTGAGCCTTGGAACAAGCCGTTGCTCGAGAGCGTAGCGGAACGCACGCCCGGAATCGTGGAAATTCTGGCGAGCAGGTCTTGCTCCATTCGGATAACGGCGGCTCCCTTGTAGCCGGCGGGCGCGGTATCCAGCCTGAATAACAGCAGCCTGTCGCGGTTGTAACCGAGGCTTACCTCACCCAGTCTTGCCAGGCTGCGAAGGAAGAGTCCCGCCGCCACCAGAAGGATCATTGAAATGGCCACTTGGGCGACCACGAGAAATCGGCCGGTGGACAGGAAATGGTGCGATGTTCCGCCGGTTCTCGCACTCGCCGCGGCCTTTAAAACAGGCGAAACTTGCATCGAGGTGGCGCGCAGAGCGGGAATTACCCCGAAGAGCACCGTAGTGAGCATCGCCACCAGCATGGTAAAGCCCAAGGTGCGGGCGTCCGTTGGCAGAGTCAATTGAATCGTCTCAGGTCCCGCGGAGACTCCGACGACCCTTCGTAGCAGGAGTACGTCAACCCAGCGCGCCAGAACCGCCCCAACCGCCGCACCCAGCACGGCTAACAAAAGGCTTTCCACCAGGAGTTGCCGGATCAGACGGGAGCGACCGGCGCCCACGGCCAGGCGAACGGCGAATTCCTTTTGGCGCGCCGCGCCTCGAGCCAGCAGTAGGTTGGCGACGTTGGCGCAGGCGATCAGCAGCACCAACGCCACGATGCCCATCAGTACCTTGAGCGGATTGGCAAACGTCTCGTGGACGGAAGAGGCACCGCGGCCGCCGGGCTGCGGATTGATCTGCTGATCGAGGAAACCATGCCGGTCTTTCTCAGTGCCCCGAGATCCCAAAGCATCGACGAGAAATGCCTTGAAGGCGACGTTGATCGCTGCCTTGGACTGCTGCAGGGTCACCCCAGGCTTCAGGCGCGCCATCACCTGAAGCCAGGCATAATTATTTCCGAGGGCCTGAATCGGCGCCAGCAGGCCCAGTCCCGGATAAACAGCCTCCTGCATCATCAGCGGCACCCAGATGTCGGGCTCCTCACCCACCGTAGTGCCAAAGAATCCGGGAGGCGCGACCCCAATGACTTCGAATGCGGTCTTGTGAATCCTGAGGGGTTTTCCAAGAACTCCCGGGTCGAGACTGAACCGTTCCTTCCAGTAGGGGTAACTGATCACTGCGACAGGCGAACCCCCGCGCGCTCGATCAACTTCGGGGGTAAAGGTCCGGCCTACGGCGGCGCTCACTCCCAGCACGGAAAAGAAGTTCCCACTCACGAGTTGGACACGGGCAGTTTCCGGCTCTGCTGCCAGGCTGCCGGAAAAGCTGCCGATGCTCACTTCCATTTTCGGAGCGTCGCTGTCAGCGGCGAAAACGCCGGAGTAGACATCATTGTGATCGCGCAGATACTCGAACTCATTAAACCCCAGCAGCGAGCGGTCTCCGCCCTCCTGCCCGTAATCCCTGCCGTGCGCATCGGGATCCGTCAGCACGACAAGCCGGTCCGGCGCCTTCACCGGCAGCGTGCGGAGCAGCACGGCGTCGAGCACGTTGAAGATCGCGGAGTTGGCCCCAATCCCCAGCGCCAGCGTAATCACGGCGACGATCGTAAAGGCCGGACTCTTGAGGAGCATGCGAAGGCCATAGCGCACGTCCTGCCAAAACGTCTCGAGCGAATTCCAGCTCCACATTTCCCTGCTCCTCTCCTGAGTCAAAGGCACATTTCCAAAACGCCGCCGTGCGGCATAGTAAGCTTCCTCAGCGGACATGCCCGCTTCCAGGTTCTCGCGCTCTTCCATCTCCAGATGAGCGCGAATCTCTTCTTCGAGATCGTCCACCGGCTTCCGCCGGCGAAACAAAGCACCGAGTTTGAATAGTACGCGTCGTACGGTCATGTTAAGCTGTCAGCTCTCAGCCGACAGCTCTCAGCAATCAGTTCTCAGTCATCAGTTATCAGTTTTCAGTCAGGGTCTTCACTTCTCAGAATGCCAGTCGAATCCATCGCTGTTTTCACTGACAACTGACGACTGACAACCGACCACGAGCCACCAGCCACCAACCATAATGCTTGCAGGAATCTCCCCCTTCGCCTTATGCTTGGGAGGATGAGCGTAGTGCAAAAACTAAGTCTCGATGAAATCGTCCGAGTGAATCCGGACATCATGCACGGCACCCCCTGCTTTTCTGGCACGCGTGTTCCGGTTCAAACCTTTCTTGACTACCTCGCGGAAGGCGACACTCTCGACGCCTTTCTCGTCGATTTCCCCAGTGTGAAGCGAGAACAGGCGACCGGCCTGCTCACCTTGGCGCAAGAGCGGTTGGTCGAATCGCTCTCCTCCCGGTAACCCCGTGCGCATCGTACTTGATGAGTGCGTAAACCCCCGCGTTGAGCGTCTCCTGCAAACCAGCCACGCCGTCTTGACCGTTTTGGGGTTGGGATGGGGAGGCCTTCCCGACAACGTCTTGGTGGAACGCCTGCGCGGGCGTTGCGACGCCTTCCTGACGATCGACCAAGGGTTTGAACACGAGCACAACCTTTCGTCGCTCGGATTTGGAGTCGTGATCGTACATGTCGTTAGGAATCGTCTCTCTCACTACGAGGCGATCCGAGATGAAATCAGCCAAGCCATATCCTCCGTTAGGCCAGGGCAAGTGATCCACGTCGGCTAAGATCGTAGAGGGTCGCCTGTCAATCGCCATGCAGTGACCTTTGTTTCACTCTTGCCCTATCCAACTTCGCTTCGCGTGCAATCGTCGATCGTCCATCGAGAATCGTCAATCATTCGTTCCGCAGCGCCACCATGGGATCGACCTTCGTCGCCCGGCGCGCGGGTACGTAGCTCGCAACCATCGCGACCAGCGCAAGCAAAGCGGAGAAGCCTGCGTAGGTGAACAAGTCGGTGCGGCTGACGCCGTAAAGGTGGATCGCCGCACCCGTCCAGACGATCGGTCCGGTGGGAAGCAGGCGCGTTAAAGCCAGCGAAGCTGCGATGCCCAGTCCGATTCCAAGCCCGGCGAGCCGCGCAGTGCGCGTGAAGACGAGCCCCAGAACAGCATGGCGGTTCGCGCCTAGCGCCACTCGGATTCCGATCTCCCGCGTTTGTTGCTTGACCGAATACGACATGACGCCGTAGAGCCCGACCGCTGCCACCATCGCCGCCAGAATGCCGAACACTCCCAGCAGCCGAACGATGGGGCGGCGCAGCGAGACGGACTCCGATTCATAAATCAACTGGTCCATCGATTCCGGCTGCGCCCAAACCTGGCTTTTATCCACGCTGTGAAGCTCACGACGCAGTTTTGCCGCCACCCCCGCCATGTCAGACTTGGACGCCACGCGCACGGCCAGACTCAGACTGCTCTGGGGCGCCTGATTCCAGGGCCGGTACGCGATGGGAGCGGAGTCTTCGTCCAGGTTGCGCTGGCGCACGTCCGCGACCACGCCAACAATCTCGCGCCACGCGTTCGGCGAGTCCTCCATCCGCAGGCGTTTGCCAAGCGGGCTCTCACCCGGGAAGAAACGGCGGGCCATCGTCTGGTTGATTACGACCACTGGTGGCGATGCTGGAGTGTCGCTCTCGCTAAACGCGCGGCCTTCCAGCAGCAGAATTTTCAAGGTGCGGAAAAGCCCGGGTGTTACAGCCACAGTTCTGAGCTTCGCTTCCTGCCCTTGTGACGCGGCCTGACCTTCGATGACGAACCGCATTCCGTCCGCGCCTTCCAGCGGGAGACTGTCTGTGACGCCCGCAGCCTCAACCGCCGGCAGCGCCAGCGCTTTCTCAAGAACGTTATCCGCCAAGGCAATACGCGACGCCGAGGCTGCGTAACGAGGCTGGTCAAGTCCTGCGGAAATCGTGACTATATTGGCGGGATCAAAGCCGAGCGGGGCGGCCTGCACGTGCAGAAAACTACGAAAGAGCAAACCAAAGCTGATGAGCAGGACGAGCGCCAGGGCCATTTCGCCGACCACCAACGAGCTATGGATACGCGTCCTGCTCAGGCCGAGCGTGGTTTGAGGCGAATCCTTTAGGGCATCGTTAAGGTTGACGTTGGCCGCCTGCCGCGCCGGCGCCAATCCGAACACCAGGCCGGCCGCCAGCGCCACCGCGAGGCCGAATATGAAAACCCGAGCGTCAGTGCTGACGGCGGCATTGTCGAGGTAGCTGGCCATCGTCTTGACGAGCAGATCCCTCGACCAGAAGGCAAGCGCCACGCCGGCCGCGCCGCCCGCCGCGAACAGTAGCGCCGTCTCGGTGAACAACTGCCGGATCGCACGGGAGCGCGTCGACCCGAGCGCGCTTCGCACCGCGAACTCTCTCCGGCGTGAAACCCCACGCGCTAGAAGCAGCCCCGCAACATTTGCGCAGGCTACAAGCATCACCAGCGCGACCGCGCCAAACATGATCCAGAGGGTCTCGAGCATGCGCCGGGGAGTCGGCTGGAGCTCAGTTGCAGCTTCTTTCAAGGTTACGAGCCGCAGCAGCCGTCCCTTGTTGGTAGCCTGAAACTCCATCTCGAGCCGGCGGGCAATGCCCGTCATCTCGGACTTAGCTTGCTGCAACGAAACATCCCGCCTCAGACGGGCAAAGGCATGAAAAACCATCGAGCCTTCAGAGTGGTCGGCGACGGCCGCGCCAGGAACGAGCGGCGCGAAAATCTCCCGATCTTCAAACTTGAAGGCCGCGGGCAGGATTCCAACCACCGTGTAGCTTCGCTCGTTGAGAGTTAGAGTCTTTCCGAGAATGTTCGGGTCTGCGTTGAAACAGCGTTGCCAGCAGTCGCCTGAAAGAATTACTTCGCCGTCGCGCCCGGCGTGCTCCTCGCTCTGCTCAAAGTTGCGGCCCATCATCGGTTGGACACCGAGGGTCGGCAACCAGTCCGAGGAAATGAAGTCGCCGTGAATGCGTCGGGGTTCATCACCCGCGAGCGTGAACCAGGCTCCTTCAAAGATGGCCATGCGATCGAAGGCGTTATTCCGGCTTTTCCACTCCAGGAAGTCGGCAAGCGAAACGTTGTCGCCAAATCCGTCTTGCAGGTCTCCCGACGCAAGCCAAACCAACCGCTCCGGATCGTGGAACGGGAATGGGGCTGACTTCAGCAGGACAGCATTGACGACGCTGAATATCGCGGTGTTGGCACCGATTCCGAGCGCCAGCGTCAGCACGGCCACGGCGGTGAAGCCGCGATTCTTCGCAAGCGTCCGGACTCCGAACCGCAGGTCCTGCCAGAGCGTCTCGACCCAACTCCATCCCCACATTTCCCGGCTCCTTTCTTGCGCAAGGGGCACGTTGCCGAAGCGGCGCAGCGCGGCGTAGTGAGCTTCGTCAGGCGGCATGCCGGATTCCAGGTTTTCCCGCTCTTCCATTTCGATATGCGTGCGAATCTCCGCTTCGAGATCGTCGGCTGGCCTTCGACGTCGAACCAGCGCACCGAGTTTGGAAAATTCCCGTCGCAAGCGCATACGCTTCTGTAGGGATAGGGCTTGCCCTACCCGCTTGCCCCATCCATTCGCAACAGGGGGACGGCAAGCCGTCCCCCTACGAGATGAACGCCCTCACCCCAGGGTCGGGCCGGGTGAGGGAATTCTCCACGGCTCACCAATCGTTCGGAATGGATTCCCGCTTTCGCGGGAATGACATTTAATTCCATCGCGGTTCGACTGAAAACTGACCACTGACAACTCATGACTGACGTCCAATCGGCAATCGTCCATCGAAAATCGTCAATCATTCGTTCCGCAGCGCCACCATGGGATCGACCTTCATCGCCCGGCGAGCAGGGAGGTATCCGGCGATCAGTGCGACGACCGACAGCACCGCGACCGCCGCGATCATGGTCACAACGTCGTGTGGCCCGAGCCCGAACAACAATTGCTGAAGTACTCGCGTGGCCGCTAGCGAAATTCCGACGCCTGCCACGACGCCCACGGCGAGGACGGAAATGACACTGCGCATGACCAGCCGCAGAATCGATCCCCGCTCCGCCCCCAAGGCCATGCGGATGCCGAATTCGGTCTGCCTCTGCGCCACCAAATAGCTGAGCGTGCCGTAAAGACCGATCATTGCCAGCAGCAGCGCCAAGGTTCCAAAGAATCCGGAAAGCAGCGCGAGCATGCGCTCCTGGACCATCGAGTCGTTCACCTGCTCGGACAGGGTGTGAAACTCGAGCGGAATCTCTTTATTCACGCCGGCCACGGCGGCCTGAACCTCCGAGACCAGCCCCGAAGGACGTACGCCCGTTCGCAACTCGAACGTCTCCGCCTCGCCATCTCCTGGTATCTTAGTGACCTGAAAGAATGCGGTAGGATGAGTTTTCTCGCGGAGAGTCTGGTATTTGGAGTCCCTGACGACCCCGACGACCTCGATGGGCGGACCGGGCTTCCCGTACTCAACGATTCGGAATGTCCTGCCGATCGGATTCAGATTGGGGAAGAAGCGCTGCGCGAGGGTCTGGTTAACGATCACCACCGCAGGCGCGGTTTTGGTGTCACGGTCGTTGAAGTTGCGACCCGCCAGGAGAGTCATGCGCAGCGTCCCGAGATACCCTGGCGAGACGAAATTAAACCAAGCTAAGGAATTGCGGCCTGTGAGACCCTTTGACCACTCGGTCTCGATCCAACCGTTCCACCCCGATCCGCTGACCGGCGTCGTCCATGACCGCCCAACAGAGACGACCCCGGGCAGAGCGCGGAGCCTGCTCTCGATGGCTTCGCAAATCGAGAGTTGCTGGTCTCCCGGTACCTTCGCGGTCTCGAGGTTAGCGCCCACCACCAGGACGTTGTTGCGATCAAACCCGATATCGAGGGTGGCTAGCTTCCAGAAGCTGCGCAGAAACAAGCCTGCAGCCACCAATAAAACGAGCGAGAGCGCCACTTGTGAAGCCACGATCCAATGCCGGTTGCGAAAGCGGGCCCGCCGGTCGATCTCGACTGCCTGGCCGCCCTTCATGGCCAACGCCAGAGATACCCGGGTGGCGCGGAGCTCCGGCAACAGGCCGAACAGCACGCTGGTGAAAATGGCAATCGCCAACGTGAATCCAAGAACGCGCCGGTCGAGCGACAGGTCCAGGAACACCGCGTTATCGGCGGTCGAGATGTAGCGGACCAACAGGGCGGTGCCCCAGCGCGCGAGGAGAATCCCCACCAGCGCTCCGGCCGAGGAAAGCAGGACACACTCGGTGAGCAATTGGCGAATCAGCCGCAAGCGGCTGGCGCCTAGAGCCTGGCGCATGGCGAGATCCTTCTGCCGGGCGGCCGCGCGCGCCAGCATCAGGCTGGCGATGTTCGCGCAGGCGATCAGCAGCACGAGTCCGACCACACCCATCAGCATTTGGAGCGGCCGGTCAAACTGCCCCCGCAGTTCGGAAGTTCCGGTGGCGGCCGGAGTCGTTACCAATACCTGTCGCAGGAAACTTTTCTGTCCGTTCGAATCCCAGTCCTGCGGCAGAGCGGCAGTAAAGATTTGGGGAGATAGGACTCCCAACCGCGCCGCCAGCTTGCTTAGGCTCACCCCAGGCTTGACGCGTCCTGCCACGCGGAGCCACCAATAAGAGCGCTGGTCGAGCCTGGTTTTTTTGCCGTCGAACAGCGTAGCGGCGCAGATCGGAATCGCCACATCGAAGTTGCGGCCAACCTCCATTCCGTAGAAACCGGGCGGCGCGACGCCGACGACCTCAAACGGATGGTCGTTGAGCGAAAGGGTGCTGCCTATGGCGCTCGGGGCTCCGCCGTAATGCTCCTGCCAAAAGCCGTAGCTCAGCACCGCCGCGCCGGAGCATCCGCGCTGGTCGTCGGAGGTTGTGATCAGGCGGCCGGCGGCGGGGCGAAGTTCCAGGGTCTTGAAGAAGTCCCCGCTCACCCACATCCCGTTGGCGTAGTGAACGGCTCCGCCCTGCGCCAAGTCGAAGCGACTTCCGCTCCAAGCCAAGACTCCGGAAAAAACATCCTGCCGGTCGCGCACTTGTTCCCAGAGCGGATTCGTAAAGGAAGTATCGCCATCGCCGTCCGAGTGCGGATCCACCATGCCTACCAGCCGCAGCTCGTTCGGCCTTTGAACCGGAAGCATCCGCAGCATCACCGCGTTGATCAGGCTAAAGATCGCCGTGTTGGCCCCGATGCCAATGGCCAGCGTCAGAACCGCCACCGCCGTGAAGCCTCGGTTCTTGGCCAAGATACGCAGGCCATAACGAATGTCTTGCCAGAGCGTCTCGAAGGATTCCCATCCCCACATTTCCCTGCTCCTCTCCTGGGTCAAGGTCACGTTGCCGAATCGGCGCAGCGCCGCATAGTGAGCCTCCTCAGGCGGCATGCCGGCTTCCAGGTTCTCCCGTTCTTCCATTTCCAGGTGCGCGCGAATTTCTTCCTCGAGATCATCCACCGGCTTCCGCCGGCGGAATAGCGCACCGAGTTTGGAAGGTTCGCGCCGCCAGTTCATGCTCAGTTCTCAGTCCGCAGTTCTTGGTCGTCAGTTTTCAGTCATCAGTCAATTCCAGTGCCGTTCTTACTGACAACTGACAACTGAAGACTGACTACTAACCACCTGTGTCAGCGGGCCGCAGAACGCCGGTGATGGCTCTCACATAACGTTCCCAGCGCGACGTCTCGGCCACCAATTGGCGCCGGCCTGCGGTGGTCAAGTGGTAATACTTCGCCCGCTGATTGTTTTTGGAGACGCCCCACTCGGCCGTGATCCAGCCTTCCTGCTGAAGGCGTTGAAGGGCAGGGTAGAGCGAGCCGTGTTCCACTTTGAGGCTCTCTTCCGACATGCGCTCAATGGATTTGGCGATTCCGTGTCCATGGGTTGGACCCCACTGCAAGGTGCGCAGAATGAGCATGTCGAGCGAGCCGTAAACAAGTTCAAGCCGATCTTCCGAAGATTGCCTGGTCATAGTGGAAGGTAATCTACCACATCAGGGAGTAGATTGTCTACCAAAAAATTCAGGAGCCGTCAAGCCGTGGAGGACAGCCGTTGTGGTGCGGGCGTCCCGCCCGCCGTCGCGCGGGCATTTCGTCGCTGCTCTCAGGACAGGCTGTGCCCGCGTCCGGGAGCGGGACGCTCCCGCCAGAGCGGGCGAGACGCCCGCACCACACACAGTGGCTTTCGGACTTCTTGTCTCTTGACAAATCAAGATCATAGGCTACAATTGTTGGGTGCTGCTGGGGTGGGCCATTTCGTCGCTTGGTGGGGCCGACTTCGCGTCCGTGGGGCCGACAGGGTGGGGAATACGAGTGCCGCGGATCTCCCAGGTGCGTGATTGCGATTCTGAATTTCAACGAACGATCCGGGAATGTCTATGAAAACAAAGGACCGGACCAAAAGACCCCACCACCCTGCCCCTCCTTATCCAAGGAGGGGAACCGCGAACTCCCCTCCTCGGACGAGGAGGGGGTAGGGGTGGTGGGACGTCGCGTGCTTTGCGCCTCGGGGCGAAGCCGTGCTTACGCATTTTTCAACGAACGATCCGGGAATGTCTATGAAAACAAAGGACAGGGTCAAGAAGACGAAGGGTTAAGGAGTCGTGAAGCCGAACCAGCAATTCAGGCGGTAGGATGCCGACGGTTTGTCACTCTTCGACTCTCAACTCTCGACTGCTTGACTCGAATTCGACGGAACAAAGCGAGAATGTCTATGAAAACAAACGACCCGGCTGTTATTTGTATTGAAAATCGAACCCAAAAGGAACACAGTTTTGAGGACGAAAGCTGCAAACTAACGCACAAGAACGGCGAATCCTGGGAGGTGCGGCGATGAGGTTAACAATTCTGTCAGTGGTTTTGATGCTGCTGGTTTCAACTTCAGTCTTGGGGCAAGATGTCCCCTTATCCGGTTCACCCGGCTGGGTGGACATATTGCCTGACGCCCCCTTTGCCAACTGGACGCGCGTTGCCATCCCTCCGGACAAAGCCTTGGATCCTGTCTCGCAGTGGAGTGTCGACGTGCCCCGCCGGGTGGTCATCTGCGAGGGCAATCACGGCCACGAATGGCTGCGCTACAATCGCGAGCTTGGCGACCTTATTCTTCACGTCGAATGGCGCTTCACCAAGCGGGAAGGGCTCAAAGGGTATAACAGCGGGGTCTTCGTCCGGAACGACGCCGACGGGCGCGTCTGGCACCAGGCGCAGGTGGGGGCAGGGAACGACGGGTACATTTTCGGGCAGACTCTGATCGACGGCAAACTCTCTGAGATGAAGTTCAGCCCCAAGCCGGCGGTGAACCACATCAAGCCGCCCGGCGAATGGAACACTTACGAGGTTCGCTGCCAAGGGCCGAATATCACTTTGTCCGTCAACGGCGAGATGAGCGCCGAGTTTACGGCTCCTGAGGTGCCCAAAGGCTACCTGGGCCTTGAAGCCGAGGGATTTCGAATCGAATTCCGCAATATCCGGTATAAGCTCTTACCCTGAGCTGGTACGAACGGAGCGGCAGAAACCAAGACCCTACTGTACGTGGCACGGAAGTAACCCCTCACCCGGCTTGTGACGGCTGGTGAAAGCGCCGTCCCAAGCCACCCTCTCCCCTGGGGAGAGGGCGACGTCCAGTAGTTGGAGGAGAATATGAAACGCACTTCATGGCTGATGTATTCATTGCTGGCAGGGCTTTTGCTCCCTTCGGCCGCAATGGCTCAACTGGCTACTGACTTCAAGCCGCCCAAGGCCAATTGCTGCCTGCAATTCGCCGCGCAAAACTTCGCCGACCAGTTACAGGACTGGAACCAGTTGGGCCGCTACCACGACGACGATGCGGAGCTTCAAGCGCAACCCGAGCAGCAGGGGCGCGTGGTCTTCCTCGGTGACTCGATCACCGACGGTTGGAAACTGGCGCAGTATTTTCCCGGCAAGTCCTACGTGAATCGCGGCATCAGCGGGCAAACCACTCCCCAGATGTTAGTGCGGTTTTACCCTGACGTGCTCAAACTGCACCCTGCGGCAGTGATTATCCTGGCGGGGACCAACGATATCGCCCGCAACACTGGCCCACAAACCGCGGAAATGATTGAAGACAATTTCCGAGCCATGTGCGACCTGGCCGAGAGGCATCAGGTCAAGGTAATCCTCTGCCTGATGACTCCGGTTAGCGACTACACTTCACACAAGCAGACAGAGCGCAGGCCGCCTTCCGACATTCTCAAACTCAACGACTGGCTGCGCGGCTACGCCACGGGACGAAAGGCGCAGGTTGCGGATTATTATTCGGTGCTCGTCGATGATAAGGGCATGCTGAAGGAAGGCTATTCGGAGGATGGCTTGCATCCCAACGACCGCGGGTACGCGCTCATGGCGCCGGTGGCGGAGGCGGCCATCGCGCGGGCGATAGGGAAGTGAGACGCTCGGAGCAAGAAGGCGGAAGGCAGAGGAAGAAGGACAATTTGACCCAGGTGCGACAACGGACGACGGACCTCGGACCACGGACCACGGTCAGGGACATTCTGTCTGTTGAAAACCTGCTCCGTCCAGCTTAACATCTCTCCTCGCCTCGCTCCGCGAAGGCCTTGCCGCCGACGAGGTTCGCTGATGAATTATCCCGTCTGGGAACCCTTCATGTTAGGTGGGGGATTGGTGATTGGGATCCTCGCCATCTTCCACGTTTTCGTCTCGCACTTCGCCGTGGGCGGCGGTCTGTTTCTGGTACTCACCGAACGCAAGGCTTATCGCGACAACAATCCCGCCCTGCTGGAATACGTCAAATCCCATTCGAAGTTCTTCGTGCTTGTGGCGCTGGTCTTTGGAGCTGTGAGCGGCGTCGGCGTCTGGTGGAGCATCAGCCTTGTGAATCCTGAGGCCACAGCGACGCTCATTCACGTTTTTGTGTGGGGATGGGCCATCGAATGGGTCTTCTTCATTGTCGAGATTGCCGCGGCCTTTATCTATTACTACGGCTGGGACCGGCTTGACGCTCAGACTCACCTGCGGGTGGGATGGATTTATTTCGTGGCAGCCTGGGCCAGCCTGCTGGTGATCAACGGCATTCTGACGTTCATGCTGACGCCGGGGAGATGGCTCCAGGCGCAGACTTTCTCCTCCGCGTATTTCAATCCCGGCATGTTGCCGTCCTTAGTAGTTCGAACTTCTGTGTGCATCGCACTGGCCGGTGTTTATGCTTTGATTACCTCCTCGACGGTTCGCGACATGGCCTTGCGAAGTCAGCTTATCCCCTACGCCGCCAAATGGCTGCTGCTGGGCGCTCTGATAATTCCTTTTGCGGGAATCTGGTACATCTCCGCGCTCCCCGCCATGGCGCGCGAGATTTCGATGGGAGGAGCCCCGGCGGTCAGCATCTTTGCCGGTCTCTCGATCTTCTTTTCAGCCTTGGTCATGGCTTTCACCTACTTTGGCCCCCTCCGGCGCCCACGCCCTTTCAACCTGGTATTTGCTGTCCTGATTGCTGTCCTCGCCCTCTCCACCACTGCTGTTACCGAATGGGTCCGCGAAGCGGTACGCAAACCGTACATCATTTACGGCTACATGTACTCGAACGGGTTGCGCTTGGAAGACGTGCAGCGCGTTCGGGCGCAAGGTGTGCTCAAGTCAGCGCGCTGGGTTCGCCGTCGCGACCTAGATCTCCGGAACCTGGCGCCCGCCGGCGAGGAGATTTACCGCGTAGAGTGTGCGAGTTGCCACACCGTAGACGGATACAACAGCATCCGCCTCGCCGTCAGAGGTTGGAGCTGGGCGATGATTGACTACCAGTTGGACCATCTCAGCTCCTTGAAAGGCTTCATGCCAGCCTTTGCGGGGACCGAAGCGGAGCGTCAGGCGTTGGGCGCCTGGCTGGCGACTTTGAATCCCCCGCCCGGCAGCGTTTCCATTGAGCCGGAAGCTGCGGCGGTAGAAATCCAGGCCCAGGACGCGATTGCTGAAGGAGCGCCGCAGCCATGAATCCCATTATCCCGGGACCAGTGCCAGTACCGCTGCCGGCGCCGCCGGGGCTGCTGGAGTTTCTCCTGGTGTTCACATTCATCCTGCACCTGCTGGCAATGGACTTCCTGCTGGGTGGAGTCATAATGCTCGCCATTTCGGGTTTCCTTGGCAGGCGCGATTCCCGGCATCACGAACTGACGCGGCGGGTTTCCCGCGCCTTGCCTCCTGTGACGGCTTTCACGATCACGCTGGGGGTGGCGCCGCTCCTGTTCTTGCAACTTGTTTACGGCCAGCTCTTTTACACGTCTTCCGTTCTCATGGCATGGTACTGGCTTGCCGTCGTGTTCTTGGTTCTGCTTGGGTATTATGGAGTTTATGGGTATCACTTGCAGCACGACGTACTGGGGCCAAAGGGCGCCTGGGTGATTCTGGTGACTGCCGTGCTCTTTCTAATTGTGGCCTTCATTTTTACGCAAAATACCACGGCCATGCTGCATCCTCAGGATTTCTATGCCCGCTTCATGATCGGGAAGGTAGGTAAGATCTTCGGCCCAGTGCCTCTTCTGAACCTGGCGCGGCTGGCTCACTTCGTAGTGGCCGCGGTGGCCTTAGGCGGCTTGGGGATAGCGCTGCTTTCCAGCCGGTGGCGAACCGATTCGCGGGAGTTTGCGGATTGGGCGAGACGCTACGGCGTGACTTGGTTCATGGGTGGAACATTGGTGCAATTTCTGGTCGGGCTGTGGTTTTTGTTCAGCCTTCCTGCGGAAATCCGCCAGGCGCTGGTGGGCGATAAGCTAGCTGTGGGTCTGCTCGTCGTAGGCATTTTGCTGGCTTTGCTTGCGCTTCTGATGGCCCCTGCGAGTTTGGGAGTGGCGAGCGTTGCCATCCTGGGCACGGTCTGTGCGATGGCAGCGCTTCGACACCTCGTGCGCCTGGCTTATCTACGCCCTTACTTTGATCCGCGCTCGCTGCCGGTCCAGGGTCAGTGGGTGGTTTTTTCAATATTCGTGGTCCTGCTGCTGACGGGGCTGGCTACGGTGGGTTGGATGCTCTACGTTTTTTATCGGCCCGCTGCCCATAGCCGCCGCGCAGCCGTCTAACGTAAGGCAGTGACGCCGGCAGAAGGCGAAAACGATAAGGTTTCGTAGTACCGAAGGATAGTTGTCCTTCCGGCACTTTCCCGGTAAGATGCGACTGGGTAGCAAATCGGCGTTGTAGGGTACCGAGCCGGAAGCGGAGGCAGAATGCGTAAACTGTTTGCAGGCATGATGATTACATTTCTTCTGGGCTTTCCAGCGGCCCGATGGGCGGCGGGGCAGAACCGAGACCAATTCAGGACGGAAAGTAAAACGCTCAAGGCCCGCCAGAAGCGGGACTGGAAGACGATGAAGGCACAGCAGAAGATCCAAAGACGGTCCTGGAACAGCGCTCATATGTCGAAGGCGAACCGAGTGCAAGCCAAGCACCAGATGAAGCGTGACAAGCAGAATCTTCACCAGCAACAAAAGAACGAACGCCAGGATCTAAAAGACAGTCAGCGATTGTCCAAGGAACGGTCGAGGCAGGTTCGTTAGCGTTGGTCATGGGAGGTTGCCATGAGACGAATCGTGGTGCTATTGGCTCTAGCATTGTTGTTGGCGCCGCTGTTGAAAGCGCAGGATGCACAGGAAGCGCAACCGCAGGGGGGAGATCAAGAACAAAAACCCACGCTCGGTCCAAAGCCTGGACCGGGTGAGTCTGGTCCCCGGACAGCCACTGTCAATGACGCCAGGAAGCTGGTGCGAATCCGCACCCTTTACGTCGAGAGAATGGACAATGATCTGAATGCAAGCCTGGTGGCGAGCCTTGGCAAACTAGGCCGCTTCAAAATGGCTTCCAACGCGAAGGAAGCCGACGCCATCGTGAGGGGCTCGTGTCTGGAATCGCGCCGGCTGAAACGATTGCACACTGAAGTGTCGATCACAGATCGGGGAGGCGGATCAATCTGGCAAGACATTGTCTTGCGGCCTTACAACCCGCCCTCCCTCGCCCAGGCCGTGACCGATACCGCGCAAACGATAGCTGCGCACTTGGGCGAAAGCATTAACGAAGCGGGATTGAAGTAAGACCAGGATTCAGGGCTAAGTAACTCGGGTTGCCAGTGGAGCAACGGGGTAAGGGGCTAGGCATCGGCGCCATCGCCAATTCCTACCACCAGATTCGCAAGCGGGATTACTGCGGTGCTGGATCCTGACTCCTGAATCCTGACTCCTGCTCTTATGCACCTACGCGATGTCCGTTCCGAGGATCTCGAGACACTTTACGGAATCGATCAAGCTTGTTTTGCGCCAGGGATTTCTTATTCTCGGGAGGCGCTCGGTGAGTTCATCGGCAATCGGCGAAGCAGGACTTGGGTGGCGGAAGAGAAGGGAGAAGTCGTCGGTTTCCTGATCGCCGAACGCCAGGCGAACAAGGCTGCACACATCGTGACGATCGACGTCGTGGAAAGTTGGCGCCGGCGAAGCGTGGGGAGCTTGCTGATGGACGCCGCCGAGAATTGGGCGAGGGAGCAGAAACTGGTGTTGGTCTACCTCGAAGCTGCAGAGAACAACGTCCCGGCAAGAGGCTTCTATGAGGCTCGAGGCTACAGGAAAGTGGATCAAGTCCCGAACTATTATTCCGATGGCGCTTCGGCGTTGATTATGTTGAAGTCGTTGAAAGCGAGAGAACATGGGTAGGGGCACGCCATGGCGTGCCCGTACGGAGAGCATTCATCACCCGCGCCACACGGATCAGAGGAGCCCATGCCCACCAAACTGCAATCCTCCGACAACAAGACCATCGTCATTGCAATCCTTGTCGCGGCTGCTTCGCTGACCCTTGCCATCAAATACTTCTCGCGTGCCTTTCCCGAAGCGGCGATTGAATTTCGCGTTAACCGCGACGACTCAGCTCCCGTAGCGCAGAAGTTTCTAGCCGGCCGCGGCTTCAACCTGGACGGCTATCGACATGCCGCGAAGTTCGATTACAACGACGGAGAAAAGGTCTACCTGGAGCGCACGCAAGGACTGGAACGGATGAATGGCCTGACCCGCGGGCCGATTCATCTCTGGCGTTGGTCGCACCGCTGGTTCAAACCGCAACAGCAGGAAGAATTCCGCGCGGACGTCACCCCCGCCGGCGAGGTGGTCGGGTTTAATCACGAAATCGCCGAAGCCGCGGCCGGCTCCTCACTCGATCAGGCTGCTGCCCGCACCATCGCGGAGACGTTCCTCACCCAGGTGATGCAGCGGAATCTTGCCGACCTCGAGTTCGTTGAAACCGAGACGGAAAAGCGTCCGGCGCGCATCGACCACGATTTTACCTGGAAGCAGAAGAGCGTGGAACTGGGCGATGGGAGCCTGCGCGTGGAAGTGCTGGTGGATGGCGACCAGGTGGCGGGGTACCGGGAGTTCGTCAAGGTTCCGGAGCAGTGGACACGCGACTACGAGAAGTTGCGCTCGCGGAACGATGCCGCGCAAGTTGTGGACGAGGTTTTCTGGATTTTGTTGAGCGTGGCCATGCTGGTGATCTTGATTCGCCGCCTGCGCGATCGCGATGTGCCGGTTTGGATGGCGCTGGCGTTCGGCGGGGTCGCTGCGGCCCTCTACTTCCTTGGCGAGCTCAACAGCTTCTCACTGGCTCAATTCGGATACCTGACCACGGATTCGTATACGAGCTTCATCGCCAAGTCCCTGGGGGGCGCCCTGCTTGAGGCCGTGGGCACCGGCGCAGCGATATTCCTGCTCGTCGCCGCTTCCGAGCCCATGTACCGTGAGAGTTATCCAAATCAAATCTCCCTGCGAAGATACTTCACCTGGCAGGGTCTGCGCAGCCACTCGTTTTTTATTGCCAACGTGGTTGGGATCACCCTCACGTTCTTCTTCTTTGCTTACCAGACCGTGTTCTATCTTGCCGCCAATAAAATGGGGGCTTGGGCGCCCGCCGACCTTCCGTTCACCGACTTGCTGAATACAAAGTTTCCTTGGATTACCGTGCTCTTTATCGGCTTCTTTCCGGCCGTCTCGGAAGAATTGCAGTTCCGGGCGTTCTCAATCCCATTCCTGACGAAGTTGCTGTCCGGGGCCGGGAAGCTGCTGCGCTCAGTGTCCTGGCTGGCGATCGTGCTTTCGGCTTTTATATGGGGATTTCTCCACGCGGCATACCCAAACCAACCCTTCTTCATTCGCGGGCTCGAAGTCGGAATGGGCGGAGTAGTGATCGGCGTGATCATGCTGCGCTATGGCATCATGGCCACATTAATCTGGCACTATTCCGTGGATGCGCTTTACACCGCTTTCCTGTTGATTCGTTCTCCCAATCACTACCTGGCGATCTCGGGCGCGGCCGCCGCGGGCATCATGCTGATCCCGCTCGCGGTGGCCGGGCTGGCCTATTGGCGGACCGGTGCTTTCAGTGACAGTGAGGTCCTGACTAACGCGCACGAGGGCATCCGCAGGGCCGCGCGCGAAGAGGTTGCGGGAACCGAGGCCACGCTCGTTTATCATCCCCTGTCGCCGACTCGATTGACTGTGGCGGGCGTGCTCACCCTCGCCTGCGTTTTGCTGGCGCTGATTCCTGTTTATCGGTTCGGCCAGGGCTTCTCGTTGCGGATCACCCGCAACCAGGCTGCGAGCGCTGCTGATACTTACCTTCGCCAGCAGCATCTGGACCCCTCGCGTTACCGCCATGCGGCGTGGGTTCACGATAACATAGACCCGTTGGCCCTCCGCTATTTGCTTGAGCATAAATCCCTCAAGGAGTCTGACCAGATTTACCGGCAAGCGACTCGCCTTGCGGTCTACGAGGTGCGTTACTTCCGGTACCTGGAGAAGGAAGAGTTCCACGTCTTCCTGGACCCGACAACGGGCCAGGTGTTCGGCTATCGGAGGTTGTTGGACGACGATGCGCCCGGCGCTTCGCTGTCTCCTGAGCGGGCGCAAGCCCTTGCGGCCGCGTATGTCGAGCAGCAAGGCTACCATCTTTCGGACTTCGATCTCCAGAGTTCGGAGGCGGTGAAGCGGAAGGCCCGGGAAGATTACACGCTGGTGTGGCAGGCGAAAGCCGGCGACCCGCGGAATGTGGCCGGCGCATACTATCGGCTCGCGGTGGACGTTGCGGGGGACGAGGTGGTGGGGCTTTCGCACTTGTTTAAACTGCCGGAGGCATGGGAACGGGAGCAGAGTTCCACGAAGCTGGTCAATATCCTCCTCTCCACGGTGGGCATTCTGGTGGGCTTGGGCTTGGTAGGAGCGGGGGTAGTCCTGCTGGTCCTTCGGATCAGGTCGGGCAACATACCTTGGCGTGCAGCAGTCAAAATAGGTGCGTTAATCTTCGTGTTGATGGCTGTTTCCGAGCTTGCCGAATGGTCGCAGTTAGATCGACAGTATCGGACGACCCTCTCTCTCGCCGCTTGGCGTCTGTTTGAAGTGGTGAGCATGATCGTTCTGCCACTGCTGGGGGGATTGCTCTGCTGGTTGCTGGTCGGACTTGCGGCAAGCCTCTGTCCGGAGGCCTGGCAACTCTTCAAAGGGAACACCCGGCGGCTCTGGCGCAGAGATGCGGCAGTATGTATTGTGCTGGCTCTGGCTGCACGCGCGGGCCTCGCAAAGTTGGTGGCGGTGTTTGCCAGCCGCTTTCACTCGTTCGCCGCTGTTGACACGGATCTTCTCCCTGAGGTGTTCAACGCTTCGTACCCGGGACTGAGCTCATTCCTCGGCGGGCTGGAATCGAGCGTCTTCTATCTGTGCGGGTTGGGAATAGTGTTCTACGTCATTCGCCTGGGATGGAAAAGGCGGCAGTGGTGGCTGTGGGCGGGAATAGCGTTGCTGCTGGTTAGACTGGGACCGGCCGATGCACATTCGTTTCCTGAGTTCTTTGTCTCCTGGGTGATGAACTTCATTCCTCTTGTGGTCGCGGTGGCGTTGGTGTTCTGGTTCTTCCGAGATAACATCCTGGCGTATCTCGGCGTAATCTTCTGCCTGCAAGTAGCTCAGCCGTTGATTTCGTTGTTTTCCCAACCTGTGAGTTTCTACCGATGGAATGGCTTGTTGCTGGCCGGGCTGGCGATTCTGGTTTTGGCATGGATGTTTCTTGGGGGCAGGGAAGGTGAGGTTCGTAGCGAGCCATGACAAAGCTGGACGAAGTCGAAGTACGAGTCCTCGGCGCGCTTCTCGAAAAGGAGATCACTACGCCCGAATACTATCCCCTCTCGCTAAACGCCCTCATGAATGCCTGCAACCAGAAATCGAATCGCGATCCGGTGATGGCGCTGGACGAGAGCGCGGTAAGGTCAGCGCTGGAAAGCCTGAACCAGAAGAACCTTGCAGGCCAGGCCTCGAGCGCCGACAGCCGAGTTCCGAAGTCTATCCATCACTTGCAGGAAGTCTTTAACTTCGATCGAAGAGAATCGGCTGTGCTCTGCGTGCTGATGCTGCGCGGCCCGCAGACTCCCGGCGAACTGCGCGGGCGTACGGAACGGATGTACAAGTTCGACGACCTGAGCGGGGTAGAGTCCGCGCTCCATCGCCTGATGGAACGAGAGCCTCCTTTGGTGATGAAACTGGCGCGCCAGCCAGGTACAAAGGAATCGCGCTATGCTCACTTGCTCTCCGGCGAACTGGAAGAGTGGAACGCGCCGGCAGAAAGCCCCCTGGTTGCGGCGGCTGGCCTCCAAGACGATCAGCGGATCACGCGCCTGGAGACTGAACTTGAGAGCCTGCGGAAAGAAGTCGCGGATCTCAGGCAACAACTCGGCGACTTCCGCAAACAATTTGAATGAGGGTTAGCGCATCAGACCTGGTTTACAGGTCTGCGGCCGTTCCTTCGCGTCTCACTGAGCGGAGAATCACCATTTGTCGTCTGACCCGCCATTCCTTGCGCGCCTTTGGAGTGATTCGCCGGTGCCGCTATGGCGCCTGTCCTGAGGCGCGGTCCACCGGAAGAATCTTCACGGCGACCGGGTAACTACTCGGGTTCTCGCCAGGCAGTTCGATGACTAAACCCTCGGCCGTGCGTGTCCATTTCACTTGCGCTTTCGAGCCCAGCATCTGGACTATCCTGATTTCGCGCTTCGTCAACTCGGACCCTTCGGCCAGCGATTTGATACGCAATTTGCCGTCTTGCGGCCACGCCAGGGCAATTGCGTAGAGGGTCTCGCCCTTGGCGGTAAAGCGGATATCCTCGGCTGTATATCCGCTGGTGGCCGTGTCTTTGAAAGAGCCGCCCACCACTTTAGTCGGACCCTCGCCGTAGATTTTCCAAGGCCGCGTCGCGTAGATGGCCTCGCCGTTGACGGAAAGCCACTTGCCCATGTTCAGCAGGATCTTCTGGACTTCGTCAGGAATAGTGCCGTCAGGTTTCGGTCCGATATTCAGCAACAGGCAGCCGTTCTTGCTCACAATATCCACCAGTTCATCGAGCAGCGATTCCGGGGTGCGAAACTTCTCGTCCTTGATGTATCCCCACGATTTCTCACCCACGGAAGTGTCCGTTTGCCAGAAGATGGGGCGCAGCATATCGAGCTGCCCGCGTTCAATGTCCAGCACGGCGGCGCTTTCCGGAAACGCCTTGTTCTTGTAGTTGATGGCGACCGTACTCTTCCACTCCGCGGCGCGGTTGTAATAGAAGGCGCCAAATTTCTGGAGATACGGCTGGAACACCGGCTGCTCGATCCACCAGTCGAACCAGAGAATCTCCGGATGGTATTTGTCCACAATCTCGCTGGTGCGCGCCAGCCAATTGTCGAGGTAGGCCTGGTCGGGCTGATCCTTATCGGACTGTGCCGGACCATAAAGACCCGCATAGCGCGGATCGTTGACGTCGGAGTCGAAGGTCCTGCCGCCGTTGAAAAACCACCAGTGCTCGGCGCGGTGCGAGGACGCTCCGAAATGCAATCCTTGTTTGCGCACCGCCATGGAGAGTTCGCCGACCACGTCGCGCTTCGGGCCCATTTTCGCGGCGCACCATTCCGTCAGATCGGAGGCGTACATGGGGAAGCCGTCGTGATGCTCCGCGACCGGCAGGACGTACTTCGCTCCGGACCTCTTGAACAGTGCCGCCCACTGGTCGGCGTTGAACTTTTCGGCCTTGAACATGGGGATGAAGTCCTTGTAGCCGAACCGGGACTGCGGGCCGTACGTCGCCACATGATGCGCGAAGACAGGACCCTTGATCAGGTACATGTTGCGGGGATACCATTCGCTGTCGAAGGCCGGCACGCTATAAACGCCCCAATGGATGAAGATTCCGAACTTCGCGTCTTCATACCATGTTGGAACTTGATATTTCTCCAGAGAATCCCAGGATGCGCTGAAGGGACCTTTGGCAATTACGCTGTCCAGATTCTTGACCGCGTCTCCAACACTTTTATCGGCTGCTATAGCTGAAGATAGTATCATCGAACATAGCAACATTGAGAATATGACGGCTGTTGTCCAATGGCCGGAGCGGGGGCTCGGCGCCTCCGATAAGGCCTGTGTAGCGGCTGTGTCGCGACCGTTTCTCATTTTAGCCTTCCTCGAGATGTGGATTCGTTTCGACTTAAACATGCAAACTTGCTGCGCTCAGCGAACTGTCTACGGGCGGCCGTTGCGGACGCGTGGAGACAACCGCCAGCGCCCCGCAGAAAAATGCTGACGCCGTTTGCCTTCTGCTACTTACCACGCAGGATTTTGCCATAAGGTAGTACTAACGGCTACTCCCATTCTGCAAATTGGGAATCGTTTTAGAATCTATCATTATGACTCTAAAAGACTTACATAAATTCCGGCGAGTTGTCAGAAAAAAGTAGTCGAAGTCGAAAAAATCCTTGACAAGAAAGGGACGAAAACGTATGTTTGTGGAGCAGAGTAGTCAGCAGTGGAAAAAAGTGGTGCTCAGGGGTCGGGCCCCCTACGCCCAGTGGCTTTTCGGGATTCCGCATGTTCCGTGGCAATTATCCCGCGACCGTCGATGGCAAAGGCCGATTGAAAATCCCGGCCGCCATCAAGGCCGTTCTGGACGACATCCACGCCACCGATTTCTACGTTACTAGTCATGATGGTCAATCAGTACGGATCTACCCCTTTCAGGAGTGGCTGAAGCTCGAGGAGAAGTTGAAGCAGCAGCCCTCCATGAATAAGTCAGTGAAAAAGTTCCTGGACAGAACCAACTACTATGGTCAGGCCGCTCACACCGATAGTCAAGGGAGAATTCTCGTCCCCGCTTTACTGCGGGAATCGGCCAGCATGCAAGGTGAAGTCGCGGTGCTCGGTCATTTGAACTATCTCGAGGTTTGGAACAAGCAGCGGTATGTCGAGCACATGGAGAAGGAGCCGTTCACCGACGAGGACATGAAGGCCTTGAGCGATTTAGGGATCTAGCCCGATGCGCGCGCATGTGCCGGTGCTCTGGCGAGAGGCGATCGAGATTCTGAATGTGCAGCCTGACGGATATTACATTGACGCGACCCTGGGGGCAGGGGGCCATGCCGAAGAGATTCTTCGGCGTCTGGACAAAGGGAAACTGATCGGAATCGACCGCGACCCGGCGGCGCTCGCTTTCGCCGGGGAGCGGCTGAAGCAGTTTGGGGAAAAGCTGATCACGATGCCTGGGAACTTCGCACAAATCAACGACCTCTACGCGGCCAGGGGGTTTTCGCCTGCCGACGGCCTTCTGGCTGACCTGGGCATGAGCACGATGCAGCTCGAAGACGCATCGCGCGGGTTCTCCTTCAGCACGGCAGGGCCTCTCGACATGCAGATGGGTCCGAATTCAGGACCCAATGCGGCAGACCTGGTGAACGAGATGAGTGAGCAGGAACTGGCCGATGTAATCTTCAAGCTTGGGGAAGAGCGCCACTCGCGCCGAGTCGCGCGAGCGATTGTGAAGGGCCGTCCGTTTCGATCAACCACCGAGCTGGCGCAGGTGGTGACGCGAGCGATCCCCTCCCGGACGGCCCTCCGCCACATTCATCCGGCCACCCGCACTTTCCAGGCGCTGCGGATGGCGGTGAACCGGGAACTGGAGTGCCTGGAGTCGCTGCTCGCTCAGGCGCTGGAGGTGCTCAAGCCGGGCGGGCGAGTGGTGATCCTGAGTTTTCATTCTCTTGAAGATAGGCTAGTAAAATGGGCGTTTAAAGCCTGGCAGCGGGAAGGGCGGGCCAGGATCCTGACGCGGCGAGTGGTGCGTCCGAGCGAAGAAGAAATAGCTGCTAACCCGCGCTCGCGCAGCGCGAAGCTGCGGGCGGCGGAACGGTGTGCAGGGTAATTCCAAGGGTTGGGAACTGCCCAGAACCACTTTTGGGGCCGCAGCGAGCGACCGGAGATACGGGCATTCATCGGAAAGGAGGAAGGGGGCAAGATGCGGCAGGGGCTTAAGCTTCCGCCTCCTGCTCATGAGCCCCCGGGGTCTGGAATATGGCGACAGCGGCAGTCACATTGCCGAAGCTAAGGCGGCGTCCGATAAACGGATTGGCGGCAGGCCGTGCGAGTTTCCCCGAGATCTACTACACCAAGCACATTGACAACTCCCGTCTGGTGCGGGAGGCGGCTTTGGGGAAGTGGCGTGAGTACTGCAAGCTGGTCGTGTTGGTGGTGCTGGCCTTTGTCCTCGGTTTGCTTTTCTCGTGGCAGCATTTGCAGTGTGTGCAGGACGGGTACGAGATTCAAGGGTTGAAGATGGAGTACGCCAAGCAGCAGGAATGGAATCATCAATTGAGGCTTTCACAGGCCAAGCTGGCTGATCCGCAAAGAATCGCAGCCTTGGCCGTGAGTCTTGGCATGGTCTCGCCCAGCCCGAAACAAGTCATACAGTGGAGCGGGGCGAGCGAGCCGGCACAGTAGACTCCGGAAAGCGTGCAGGTTGCTTGCATCTCCCCATCCTCGGCGCGGTATTCCGAGCGGGCTATAGTCTCATGGCGCTACGCATAAGCCACTCGCAGCCGAAAAAAAACTGTAAGTCCCACCCCACGAAACGCGATCTGATCTTGGGTGGCTTGCTGGTTTTCTGGATGTTCGGCCTGGCTGCCCGACTTTACCACCTCCAAGTTATTGATTATGCCGATCTCCTGGCGAAAGCCCAGCGCCAGCAACAACACGTGATTGAAATCGCGCCCCGCCGCGGCGAGATCTACGATCGGCAGATGAATCCACTGGCCATGAGCCTGGCCGTGGATTCCATCTTTGCGGATCCTAGTGAAATGACGGAGCCCAAAAGTGCGGCTGATTTACTCGCGCCGGCCTTGGGCCTCGACGCGCAGGAGTTGCTGGGCCGGCTCAGAAACTCTCGTTCGTTTTGCTGGGTGAAAAGGAAGGTCGCTCCCGAGGAAGCCAATCGCGTCCGCGAGCTGAACCTGAAAGGAATCTACTTCCAGCCGGAGAGCAAGCGCTTTTACCCCAAAGACGATCTGGCATCCCACATCGTGGGCTACGTGGGTTTGGATGACAAGGGCCTGGCGGGCCTCGAGTACGGCATGGACAAAATCATTCGGGGGCGCCCGGGCCGCGTGCTGGTGGCCACGGATGCCAGGCGCAAGTCATTTCAATCCACGGAGTGGGCAGGGGCGCCGGGCAAGAATGTTGTTCTGACCTTGGACGAAAAAATCCAGTATTTCGCGGAGAAGGGCTTAGCGGCAGCGGTGGAGAAATGGCACGCTGCGGGCGGCGTGGTCGTGGTCCAGAATCCTAATACAGGTGAAATTCTGGCCATGGCCAGCCGGCCCACCTTCGATCCCAATCAATTCTCCAGGAGCCCTACCGGCGCTCTGGAAAACCGCGGCGTGGCGTGGGTGTACGAGCCCGGCTCTACCTTTAAGCTGGTTACGCTGTCAGCCGTCCTGGAAGAGAAACTGGCGAGGCCTGAGGAAATCATCGACTGCCAGATGGGAAGCATCGTCCTTGCGGGCCACGTCATTCACGATCACAAACGCTTCGGGGCGCTGACAGTGCAGGACGTGCTGGTGAATTCCAGCGACGTGGGCGCCATCAAGCTGGGGATGCGGTTGGGACAAGAACGGCTCTACAAGTATATCCGCAGCTTCGGATTTGGTGAAAAGACGGGCGTCGAACTCCCGGGAGAGGAACACGGACTGCTAAAGTCTCCCACCTACTGGTCAGGATTATCAATCGGCGAAATGTCGATGGGGCAGGAAGTTGGAGTGACGGCTGTTCAACTCATCAGCGCGTACTCCGCGGTGGCCAACGGGGGAGTGTTGTTCGAGCCGCGCATACTCCGTGACCTCTGCCTTGGTCAGGTCCACGACCCCATGCCTCCGGTTCCGGGTCACCGCGTGATCAGCGAACGGACGGCAAACCTCATGAAAGAGTTCCTCACGGCCGTAGTGCAAAGGGGAACCGGCAAGCCGGCGCAACTCACGGGCTATACGTCTGCCGGCAAAACTGGAACGGCGCAGAAGATCGATCCTTCCCGCGCCTACTCCCATTCACACTATGTGGCCTCGTTTGTCGGCTTCGCTCCTGTCGGGAAACCGGCGGTAACCATTCTGGTGGTTATCGACACGCCGGTGGGAGCAATTTACGGGACGGATGTGGCAGCCCCGGTGTTCAAGTCCATCGCAGAGCAGACTCTAGGATACCTGAACGTTCCGCAAGACAGTCCCGCCCCAAGGCCGCAATACATAGCCTCAACGCCCGCTGGGATTCCGGGCCAGAAACTCGGAAACCTCAACGGGAGCCTTCTTCAGGACACGGGGCACCGAGAAGCTGCCACTTCACCCGTTCAGACCGCATCGTTCTCGACGACTGAGCCGGCCCGAGTTTCGATCGACCAAGAGCCGGAGGCGGCTGCCACGCCCCCTACCGTGTTATTGGACAACGGCCCTCATGTCAGCGTGCCGGACTTCTCCGGGCTGGCAGCACGCAATGTCGCCCAGGAGTGCCAGAAGTTGGGCCTGGAGCTGAGTCTTCTGGGCAGCGGATTGGCCGTCGAACAGAGCATCCCTGCGCGTTCGCAGGTAGCGCCGGGAACAAGATTGGTGGTAAGGCTGTCAAGATTCGCGCAGTGATATAATGCGAGTGGGCAATGAAACTGAACGAGTTGTTGCGAGGGCTGGATGGCCTCGACATAGGCCTGGAAGCCGAAGGCGAAGTTACCTCTTTAGCTTACGATTCTCGCCAAGTGCAGCGGGGAAGTCTTTTCTTTGCGATTCAGGGGGAGAAAGCAGACGGGCATATATTTATCCCCCAAGCGCTCAACCGGGGTGCAACAGCCGTGGTCAGCGAGCGTCAACCTCCTGGCGAACTGGCATCGCACTGGGTGCGAGTCCCTCAGATCCGCCGGGCGCTCTCGACAGCCGGACGCCGCTTCTATGGCCTGCCTGATCTACACCTGAAACTCGTAGGAATCACCGGCACAAACGGAAAGACGACCACAGCCTTTCTGATGGATAGCATTCTGCGCGCAGCGGGAATTCGCACCGGCCTATTCGGGACTATTGAGTACCGAGTTGGCGGCCGTGTGCTGCCCGCCCTCAACACCACACCGGAGTCGTTGGACATGTGGTCTTACCTCGCCCAGACTGTCGAAGTTGGGGGCGACGGCGCAGTAATGGAGGTCTCGTCGCATGCGCTGGCTCAGGAGCGGGTTTGGGGGTTCCCGTACTACGTGGCCGTGTTCACCAATTTGACCCGCGACCACTTAGATTATCACAAGGACTTCGAGCACTACTTCGAAGCCAAGCGTCGTTTGTTCGAGGGTCTTGGCACTGCTCCGCCGGCCTCTGCGGTGATTAACATCGATGACCCTTGGGGCAAGAAGCTTCTTGACCTGCGCGGTTCACGGCAGTTGACCTACGGCATGAACTCGAATGCCCAGGTCAAAGTGAAACGTCTCGACAGCCGGCACAACGGGCTGGAGGGCACGATCATGACCCCGGCCGGCAGACTGGAGCTTGCGTCCTCACTGGTGGGCCGGGCCAACCTGGCAAATATCCTCGCCGCTACCGCAGCCTCCCTTGCCTACGGCATTCCGCTTGAGAAGATCGAAGAGGGACTGAGGAATCTGAAAGCGGTTCCGGGGCGCTTCGAGCGGATCGACGAAGGCCAGTCCTTCCTCGTCGTGGTGGATTACGCGCACACCGATGACGCTTTGCGGAATGTCTTGAGTACGGCGCGCGAACTCACACGCAACCGGCTCATCGTGGTTTTTGGGTGCGGAGGCGAGCGAGATCGCGCTAAACGGCCCATGATGGGCGAGGCGGTGGGTTCCCTAAGCGATCTTGCCGTACTCACCTCGGATAATCCCCGCAGCGAAGACCCGCTGCTGATCATGAATGATGCCCTGGTCGGCTTACAGAAGGCCGGTAAGCCTTATTGGGCCGAAGTGGATCGGGAAAAAGCCATCCGCAAGGCTCTCGAAGAATCCCGCGAAGGAGATGTGGTCGTCTTGGCGGGAAAGGGACACGAGACGTACCAGATACTGAAAGACGGGCCAATTCCATTCGATGATCGTGATGTAGCCCGAAGAGTGCTGAGTGAAATGGGCTATCAAACACCGGAATGACATAGCGGCTCCGCTGGGGATGACACGGGCCTGTAGGCCTTGAGAACGAATGAGACTCACCGTAGGCGACATCGCGACACTGCTTCATTCCCGGTGCGGCGTCCCGGAACGAATGGTGACGGGGTATTCGCTGGACTCCCGCTCGATTGCTCCGGGTCAGCTCTTTTTTGCGATGCGGGGGCCACGGTTCGATGGGCACGAGTTCGTTGCCCAGGTTATTGAGAGCAAGGCTGCCGGAGCGGTGGTCGAGAAGGTTTTTTTTGACCAGGCGCCGCCGGCCCTCCGGCCGGCCCTCGTCCCAATCGAGAGTCCACTCGAGGCTCTCCAGAGTTTGGCACGGGCCGTACGCCGCAAGTGGGGGCGGCCCCTGATCGCAGTGACCGGCAGCACCGGAAAGAGCACCACGAAGGAGATGATCGCCGCTCTGCTGGGCCGGTGCTTCGTAGTGCATCGGTCGGCCGGAAACTTGAATAACCACTACGGCCTGCCGCTAACCCTGTTGGAACTCGAGCCCGAGCACGAGATCGCGGTAGTGGAATTCGCCATGTCGGCCGCCGGCGAGATTGCGCATTTGGCATTGATCGCTGAGCCAGAGACCGGCGTGGTGACGAACGTCGCCCCCGCACATCTGGAGTTCTTCGATTCCGTGGATTCCATCGCCCAAGCAAAGCGAGAACTAGTCGAAAACCTCTCGTCTCGCGGCGGACCACCCACTGCCGTCTTGAACAGCGATGATCCCCGCGTCCGGAAATTCGCGGAGGGTTTTGAGGGGCAAGTGGTTACATTCGGAATGGAATCCGGCGCGGACTTTCAAGCCCTCTGGGTCAGGCCCGGCCAAGGAATCGGTAGCGAGTTCCGGGTGGTGGGGCCGAACTTGGATTGCGATTTTCTGCTCCCCGCCCCGGGACGCCACAACATCCAGAATGCACTGGCCGCCATCGCCGTGGCCTCGGAGTTCGAAATCCCGGCGTGGGAAATGCGCCGAGCTTTGGCCGAATTCCAAAGTATGCCGCAAAGGGGAGAGAGTTTCACGCTGCCGGGACCCGTGACGATTATCAACGATTCCTACAATTCGAACCCGCAGGCCCTGGAGTGCATGCTTGAGACGCTGCGGGCATGGCCCGGCGCTCGCCGCCGGATCGTGGTCGCCGGGGAGATGCTCGAATTGGGTCCGCAGTCTCCGAAATTGCACGAAAAGGTCGGCCGCAAGTGCGCGGAGGCCGATCTGGCGTGGTTGATCGCGGTCCAGGGCGATGCGAGGTTCTTCCTGGAAGGTGCAGTGGCGGCCGGTATGCCGTCCCCACAGACATGTTTTTTCTCCGATGCGCCTCCGGCGGGAGAGTTCTGCCGGTCCCAACTCGAACCCGGAGACGTGGTCCTAGTGAAAGGTTCGCGCGGAGTGCACTTGGAAGCTGTGGTCGAGATACTGCGAAGCAAGTCGAAAGTCGAAAGTTGAAAGTCGAAAGGTTAAGCCGGGAATTGAGAACTCAAGAGTTAAAGGGTCATGCGAAGGAGAGTCGTAACTTTTGACTTTCGACTCTCGACTCTCGACTTGTCCGTGAACGCACATGTTCTACTACCTCTACATCAAATTTCACAACCAATTCCACATCCTCAATCTCTTTCGCTATATCACTTTCCGAACCGCCTACGCCAGCCTGACGGCCTTGTTGCTCTGCTTAGTGGTTGGACCGTGGGTTGTGCGGATGCTCAAGCGGTTTCAGATCGGGCAGTACGTTCGAGAAGACGGGCCACAGTCCCACATGTCTAAGGCGGGCACTCCGACTATGGGCGGCGTGCTGATCAATCTCTGCATTTTTGTTCCGACCCTCCTGTGGGCTGACCTGGGTAACGTTTTTATTTGGCTGGTTCTGGGGGTGACGGCGGCCTTAGCCGCGATCGGATTCTGGGATGACTACCAAAAGGTCCGCAAGCATAAGAACCTAGGCCTCACCGGGCGGACCAAGTTCTTGCTCCAGATCCTGGTGAGCTTTGTGTTTGGCGTGGCGCTGATTCTCTTTTCGGCGCGTGGCTTCTACTCGACAACCTTGACCGTCCCCTTCTTCAAGCGCTTCCGGCCCGATTTCCTGATTACCGGTTTTCTGTCTCGAGTCTGGACCTACCCGTTCGCCTTCATGCCGTTTCTGCTTTTTGTAATCCTGGTCGTGGTGGGTTCTTCGAACGCCGTGAACCTTACTGATGGCCTGGATGGATTGGCCATAGGGTGCGTCATCATTGCAGCCTCGGCCTTGACCGTGCTGACCTACGTCACCGGCCATGCCGTGTTTTCCGAATATCTGGATTTGCAGCACCTCCCGCGAGTCGGTGAGCTGACCATTTTCTGCGGATCGATGGTGGGGTCAAGTCTGGGGTTCCTTTGGTACAACGCATATCCGGCAGAGATTTTCATGGGCGATGTTGGTTCTCTGGCGCTGGGCGGCGCAATCGCCTGTGTCGCAGTGCTTATCAAACAGGAACTTCTATTGCCATTCATTGGCGGAATCTTCGTGATTGAAGCGCTCTCGGTCATCATCCAGGTGATGTCGTTTAAGTTACGGGGCAAACGGGTGTTCCGGATGGCGCCGATCCATCATCACTTCGAGCTGGCGGGGTGGAAGGAGTCAAAGATCATTGTGCGCTTTTGGATCGCCGCTCTGGTCTTTGCACTGCTGGCTCTGACGACTTTGAAGTTGAGATAGTTGTCCGTCGTCCGTTGTTCGTGGCGCGCTGGCAATCGAAATGAGATTCTCCAGGGGCTCCCAGACTCCCGACCTGCAATGCAGAGGCCACGGAAGGATTGCGAGTGCGTGCGACAGTCGTTGCGGTAGAACGACGTCGTTGAAATTAGCGGGTACGGGGATGGGCATAGACCCACCGGCTACGGACCACGGACGACGGACCACGGACGAGACGCGGCGCTTGACGTCAGACTGTTTTTGCGCATAAAATGCGCGATAATTCCTATGGGTAGGCCGAGATCCTTTCGCAATCCGAGGCGCGTGAGTTTGACACTCAACAGGGAGACGCTGATGACGGCCCGGCGGCTGGCGCGCCAGGCCAGGAGGTCGCTTTCGGAACTCGTCTCCGAGATTCTGGACTCCCACTTTCGCAAGAGTATTCGCTCCCGGCCGAGGGGGTTGGCATGATTGACGTACGCAACAAGCGCGCGCTTGTTGTCGGCTTAGGCAGGAGCGGGCGCGCCACTGCCTTCTTACTGCGACGGCAAGGCGCGATTGTGACGGTGACCGACATCAAGCCTCCCGCCACTTTCGGAGACTCGCTGTCGGGGCTTCTGGCGGAGAAGATCGGTCTGGCGCTGGGATCGCAGCCGGTTGAGCTCTTTCTCGCACACGATCTGGTGGTAGTCAGCCCGGGGGTGCCGTGGGAATTGCCGCAACTCGAGGCCGCCCGTGCCCGCGGCATCGCTGTCGTGCCTGAAGTCGAAGTCGCCGGCTGGTACATGGATGCTCCTATCGTGGGTGTTACCGGCTCGAACGGCAAAACCACGACGACCACTCTGCTGGGCAAAATGCTCGAGGCCTCCGGGTTTTCGACCTTTGTGGGCGGGAACATTGGTGTGGCTTTGAGCAGCGCTGTGGAAACGGTCAAGCCCGGCACGATCGTGGTCGCCGAATTGAGCAGTTTTCAGTTGGAAGCGATTCGTGACTTTCGCCCGCACGTCGCTGTCCTGCTGAATATCTCGCCGAACCACTTGGACCGCCATCCCACCTTCCAGGCTTATGCCCAGGCCAAGCGGCAGATTTTCCGCAATCAGCGAGCGGATGATTACGCCGTGCTGAATGCCGATGATCCCTGGGTACGCAGCCTCGGTCCCGCCTTGGTGAGCCGCAAGGTGTTTTTCAGCCGGCTGGAGCAGATTCCTTGCGGCCTCTTTGTGTCAAATGGAAACATCGTGTACCGGACCGGGCATATGGAGCGGGTGCTCCTGGAGACGAAGGAGGTGCGTCTGCGGGGCAGCTTCAATCTGGAAGACGTTCTAGGGGCCGCGGCGGCGGCCTGCGTCCTAGGGGCGGACTTCGACGCCGTGCGCGAGGCGGTGCGGGAATTCAAGGGCGTCGAGCACCGGCTCGAATATGTGCGGGAGATCTGCGGGGTGGAGTTTTACAACAATTCCAAAGCCACCAGCGTCGATGCTACGGCGAAGTCGCTCGAGGCTTTTGAGCGCGGCGTTCACCTCATTATGGGCGGCAAAGACAAAGGCGCTCCCTACGCTCCGCTGCTACCCCTCGTGAAGGACCGGGTGCGCGAAGTTCTCCTCATCGGCGCGGCGGCAGATCGCATCGCTCGGGAGCTTTCCGGTGCTGTGGAGTTGATTCACGCCGGCAACCTCGAGACGGCCGTGCCGGAGGCCTTCCAGCGCGCGCGGCCTGGCGATGTGGTTCTGCTTGCCCCGGCCTGTTCGAGCTTCGACCAGTTCCAGGATTATGAGCATCGAGGACGGGTGTTTAAAGATTTGGTGGGGCGACTGGCCCAGGATGTGGGATCGGGCGCGGTCGAATGGAAATGGAAGAAACGGGAAGCGACGAGCGGGCGCTCGGATGTGTCCGCGCGCGTTCAGACGGCGCCACCTGTCCCCGGCCAGGTTCAGGTTCAGCCTTCAGGCGGCTCGAGTCGAGAGGCGCCCCGGGTGACCGCCGAACCGGAAGTAGGGACGCTGGCGCCGGAGGTTGTAGACAGGCAAGCCGCCGCCCCTGCCGACGAGCACGCGGAACATTTCGCGGGCAGCGCGCGCCCAACTGAGCCACCGACTCATGAACTGACCCTCGTGTACGAATTAAACGCCGACGAGTATTTCCCGGCGGACGTCGCGCTGGAACAAGAGTACTCGGAGCGGCCGGAAACGCGGCAACTCCGAACTCCCGCTACTCCTGAGAAAGTTGACGGCTCCCCACTGCCCTATGAGGGAGGATTCGAAGAGCAAGGTCCGGCCGCGGGCGAATCAACGGACGTCCATGATTCCGAAACCAGCATGAACGAGGCAGAACCCGGCCCGAAGATCGCGGAAGAGAAGAAGTCGAACTCGGCGGAACGAAGCGAGTCGGCCCAACTAAGGCTGCCTCGAATGGATGAGTAGAGCATGTCAAGGCGACTCCAATCCGACAAGGTCCTTTTCGGCACCGTCGTGGCATTGACCCTTTTCGGGGCCCTTATGGTTTTCAGCGCCTCGGCGGTGGTAGCTGCTGAGAAGTTCAGCAGTAGCAGTTATTTCCTGATTCGCCAATTGGCCTGGGCTGGGGCGGGGTTTGCCGCCTTGGTCGTACTGATGTATGTGGACTATCGCCGCTTAGCGAGCCCCCTGGTGGTGTTTACGGCGCTGTCCTTGCAGATGGTGCTGCTGGTGGCAGTTTTATTCGCGCCGCGCACCCACAACACCCACCGCTGGCTCCATTTGGGGCCTGCCAGCTTGCAGCCTTCCGAATTCGCGAAGCTCGTTATAGTTCTCTTCATGGCCTACTTCCTCGAGCAGCGGGCCGGCAAGGTGAACGACCTTGTCCACACGCTGCTTCCTGTGGGTTTGGTGAGTGGAGCAACGATGGCTCTCGTGGTGGTGGAGCCTGACTTCGGAACTTCACTTGCCATCGCCATGATCGTGGCGGCAATGCTATTCGTCGCGGGGTTGCGTGCCCGATATTTCGCCGGCATGGGGCTAGGGGCTGCTCCTGTGGTTTATTGGCTGATTTTTCACTCCACTTACCGGTACAACCGCCTGCTCGCGTTTCTGCACCCGTATTCCGATCCGCTCGGAAAAGGGTTTCACATCATTCAGTCCCTTATCGCGGTGGGCACAGGCGGGATTACCGGCGTGGGACTGATGGAGGGAAAACAGAAACTCTTCTATCTTCCGGAACCTCAGACCGACTTCATTTTTGCCGTCACGAGCGAGGAACTGGGGTTCATCGGGGCTTTCATTCTCATCATCGCGTTTGGAATTATTCTCTGGCGAGGCCTGCGGGCGAGCGCCCGATGTACGTGTGAGTTTGGCCGGCTGCTGGCCATCGGGTTGACGGTGATGGTGGTCGGACAGGCCCTCGTCAACATGAGCGTGGTGCTCGGCCTGCTTCCGACTAAGGGCATTCCTTTGCCGCTGATCAGTTACGGCGGGTCGTCTCTCTTCTTTACGCTGGCTGCGGTGGGCGTGCTCCTGAACATTTCGCAGGATGAAGCCTAGACGGGTAGGGCGTGATGCGATTTCTGATGGTCGCCGGAGGGACCGGAGGTCATATCTTTCCGGCGCTCTCCGTGGCGCAGGAACTGCGCGCCCGTGGCGCCCGCCTGGAACGCTCCGGAGTGAAGTATGTGATCGAGTTTCTCGGCACCCTGCGGCCTCTCGAGGCGCGCTTGATTCCGGGAGCCGGCTTTCCCCTTCGCACCATCAGGGCGGCGGGGCTTAAGGGGATCGGTGGGATTCGGGGCTTGCGGAATTTGATGCTGCTGCCGCGAACGGCGGTGGCCACGGCGCAGGCCCTGCGTGACTTTCGGCCCCACGTCGTGGTGGGCGTGGGCGGGTATTTGGCTGGACCGGTGATGCTGGAAGCCGCGCTCCAGGATATTCCGACCGTGCTCATTGAGCCCAACGCGTTGCCGGGTTTCACAAACCGCGTTTTGGCCCCAGTGGTGCGTTTGGCGGCGGTTGGCTTCCAGGAGGCGGCACGTTACTACGGAGAGAAGGCCCGGGTTACCGGCCTTCCGGTCCGAGCGGCTTTCTATGCGATTCCTCCGAGGATCCACCAAGCCCCTTTTAGCATCCTGGTCGTCGGGGGCAGCCAGGGATCGAAAGCCATCAATGAAGTGATGGTCCAATGCGCGCCGTTCTTGAAGCGTGAAGCGGGGCGGCTCGAGGTCGTCCATCAAACGGGGGAAGCGGACAATAACTTGGTGCGCGAGGCTTATCTGAAACACAACGTGGCTGCTCACGTCTGCGCTTTCATCGAGGACATGCCGGAAGCTTTGGCACAGGCCGACCTGGTGGTTACACGCGCCGGAGCGGCTGCGGTGGCTGAGTTGGCGGCAGCGGGGCGAGCCTCATTGCTGATTCCTTTTCCGGCAGCCACTGACCAGCATCAACTGGCAAATGCCCGAGCCTTCGAACGCGCCGGCGCCGCCCGGATAATGCTCCAGGCGGAATTGACCCCGGAGCGGTTGATCCGCGAGATCAGTGAGCTGATCAGTGAACCGCTGAGATTGATCGAAATGGAGCTGGCCGCGAAGACCTTGGCGCGTCCGGAGGCGACCGCGCAGATTGCGGACTTGGTGGAAGGACTGGCTGCCTGGGCTTAGTGTAGAGGCGGCTTTAGGCCGCCGCGTGGCGAGACAAACTCGCCGCTACAAATACGGCATAGTCATGCTAGGCAAGATTCGAAGAATACACTTCGTGGGCATTGGCGGCATCGGGATGAGCGGCATCGCCGAGGTGTTGTTGAACCTGGGGTTTACGGTTTCAGGCTCCGACCTCAAGGCGACACCGGTTACGGAGCGGCTGTCCAAACTTGGGGCGCGAGTCTCGGAAGGCCACGCCGCGAGCCATCTCCTGGCTGCCCAAGTAGTGGTGGTTTCTTCTGCGGTCCCCCCCGACAACCCGGAGGTGCAGGAGGCCCAGCGTCTGCAAATCCCGGTTATTCCCCGGGCCGAAATGCTCGCGGAATTGATGCGCTTGAAATTCTGCGTGGCGGTCGCCGGGGCTCACGGGAAAACTACCGTCACCTCAATGATCGCGGTGATGCTGACCCAAGCCGGACTCGATCCGACGGCCGTGATTGGCGGACACCTGGATGTTTTCGCCTCAAGCGCCCGCCTGGGCAAGGGCGAACTGATGGTCGTCGAAGCCGACGAAAGTGATCGCTCATTCCTTTATCTTCTGCCCTCCCTTGCGGTGATTACCAATATCGACCGGGAGCATTTGGATCATTACCGCGACCTGGATGAGATAACTTCCGCTTTTCTGGCCTTCGCGAACAAGGTGCCCTTCTACGGCGCGGTGGTGGCCTGTTCTGATGCCCTCTGGGGTGAGCGCTTTAAAGAGCTACTGCCGCACCTACGGCGGCGTGTGGTTACTTACGGTCTCGAAGCAGGCGCTGAGGTGAGGGGAATCTCGCTCCAACTCTTGCCTCACGGCTCGAGCTTCGAAGTGGATGCAGGAACGAAGCACCTGGGCAGCTTTAGCATCAACGTTCCGGGACGCCATAACGCGCAGAATGCTCTGGCGGCTGTCGCCGTGGGATTAGAGCTCGGACTGAGCGCCGACCAGATTCGTGAGGGGCTGGCGTACTTCCGAGGCGCCGACCGCCGGTTTCAGGTCAAGATGGAATTCGAAGGCATAACGATCGTCGATGATTACGGACATCATCCGGCGGAAATTCGCGCCACGCTTGAGGCGGCCCGTCTTTGGGGCGCCAAACGGGTCATTGCTATTTTCCAACCCCACCGCTATACGCGCACCCAGTTCCTGATGGATGATTTTGCGCAGTGTCTTCAGGCTGCGGATCACGTTTATGTCCTGGACATTTATCCGGCGAGCGAGAAGCCCATCCAGGGCGTCACAGCTCAGCGGCTGGTTGAGCGGATGGCCGAGTTGGGTTATCACCACGTCGAATACGCGCCTTCAGAACAGGCTGTGATCAACGGCATTATGGATGACTTGCGGCCCGGCGATCTGATTCTGACGGTCGGCGCCGGAAGCGTGTGGAAGATCGGAGAGGCCCTGGCGGTGGAGATCCGAAACCGCCCGGCTCGATTCGGAGTTGCTCAAGGCTGAGAGGTAACGAGGGGTCTGGTATCAAATGGCCAGGAAGTTGATCGAAGACGAAGCGACGCTCTCAGCCCAGGGGCTGGACGGTGAAGAGGAGTCTCCCTATCTCCGGCGACAGAAGGCTGTGACCGTTCGCCGCCGCGGGCTCTCGTGGACCCGGCAGTGGGCTATATTTGTCATCACCGTCGTGGCGCCGCTCGGAATCGGCAGCTATTTCGTGACAACCTTCGCCTTGACGTCGGCAAGATTCGAATTGCGTTCCGCGGACGATATTCAGTTAATGGCAAACCACTTTGTTACCCGCGAGGACGTCGCCGCCGCTCTGGGGTTGCCGGGGCGCGGCAGCAACGGTTTCGGCCTGAAGATTCTGCGCCTTTCTCTGGAGGATGTAGGCAAACAAGTGGAAGCGATACCCTGGGTTCACAGCGCGACGTTAACGCGCGTTTTGCCCAACCACTTGGTGATCCGTGTGGTTGAAAGGCAACCGGTGGCTTACGCCAATGTGGGCGGCCACGTGAGCCTGGTCGATAGTGAGGGAATCTTTCTGGATAAGCCCGAGAGCGTCTATTTCGACTTCCCGGTAATTACAGGCTTGGACCCGAAAGCAGGGTCCGAGGAGTGCAAGACTCGTATCGCACTGTACCAGGATTTCATGCGCGAAGTCGGCGCTGAGATCGTCCACTCCGGATGGGTAATGTCGGAAGTCGATCTTTCGGACGGCGACGACCTTAAGGCCCTGCTCGTCCAGGGCCGGGAAACTTTGCAGGTGCACTTTGGGCATGAGAACTTTCTGCCGCATTTTCACACCTTCCTGGCGCTGCTCCCTGAGCTGCGCAAGTCCACTACGCCGCTCGACTCGGTAGACTTGCGTTATCGGAATCAGGTTGTGGTGAATCCGCAGGAGAGAACTCCGGCTTCTTCCGCGGGTGAGGTTGAGCACCCGCAAACACTAAAGGACTAGCGACCTTGGCACGCAACGATCAGTTCTTCGTAGGCTTGGATCTCGGCAGTACGAAAACCTGCGCGCTCGTCTGTCAGCCGAAAGAGGGCGGGAAACTCCAGGTGGCAGGATTGGGGGTGGCGGAGTCGAAAGGCTGGAGGAAGAGCGTCATCGTCAACCTCGATCTTACCGTGGTGGCCCTGAAGAAGGCCGTCGAAGCTGCTGAATCCGCGGCGGGGGTTTCCATCGCTTCGGCTTACGTGGGGGTTGCCGGCTCGCACATTAAGGGCGTGACCTCGCGTGGCGCGGTGAGCCTGGCAAGAGGCTCGGACGGCACAGGGACTGTCACCCAGGAAGACATTGTAAAAGTCCTTCAGGCAGCCCGTGGCATCACGCTCCCTGCGGACCGCGAAATCGTATACCTGGAGCCGCAGGATTACGTTTTGGATTCGCACGAGGGTATTCGCAACCCGGTGGGGATGAGCGGCGCGCGGCTGGAAGCCAACGTCCACCTGATTACGGGCTCTGCCACCGCTTTGCGGAACGTGGTGACCGCGGCGAATCTGGTCGGAATCAAGGTGCTCGACACCGTGTATGAACCGTTTGCCGCGGCGGCCGCTTGCCTGACGCCGGACGAACGTGAATTGGGCGTGGCGCTGGTGGACATTGGAGGCGGCTCCACTGACGTGATCGTGTACGCCGAGGGCAGTGTCCGGCACACGGCCTCCATCCCCGTAGGCGGCGAACATTTTACCAACGACATCGCCGTTGGGCTGCGGACGACAATTCCTGAAGCGGAACGAGTCAAACGATCGTGGGCGGAGCGCGAGCTCGCCAATATGCCGGGCGGAGTCTTGGAAGTCCCCGGGGTGGGGGAGCGGCCGGCCCGGGTGGTCAGCTACGACGTGCTGGACGAGATCATTCAGCCGCGCACCCTGGAATTGCTGGAATTGATTCATGATGAGCTCGAGCGTTGCGGCCATATTCGGCAACTGGGCGCAGGGGTGATTCTGGTCGGCGGGGGAGCAAAGCAAGGAGGCTTGCTGAATTTGGCCGAGCAAAACCTCGGCGCCCCGGTGCGCCTGGGGCGTTGTACAGGACTCGAGAACCTGGGGGAGCAGCTCCCCGAGCCGGAGTTCGCAACCCTGGTCGGCCTCGTGGTCTACGCGAATCGTCGCCGCTTGCTTCGGGACGCCAAGGAAACAGGCTTTATGACGAAATTGTGGCGGGCCTTGTTTGGGAAGAACGCGGCATAGCACAGACACTTGCGCCGTAGGGGCGGCCCTTGTGGCCGCCCTGTATGCCCTGGGCGATCCAAAAGTGGCCACCGGCAGGATGCTGAGAAACGCCTGAGGTTGTCATCCTGAGGAGCCGCAGGCGGTCCTGAGTGAAACGAAGGAAGGATCTCTGTGGTTCGATGAAACTGCAACTGCTGAGATTCTTCGCTTCGCTCAGAATGACAATTGGTTGGCTTTTTTCACTAACCTGACAGGGGCTGGCCTAGGACGAGAAGGCGTGCTGGAACGGCGAATAGCTGAGGGAGAGGCAAAATGGAGATCGAAGAAACCGACAATAACCTTCGCGTGGACTTTTCCGATGAGCTTCGCGTGGGCGCCAAGCTCAAGGTGATTGGCGTGGGCGGAGGCGGCGGAAACGCTGTGAACCACATGATTGAAGCCGGGGTGACGGGCGTGGACTTCCTGGTGGCCAACACCGATGCGCAAGCGCTCCGCATGTCGAAAGCGCCGGTGAAAATCCAACTGGGCGCCAAGTTGACCAAAGGCCTGGGAGCGGGAGCGAATCCTGAAATCGGCCGGCGCGCTGCGCTCGAGGACACCGACAAGGTCATCGACGCGCTCGAGGGCGCCGACATGGTGTTCGTCACTGCCGGGCTGGGCGGGGGCACCGGCAGCGGAGGCGCGCCCATTGTGGCCAGCCTGGCGCGCGAACTCCATGCCCTTACGGTCGCCGTGGTCACCAAGCCCTTCGCCTTCGAAGGCAAGCGCCGAATGATGCAGGCCGAAACCGGATTAGCGGAATTAGGCCAAAGCGTGGACACGGTCATCTGCATACCCAACGAGCGCTTGATGCAATTCGTGGATAAGGACACCAGCTTCTTCGAGGCATTTAGAAAGGCCGACGACGTTCTGCGCCAGGCGGTGCAGGGGATTTCCGATATCATTACTATTACTGGAATGATTAACCGTGACTTTGCTGATATCAAAACAATTATGGAAGGAATGGGATACGCCGTCATGGGAACCGCGGAGGCCGTGGGGGAGAACCGCGCCGTGGAAGCCACCAATCGAGCCATTTCCAGCCCCCTACTGGAAGACGGCAGCATCAACGGCGCCCAGGGCATCCTGCTGAATATCACCGGGTCCAGCAAACTGACCCTGTACGAAGTCCACGAGGCCTCCAGCATTGTGCAGAAAGCCGCAGCGGAGAACGCCAACATCATCTTTGGCGCCGTTCTCAATGAGGCCATGGGCGATGCGGTAAAGGTCACGGTCATCGCGACCGGGATAAAATCCGAGAGATACGGCATTAAGCCTCTCAGCGGTTCCTCGATGGCGATGCGCAGCGCGCAGCAGAGCGTCAAGTCGGCCCTTGCGAAGAAGGAAAAGCTCCCCGTGGAACAGGAACCGCCGGAGATGACCACGGAGATACCCAAGGATGACTTTGACGTGCCTGCCTTTCTGCGGCGGCGCAAACCTGAAACGAAACAGTAGATTCATTGAGTCATTGATTCATTGAGCCATTGGGTCATTGTCAACGTCCACTGGTTCACCGAATCACCCTTTGGCGTCTTAATGGATCAATGAGGAAATGAGTCAATGTCTCAATGACTCAATGACTCAATGACTCAATCCCCAAGAGTTCGCGCTGCCTATGCTGAATGCCGGCGGTTGGCGCGCCGTCATTGCGAGAACTTTCCAGTTGCTTCGCGCCTCGTGCCTCGCGACAAGCGCGATGCTCTGGCCGCCATCTACGCCTTTGCCCGCTACGCTGACGACGTTGCCGACGAGCCGGGAGTAGAGGGAAGGCTCGAAAAACTCGCCGCCTGGCGCGAACTGTTGCGCGAAGGCTTCTCCGGGCGGGCACAACATCCGGTTTTCGTGGCGCTCGAAGATGCGGCACAGCGATTCCACCTCTCTCTAAGGAATTTCGAAGACCTGCTGCAAGCGTTTGAATCCGACGTGAAAGTAAATCGTCATCAGGATTTTGGTTCCCTGCTCGCCTATTGCTCGTGCTCTGCCAATCCCGTCGGACGGCTGGTGCTCGAACTGTTCGGACACCGCGACCCGGAGCTCTTTGCTCTTGCGGATTGCATCTGCACGGCGCTCCAACTCACCAATTTCTGGCAGGACGTTGCCGTGGACCTCGAGCGCGACCGGATCTACTTGCCCCTGGAAGACCTCGAACGTTTCGAGTACACTCTGGACGACCTGCGCGCCCATCGCGCGGACGGGCGTTGGCGCGACTTGCTGAAGTTCGAAATCGCGCGCACGCGGGCGTTGTTCGAGCAAGGCCAAGCTCTGCCGGAGAGGGTGGTGCGGGAATTGCGCCGCCAGCTTCGCTTGACGTGGCTGGGCGGCACGACGGTGCTGCGTAAAATCGAGGCTGCGGGTTATGACGTTTTCCGGCGCAGGCCATCCCTCTCGACGCTCGACGTCGTCCGCCTGTATTTCCGCGCCCGGCACGCTCTTCCGGTGGCGGAGCGTGGACACGCTTCCGTCGTCATGACACCGCCTGGAGCGCCGCAATGATCGGGTCCCGCGCTGCTTCGTTTCGCCGCACCAATTTCTACTACTCATTTGTATTTCTTCCTGGCGAGAAGCGGCGCGCCATCGAGGCCGTTTACGCTTTTGCCCGCCGCGGCGATGATGTTGTGGACAGCGGCCTCCCGCCGGACGAAGCTACTCGCCAGATGGCCCTTTACCGGCAGGCGCTGGACGCCTGTTACGCGGAGCGGGGCGCGGCCTTTGACGATCCTGAACTGGCCGCGCTCGCCGCGAGCATTCGGAAATTCCAGATTCCCCGCCAGCCCTTCGAGGACCTCATCCTCGGCCTCGAGATGGATTTGGCAGGGACGCGTTATGAGACCTTTGATGACCTCTCGGTTTACTGCTATCGCGTGGCCTCTGCCATTGGGTTGATGGCGATTGAGATCTTCGGTTATACGGACCTCCGCGCGCGCGACTACGCCGTGAATCTCGGCAAGGCCCTGCAACTTGTCAACATCCTGCGGGACATCCAAAGCGACGCGCGCCGCGGGCGCATTTACCTCCCCAGCGCGGACCTCGAGCAATTCGGCGTGCGTCCCGATGAACTGCTCTCGGGCGTTTATCAGGACGCTTTCATTCGGCTCATGGAGTTCGAGTCTGACCGGGCTCGCCGCTTTTTCGCCGAAGCGCGCCATTTCCTTCCGGCGCAGGACCGGAACAGGTTGGTTTCCGCTGAGATTATGGCGGCGATCTACTGGCGTCTCTTGGGGCGGATTCAACAGCGCCGCTATAACGTCTTTGGTGAACGCGTGCGCGTGCCCACCCATGAGAAACTGTGGACCGCCCTGTCCGTCTACCTTGGGGCGGAGTGGTTCAATTAGCATAACGCCGCTCATCTAGCTTGCGGTCCTTTGTTTTCATAGACATTCTCGCTTTGTTCCGTCAATTTTTGGCGATACGTCCACGCGGTCATGCTGAGCGAAGCGAAGCATCTGCATTTCTGACCTGAAGGTCGGCGCTACCGGGCTGCTCGACTTTTTTACCTTGTCCTTTGTTTTCATAGACATTCTCGCTTTGTTCCGTCGATTTTTGGCGACACGTACGCGCTGTCATGCTGAGCGAAGCGAGGCATCTGCATTTCTGACCTGAAGGTCGGCGCTACCGGGCCGCTCGACTTTTTTACCTTGTCCTTTGTTTTCATAGACATTCTCGCTTTGTTCCGTCGATTTTTGGCGACACGTACGCGCTGTCGTGCTGAGCGAAGCGAAGCATCTACATTTGAAGACAAACAACTGCAGATTCCTCGCTTCGCTCGGAATGACATGACTGGTCGGTTTTTTCACACCTTTTGACTTGCACAGGAGCACGAAGCAGGGCCAGTTGACGGGTCCGAGTGTCTCTCGATGGTGGCTTCCATACCACGAGACTACGACCTACGGAAGGCGCTTGTCAAGAATTGTCCATCCAACTGGAGCGGGCCAGCCCCGGAGTGCGGGGCCAGCGGCCTGAATGGTCGTCCGCCCGAGTACCGTGAAGTATATGCTATGATAGGGGACACGCGGGAGGAGGTACCACGAGCATGCTCGACCAATACGGGCCCATTCTGATTTTCTTTGCCATAGCAGCCATCATGCCGCCTGCCTTGCTCTGGATTGCCAAGTTCTTCCGGCCCACCTTCAATCCCACGCCGGAGAAGGTCATGCCTTACGAGTGCGGCATGACGCCGGAATCGGATGCCCGCGGGCGCTACACCTCGCGATTCTACGTGGTCGCGATTCTCTTCGTTGTCTTCGAAGTTGAGACGGTCTTCCTCTATCCCTGGGCCGTAGAGTTTCAGGTTCTGGGGCTCTACGGACTGATCGAGATGCTGGTGTTCCTCGGCATCTTAATCATCGGCTACGTCTGGCTTTGGAACCGCGGGGCGCTTGACTGGATCTAGTCGCGATCAAGAGCGCAAAATCATCTCAAAATAGATCAGCGGATCTTGCTTAAAGGCCACCCGAGCAACTTCGCGGAAGCCGCACTTTGCGTAAAACGCTCCGGCTCCTGCGTCAGCGTCGAAGGCATCAAGGCGGATGGCATCTGCGGGCCAGGCGCGCGCAATCGCTTCGGCTTCTTTCAGGAGAAGACGGCCTGCTCCTTGGCGTTGGAAGTCGGGATGGACGGCCATACCTGTCAGATACAGGGGTCTTGCTACTCGAGTGAAATAGGCGGTGTCGATTGCCCAAGGCTTCTTTGTGGCCAGGCGCAGCGCGGCGACGATGCGATGACCGTCGGAGCGCGCGATCAAGATTCGAGCAAACTTGGGCTTTCGCAAATGATTCAGGACGGCCCTCTCCGAGGGCGCTGACGACCAGAAACCCTGGCCGTATCTGCGCGTGAGATCTTCAGCCACGGCGCTGTGAAGAGCGGCGAGGGCTGGTGCATCAGGGTTGGTTGCGGTTGCAAAAGCCAGTTTCATCGCTGGTCCGATCCGAGCGTGAAATGGTCGGTCTTGGCCCCGCGTGAGTGACCCCTCACCCGTCCCGCCCCGGCTGGTGAAAACGCCGGCAGCGGGACACCCTCTCCCCAGGGGAGAGGGCTACTCTGGCGAATTGGGCTGGTCGTCTTGTACGCGGTAGAGCATTTCCCCGGCGCGCGGCACGAGGAGAATGCCTTCGTCCTCACGTCCCTCCCACTCCCCGGGATTCACGCTTGCAGGGTCGAGGTAACCGAGGTTGATGCGGCGGCAGCGTTCCGGCGAGATGCCGGTGGCCAGGGTCACTTGAACGCGAGGAGTCTCCTCGCCACTGGCTTTGTCATACTGGCCCAGCCCTTTGACGTGGGTCGAGTGCGCCAGCACTCCGCCCGGATAGCCTTTGAATTTGTCCCACTGCGCCAGAAAATAATCGCGGCAGTGATATCCGACCTCGTCAATCAGCTTGCCGTGCGTGTAGCTGACCTCGTCGATGTGCGGCGCGAATATCACCACTTCACCGCCGTCGGCGACGGCCGGTTCCATTTTGTACATGCCTTTGCCGCCCGTCCAAAGATCGTCGTAGAGGCGCGGCATAACCGAGAGCACGCGCCGGAAAGGTTTCCTTACGTAAACGATGTGCTTCTGGGCGGAGAGGGCGGAAGCTTCCTTCCACGCCTCTTGCGGTGAACCGAAGAAAAGCCCCGCCAGGCCTGCGTGCGTGACGACCAGGGCAAAGCAGGCGGCGGGCCGGTCGATGAGCGCGGCGGCTCGATCGATGATGGCGCGTACGGGCGTATAACCGGCGCCGATGATTTTGTAATTGGTCATCAAGGCCCCAAACCAGTGGGTGAGGTTGATGATCTCGGGACCGGCAATGCCGGGGAAAAAATACTTGTTGCCGCCGGAGAAGCCGACAACTTCATGGGGGAATACGGGGCCGCAGATAATAAGCTGGTCGTAATCCAGAATCAACTTGTTGAGGCGGACGGGCACCTCCTGGGCCAGCAGTCCGCCGGTCATCTCGCCAATTTCCTGAGCCGGGATGACACCCAGGGTTAAGAAGTTCGAGGGGTCTTCCCAGTGGTGATTGAAGACGCGACGCTGGCCCGCTCGTCCGTTCGTTACCGGCCGCCCCACCAGCTTGCTCAGTTGCTGGTCGCTCATGGGCGGGTGTGTGCCGAGCGCCACCAGGAAGTCCAAAGCGGCGACGCGCGGAGCCAGTTGAGCCTCGAAGAGCTCGAACATCAGGGGCATGGGCATGGTGCGCGTGCCGTCCGGGATGATGATCAGCACGCGTTTGCTATCCACGGCGAGAGAACTTAGAGCCTGCTGCGTGACGCTGCTGATTTCCTCGCGGGTTAGATAACGGTCGGAGAATCCTTTTCCGATGACCATGGTCGTTATTCCTTTCCGAGTGCGGCGACTGCCTTGAGCCCCGAAGGGGCGCACTAACACAGCCCAGGCCAACGGCCTGGGTTCGAAAACCGATCGGGGTTGCAAGCCCTGAAAGGGCGGAACATCCCAACGCGCGGGTTTATTACGCCCCTTCAGGGCTCCCCAACTCTGGTTAGCCGAACCGTTCCCCCAGGCCGATGGCCTGGGCTGTGTTAGCTCGCCCCTTTGGGGCTCTGGGACGCCGCTAAACTCTGGTTAGCCGAACTGTTCACTCAGGCCGTTGGCCGGGCTGTGTTAGCTCGCCCCTTCGGGGCTTTCAGACGCCGCTAAACGCTGAGAAGCCGCCGTCTATGGGCACGACGATTCCAGTGACAAATGCCGAAGCCGGCGACAGGAGCCAGAGGATTGTCCCAAACAGATCCTCCGCCTGGCCGAAGCGCGCCATGGGCGTGTGGTCGATGATCGACTTGCCGCGCGCGGTCAGGTCACCGGTCTTCTCATCGGTTAAGAGAAACCTGTTCTGATTGGTCAGGAAGAAACCCGGCGCAATGGCGTTGACGCGAATGCGCGGCGAGTAAACCTGGGCCATGTGGACGGCGAGCCACTGGGTGAAGTTGCTGACGCCGGCTTTAGCGGCCGAATAGGCGGGGATTCGAGTCAGGGGCCGGAAGGCGTTCATGGAGGAGACATTGAGGATGACGCCCTCGCCTTTGTCCGCCATGGCTTTGCCGAACACCTGGCAAGGAAGCATGGTTCCCAGGATGTTCAAATCGAACACCCAGCGCAAAGCCTCTGAGGGAAGGTCGAAGAAGGAAAGGTCGGGAGTCGTGGTTGCCCGGGGATTGTTGCCTCCTGCGGCGTTCACCAGGCTGTGAACGACGCCGAACTTGTCCAGAATAATCTTGGAGGCCTCCTGCAAGCTTTCCACGCTCAGCACGTCCGCGCGAACCGCCACGGCCTGATTCGCCTTTGGTTCCATAAGTTCCAGGATGTGCTGGGCGGGGTCCAGATTGCGGTCCAGGATAGCCACATTGGCTCCGCATCCTACCAGCGCGCAGGCAATTTCGCCTCCCAGGGTTCCCGTCCCGCCGGTGATCACAATCGTAAGCCCGCTGAAATCATACAGTCGAGTTAGTTCCGATGAGTCCATTCAAAGCTGACCTCGCGTAGAGTTCCCCACATTCGTCGCGATAATCCTACCATGTTTCCGGCGCGAGTGAATGTGGTACGCTGGTGGCTGGCATCCGAAAACGTGAGGGCAACAATGGTGAGCGACTACCAAGGGCTGAGTTTGCAAGGCAAGCGGGCACTGGTGTTTGGCGGCACGAGTGGGTTGGGCCGGTCGATCGCCTTGGGTTTTGCGCAGGCAGGGGCCGATGTGGTGTCCGTCAGCCGCCGGGGCGGGGAAGTGGCGAAGACGGCCGCGGAAATCCGCGCCCTGGGCCGCCGGACCGTGGAAGCTGCCGCCGACGTGACGAGCCGCAGTGACATCCAGGGTGTTATTGACTTGATGATTGCGCAATTGGGGGGAATTGACATCCTGGTGAATTCCGCCGGTACCACCAAGCGAGTTCCCTCGCTGGAAATGGCCGACGAGGATTGGGACCGCATCCTGAACACCAACTTGAAAGGCACCTGGCTAGCTTGTCAAATGGTGGGCCGCGTGATGAAGGAACAGGGGAAGGGACGCATCGTCAACATCTCGTCCCTCGGCGGACTGGTGGGCAACTACGAAGCCGCGGCGTACTGCGCCAGCAAAGGCGGGGTGGTGTTGTTGACGCGCTGCCTGGCGGCGGAATGGGCACGCTACAACATTACGGTGAATGCGATAGCGCCGGGAGTATTCGAGACGCCGCTCAATGTCAACATCGTCAATGAGCCGGGCCGTAAGTCTGCCATTCTCACCCGCACGCCCATGAGGCGATTCGGGAATCTGGACGAAATCCAGGGCGCCGCTATTTTCCTGGCTTCCGACAGCGCCAGCTTTGTAACCGGTGAAATCCTTGCGGTGGACGGGGGATTTCTGGCGATGGGAATCGGGGACCGGGTTGTTAGCCTGTAGGGGCGGTTCGCGAACCGCCCCGACAAACTTAGAATCGTGAGTCCGTTGAGAGGATGACGCCGTTGCCACGGATCACGCCCAGGCTTTGCGCGTAGTTGTAATGGGTGTAACCGAGCTTCAGGGAGAAGCGGCGGTTGAGTTTAAACGAGAGAGTTGGGGTTAGATTCAAAGCTTGGGTGAAAGGCTGGTGCGAGTCGACCTGTTGCACGCCCAACCCGCCCGAGAAATCGTAACCGAGCGGGCCGCGAATGACGCCGTAGAGATGGGCGGTGGCTTGGTGCACCTGGTAGAAGGGGGGGTTAAAGAACCCCATATACTCCTGCGGTCGAGACCCGGAAAAAGCAAACGCCCGGCCGGCGTATCCGATGTCGAACGAGGCGCGTTCGAGGCGCACGATATTTCGCACCAGGGTAGCCGAGCCGCCGCGCGCCGGCTGGCGGATGGTGCCGACTCCGGCCAAGGCCGGGTTTCCGTTCGACAAGCCAAGCTGCTGAAATCGGATGGAGGAGTAGCGGGCCTCATAACCCTCCAACCAGAGATCAGTGTGCGAAGCCAATGAGTACCTCAACCCGCCTTCTACGCGGTCTTCCATGACGCCCATGCGCACCGAAAGGGGAGTATAGGGAACTGGGTCGCGAGCCACAGTAACATCAAGATTGAGATTCTTCTTGAGGGCGCAACTCGCGCCCACGAAACCGAACGGGCGGTAAGTGGCCACCGAGACGGGCTGGGTATCCTCGGGTATGCTTCGTAGGCCGCCCGGTCCGAATCGAATCGCGCCCGCGCCGGCGCGCAGAGTGAGCTTCGAGAAGAACGTTGTGGTCTGGCGGTAAGCAACCTGTGAAGGGGCAACCCCTCCGCCGAAAGAGCCGGCGTTGGTCGCCGGCATGGCGTCAAGGGCAACGGTGGAGCGTGTGCGCGGCAAGGCCGAGAAGTCGAGTGCGGATTCGTACACAAACCGGCGCAGGTCCTGACCAGCGAATCCGATCAGGTCCGGAGAGCTATTCCCGGAACTGATTTCACGCGCGTAGGAGGCTGAGGTGCGGAGGGCTACCGCTTTTTCCTGGCGAAGCGTCCGCTCGAGTTGGAGGGTCTCGGGATTGCCGGGGCTCAGTTGATCCGCCCGGGCGAGCAGTTCGAGAGCCTTTTTCGGATGTTGGCGGGCGCGCTCGAGATTGGCCATGAGGAAGACAGCGTCGTAGTCGTTGGGGCGATCGTCGACCAACTTACTCGCCAGCCGATAGGCGTAGGTGATATTCCCGCGAAAATAATGAACGCGCGCGTTGCCGAGCAAGGCGTCGAAGTCCGTCGGGTCGGCCTTCAGCAATGAGGAGAAGTCCGCCAGCGCAGCCGTATACCTGCCTTGATCGAGCTTGACGTAAGCGAGTTGCAACTGCGCATCGCGCTCATGGGGGTGGAAAGCAAGGACCGCCGTCAAGAGCTGGCGAGCGTGATTATAGTTGCCCAAGCGAGCCTCAACCCGCGCCAAGTCGAGCTTATACTCAGGATTCCCAGGGTGCCTTGCTGACAGGCGCTCAAAGACAGCACGCGCCTCGAAGGGCTGATCGGAACGGAGGAAAGTGCTCCCCAAGCCCTCCAGCGCGTCAGCGTTATCAGGGGTTTTTGACAGGATTTGCTCGTAGACGCCTTTCGACTCCCCGTTGTGTCCGCCCAGGCTGAGCGCGCGCGCCAGGCCGAGCTTGAGCTCAGAGTCGTTGGGGTCAACCTGCAAGGCTTGTCTATAGGTCCGAGTCGCGGCCGCGAAGTCGCCGCGCCGCATCGAGTCAAGGGCGGATTGTCTGAGAGAAGGAGAGTCTGCCGGTGGGGGCGCGCCGAGGCGCTCCCCCACCGGACGCGCGGAGGGGGGACGGGCGGCTTGTTTTGACGAATCTTCCGAAACCAGGACTTGGCCTCTTAGGCCGATCGAGCCCTGCTGAAGGAGCACCACGAGCAGGAAGAGAACGGGCGGTGGGAGGGCTCGGAGGGGGCGATGCGAGTGTGACTCGGAGTGACGAGGGACCATGTTTCCGCCTCGAGCAAAGGTTTTTGTAACGGCGGGCTTCGATGGGCGCGAAGCCGCCGCTATTTCCCTGCGCTCCCTTGAACGGCGGCTGGACTCAATTCCACAGGACCCGAAGTGAGGGACTGTCCGTCGTGCATGACCTTCTCCCAGCGATGCGATCCCACCAGGAATTTCAGTATCCCTTGAACACGGAAGAAAAGAATAAGTTGACGATAGCCGACGTTCTCGAGCATCGCGTAAGCAAGCAATACGAAGAGATCGTTGGGCCTGGGGTAGCGCCGGTAGGTCATTTCCTCGAGGAGTACAGCCCCCACTGACAGAAAACCGCCGTAAGCAAGGCCCAGTAGAATGAATAAGACCAACAGGGCCGGTGAGATAAGGCCGCCGAAGAAAGAAAGCGGCACCAGAAGGTAGCCGAGGAACTCAACAATGGTGCCGAGCGCTTCGATATACAAATGGAAGGGTAAGCTGAACATGCCGACAATCCCGAAACGGGGCCGGAAGAGCATACCGCGATGTTTCCGCAAGCACTGGCATAGCCCTAACTGCCAACGACGCCGTTGGCGGTTCAGCATCCTATAAGTGGATGGGCACTCGGTCCAGCAAACCGGATCGGAAGTGAAAGAGAATCCCGCGCCGGTATTGTTCCTGGCAGCGTGCTCGCGCAGGGTGATGACGAGATCCATGTCCTCGGTGACTGTATCTGCGCTGAACCCGCCCGCCTCTACGACGGCTTTATGCTGAAAGAGGGCGAGGGCCCCCGAAACAATGACAGTGCCTCCCAGCAGCGACCAGCCGTTGCGGCCTGTAAGGAAGCTGCGCAAGTACTCGACCACCTGAAAGCGCTCAAGGGAAGTCCGCGGCAATCCCAATTTCACTATTTGGCCATTGCTTCCGGTACTTCCATTAATAATCCTCACGACACCACCGCTGACGATGATCTCGCGGGGCGAGCTAAGGATGGGTTCCATCAGCCGCAAAAGGCAGTCGCGCTCCAGGATGCAGTCCGCGTCGAGGCAGCAGAAATAAGGCGTTCGGCAGAGATTGATGCCCGTATTCAGCGCGTCCGGTTTGCCGCCGCGCTGTTTGTGGACGACCAGGAGATTTGGAAAGTGAGGGCTAAAGTAGAAGCCCAGCACGGGCGAGGAGGGAAGAACGGAGTTGTAGTTCAGAGAAGTCGGGGCCAGCATAAAAGCGGTCGTCAGGCGCTTCAGAGTCGAATCGGTGGATCCGTCATCGACCACGATGACCGCGTGCTGCGGGTAGTCCACCCCCAGAGCGGAACGAACCGTTTCGACGATGATGTGCTCCTCATTCCAGGCCGGCACGATGATGGTGACCGCGGGGGTCAGTGAAGATTCCCGCAGGTCGGTTAATCCTTGATACGCCAGTCGCCGGGAATGAAACCAGATGGCCCTTATGGATATGATCATCAGGGCGGTATAAACCCCATTCCCTAACACGAAATAGGAGAGGATTACAAGATTGAAGAAGCCGAGGGCGTGATCGAAGTACGCTCCCCACATGTCCATGGGGAAATCCTTTCAGACGGCCACAGGGGCTTGGCCCTGATTGGCCGGATCCGTCTGCTGGGCTGCCTTGAGAGCAGCGCAGACTCCGAGCCAGGCATCAATCTTCTGCGGACTGTTGTCTTCGAGTTTCTCAAACAGAATTTTAAGCAGATGATGGCCGTAGATGTTGGTGAGGGTGGCTTGGAGATAACTGGTGGCTCCCATGCTCACGATCAGTTCCACCACCCGCGTTTCCCGATTGCCGGCGCTGCCGTCGAGGTTCTGCAAGAGATTCGGAAGCAGGCCCGCGCGGTCGAGTTCCTCGAGGATCTGGTCTCTAAGGCCTTTGTCCTCTGTCTTCAGGAATTCCTCGTAGAGTCTCGACAGACCCTCGCGCCCTAGGGCGAGGAGCGCTCGCAACGTGGCTTGCCGGACCGCTCGCTGAGGATCGGCGAGAAGGCGTGGGAGTTCAGCCAAGGGAAGAGCTTCAAGGCTTTGTGGCGAGGTCCCCGGCGAGGCAGCCCGAACTGAGTCTCGAGTTCGGTCAAGCTCCCGATGCGGGGTCGGCTGGCGGTTCGCAGAATCGAGAAGCGCCGCTACCTCGAAAGCAATCGCCCTGACCCGAGGGTCAACATCGGAAGTGAGCATCGCTATCTCGCGATCGAGAACGCTCTTGTACTGAATGAGGGCCGGTGCGTCCGGCGCTTCCCGCTTTGCCATTGCACGTAGAATCTCCGCCGCCGCAGCGCGGACGCGTGGGCTCGGGTGGCGCATGGCCGGAAGGAGTTGCAGGGCTTCAGAAAGAGGGAACCTGGCTAACGCGGTTTTTAAAGAATGAAGAGAGAGGCCGCAGCGGTTATCCGTAACCGCTTTGTGCATTTGAATGACCAGCGCCGGCAGGCTGCTCGGTTCGCAGAGCGCCGCCAGCGCTCGCAACGCCGTCCGCTGAACATCGGGATGCGGATCGTCCAGAGCCCTGGCAAGGATAGGCCAACTCGCCCGGTGGCGGAGCAGACCGAGGCTCCTGGCGCTGCGGGCGCGAAGCAGGAAGTGCAGGCGGCCGATGAAGTGGAGAGCCCCATCGGGAATTGAACACGCTTGCCCGAAAGTAACGGGTGCGAATTGACCGAGAATGCGGCGCTGCCAAACATCGATTAATCCAAGCTCCAAGCAGATTTCCTGTAAGACGCCTGCGAGTGGCGGAACGGAGGCGCTTTTGAGGAGCAAAGGCTCGAGTAGGAATTCCAAGGTGGACGAAGGAAGCGCGCGCAACTTTGCCAGGCATTGCGGCGAGAATTTCCCCTGTAACAAGGCGGCCGGAGTGAGCCCGAGCTGGGTGCACAGAGCCTTGACCCGGAGATCAAAGCGGTCGTGATGCCAGCGGCGGAGCATCGCCAACGCAGCTAAAGCCAGCGTGCCGCCGGTGACTGTGGCCAGTACTGAGCTTGCGAGGCTTGTCAGAAATGAGAGGTTTGGAATAGGCAAAACCATTGCACCCTCCCGCATCTGCCTCGAGGCATTCTTCGATCAGCGGCTCTAATACGATGATGGATCTTTAGGAACTATATTATTACGTAACATATAACTACTGCCGGACTCCTGAGCAGGCGTTTTCGCGAGGTGGAATAGTTAGTAAAAGGAAAAACGCACTCAGTTCGGCGGGATTTTAAAAGATGAGAAGTGCGAAGTCAATACAAGAATTGACTCAGCGCAGGTCTGTGTACTCCGATTGCAACAGCGCAACGTTAATATCGTCGGACTAGATACCCTCTTCTCGTTATCTATGTAGTGAGCCCCCTCATCCGCCCGCTTCGTCTCGTGTCGGGTCTTTCGGTCCGATCCGGGCATGCGCGCCACGATTCTTCGGAGCGCCAATTCGATCGAAAGCACGCCCTTTGCAGGTTGCCGGATTGAGTTGACAGGGACAGCCGAGTTTTCGCGAGCGCAAGATGCTGCTCCAGTGATGGCAGGACCTTCGTGACAAGACTCATTCCCGGTTAGCGGGACTTGGCCAGAAGCGCCTCGCCGATGACCTTGTCCCAGGCCGACTCGGTCTGCAGGCCGATGATGATCTTGCCGTTAACGAAAGACGTGGGAGTTCTGTTAACGGCAAGGTCGTTCCCCTCCTGGCGGCCGGCCTCAACTCGCGGCAGCGAGGCCTTGGAGTCAATACAGGTGGCCAGTTTTACGGCGTCAACTCCGGCCTGTTCGCCAAGGCTCAGGAGGCGTTCTCGCACATTGGGAGCATTGATGGAGGCCTGATTGGCAAAAATAAGAGTTCGATAACCTGAAAACGCCGAGGGGTTGATGTCATAGGCGCATTCATTGGCCACTGCGGCGGTGGGGGACCAGTCGTGGCCGGGGATCGGAAACTCTTTGAAAATGACTCGAACCTTGTCACCATATTTGGGCAGGAGTTGTTTCTCCAGGAATTCCTGCAACCGGGCGCACATTGGGCACTGAAGATCGGCGTACTCGACCACGGTTACGGGAGCGTTGGCGGGGCCCTGGCTCGGCATATCCTTGGTGTTGATCATGTTGCGAACCACGTCTTCCCGAAACGGCAGTACGATGCCGAGGATGCCGGTTCGCCGGTCCTTCGTCATGAAGACGTCTCCCGACTGTGTATGCTTTCCGTCGTTGGACGTCACCACGGATTTGTAGAACTCGGGATAAGGAGTCTTGTCGAAAGCGCCGACTTTTAATTCAGTTTCGGACGGGATTTTGGCGGCCTCGCGCAGGCAGCGGATGAGATCCGCCGTCGAGCCATCGTGCAGGGCAAAGACGTTGCCGATCACGAGACACCGGCCGTCCTTGGTGATGAAAACATTGTTGGTTCGTTTTTGCTTGCCGTCATCCGAGGTAACGACCGTCTGAAAGAACATGGGGAATTGTGACTTGTCCAGCGGCTCCGCCGACAACTTAACGTTCTCCGGCACCTCGAAGCGGTCTCGCACGTACTCGACGATCTTCGCGGGGCTGGCTGGCTCGGTGGCAGCGGGGGCGCGCGAATTCTGCGGGCGGCTTGTTTCTCCACCCAGCGTGTTGGCGCCGATGAGGAGCAGGCAAACGCTGCACGTCAAGAGACCCGTCCGGAGTGAAGAATATGCCATGGAAAACTCCTTTGTCACTGTTGTCCGTGGTCAGTTGTCCGTTGCCCATTGTTCATGGCGAGGGGCTAGGATTCCGTTCGACAAGCGCTGGGGCCTGCAACCAGGAACTGCGGGCAACTGACCACGGACGACGGACAACGGGCCCTTAGCCCTCACTAATGCTGGACCGACTGGCCGGCCTTCTGCCACCCCGCCAGCCCCTCCTGATAGACTTTCACCTTCTCAAAAGAGAACCCATGCTCCAGCAGTGCGCGCCCTGCGGCACGGCTGGCAGCGCAGATATCGCCGCCCGAGGATTGCCCTCCCTCGTAGAGCACAATTGTCTTGTCTTTGGGCAGCTTGCTCATATCCTGCACAAAGTTCTCCGCCGGCATGTCAATAGCGCCTGGAATTCTCCCGGCGGCGAACTCCTTCGGCGGCCTGACGTCCACCACCAAGGGCTTGGGCGCAGACCCCAGCAACTGCCGAGCTTCTGTAGTCCCGATCATCGCGGGCTGTTGCTTGTTGGCGTCGGCCTCGCTACAGCCGGCTAGCGACGATTGCGCGCCGCCGAGGAACCCCGCCGCCGGGCTCGAGCCGAACAGGTTGCCGGACCCTGTGCTGGTCTCAGTGCCAGTTCCTCCCTGAGGCTGCGCGGAGGCAGACAGGGAGCTTGGAGAAGATAGCTGCGCGGAGGCGGTTTGCGACGGTGTCGAGGCGCCGGCTGTGGTTGATGATCGTGCGGCCAACTCCTGATTCACCAGCAGTGCAAAGGTGTCAAAATCCAAAGGACGAAAGATCATCTTCCGGCCGATGAAGAAGGTCGGCGTCCCGATCACCTTCAGCGCGTGGCCGTCAGCCAGGTCACGCTTGACCCGCGAGGCCATTTGGCCGCCGTCAAGACACTGGTTGAAACGGTTCTGGTCCAGGCCAAGTTCTCCCGCGTAGCGCTTGAGGGCGTCCACACTCAGGTCAGTCTGCTGGGAATAGAGCTTTTCGACTCCCTCCCAAAACTTACCCTGCTCGGCGATGCATTCGGAAGCTTCCGCGGCCTTCTCGGCCATGGGATGAATCTTGGAAAGCGGGAACTGGCGGAACACGAAACGAATCCGGTCGCCGTATTGGGCGCGGATCTGCCTCGCAGCTTCCTCCGAGATGCCGCAGGCAGGGCACTCAAAATCTCCAAATTCGACGACCGTGAGAGGAGCATTCAAATTCCCGGTCATGTGGCTGTCTGGACGGACCAAGTGCTTGGCGAGCGCTTGGGGTGAGTTCTCCGGCGCGTCCGGGAGTTCTCCGTGCTTGGCGAGGAGAATAAAAGCGGGCGTGCCGAGGACCACCGCCAGCGCACAGAGAACTAAGTGTGTTCTGACCCTCGCCCTTGCCTCCGCAGGATCTGGTGGGGCGAGCGGGCGTGGCAGATCAAATAGCGATAGCACGAATATGCAGGTCACGACAATCGCCGAGGTCACACACCACGCGCACCAGGCATGAATGACGAATGCCTCCAGCGAAGTAAGATAGAGGGAAAAAAGGAAACCCCCGCCCGAGATGCCGATGACGGCGTATTGGAGGGTCCGCCCCAGGCGTTGCGAAGAAAGGTTTTCTGCAAGGATCAACAACCCCAGGACCAAGTAGGCGGCAACTCCAAAGACCGGCATGGGCACGCCAAAAGGGCGCGCGTACGAACTGGCGCGCACCGCGTCGCATCCCGTTCCCAAGCAAACGATGGGCCGGGAGGGTGAGGTATAAACCCAGAGGAGATAGAGGGCATCAAAGAGTCCAAGCAGGGAGAAGGCCAGCAACAGGTATTTTCGCATACCAAAGTATTCTAACAGAACGGTAATTCGAGATTTGAAATTTGAAAAGCAAACCACGAAATTGGAAACTGGAAAATGGAAAATGGAAGATCGAAATCCCGAACTCATCGGTCTGGACTCAAGGTCGGTTCCGGATATTGATCTTTCACTCTCGATTTTCCAGTTTCCATTTTCCAGTTTCCAAATTCGATTTTTCGAATTCGAGTTTCGAATTTCGATTTTCGGCTCTCACAGCCGCCAGGGCTCGCCAAACGTTGTGTCCCATTCCTGGGGAGTAAACGGCTCGAGTCCTGCATTAGGATAGAAGGTAACTTCACCAAATAAGATGCCTTGAGGCGCCGAATATAAATCCACGCGCACAAAGTCGAATTGGGCGCCGATTCTCTCCGCTATTTCGATCATCCGGGCCAGGTTCTGCGGCTTGGGGACCGGCTCCGAGGTGGGCGGATATCTCAACTTCGCCGGCAGAAGATTCCATTCACGATCATAAAAGTTCAGCTTGAGCCCTCGAGTTCTGTCGCAATCGAATTGGATGAAATGGGCGCGTCCGTGGTAAATGAAGAATTTGTAGTCCGCCAGGAGGTCGCCGTCAGGTGTTTCGACCATGCGCTCGACAAGAACCCTAGGCGGGATCCCCAGATAGCCCCATTCGCGGAGCCGGCGCCCATGCGACGACGTCAGGTGCTTGCGAATTGAGGACGCAATCGTCTGTTTCTTGACGTCCTGGGGCGCGCGAATGAACAGGCCTCTGCCGCTGCTGTGATTGACCTTGACGACGTAGGGCGGCGTGAGGTCGTCAAAAGGAATAGCCTCCGGAGCGTCACCGGTCCAGAGGGTTGGAATGATGTGTTGCTCGCCGATCAGTCCTGCGACTTCGGCCTTAACTGCGATCTTGTCGGAAAAGACTCGGAACCGCGGATCATGCTGGTTCAGTTTTCTCCAGGCGATCTTTTCGTTGAAAGTCTTGGGATGTTTCAGGTCCGGCAATCTTCGAAAGACGCTGTAGTACAACAGATTAACCGCGACGTAATCGGGAAGGAGGTTGCGAAGCGATTCGCGGACTTTGTGTGCAACGGTCGTATTCATGCCCCCGAGTTCTTGGTTTGGTTGTAGGGGCAACCCTTGTGGTTGCCCGCGGGCGGCCACAAGGGCCCCCCCTACGACTCCAACTCACAGCCCAACGATGGGGCCGTATTTCAAATTTCCGCCCTGCCCAAATAGAATCTGTCGAAACGCCGAACGATCCTTACGAACACCCATCGATAAGAATTCGTGCCAAGAATTGAAAGTGCCAAAGCAGCCAGAAGCGCAGGCTGAAAGGGCCGAAGCCGGAACCCCTCCCACGCCAAGGCGCGGGCGCGCCGGGGATCGTAGTTGAGGAGCAGGATGGAGACTCGAGAGATGTGTTTTGCGAGGGTGCGAGGCTTCATGTCGGCGCGAAACTTCATCAGGATGTGCTCCCACCCCTCGCAGATGTTCCGTAGGCTCCCGGACATCTGATCCGAAACCAGATATCGCTTTACCAGGAAGCACGGCACAACGGCGATCTTGGAAACCTTGGCCACTCTCAACCAGAGGTCATAGTCCTGGCAGTTGACAAACGTCTCGTCAAACCCGGCCACCCGGTCGAGCACTTGCTTCTTCACCGTCACGCGGGAGGGCGAGCCGATGAAGTGCCGGTCCAGCATGGCCTCGTACACCCAGCCGGATAGTGTGGGCATACGCACCTGGAGGACTCGGCCGTGTTGGTCGTAAACCGTCTTGCCTGTGTAAACAAGCCCGACCTCGGGATCGGAGTTGCGAAGGACCTCGACCTCTTTGGCGAGCTTTTCCGGCAGCCATTCATCATCATCGTCAAGGAATGACACATACTCGCCTTGAGCGGAGCGAATGCCTGTGTTGCGAGCCGCGCTGACGCGCCGGTTTTGGTGGAGGCGGATGTAGGTGATCCGCTTATCGGAATAATTTCTGACCTCCCTCTCCGTGCCGTCCGTGGAGGCGTCATCCACAACGAAGAGTTCCCAATTCGGATAAGTCTGGCCCAGCACACTCCGAATTGCGCGGCCCACGATCGAGGCACGGTTGAAGGTGGGAATTATCACTGTCACCAGCGGCTTGGCGGGCTGCTCAACAGGGGCTTCATTCATAGGTTTGGGTCACACGGCGCCAGTCAGGGCATTGCCCAAGCTCGCGGGCACCGTAACGCCGCCCTCGTGCCAGTTGACGGCGACGCCGGCCAGGCCGCCGCGGTCGGAAGTGGCCCGGGCCAGAGCATGAACCTCGACGCCTTCTTGCGCCAATGCGCAAGCTGACGCTCCGCCAAGAAAGCCCGTGGCTCCGGTTATAAAGACGCGCATGCGTTTCATCAGTCAGGGTGCTGATAAGACATTACGGGCCGGTAAAGGCATTGGCAATGGCGGCCCTGGGGACAATCCGGCAGCGGCAGGTTTGGAGCCCGGTCGGGGTGGTAAACCTTCCCGGCGGGCAGCCTCCGTGCGGCGTCGCAAGATTCCGGCGCCGGCTGAACCATCACGCCCACAATAGAGCCCTTGGCTTTCATGCCCAGGCGGTAGGCGGCCAGAGATTTCCGGGCATAGTCCGGCTCTTTCTCTAACCGGTGTTGGAATCTGTCCAACCAATCGAAGGCCATATGTTTCCCCGGCGAGAAGTTGTAGGGGCAACCCTTGTGGTTGCCCGCGGGCGGCCACCAGGGCCGCCCCTACACAGGTATCCCGTTCTTTCGCCGCAATAACTTTGCACCTACGCGCGCCAATGTCGCGGGGTCATGCAGCATGCTCGTGTAAGCGGCGTTGGCCAGGGGACAATGGCATTCCTTGGCCGCGATGCTCGAGCGCACTGCCTGGATCTTCTTTCCAAACCAGATTTCCTTGAAGTCGTAGTCATGGTCGCGTAGATTGCCCAGGTTATCGCCCCGCACACAACACGGCCATACCGTGCCATCGGCGTAGATATGGGCGCTCGCCCAGCCCGCGTAGCAAGCGATCACCTGCTCCTGCTCGTCCAGGATGCGCTTTACCAGTTTGTAATACTCCACCCGCAGGGCTTCCGTGATTCTGGAGACGCCTCGGAAGCGTTTGCTCTGCACGTAGCGGATCAGTCGATCGGCGGCCTTGGCGTAGCTCTCCGCGTCCGGCGTGATCGGCAGCCCCACCGTGTCCAACTCCACTCGCGGTTCGGCGATCTCGGTAATGAACTGGTCGGCGCCGGAGCGGTCGGCGTAGGCGATGATTTCATCCAGATGGTCTACGTTAAATACCGACACCACGGAGTGGATTCCAACGGTCAGGTTCTTTAGCCGCCGGCGGAGGGAGCGCAGTTGCTCAAGGCAATGTTCAAATTTCTCGAAGTTCCCCGGGACGCCGCGGATGACGTCGTGTTTCTCGCCAACTCCGTCCAGGGACAGATTGATGATCACCTGACTTTGAGGACATGACCGGACAATGCGTTCCACAGTTTCCGGGATGCTGGGCAAGATGGCGTTGGTGGGGATGTTGATGACACCTGGCCGGCACTGTTCATAGGCTGACTGTGCGAGTTCGACGACGTGCGGGTACATCAGGGGTTCTCCGCCACTGATCGTGAACCAGTAGGGGGCCCGGCCCAGGGATGCCAACACCTTGCGCCATTCCTCCAAAGTCAGTTCGTTTTCCCGCTTTATCCAGATGTTGCAGGTGAGACAACGCGAATTGCACTTGGGTGAAGGGGAGAGAGTCAGGTTGAGCGGCAGCATCCGCGGCCGGCCCAGGCGGCGAAAGAGCTTAAACGCGGGAATGCGCAGCAAAACGCCGAGCATGGAATTCATTTTGCCCCTAGACTCGAGAGGTGAGGTCTTTCGTGGTCTTGGCGATTTGCCAGACGCGCTGGTCGCGACGTTTGGAGTAATCCTGCCTGCCAAGGAACCGTCCGTACAGTTCCAGTGCTGCCACTCCCCAGGTCCAGAGAAAAGGCTGAGGCCGCCAATTGAGCCGCGGCAGCAGGACCCGCAGAACTCGCCACCCGCTCATGGTGCTGACGGTGTAGCCGAGGGTGTGGCGCACCGCGAGATGTCCGGCAAAAATGCGGCGGCGCTGGCGCAGATAATCCGCGACCGTGAGCGGGCCTTTGTTGTACACCACGGCCGCCGGCACGTAGTGCACCTCGTAACCCTGACCGCGGATGACCGGCTCAATACTTGCCTCGTCCACCGCGGTGTAGTAGGGAATACGTTCGAAGATATTCCGGAATGCGATCATCTCTCCCGCCTTGAAGTGGCGCAAATTGATCTGGTGATGCAATTCCCAAAGCAGATGGGCTGCAAACCCCATAAAAGTCCCAGGATCATTAACGGGTACAGGCCGTCCAGTCGTCATGCCCACCGCGGGGTCGGCAAACGGAGCTACCAACTCTTCGATGGCGCCAGCTTCCGGCACCAGGTCAGCGCTGCAAACCACCACGATCTTCTCGCGCGCCTGGGGAAGAAACTGATTGACTGCGGAAGCCTTGCCCTCACGCTGCGCCTGCACGATCAGGCGAATGCGCGGATCCCTGCGCGTCCAATCGTGCACGACAGATTCCGTACGATCCGTACAGCCGCTGGCGACCACGAGAATCTCCGTCAAGTTCACGGTTGTCAAGCGTTGCGAGACCACAGCCCCCAGCATCCGGCCGATGTTGGCCTCTTCGTTGTAAGCCATAATCCCCATCGAGCACGCGATGGACATGACAGGATCCGTCTGATCGATTCGAAACCGAACTACCGCTGCGTCCCCTTCTCCCTGAGGAGGGGATTCACGGGTAATGCGCCGGAACATTACGGCAGTCCGCCCAGCACACGCTTTGGATGCAAGGCGGATGCGTGCCGAACCGACGAAAGCACGCGGTTGCCTGATTCGTCCCAAATGCCCGCAGGGCCGTCCGGAGTAGGAGAATCCCAACTCCGCCAGATGGCCGGAACGTTGAAGAAGAGGTTCCAGACACCACCCAGCGCCACGCCGGCGGAGGAAGCCAAAGGAAGCTGCACCCCTAGCCAATGCAACAGTAAGGTCGAAATCGCATTCAATGCTGCCCCGAAGGCACAGACCTTCGCGTAATGGGCCAACCGATTGAGAACTCCAGACCGGCCCTCCTCATCGGATGCGCGCGAACGGCTAAAGGTAAAGAGCCAGTTCCAGAAAAAGTTATTCAGCAGCGCGAGCGGGATGGCCACTGCCAAACCCCACCCGAGCGGCCAGGACCGGCGCTCCACCAGATACGTCAATGCCGCCACGTTCACCACTGCTCCCGTGAAGCCCACCACCGCGTAGCCGATCCAACTCCGCAATTGGCCGGTGGAGCGCGCGAGCCGGGCAAGATGTTCCAGATACTGAAGCGACTGGCGCATGCCAAGCTTCGAGCTCCCCAGGCTCCGGGCCTTGAACATGAAAGGGACTTCTACGACGCCGCCGTAGTGAGCTTTGCCTAGTACCTCCAGCAGAATCTTGTAGCCCGTAGGTTCAAGCCGGACTCCCCCGAGAGCCCGGGCGCGGACCAGGAACATCCCTGACATGGGGTCGCTCACTTCAGCCAAAGTCTGTGGGAGCACACAGGCCGCCATGTGGCGCGCCGCCCACGAATTCAGCCGTCGCATCCATGACCACTCTTCCGAGGAGCCTCCGCCAGGGCCCGCGCGTGTGGCAATCGCTACGTCCGCGTCATGGCTGCGGAGTGCGCTCGCAAGGCGCGCGAGGGTTTCGGGTGGATGCTGAAGATCAGCATCGATCACGCCCAGAGTGTCTCCCTGGGCGATCCTCCAGCCGTCCACTACGGCGGTCGCCAGACCGTGTCGTCCGGGGCGCCTCAAGACTCTGACGGGAACCTCTTTGGCAAGGGTTTCCGCCACGTCTGCGGTGCCATCGGGGCTGGAATCGTCCACCACAATCAGTTCGTGGTCCTCCCCGGCGTTCCGCAGGGCTTCGGAGGCCCGGCGCAGGGCTTCCTCGATGCTGCGAGCCTCATTGTAAGTAGGCAGCACGACTGAGATCATGTCACGCAGAGTTTAGCACACCTCAGGGCTCGGAAGCGGAGTTCCCGCCTTAGCTTCCATTCAACCACAGCATCCAGTTAATCTCATTCTCCGTGCGGGGCGGCGCGCAGGGGCCTTGTCGGAGGTATAGGCAGACGCGGCCTGAGCATCCTGCCGGTTCGAAGCCGTCCACCTTTTCAGGCAGATTTCCGTAGGTGACTATGGCGTTAACGCTCTGTGTCTGCTGGTCTAATTCGGCAGCCTGCCCAAAGAGCAACATGGGGACGTTCCTGTGCAGATGCGCATAGCCTCCGGTGTCGTACCAGCCAACCTTGTAGAGTCCTACGCCGCAAAGAGAAGAGTCTTGGCTCAGTCGATCGAAGGCGGCCAAGGCGCCGGAGTTTCGGGACCAATCGAATTGCCGGATGAGCAGGCAGGAACTGATCGCGCAGAACGCCAAGCCGGTCAACACCGCTGCTCGGGAGGACAGCGGCCTTTTCCGGTGTGCGTTCACCGCCGGCAAGACCTCCACAAAACCGAGAGCGGCCAGGGTGATTTCCAAGGGCAGCATCGGGTAAAGAAAACGCACCTCTTTATGCGCGAAATAGTTATGCGTGAGAAGAATGATCAACCCCATCCAGCCCAGAAAGGGGCTCCGGCGAAGTCCCATGAGGACGAGGAAGACCAGCGGGCCCAGGTGGACGCAAAGCATCTCCAGATACCAAAACCAGGGCTGCACGCCGTAGCCGTGGCCCCCCTCGACAAGGTCCGTCCGTATGTAATTGATGTAGGAGTGGAACGGGTGTGCCCAGACCAACTGGTCGACCAAGCCGAAGGCAAGTAACGGCACGAGGGCCCCTGCCGCGAGAGGGATTAGGCGCTTGCGCCAATGGGGATAACAAAAATAGAGAAGCGCAAAGCCCACTGCGGGCGCAAGCTGAATCCGCAGCGCCATGGCGAGTCCGCAGAAAGCTCCGGCCAGCAGCATGCGCCGGTTCTCTCCCAGTTTTTCACCATACATTCCCAGGTACAGGCCTGGAAGGAGAGCGTTGGTAGCCACGGGTTCGCTTAGCGTCTTCGGGGCGAAGTAGACCAACTCGTACCAGCAAGCGCAAGCACCAGCCGCAATCAGGGCCGCCTCGATCCCGGCGGCGCGCTTGGCCCAAGCGTAGCCGAACCAGATGGGGGTGAGGGACATCAGGGAGAGCACAATGACGATTCCTCGCTCATAACCTGTGGAGCCGGGGCCCATCCAGGCAGTGGCCCGCATCACGCCTGCCAGGAAGGCGGGATATACCCAGGACCGAACTCCGCGCCTCCATTCCCAGGTGACGACTCCGTAGCCATAGGCCAGGCGATGCGCCGGCTCCTGAGTTTGGAAGATCTCGTCAGCATGAAACTGGGTTGGGAACCGCAACGCTGCCCCGACTCGCAGGAATAGGCCCAGGAGCAAAAACGTAAGCAAGAGAAGGTGCAGCGAGGTGGATGATTTCATTTCAAACCCATTAATATACATCTTTGCGCCCCGTTCGACATCTCGCAAGCCTAAAGCCCCGCCCACCCGGAGGCGTTGACACTGTTGACTGTGGACTGTCGACTGTCAACTTTTCTTTGCGCTGCTTGACTTCTGGCCTTCCGGACGGTACTTTCGATTCCTCGAATATCGTCCGTGAGGTTCACCATGCTCGTCCCGTATTTTGACCTGAAGAAACAGTTCTCGGGCCTTCGCGATGAGATCATGCAGGCCCTGGAGCGCGCTTGCGGCAACGCGGCGTTCGTTCTGGGCGAAGAGGTCGCTGAATTCGAAAAAGAGTTTGCCGCTTATTGCGAAGTTGACTACTGCGTGGCCTTGAATTCCGGAACCAGCGCCCTGCATGTCGGATTGCTTGCTCTGGGAGTGATGCCGGGCGATGAAGTGATTACCACGCCGAACACATTTATCGCCACCGCCTCGGCAATCTCCTACGTGGGCGCGACGCCGGTGTTCGTCGACATCGATCCCAAGACGGCGAATCTCGATCCTGCGCTTATCGAACTGGCCGTCACGGAACGCACCAGGGCCATCATTCCTGTTCATTTGTATGGGCGCCCTGCGGACATGGAACCGGTCCTGGAGATCGCACGCAGGTACAACCTGGCGGTCCTCGAGGATGCCTGCCAGGCGCACGGCGCGCGCTACCGCGGCAAGCGCGTCGGGAGCATCGGCCACGCGGCAACGTTCAGTTTCTATCCGAGCAAGAATCTAAGCGCCTACGGTGAAGGCGGAGCGCTCACTACCCATGACGCCAGTGTCGCCAAGTTGGCGCGATCGCTGCGCAACCACGGCCAGATCGGCCCGTACACCCATGAGAGGATCGGTTACAACTACCGCATGGAGGGATTCCAAGGCGCCGTACTCAGAATCAAGCTGAAGCGGCTCGAGCAGTGGAACGCGCGGCGCAAGGAAATTGCCGAACTCTATCGCAGCGTCTTGCAGGGCGCCGACGTGGAGATTCTTCCTGATGACCCTCGCGATGAACGCGTCTACCACTTGTTCACAGTCTACGTTGAGCGGCGTGACGCTGTGCGCGCGGCCCTGGAAGGTCGAGGCGTTCACACCGCGATCCATTATCCCTGTCCCATCCACCTGCAGCCCGCCTTCGCAACTCTCGGCTTCGGACCCGGAAGATTCCCGCATGTCGAGCGGGCTTGTGCCCGCGTCGTGAGCATGCCGTTCTTCCCGGAGTTGACCGATGAACAAGTGCGCTACGCCGGCGAACAGCTCGCGGAAGTGGTTGGAGGCGCGGACCTCTGATTATGAGGCCGGCGGCTCTTGGGCCTTGGAGTACACCCGGCAGGCGTTTCTTCCTGCCCCACTCCTGTCGCAGCACACTGCTCTGTCGAAGTTTCACACCTCGGCCTGCGGTCAGCACCGCAGCCGTCGTTGCCGGGGGAATCTCAGGGTGCACAACCACGTTGACACGGCCCGGGAGCTACAACCAGCCGCGTTGGCGATACCCAGCGATGGTGCGGGCCACGCCCTCAGCGAGGTCGTATTTCGGGGTATAGCCTAGTTCGTCGGTTGCCTTTTGCGAAGAGAAGAGGGCGTCTTCGCTGAAAAAGGCCACTCCCGCGCGGCCAAGCGGAGGCGCCCAACCGCCCATCCGTCCCAGCAACTCTAACCCCGTTGCCGCCGGCAGGGCGCACCAGCGGGGCAGGTTCATCCAGGGTCGCCGCACATCCAGGGCGGCGGCAATCGTCTCACCAAACTCCCGAAAACTTACAGCGCGAGGACCGGTGAGGTTGTAGATAGCTCCCGGCGGTGCGGAGCGCATAGACAATAGCATTCCGTCAACCGCATCATCAATATACGTCGGCATACATAGGTGGCGTCCACGGTCGATCAAAAAAAAGCGGCCTTTGTTGATCGCCCGGAAAAGGCCAAGGACATGCCGGTCGCCGGGTCCATAAACAAAACCCGGCCGGCAGATGACGACGTGTAAGCCTCGCGCGGCGAAGTCAAGCGCCACCCGTTCAGCGGCCACCTTGCTCCGCTCGTAGGGATTCGTAGGACCGTAAGGGGCGTGTTCCGCCGCCGGGTGCCCTGAAACCGGCCCGAGAACCCCAAGGCTGCTCACGTACAGCACGCGCGGCCGATCCCGCATGGCGAGAGCCGCTTCCAGCACGTTGCGCGTCCCCTCCACGTGCACTCTTTGATAAACGTGCTCAGGCACACCGGCCTGCCCCAGCCGGCCGGCGGCATGGATGATCCACTCCGCCCCAGCCATGGCAGCGCCAAGGCTCGCCGGCAGTGTTACGTCACCTTCGCGCCAACTTACCGCCAGGCCGTCCAGGGCGCTACGGTTTGCCCCAGGACGGACGAGAGCGTGGATTTCGGCGCCTTCCGCCGCCAGCGCCCGCGCCAGTGCTCCCCCCATGAAGCCTGTTGCCCCGGTAACCAACACGCGCATACGTCTAAGCCACATCAGGCTGCTGAACAGTCTACAGCTTGACGATCATTCCTTGGTCCCCCCCCAAGCTCGATCACAGGCTCGGACAGATCGTTGAAATACTCGACGAAGGCTTCGTGAGCGCCAGGCGCAGAGTCGAAGTCGTGAGAGAGGATGATCCCGCCGGGAAGCATGCGAGGATAAAAGGACTCCAGTACCGAGCGGTGGCGCGGACCACTGACCAGGATTCTTCGCGCTGGCCTTTAGGTCAGCACCGATACAAATCCAAACCCTATCTAGCCGACTAATTGTCACTGCCGCAGCTTGGCTTCAGGACTCGAAAGTCTTCGGTTGGTTCTTGCAAAACGTGGCGTTTTTGCTCCTTTTAGGACCAAATGAGGGGTAATTTGCACACAAAACGCGCGGAATGTGCACCCTTCAAAAAAGTGATGTTCTTTGTTTTCAGGTACTTCTTAGCTTCGTTCCCACTATTTTTCATTTTTTGTATGGCCTTGCTTTCTCAGCACCGCCAGGACGCTCCCTCTCTCTTTTGCGCTTGAGCAGTCGCGGCGCCTGCCTGCGACAAACTGTCCACAAAAAGACCATTGTGATAGGCTATCATACCCATCTTGGCTTGTCAAGCGGAAAATGAGCAGCGACTCATTATGATGTGGCACGGACATTTTGGCCGTGACCGCGCCCGGGCACGATGCCCGGGCCACCGGGAATTGGGTCGCTCCCGAAGAATGCGAAAGAGCCCGGCGGACTTTCCCAAATCCTTCCGCCCTGCCCGATCCACTTGCAGCCAGCCTTTGCAACTCTCGGCTTCGGACCCGGCCGGTTCCCACATGTCGAACACGCTTGCGCGCGGGTTTTGAGTATGCCCTTCTTCCCCGAAATGACCTACGAACAGGTGCGCTACGCCGGCCGACAACTGGCAGACGTTTCGGGCGGCGCGTAAGGGCACGCGAGTATGGTAATAAGTATATATGGCGACACGAAAGATGACCTTCACACTGCCTAGTGAGTTGGCTGACCGGTTTGTTAAGAGCGTTGCGGCCAGGCATCGCTCCCGCTACTTGGCCGAGGCGATCGCTCAAAAGCTCGAGGAGCGAGATCTGAGGCTTGTCCGCGCCTGTGAAGTTGCGAATCGCAAT
>JBEKMN010000049.1:0-41231 GCA_050008495.1 Terriglobia bacterium | reverse complement strand
ACTGGCAATTGGTGATGGGCGATGGGCTAGTCGCCTGGTTAGCATTTGAATCTTCCATGTCTCGTTTCCTTTCTGTAGGGGCACGCCATGGCGTGCCCGTACGGGGCGACGAAGGCCGATTGCCGATAATCCCCCATCTTCCAGGCTATCAAAAGAAAATGAGAGAGTGGGAAAAGCTGAGAATAATGCAAAAATAAATTCTTATTGCAATGGAATCAGAGGGTTGAAAGTGTTATTCAAGTGGTAAACAAAGCCGAAAATGTAGCATTTTGACACATATATGCAAGAACCTGCATATTTAGGCCAAAGGCCAGCAGAGCCGCATGGGTGGCGCATACGTCCCGACGGTTTTTGGCGGGATGTATGCGCCCCTTGAATGACGAGATCCCGCGCCGCCTACCTACGGCACACTTTCCATGGGCAACGGAGATTTCTCATTTAGGAGATAACACCGTCCCGACTAAAAAGTGACGCATACATCCCGACAAAAGGCGTCGGGACGTATGCGCCACCCATGGCACGACGGTTGCGCTATTTCCAGTTATAGGTCGTTAACAATTCCCCCTTATCGCTGACCAGCAATAACGCCGCACGGCCGGGTTGGAGTTTGCTGGCGAGGGTCTTACCACTCCGGCTATCGCGGAAGGAGATTTCCGGCGATGTGGATTCGGAGGTCAGCACATAGAGCGTGGCGTGTTCGAACTGGGTGGGGCAGATGAGCATTCCGGGATCGCTGGTCTGGGTGGAATAAGCCTCAGCCACGTGGGCGCATTGCAAAGCGTAGCGATAGACGTCGCCGACGACCTTGAGATTGTCATTCAGCTCGAGCGGCAAAGTCACAATGAGAACTCGGCCCTTGCCCAGCGCCTTCTCGAGAAAAGTCTGATCGTGAGGGAGGAGCGCCTGTTCCAGGAATGTCGTCTTCTCGCCTGAATAACTCAGCAATCCCTTTCCGCCCGGCCAGGAAATTGGGTTCTCTCGACGCGTTAGGAACGCGTGGTGAAGGTCGATTCCCAGTTGGCTTGCACGCTCCGTCGCGTGGAAATGCTCATCGTTGTCAAAACTGCCAGTGACCAGCAGCGTGGCGCCGTCGCGGACTTTTGCGAGGATCGCCTGCCAAGTTGACTCGCTGAGGGTCCACGGAGAAGGAAGCAAAATGAGCTTGGGGTTGCCCAGCGACTGAATCTGATATTCGCCGACGGCATAGGCCGACGAGCGCGCGTATTGGTAGAGCGCCCGAACGCAGTTTTGCTGGGCTTCCAGAGCCGTCGAGTTGAACACCGAAAGTTGCAGGGACTGCGGCAGCACCAAGGCGACTTCCGGCAGTTTCAGCCCGAGGGCATGTGGCGCAGCCTCGGCGGCGAATTTGCCCATGGCGCGCATCACGTCTTCCCAGAGCTTGTTCGAGCCATCACTGCGCTTCATGCCGAAGTCGCCGCCCAATCCCCACTCCCATTGCAGCGAGCCGCTGCTGGCGGCGGCAAAGCCCAGCGCCCACTTGCGCTCGACGAGGCCCAGGGCCGTCAACTCGTCGTAGCGCGGCTCCCCGTCCGGCCGCCAGACCGGCTGGTAGCCCGTCTCGCCTACGAAGTTTGGAACGCCCGCGCGCTTAGCGGCCACCGAATCCCAGAGCAAAGCGTCATCGCGCCAGTAGGTGTGGTTGACCGTGAAGTCCACGCCGGCGTCGGCAAAGAACTGGTTAAGCACGCGATCGGAGACCCCGCCCTCATCCTGGCCCACGTCCACCAGTTGATGGCTGCCCGTGGAGCGGATTGCCGCCACCATCTTGCCCACCCAGCGGCGAAACATCTCCTGCGCGAACAGGTTGTAATCGACGGCCCGGACCAATCGAGGATTGCCATAGCGCTCATGCGCAAGGTCTTCCTGCGCCGGCAGGGATATGGCCTGGAAGCTGCCCAACTCCTCGGGCGTCACGTTCCAGTCGCGCGCCAGCGCATCAAGCTGCCTGTATTTCTCTTTCAGCCAGGCGCGCCACGCGGCAAGCTCGGTCGGATCGTTGTTGGGAGTATTGCCGCGCCACAACCGCTTCGGGTTCGAAAAACTCGGCTCATTGATCAGGTCCCAGCTCAGGTGCGGCACGTCCTTGAACCGCCGGACGATGGAGAGCATGTAATTCTGCTGGGCGCGCAGGGCGACGGGATCGGTGTAAGGGTTGGAGCCCGGTCCGGTCAAGAACGATTCCTCGCCGGGATGGCGCATGATGGTCTGCGGGTCGAAGGCGCAGAAAGTGAAATTGACATGAATGCGATGCCGCGCCGCAGAAAGCAGAAACGCCTCCAGGTTGCGCAGAAAGCGCTCTTTCACCTGGCCGGTAGTGCCGTCGAAGACCTCCACATGATCGAGCCATACGCCGGTGCGAATGAAGCTGACGCCGTGCCTTTCCATGTCGGCAAAGTCGCGCTCCCACACCCAGGCGTTGCCGGCGCCGTGAAACCCCCAGCCGTAATGTTCAGTGGTGAAATAGTTGGTGCCGAAGGGGAAAAAGGGCGCGCCGTCTCGAGTCAAGAAATCACCCTTCACGCCATAGTGCGGCGCGGAGTGCAAGAGCGCGTCGTCCCTGACCCAGAAGCCGGTTCGATAGGACTCGCGAGGCTTACCGCCGTCCTCATAGGTGGCGTGGACTTCGTAAAGCCCTGGTAGTAGCGCCTTCTGATCCTCAAACGCGACCAACGAGGCCACCGTCTCGCCCCCGCAGTCCACCTGCTGTGCGGCCAGAACCTGGCCATCGCGAAGCAACTCGATTGCCACCCTTCCCGATTGCATCTCGCCCAATCGCTGCTTGCGAAGATTCGTCAGCCGGACCACAAGCTGCGGGATTTCCCCTGCCAGCAGCGTAGCGTTTTGCATTTCGACGCGAAAGGCCGTTGCGCCCTGGCGGGCGTACCCAGCGGCTTCCCGCAGCACCGTCACAGCTTCCGGCGACGTCCAGTAGCCTGGCTCAGGTTCGAAGTCAAGCATCACGATGCGGGAGCCCAATTTAGCCTCCGCCTCTCCCTCAAGGCTAGCGAAGTCGGTCGCCACGACCGGCGCCGCCACGCGCTCGCCGGCGGAGTCCTGGAGGTATCCCAGCCCGCGGCTGACCCCCTCGAGCACAAAGACCCGTTTCGCCCGAACCTCACCGCCGGAAAGAGTGGCGTCTTTCCACGCGAATTCGAGGCCGGCCGCCAGTGGCGCCTCGTAGGTCTGTTCGATGCCGATCTCGCGAGAATACGCGGTTTCAGGCGGCCCCGCGATGAACCGGTCTCCCGCGCTCCACACCGGGATCGTAAGAGGCCGGCCTCCCAGCACCAGCAGGTTCCCACCCGTTTCGAGGTATCTCTTGATTGCGGACCAGTCTTGACTTGGAACCGCAGAGCCGTAAGGAAGAACCAGCAACTCGACGTCACCCCAGGTTTCTATCTGGTTCAGCTCATTGAGACTCACAAACTCGGGCTGCATGCCGTCCAGAGCCTTGCGCAAGGTCTCCTGAGGCACGGGCTGGCTTTCAAGGGTAGGAAATCCGTTTTGCCATAACACCATTACTTTGCCGGATGCAGAACTCGCTGAAACGCATAATACCAAAATAATGATTAACTTTACGATGCTTCGCATAATTCGAATCCTCGGGACGCTCGACGCGCCCGTCAGCGCAGTTTCGAGCCCTCGAAGTTACGCCTTTCTGCGCGGACTGCCAAGGGTTTCCATTATCCGCTTTGCTTGTAGGCGGACGGCTTGCCGTCCCCTCATGAACGGGGTAGGGCAAGCCCTACCCCTACAGTGTCTACCACTAAAGGCCCAGCGCGGAGCGCGTTGCCGGGCCCACGATGCCGTCAACGGTCAGGCCTTTCTGCTGTTGGAATTGTCTGACTGCCGCGTCCGTGCTTGTCCCGAAGTTTCCGTCGACGGTGACCGGGAATCCGGCGTTCACCAGAGCTTGCTGAAGGGCTGTCACATCATCACCTTGCATCGGCGGCGTCTCGAGCTGGAGCGTTCCTTCGTTCGCGGCGTGGGCCGAGGGGCGCAGTGGCACGCTGCCTGACAAGACATCTTCTGTGATCAAGATGCCTCTAACGGTCAGAGGCAGAGGCAAGTCCCAGGTTCCGTTGCCGATGAGTTGTAGAAAAGCATCCATCCTGTACACCGTCGGGTGCAAGGCCGGGTTGGGATGGTTTGCCAGCCAGTTCCTTCGTTCGCTGACGTAGGCGCTGATCCAAGCCGGCTCGCCAATTTGGGTCGCGGAACCATGATTGGTGTTGGTGATGTTTCGGATGATCGCCCAAGCGCCTTGAATATGGCTGTCGTAAACGACGTTGGTTCCAAGCGCGGAATTCACTGCGGCATTGGTCGCATCCTGCACGCTGGGGTTCCAGTAAACCCGCTCGAAGAACTGGTCTTGAACAGCACACATCACAGGGTCGTCGCCTGCCGCATGCAATAAGCCTCGGAAGGCCATGTCCGTGTCCAGAGAAGTGTCGCGGGCTGCAAGCCGAGGAAGATCGGGATTGAGCGCTGGGGCGAATTGCGCACCGGGCGCCGCGCAGTAGGCTTTGACCAGGAGGTACAAATTTCCACTGGCCAGCGTGGTCTGGGAGCGACCATAAGTCAGGTGGCCTGTGTCACCGGGAATTAAGGTGACACTGCCATAAAGTCCTCGAGGATTCCCGGTTTCGAAGATGTTCACCACCGCCTGTGCGGTCTTTTTTTGCAAATCAGTAAGCATTGTGATCCTCCTCAAAATGGCCTTGGTCCGCGGTAGGCCAGCGACGCGCCCCTGCCGCTATTTCTTCAGGTCTTCGGGCACATCAACCAGCCGGCCTAGCATTTCGTAAACCCGGATTAAGGCTTGGTCGAGCATGCGCTCGCCTGCGCCGACGGCAATGTAGGTGTCGGAGTCAGCGCCGCCGTAGCCACCTTCCGCTGCGGCTCTAATGGTAGGGAAATAGTCCAGGTAGCCGTTGGCGTATCCTACGAAGAACGCGTCACGGACCGGGCAGCGGCCGCGCCAATTGATTTGAAAGTCCACAAAAGGCTCTCCCGGCAAGCCCACCAAGGCAATCGTCCGGTTGATCAGGACCGTGGTCACCGGCACGGACAGTTCGCGCCGCGGATTGTCGTTGTCGAGAAGGTCGGCGTGGTCCTCGTAAACCCTCTGTCCGTAGGTTGCCAGCATCCCTTGGCGGAATTTCTGCGCGTCCCAGCGGACGGCGAAAGTCATCATGTCCTCGGTAAACTGCAAGTTGGGCTGGGTGGCAGAGACCGTGTTGATCGCCGTCGCCACGCGCGCCGCTTCCGCGCCCAGTTGCTCGCCGGTCCAATCCCGCTTCTTGACCGCGCCATCGGCGAGAGGGGTCGTGGCGTAATAGGGGTTTATGTCGCCGTCCCCGCCTTGCAGGAAGAGGCACAGCGGTGAGCCGCCGCTCGCGCCGCCCACTGCCTCGGCGACGGTCCGCGCCATCACGCCCACGTAATCGGCGGAATACTCGAGATTGTCCGGGCCGAAGACGACCGGGTGGCAGGCGTAATTCACCAGCACCGCGAGCGGCTTGCCCGCTGCCGTATCGATGCGCAACACCGAGACCGTGGGATCGACCGGGGAAGTCGGGATCTTGTCGGGATTCGTCCAGAACATGCTCACCGTGCCGTCGGGAAACACGCGGCGGCGGTTATAGCCGATGTAGGCGCGCCCGTATCCAGTTCCTGACCGCGCTTCCGTAAGGTGGGCGCAGGCCTCGGCCACCGCGCCCGCGATCTTGTCGAGGTCGGTGGCCTCCCAGGATGGCGGGCGGTGGGAGGGATATTCGTCCAGGATGTTGGGCCCCGAGTGCGTATGCGAAGCGGTGATCAGCAGCAACGAAATCCCGCTGGTTTTGGCCAGTCGCTCCCGCAGATTGGCGAGAGAGGCGGGCCCGAAAACGCGGCCCAGGTCGAGTGTGACCAGCGCCAGTCGTTTCCCCTTCGCCTCGAGCACCACGACCCGCGCATAAAGCGGGTCCAACGTTCCCGTGGCAGGCTGCGTGCGATCAAAGTAACCATACATGGGCAGGCCCGCCGGAGGTGTGATATCTACTTTCGCAACACCTGCCTTGAAGCCCGCGCCGCAGAGAGGGCATATCGCCAATATCGCCAAAAAGAATGCGTTCCGTGCAGAGCTCAAGATTCGGGCCATAACCGCTCCTACTTTAGGAATGAACTGCGCAGTACTCTCTCCTAGGATATGCTGACACCAAACCGGACGGAAAGAAAATGGTTTAGAGTGGAAGAAATTGGTTTGAGGGAGATGGTATTCTTGTGAAGGATATCCTTGAAGGTGCCAGGGAGGGTACCGTGGTCGAAGAGTACCCGGCCTATTACAAGGGGCCTTGCGTCCTTGTCCTGCAAAAGGACCACGAGGGCAAGCCCATCCACGTGGTCTGGGGCATCCCCAGCCAAGCGGATTCTCCAGCCGTGGTTTGTCACGGCGTATCGGCCTGACCCAATCCGATGGGAAGACGATTTTGTCAGGAGAAAGTCATGACCAAAAGGCATTACACAAAGTTCATCCATGAGGGACAATACGCTGCTGCGGTCGAGATTGAGTGGGTTGAGTCCGACACGGGGTGGTCGCCCTATTTGTCTGTGAAAGACGCAAAAAAGGTGGACGAGGTGCGCGAGGCGTTAAGGGCAGGTGATCTAAAGAAGGCAGGTCACCTTGCGCGTGTCTATCAGCTCACGCCCCTGGCCGTGTGAATCCACAAGTGGTAGCCACGGTCAATCTGCCTTTAATTGACCGTGGGCTCGCCTTGCGCCGAAAAGCCCACGGATAAAAAGGCACTGTCCGTGGCTACCACTCTCCGCCACCCGGCAGAATTTCACAACTTGGGCAATGCCTCTTCCATTTGCCGCTTTGATAGCTCAAAGATCTTCCATTTGGCTGCGACCTTTGGTTTTATCTTGAGCCAGCCATCCTGGGTCCGAACGAGCGCGGGGACTTCGTTCCCTGCAGCCACCAATTCACGCATCGCGTCCACATACCACTCCAAGGCTATGCGCGCATAGTTGCTCAGGCGCTTATGCGTGCGTTTACTCGATGCGACTGTCTGATCCAGTCGATTCAAGAAAGTACTACCATTGCGTTCGTGTAATATGACGGACATAACCGCCAACACAAAGAATTTGCCCCCGCGCTTCAGGATCTTCAGTCGCTCACCCTCATTCTCCTCAGCGGCCTTTTCGAGCTCTGCCTTAACGAGCTCGGACGCCGCCTGACCAGCCTGCCAGACCAAAACTATATCTTCTGGCCTGATTTGGTCGGGGAAGACTTGTTCCCGATGGGTTGTGAAAATCTTTCCTTTATCCTTGTACGCGACTGCTGGGAGACCACTGAACGCAGCAAGATACTGAGCATTGACATCGTGCGGTATGAGTTGGATCTTACCGTTGCGTTTGAATTTCTCTTTCTCATCAGCTGTCAGCTGCCTGGATTCTCCCTTTCTCAAAGCATACAAGAATGGCCTTTCCAAGCCTGCCAATTGCTTCTTCAGCTTCTTCTGAAGCCTATCTTGCGCGTTAAGATCCCAAGGCCTAATTGGGTTCTGAGAGTTCGTGTAACGGATGATCGAATCAATTACGCGGCCGTCCTGGGCAGCTATGAACCGGACAAGAACCCTCACATCCTCAGCGGCAGCCGGTTTTGCGTTGGCGATGGAAACTGTCGTCTGACAGCCGTTCACGACGCTAAAGTTGTGAACATCAATTTCAGAATCACCGAGGGAAAACCTGTCACAAATGAACGTGACCCCGTTATTGTAGGCCCAGAAGTTTTTCCGTTCCTTTTCGGACTCTAACGTATCTCGAATGCCAGCATTAACACTGCCCTTGCGTGAGCCCAGGAAAAGACGCACATTTCGATCAAACAGCCGATAGCCATATTTCTCGTAAAGTTTGCGCAGGAGGTTTCCACTGACCACCGTCACTACAGCGCGGCCGAATTCGCCCTTTTCTTCGTAGACCATGTCAGGCTCAATGGGGATCTTCTCAGCCGAAATGCGGCTCTCCTGGTCGATGAACTCCTCGTGGACAGTCCTCAAATCCTCCATGTGGAGAACGCGGCAGAACCGGGAAGGTGTGCTGTCAGCCTCGTTTAGGTTAAACTGTTTGGCTGTGTCTGCGACATCCTTGTTGGCAGGTCCCGCGTAAATGAAGAGGAAGTCAATCGAGTAACTCTTTCCCACGGCATCGAGATAGTCCCGGCCTGCCGCAGCCAGGTCGTCGCGCCCCTCTCTTTCAAGATCCTCGGGCTTCATTAACCAATCAGTAGTATGAAGAAGATTCAACAGCTCTGGCCTCTTCGCTCTGTAGTTTCCCTTTGTACGGTACCGAAGTTGAGAAATGATCACGCGCTCGGACTCATGATCAACGTAAAAGAGATCAACGCCTTTGTCGTTTCCACCGTCAAACGAAACCGCTTCGTACGCAACTTCCTCATCCAGTCCCATGCCCTCAACGCCGTACCACATCGCAAAGGCAGGACCCGTCTGAAGGTTCCATCTTTGCTTGTAGTCTCTCACTTTTTCGGCAAGGTACTGAAGGAAGTCACTTTCTTTCATATATTCCTCCGAAGATACAGGCGGCGTCCCATACGTGCCGAAAGCGGGCAGAGGTCGTTCCGATATACCCGAAGCCCCGCACCGACCATACCGTTTTAACCCAAGCGTTACCTAGCGACCTTCTTACACCTTCTTAATCACCATTGCAAGCAGGAAGCGCGGACCTGTTGTTTAGGTCCGCGGCTCCTTCTTGTCAATTGGGGACGAACCGCAGACCTCCAGAACAGGTCTGTGCGAGCCCGCTGTAACTGCGCTACCCTTTTTAAGCCCCAAAGGGGCGATCCAGCCTAGCCCAGGGCATCGCCCTGGGATTTACGGTAATGCCACAGGATGAAGCCCTGAAAGGGCGCGCCACTCTTTCGCCCCTTCAGGGCTCGCTCGTATATATGGATGGATTGTACCCAGGCCGTTGGCCTGGGCTAGATTAGGTCGCCCCTTTGGGGCTCAGGCGAGTGAAGCGCAGACGTAATACTTCTAGCGGTCCTCTCTGAATGCCGAATCCAAGGCCGGAGGGCCTGCGCCAGCCGGCCTCAGGCAAACACTTGTTGCAGGGTTTTCAGCGTCGAAGCCAAAACTGCCGAGCTGATGTTTCCCAGCCGTTTGACGAGCCGGATTTTGTCCAGCGTGCGGAGCTGGTCCAAAAGAACCAGCCCACGCTTTCCTTGAAAAGTAACTGCAATGCGATAAGGCGCCGGCCTGGCCCCGGTAGTCATCGGCGCCACAATCACCGTGCGCAAGTAGTCGTGCATTTCAGGCGGCGAGACGATCAGGCAGGGCCTGGTCTTGCGGATTTCGCTGCCGACCGAGGGATCGAGCGTGACCAGCCACACTTCTCCGCGAACTACCATTGCAGATCTCCATCATCCCGGTTTCCGAACTCCGGCCAGACGAGCTTGTCGCCCCCTGCTTCCGCCAATTTGCGGCTGGCTTCCGCCCAGCCTTGGCGGGGGTTGCGGCGCGGCTTGCGGAGAACGATAGCGCCTCGTTCGAGCGCGATCTCGGCCTCCTCCTCCAAACCAGCCTCCTTCAGCATCGGCTTGGGAATGATGATTCCCCGCGAGTTTCCCAAACGCCGAATGGTCGTAATCATGGTCGCCTCCCTCGGTATAACAAAATTATAACACAGCGGGCCCGGAACACCCACGACACACGGGGCATGAGGGAGGTGCCGAAAGAAACTGGTTTGTGGCGGGAGCGATCGAGGTTACAATCCGAGCTGGGGCGAAGGCCCTCAACGAGGCTACGAAATGGTGACCAACGAGCAAGTTTATGACGTTCTGCGCAACTGCTATGACCCGGAAATCCCGGTCAATCTGGTGGACCTGGGATTGATTTACGACGTGAAGGTGGACGATGACAACGTCAATGTGGTGATGACCCTGACGGCGCGGGGCTGCCCCGCTCACAGCTTCATCAGCGAACAGGTTCGGGAGCAAGTAGCAAAGATCGAAGGGGTGAAATCCGCCAACGTTCAGGTGGTATGGGATCCGCCCTGGAACATCAGCCGGCTGAGCGATGCGGCAAGAAAACAACTTGGCATGGGGTAGGTGTGAGGTGGCAAATGAAATCAACTGCCGTGGTGCTTTGCTGGCGCGAAAACAGCCAATTAGCACCCCCTCACCCGACCCGCGCCGGCTGGTGAAAGCGCCGTCGCGGGCCACCCTCTCCCCCAAGGGGGAGAGGGTATTTTCGTCGCAAGTGGGGAGCGCCGCCAGGCTGTATCTTGCTCGCTGAGGGCTGATAGCTGAAGGCCGGACGACTGATAACTGATGACTGAAAACTGATAACTTCGTCACGCCCGAAAGAGATTGCGAAGCAAGAACAGCATGTTCGCCGGCCGTTCCGCGAGGCGGCGCATGAAGTACGAGTACCACTGATGTCCGTAGGGAACGTAAAGGCGCACACGTTCGCCCTGGCGGAGCAGGTCGCGCTGCAAATCGCGTCGAATTCCGTACAACAACTGGAACTCGTAGCGGTCGGGGGGGATGTGGTGCGCGCGCGCGAAGTCCCGCGTTTCGGCGATAAGGCGTGCATCGTGCGTGGCAATAGCGTGATAGATGCGGCTGGAAAGCATCAGGGCCATTAGCCGCGAGAAGTTTGCGTCCACATCCTTCTTGCGGTGAAAGGCAATCTCCCGAGGCTCGTCGTAAGCCCCTTTGACCAGGCGTATCCGCGCCCCGCACTTCAACAGCTCCTCCACGTCTTTCTCGCTTCGGTAAAGATACGACTGGATGACAACGCCCACCACGTCGCGAGGCGCATTGACGGCCCGGAAAACCCGCAGGGTCGATTCCGTGAAGGCCGATCCCTCCATATCTACGCGCACGAAGTTGTGGTGGCGGGCGGCGCATTCGCAGATCAGGCGCAGATGGCGGCACGCCAGTTCTTCGTCGATTGCCAGACCGAGTTGCGTCAGCTTGACGGACACGTGGGAATTCAACCCTTCCGCCGCCAACCGGTCGAGCAGCCGGACGTAGGCCTGGCAAGCCGCTTCCGCCTCCGCGGCTTCCTCAACGCTCTCCCCCAGCAGGTCGAGCGTCACCATAAAGCCCTCGGCGTTCAGCCGCCGGATTACGGCGAGCGCCGCTTCCAACTCTTCCCCGGCGATGAACCGCGCCGCCATGCGGCGTCCCAAGGCGTGGCCGGTGAGGATTTTCTTAGGGGTTTGTTTCTGTGAAAGATAAATCAGGATAGGACGAAGCATGCGTTGGTTCCAGAATATAGGGAATAGGGAACAGGGGACAGGGAACAGACCGGTCCCCAGACGTTGCCTTTAGTTTCCGTCCTCTCTCAGCCTGTTCCGGAGCGAAGTCTGCCAAACGATGAGATCCCTGTGAGATTGAACGGTAGCCATGCCCCTTTCCCCTGTTCCCTATTCCCTAATCCCTGTTCCCTGTTCTTGCAAGTACCGTTCCGCGTCCATGGCCGCCATGCAACCGGAGCCGGCGGCAGTGATGGCTTGGCGATAAATGTGGTCCTGGACGTCCCCCGCGGCGAAGACGCCGGGCACATTGGTTTTGCTTCCGTCGTGCGTAATCAAATAGCCCGTTTCGTTCATCTCGATCTGCCCTCGGAATATCGACGTGTTGGGCGAGTGGCCGATCCCGATGAACACCCCGTCGCAGTTCTTGATTGTTTCGTCTCCGGTCTTCGCGTCCTTGAGCTTGATTCCCGTCACCTCGCCTCGCTCCACGTCCAGCACATCCAACACCAGCGAGTCCCAGACAAACTTGACCTTCGGGTTCCGGAAGAGCCGGTCCTGCATAATCTTGGAGGCGCGTAGCTGGTCGCGGCGGTGAACAACGTTCACTTGATCGGCGTAGCGGGTGAGAAACAGCGCATCTTCCGCGGCCGTGTCGCCGCCGCCCACCACCACCACCTCTTTGCCGCGATAAAAGTACCCGTCGCAGGTCGCGCAGGTGGAGACGCCGTGGCCAAGCAACTTGCGCTCCGAGTCGAGCCCCAGCAGCCTTGCCGAAGCGCCGGAAGCAATAATCAGCGTGCGCGTCTCGATCGTCTCCCCTTCCGCTTCAAGCACGAAGGGGCGCCGGGAGAGGTCAACTCGAGTGACGTGGCCGTCCTTGAACTCGGCGCCAAACACGGAGGCCTGTTTCTCCATCAATTCGATCAGCTCCGGGCCTTGCACGCCTTTGGGAAAGCCGGGGAAGTTTTCCACCAAAGTCGTCAAGGTCAACTGTCCGCCGGCCTCGAGGCCGCGGATAACCAGGGGCTTCAAATTGGCGCGGGCGGAATAAATCGCCGCCGTCAATCCGGCGCACCCTGAACCAATAATCACCACATCTCGCATGGCGCACGCTTCTCCCTTAGTGAACTGCAAAAACCGCAGTCGATTATCTTACTCCCTGGAAATAAGTTCGTACAACGTGTTTTGGCGTTGCGCCCCAGTCCGGTTTAATGCTACAAACATATATCCGCTTCGCCGGCAATATGATCATCGCCAACACCACAGGAGTCACAGCGCGGCAAAGCCGCAACCAAATGCAGATTCTTCGCTTCGCTCAGAATGACATTTCATCCTGAGCGAAGCGAAGGATCTGCTTTTCTTCGCGAACCGCGAAGAAACTCTCCTTTGGTAGTACCGAAAAGCCGGCCGTGGAGGCATGCGCGGGATAAGCTCTTTAAGTTTCCGCAGGCAGGATGGGTTCATTCATGGATGCAGTGGTTTTCGAGGGAGTCACCAAGCGCTTTGACACGCTGACGGCGGTCGATCATCTGAGCCTGCGAATCAGGGAAGGCGCTGTGTTCGGACTGTTGGGCCCAAACGGAGCCGGCAAGACTACCTCGCTTCGCATGATCATGCAGGTGCTGATTCCTGACGAAGGATCGATCCAGGTGCTTGGTGAGCCCGCCAGCGAACGCAGCCAGGATCGTATCGGCTACCTCCCCGAGGAACGCGGCCTCTACGCCAAAATGAAGGTGGGAGAACACCTGCGGTTCTTGGGCGCCTTAAAAGGACTATCCGAGGTGGAAGCCATGAAGCGCGCCCGGTCGTGGCTCGAGCGCCTGGAATTATCCGAGTGGGCGGACAAGAAGGTTCAGGACCTTTCCAAAGGAATGCAGCAGAAGGTCCAGTTTATCGCCACGGTCATTCACAAGCCTGCGCTGCTGATTCTGGATGAGCCTTTCGCCGGCCTCGACCCGGTGAATGCATCCTTGATCAAAGACATCATGCTGGAGTTGCGCGAGCAGGGTTCCACAATCATTCTCTCCACACATCGTATGGAGCAGGTGGAGATGATGTGCGACGCCATCTGCCTGGTCAACAAGGGCTGCAATGTCCTGAGTGGAGAACTGCGCGCCATCAAGCAGTCCTACGGGAAAAACACCTTGCGGATCGAATACTCCGGAGACGACGAGTTTCTGGAATCTACCGGACTGCTGCAAAACGTGAATCACTTTGGAGCAGTCGTAGAAGCACGGCTCAAGCCGGGCGCGGATCCCCAGGAAATTCTCAAGGCGGCGGTGCAGCGCGACGTGCGCATCAGCCGCTTCGAACTGGTCGAACCGCCCCTGAACGACATCTTCATTGAGAAGGTCGGGGCGGCCCCCGCGTGAAGTCGCGCAGCTTGACAGCGCCAGCCGCGCTGCGCCATTCTGAGGAGCGATGCGGCTTTCCCCCATTTCCATTGCCTGCCCTCAATGCGGGTCGAAGGATGTTCTCTACTCCTGCCAGCCAACGTGTTGTTTCAACCATGTCTGCAACAACTGCTACACGACGTTTGAACTCGAAACCACCAAGGTAGGTGAATTGCCAGACCCTTTCGCGCTGCCGCCCGAACCCGAACCTTCCAGTCCCACAGCCCCGTGCGCGCGCTGTGGCGAAGCCAAGGTGTTCGCCGTTGTTGACAGCCAAGAACCGGCGTACTTCTGTGTCTCGTGCAAGGCGCTTCTCACGCTGAGTCTCACTGAAATCGCAACGGGACAGTAAGATTGAGCCCCGTAGGGGCGACCTAACACAGCCCAGGCCAACGGCCTGGGATTAAGAATCCACTCCTACGCGGCCCCGAGCCCTGAAGGGGCGAAATAGCAGCGGGGACACAATAAGACCTTCGCCTCCCCATTCCGCAGTTCTATTGCGCCCTTTCAGGGCTGTAGGATGCTGGCGGCCAGACATTTTAACCCAGGCCGTTGGCCTGGGCTGTGGTAGGCCGCCCCTTCGGGGCTTACTCCCTCCGACAGCAGGCGCCGGGCGGGATCGGGGAGCCATGCGGGCAGGTGCGAGGATGCGCGAGGAAGATGCAGATTTTCTCAGTGACCTGAGGACTCAGGGTATGTTCGATTCGCAAAGCGTGCTCGTCCACCACGTCGTTGTCGATGTCGAAGGTATCATGAAGCAAGCGTTCGGCGAGGCGGTGGCGCCGGAGGGCTTGTCTGGCCCGCGGCTCTCCAAGCTTGGTGAAAGAGATTTCGCCGTTCTCGACACGGATCAGTCCTTCCTGTGCCATGCGCTGGAAGGTGGCCCGGTTGGGCATGAATTCCGGCACCTCCTCGGCGCTGACGACGCGCTTCCCGGTGTCTTCCTGGGAGTGCCAGATGGCTTTGAGAAGGTTGTCAACCCGTTCAGCCTCGACAGCGGGCAGAAGCGAAGACGCGGCCAAGCGGCCATGATGCAATTCGATGTGACGCTCCGCTCTGCGACCGACTTCCGCGTCGTGGGTCACCATGACGATGGTGTGACCCTCGCGGTGCAACTCCGTGAGTAATCCCAGGACCAAGGTCTCGTTCACCTCGTCCAGGTTGCCGGTCGGCTCATCGGCCAGGATCAGGTTGGGTTGGTTGATCAGCGCCCGCGCCACGCAGACGCGCTGCTGTTCGCCACCCGAGAGTTGAGAAGGAAGATGCCGCAGTCGATCTGCCAGACCGACGCAGCGCAAGGCTTCCGCAGCTTCCTGCTCATCGGCGAGGCTGTGAAAATACTGGGCCAGCATCACGTTCTCGACCGCGGTGAGGTACGGGACCAGATGGAACTGCTGAAAAATGAAACCGACCTTCTCCGCGCGGAAACGGGCGAGTTCACTCGAGCGGAGGCTCGACAATTCGCAGCCGTCAATCGAAACGCGCCCGCTGGTCGGTGAGTCGAGGCAGCCGAGGATATTAAGGAGAGTGCTCTTGCCGGAGCCGGAGGGGCCCATGACGGCAATCCACTCTCCCTTCTCCACGCTGAAAGCCACGCCCCGCAGCGCTTCCACGGAATCGCCGTATTTCTTGCTCAGAGCTTCGACCTCGATAAATGCCAACCCGCTACTCTCCCTTCAGAACTACCGCAGGTTGAGTTGCCCTCACCACGCCGACCAGAAACACTGCGGCTGCAAGTGCCAGCAGCGTGGCGAGGCCACAAACCAAGGGCAGAGTCCACCAAATCAAGTTGAGCGTAACCCCGAAAAGGCGGTGGGCAAGCCCAAACGCCCAGGCACTGCCGAGGACAAAGCCAAGGCAGCCTCCGGCTACTCCCAGAGTTGCGCCTTCCGCCAGAAACAGCTTCATCACCCTCAAATCGGTTGCCCCGAGGGCCTTCATCACGCCGATGTCTTTACGCCGTTCGAGCGCGATAGCCGTCATCGTCGCCGTAAGGCATATCACGATGATAATGAGAATCAGGGCCGTCAGCGCCAGGAGAAACCAGCGAATGACGCCCAGGACTCTCCCTTCGGAGAAGACAATCTGGCGAATGGGACGCACGTCCACCCCGGGAAGCGCTTTCGACAGTTCGTGAATTGAACTTTCGATTTCTCGCGTATTGCCGTCGAGCCTGAGCTACACCAGGCTGATCCGCCTGGGCATCCCCACGACCCTTTGCAGCTCGTCGAGGGGAAGAAAAACCTGGTCCTCTTCCGATGAGCCTGTGCTGAGCACTGACGCAAGGCGGCAACCGACAGCGGTTTTGGCGCCTCCGGCGTTCGATGAGGCCAACGGATCGAGGTGGATCGTGTCGCCCGCCGCAACTCGAAGGCGCGAGGCAATGCGCGCGCCAACCACGCACGGCAACTGCAAAGACGACCCGGAGACGTCGCTCGCCTTGCTTTCGCGCCAACCCGGGTTCATCCGGATCATCGCCTCCAAGTCCGTTCCGACGGCCACGACATTCACGAAATCCGGCAAGCTGGGGTCAGGAGGAATACGTTCGAGGTGCACCACGGCATAAAGCACCGGCAGCGCCGTGACACCCCGATCCTTCCCGGCAAGTTGATGCACCGAGTTCACTATGGCTTGGTCCATCGTGCCAGCCCACCCCTCATTCCCCTCCCCAGTTGGGGAGGGGAGTGCAACCCGATCCTGATTCCCCTCCTCGGTTGGGGAGGGGACTAAGGGGTGGGGTGGCGCAATTGAGCTCGAGGAGCCCGGCGCGAGTATCACGTTCGCCCCATAGCCGCGAAACTCTTGCGTCATCTTGCGACGGACACCCCCGTACAGATTGAGCAGCATCGACATCACCGCCGCGCCGACCATCAAGGAGATGAGCGCCAGGACGGCTTGGGGACGTTTGACGGATAACGCCCGCCACCATAGACGCAAGGGTGCGCCGCTTGTTGGTCCATTTCTCGGTGAGGAGGCCGATGTCTCGAAGACTGCCATTAGTCCCTCAGCACCACCGCCGGCGACACTTTTAAGGCTCGGCCTAGGGGGAACACGCTGCCGGCCAACGTGACGGCCAAGGCCAAGCCGAGGCAAACCGGGAGCATCACCAGATGTACGCCTACCGGAACGCCGAAAACCACCAGCGCCACTCGCCACGCCAGCACACTGCCCAGCAGATATCCCGCGATTCCCCCCACCAGGCCCAACACCCCGGCTTCCAGAAGCAGCAGCGTCGCCACCCGCGCATCGGTAGCGCCCAGTGACTTGAACAACCCGATCTCCGCGCGCCGCTCGAGGGCCGTAGCCAGCATCATGGAAGCCACGGCCAGACCGGCAGCAAGCAGCGCTGCCAAGGCCAGGACACCCATCAGGACTCCCACCCGGTTCAGTATCTTCCCTTCCGTATCGGCTACCTGGTAGATGGTCGTCACTTGGGCTTCTGGAATTGCCTGCTGAATCTGGTACGCAATCGAACTCGCATAAGGAGTGCAGTACCACCGGTCCAGTTCCTGCGGGCTGAGCTTGCTCAGGTCGGAACGAGCAAAAGCATCCTCGGGTTTGGTCAAGGCGCTGACCTCAACCCGTCGCACTTTTCCCCCGAGCCCCGCCAGCCGCTGCGCCAAGGCCAGCGGCGCCAGCACTTGGTTGTCCTCTGCCCCGCCGGTCTCGAGGATGCCGCGCACCTGGATTGACAGTGCTGTTGAGTCGCCCCCCAATTTGATACTAATCGTGCCGCCAACGCGCACGCCCAACCTTGCCGCGAGCCGGCGACCCACCAAGACCCCGGCGCCGCTCTCATCATCGGGCCACTCGCCTTCGACCTTCCAGGAAGGATGCAGCTTTTTCAACCCGGTTGCGAATACCTCGAACTTGTCGACGCGCAGGGACTTCTCGAACCAGGTTCCGATCAGTATGGCGTTTTGGTCATCCACTTTCGCGGGAACATAAAGGAAGGGCGTGAAGGCGACGATGTTATTCCGCCAGAAAATCTTCTTGAGTTTGACCAGCTCATCTTCAGGAATGAATGCGCCGCTCCCTGCGGGCCGGTAGTCCACACCGCCGACGCTGATGGCAAGGCTATCGGCCGCTGGAGTTATCGAAAGGTTGGCCCCATACGAACGCAGTTCGCGGCTGATCTTGTCTCCGACATCCAGCGAGAGGATGCCCTCCGTCGCTGCCGCGGCGATGCCCAGCGCAATCGCCAGGGCACTCAGCAGCTTGCGCCGTCGGCGCCGCGCCAGGGATTCAAGAAGGATTCTAACCAGCATTTTCAGCGGAAGTACTTCACCGCGGCGTCAAGGGAGGGCGCCGCAATGCGAATCGTGTCGCCCTCCACGCGATAGTCGATGTGAATAGGGTTGCACCCGCCGGCCAGGCCGATCGTGGGCACATAAACCGCAGCGGCGCAATTACGGCAGATCACATTCTTGCCGTCCTGGTAGTAGCCTTGGCTGCCGCAAATCGCGCAGGCGTCCAAAGCGGCGCGAACCGTGTCCGAGGCATCGAGAATGGCGATGATCCGCACCTCCCTGCCGCCCACCGCCAGCGCGTAGCGGTGGAGCTTATGGTCCGTGAGCTCGGCCGTGGGAATCTGCACTTCGCCGTTTACAATCGACACCTGCTCGGGGGGCGTCATAGCGTGCGCCGTCAACGAGTAGATGAACTGAGAGCAGATTAGAACCATGATCAGCAAGCTGACGCCGGCGCCCGAAAGTTTCCAGAAGCGCTCGCGCTGCCGTCGGGCCAGGAGCTTACGGCGCTCCGACGCAGGCCGGGCGTTGACCTCTGGGCTGCGCGGGCCGGCAGAGGAAATGCGTTGGGCGATGATGAGAAATAAGGCCAGGGCCACGATCACTACGAAGAAGAAGGCATCGTTGTTGACGATGGGGCCGACCAACGCCATCTCGCGGCGGCTGGAAGGGAGAACCTGCGCCTCGGAGAGTTCGTGCACGCCGGACACGAGCAACTGCGCCGCAACCACCAAGAGCACCAGGCTGGTGACCGAGAAGAACTTTCTCAGGTCGACCTTCACGCTGCCCTTGAAAAACGCAACCCCCAGCGCGATCGCCAGCCCGAGCCCGATTACGCCCCCCATGAAGTTCAGCAACTCGCTGGTGCGCAGCGAAACCGCGGCCAGAAAAAGCACCGTCTCGATGCCTTCGCGGAAGACCATCAGGAAGACGAAGAGGAAAAGGCCCGCTGCGGCAGCCCGGGAAGGTTCCCGATAGAGGTCCTGAAGCTTGGTCTCGATCTCCTGCTTCATGCGCTTGCCTGTGCGCCACATCCAGACCACCATCGAGGCTACGAAAACAGCCCCCACCAGCATCAGCCAGCCTTCGTAAGCATCCTCGCCAACCTCAAGACGATGCACCAGATACGCCGCTGCGAGGCTCGCCACGACCGCCGCCAAGACACCCCAGGAGACGATCCGGCTCCAGCCCTCGCGGCCGGTCTTCTTGAGACAGCCTAGAACGATGCCGATAATGAGAGCCGCCTCGACACCTTCGCGCAGTGTGATGACCAGAGATTGGAACATAACCACAATTGGGCGGGAATTCAGAAGCCCTGTCTTCGCGCAACCAAAAGTAAATACGATGTTAAGCCGAGGAGGGACGAAATGTCAATGAATCGGCTACAGGTCGTTGAGGCGACTTGGATGGTTGCACTGGGCCGACCGCAAGGGCCGCCCCTACAAGAGTGTCAGTATTTGCGCAGCACGCCGACCACCTTCCCCTGAATCTTCACCTCGCGGGCGGAGACGATGATGGGGTCCATTTGCGCGTTGGCGGGCTGGAGGCGGACTTTGCCATTGGGCGCGCGATAAAAGCGCTTCAGCGTAGCGTCGGTGCCCTCGATGAGAGCCACCACGATTTCGCCGTTGTCTGCCGTTTGGGTTCCTTCCACCAGGATGTAATCTCCGTTGCAGATGTGGTCGTCGATCATCGAATCGCCTTTGACCCGCAGCACGAAGAGGCTTCCCCGGCCGCCCGTGAAATCGCCAAAGGAGAAGGTCTCAGGATTGGGGACAGCTTCCACGGGCTGGCCGGCGGCGATTCGCCCCAGGAGCGGGAATTCCATGCTGCCCAAGATCGTAGCGGGCATCGGCAGAGCGTCCGCCCCGTCCGAACCGGCTGCCCGCGGCTCAGTTGTCGCCAACGCCTTTCTTCGTCCGAAGGGACGGACCGCCGTCTTGGCAAAGGGCACGGAACCCGGCACGGCCACAACCTCGACGGAGCGGCTCTGGTTGTAGCTGCGGCGGATGAACCCCTTCTTTTCGAGGGTCTGCATATGCTTGTGCACCGTCGCCAGCGACGACAACCCCAGACCTTTGCCGATCTCCTCAAAACTCGGCGAGTATCCTTGGTGATTGATAAATTCGACAAGGAAGTCGAAGACTTGTTTTTGCCGACGCGTCAGAGCCATGTTCGCACCCCCGCCTGATCGAAACTCGAAAATCGTCTTCCCCAATTCTCGCCTGACGGCGTAAAACGTAAACGCCGCTGCGACATCACACCTTTATCGCGCTGGTTGCGATGATAGGCGAATAAAAAGCGAATTGCAAGTGAAAAAATCGCCAACCGTCTTCAATCCTGGTTAGCGCCGCATCTTCGGCTAGAATAGCGGAATGACGAGTGACGTTAAGATCCGCGTCCTGACGCAACGCGACCGAGAGGCGTATTGGAATCTACGGCTCGAAGCGCTCGAGCGGGAGCCGCAATCGTTCATCGAGTCGGCCGAGGAGCACCGGGCGATGGCTCGCGAGCGGGGCGCCGCGCGCTTGCGCCGGACGAACAACTCCAGCCTTGTGATGGGCGCGTTTTTCCAGGGAGAACTGGTTGGCATGGCAGGCTTCTTCCGTGAGAGACACTTGAAGACGAGGCACAAAGGGCGGATCTGGGGCGTCTATGTGCGGGCGAATTGCCGGGGCAAGGGCCTCGGCGCGAGGCTGCTCTTGGCGCTGCTCAAGCGCCTCAAGAAGCTGCCGGGACTGGAGCAGGTGAACCTCAGCGTCTCCTCCCGCCTGGCCATAGCGAGGAAGCTCTACCGGTCGCTCGGGTTCGAGACATTCGGGGTCGAAGACAAGGCGCTCAAGATCGGTGACACGTACCTAAGCGAAGAGTACATGGTGCTGCGCCTCAAGGAGCCCTTGAAGAAGGCATGACGGAGGTTCTTAGTGGTGGCCGCCCCCTGCGCTTCCGCCGCCGCTAGGATGAGGGCTGCCACCTGACCCGCCCCCGCCGGAATGAGAACCGCCGCCGGTCCCGCCACCGCCGGTCGAGCCAGTCTTGGCACCGCCGCCTGAGGGGGCGTTGCCTCCGGTTGATCTCCCGCTGGTCGTTGCGCCTCCGGTCCGAGGCGGCTCGGCCGAGCCGGAACCGGAGCCAGGAGAAGACTGGGGCCGCCAAGCCGAGCCATCACTCGAGGGCGAAGGCCGGCCCATTTGCGATCCGGGCGCAGGCTGGCCGGTCTGCGACGCCCCACCGCCCTGAACTGAATACACCGGCCGAGCCGGTACTCCGTCTGTCCCTGGCGTGGCTGCTGAGGACGGGCGGGGATTGTTCACGTAGCGCCCGGTTGCAGGGTCATAGACTATTCCTGCGTGCGGCCCGGGTGCTGCGTGCCGAGCAGGAGACCCTGTTGTCGAGCTGCCCAGGATAACGGTTATGCCTGCAACCGAGTCAGGTCCCGGAGCCGGCGACTTCGTGCTTGTGCCGGGCGGCCCAAAGCTCGCGCTACGCGGACCGGCGATGGACACCTTGGCATTGGTAACCTGCGAGGGAGACGCCACGACGCGACCCGGGTGCAGGGCTTCCCGAGCCGGCGGAATATCCGGCTTCTCTATTCTGTTGCCAGAGGTAAGAGTCACCTGGAGCGTAGTTCCGGGATGCACCGGCCGTCCGCGCTTAAACGAACCGACGCTTATAGCAGTTCCGCAGGTTCGCCCTTGCGGGCAAGGATTAGGGCTGCCTGGCCTTGGTAAGCCGTGACGCGGCGTCCACCCGATCCATCCCGGGCCGCCGTACCAGTTAACTGATCCGGGTGACCAAGGACCAAAGTTCCCCGGAAACCACACCCAGCCCATGCCCGGTATGAATTCCCATCCGCCAAAGTGATAGGGCAGCCAGCCCCACGGCTCGCCGGAAATCCAGACGTACCCATAACCGGGATACCAGCACCACAAGCCCTGGGAGAAGGGATACCAGCCCGCATCGACAGTGGGGACCCATCCGTATCCGTAGCCTGAAATGTCCGACCAGTTTCCGTAGTTCGCCAAATCCGCCCAGCCGTAAACGTCGTCGCTACCGTCACTGGTATAGCCGCTGGGCGAAAGGGCGCTCGATGCGGCTTGGGCTTGATTCTCCCGGTCCCGCACCCAGTGATCCCAATCGTCTTTCGTGATGCCCTCCGAGATCTGGGCAGGCTGTTCGGCCCCAGGGCTCAGATCGAGCACGGAGTCTTTGGCCAGCGACCATGAACCGAGCGCGCTCGAGACGTCCACAAAGCCGTTAAAGACTTCGACGCGCTCCTCCGACGAATCGACATCAACCCGGAAAAGCGACTTGCCGCGCGGAGTGAGGGTGGTATCCGCCGTCGCTATTTCGTAAGTGTCTTGCCCCTCCGGGGCCACACTGAAGGTTGCATACCCGGCATTCAGCGTGAGATGGTCGATCTTGCTTCCATCGGGAGCCAGCGCAAGTTGGGTGAATTCGAGCAAGGACGATTGGCCTAGCCGGGCGGTCGAGTCATTTTCGAATTCGACTTCGGCAAAGCTGCCCTCCGCCGTCGAAAGCTTGAACCCTTCCTCAAGAGGAGTGTTCATCGGCGCCTCGGTCCAGTCTGTATCTCCTGGCCGCTGAACCGTGACTTGGCCCTCGACAAAACCGAGGCGAACCACGCGAGCATGAGAGTGAGTTTGACCTGGGGCTGCCGCAGATCCCAGCCAAATCGCTGCACCCAACCCCAGCAAAACCCTTGCGACCGATTGTATCTTGGGTGTCATGGACCACCTCCCCGAGCTTTCAGGGGCACTCACATCCTACACCAGTCTAGACGAAGCAGGTAGCCGCGAAGTTGCCAAGAGCGGAAGGTCGAAACTGGAAAATAGAAACTGGTAAACGGGTGCCGGCAGGAGGGCTGAAGCGCCCAGGCGCTGAAAAAACCGATGAACTTCAGATTCTGGCTTCCCCTTCCTGGTATCGTGTTCTAGCCTCGGACATTCGATTTTCGATTCTCCAGTTTCCAGTTTCTATTTTCCAATTTCCAGTTTCCATTTTCCAGTTTCGATTTTCCATTTTCGGTTTTCCCGCTATTGGCCGGGTTGAACCTGATCGATGATCTCTTGCGCACGGGATTGCGCCAGATGGAGAAAGCGCGAGCCATGAGCAATCTTTTCAAGTGTGGGAACGAGCATCTGGAGGTCGGTCAAGGTTTTATCCTTGAGTTCAGCCTGGATCTGTAGAAGCTCCTGGGACAGATTAAGAGGATCATACTTCATCTCAAATTCAAGCGCTGCAACGTGCTGTTCAACCATACCGATCGCTTCAAACGCGTCCACCAGGTCCCGCGCGGTTCGGTTCTCCGTGTAGTTGAAAGCCACTCGATTCAGGGCGCCGCCCTGCTGGTAGGTGAAAGTCTTCTCTCCCAGGTTTGCCACTTTCTTGTGGCTCTCGAGTTGAATGCCCCGGAAGTCGTGAAGCTGCCCGGCCAGCGCGAAGATTCGTTCCGTGGTGCCGGAGGAAAGCTGAAAGGGGCGAGGGCCCTGGGCCTGGGACTCGTCCAGTTTTCGTCCTTCGTAAGTACCGGAACCCGTGGCGTCCAGGCGGATTGCAATATATTCGGGGGTGCTGCCCTTGAACGTCCGGGAATAGATCAGCTTGGCGGGAACACCGGCACCCTGGGGGAACATCGCGGCAGGATGGCTGCCTGCCGCGAGGACAAGGCTGAGGAAAGGAAGGAGAACCCTGATTCTCCGAGAAAGCATCACCATCATTTCGCCTGGGTGAGGGCGTGGAGCTCCGTTTCCTCGATGTCGAAGTTCGCGAAGACGTGCTGGACGTCCTCGTGGTCTTCGAGCTCTTCCATGAGCCGGAGCATCTGGTCCGCCTGTTTGCCAGTCAGCTTGACGTAGGTTTGGGGGATCATCGAGACTTCCGCTGCCGCGGGCGTGATCTGCGCCGTCTTGAGGCGGTCCACCACCTGGGGCAGCCGGCCGGGAGGTGAAAAGACTTCCCAGTTGCTGCCGTCATCGTTCATATCGTCGGCGCCTGCATCCGTTACCAGTTCCAGCAGCGTCTCTTCGCTGGCTTTCCCCTTCTCCACGACAATGTAGCCTCGCTTGGTGAACATCCAGCCCACGGATCCGTGCTCCCCCAAGTTGCCACCGTGCTTGGCGAAGATGTGACGGATTTCAGAGAGGGTGCGGTTCTTATTATCCGTCGTGATTTCCAGCAGCATCGCCACGCCGCCCGGCCCATAGCCTTCGTACACCACTTCCTCGTAAGCGGCGCCGGGAAGTTCGCCTGTGCCCTTCTGAAGAGCCCGCTTGATATTGTCCGCCGGCATGTTCTCCGCTTTGGCGGCGGCAATGGCGGTGCGCAGGCGCGGATTCGAGTCCGGGTCTCCGCCCGCGATCCTGGCTGCGATGGTGATTTCCTTGATGATCTTGGTGAAGATCTTTCCCCGCTTGGCGTCTAAGGCGCCCTTCTTGTGTTTAATTGTTGCCCATTTTGAATGCCCAGACATACAAGACTTTCCTTTCGGTTCAATCAGTTCGCGACCCCATAGAGAATGATTCTATTGGGGTTCTCGCAATAAGGCATATTACTTGAGACATCCTACCACAACGACTTAAGGGATGCTACAAGCACGTCATACCGGAAATCTCAGCATGACCCGCGGGTCACTCTAACCTGTTGCCGCACTTGCCGCAGTAATCGAAACCTTCCGGTATTCCTTTGGCGCCGCAGTTCTCGCAGGCTTTGGCGGGCGCGCCCCAGAGGAATTCGCTGGACTTACCGCCGGCGGCGCGAGCGCGAATGGACTTGTGATCCGCGGGGCGCTTATCGATAAAAGCCTGTATGCCCTCGTACGGCTCCCAGGCCGTCGCATGGACGGCCAGCCAATCGCGCGCGTGCCCGGCGGTCATGGTCCAAGGCAGATCCTTCCAAAAGCCCAGTTGCTGACGAGTATAGCGGGCGCACTCCGGCAGGTTTTGGATCAGGCGGGCGGTGAGCGCATTCACGGCGCGGTCCAGTTGCTTGAAGGGCACCACCTCGTTCACCAGTCCCCAATTGAGGGCCTGCTCGGCAGTGATCTCATCGCCTTTCAGCAGCATCTCGCGCGCTCTCCGCTCACCCACCACCAGGGGAAGCCACTGGGTGGTTCCCCAGGCCTCCACCAGACCCACGCGCGTGCCGACCTGAATGAAGCGTACGTGATCGGCAGCGATCGCGAGGTCCGCGGCCAGGTTCCAACCGTTGCCCGCCCCGGCCACCACACCGTTCAGGCGGGCCACGGTGGGCTTGCCCATGTGGCGGAAAAGCTCCAGGGCGTCAAAAAGCAGGCCTTGGTATTTCCAGAAGTTTCGCGGGCGGCGCAGAAACTGCTCGGAAAACTCGTTGGCGTCATTGCCGGAACAGAATGCCTTGTCGCCCGCTCCCGTCAACACCACCACGGCCACGGAATCGTCCCAGGAGGCGTCGCGGAACGCCTCGGCCATCTCCCGCAGGCTTTGCGCAGAGAAGGCGTTGTAGACTTCAGGGCGGTTCAGCGTGACACGAGCCACTCCGTCTTTCTTTTCGTAGAGGACCTGCTCGAAATGGAATCGGGACGCGGGTTGCCGGGCGTAGGATTCGTTCAAGGGCTTCACTCCTGGGCGACTTTTGGGGTCGAACCGCCCTCCCTGACTTGGCGATGCTATCACACTCCCTCCATCATTTGCGATTGCCGATTTGTGATTTGTGATTGACCACGCAAGCCCACTCCTCCTTGGGCTTGCGCGGGTGGCGCGTCAAGTGTGGCTACAACTGACCCGATTTCGGGTATTATGGAAGCTAAAGGAGACATCATGATCGCCGCTAAGCATCTCTTGAAACTCGTGCCCCTTGTTTTCCTGGCCGGCGCGCTGTTCGCCGCTGACCAGCCGCCTTACGACGAGAGCGCGGACGCACATCAACAAGTCGCCTCGGCGATCGCTGAGGCCGCGAAAGCACAGAAGAACGTCGTCCTTGTCTTCGGCGCCAACTGGTGCGGCGATTGCCGGGCTCTGAATGCGCAGATGCACAAGGATGAACTGGCTGCTCTGATTGCCTCGAATTATGAGGTGGTGAAAATCGATGTGGGCCGGTTCAACAAGAACAAGGACATCGCCGCGAAGTACCGCGTACCCCTCGCCCACGGCATTCCCACCTTGGCGGTGCTCGACCCCGGCGGCAACGTCCTCTATGCGATGGACCAGGGCCAGTTCTCTAATGCCCGCAGCATGAGCTATGAAAGGATCCGGGACTTCTTTGCGAAGTGGGTGCCGAAAAAGTAGGACGGCGCCAATCCGCGGGCGAACATGAACTAGGAGGATGGCATGAGCACCGATACCAAGTACTCCATAAACTTGCAGCCACGGTTCGGCCCGTTAGAACTCGTCGATGTGCAGGGGTTGGTCGATACCTGCAAAGAGCCTTGGTATAACCAAACCCTTTGCCGGGTGAATGAGTCCGTCGTGCGGCTGGGCATTCTGCAAGGGGAGTTCCACTGGCACAAGCACGACCGGGAAGACGAGTTCTTCTACGTGGTCGAGGGGCGTTTCTTGATCGACCTGGAAGACCGGACGGTTGAGCTGTTGCCCAAGCAGGGGTTTATGGTTCCGAAAGGCGTTGTGCATCGCACCCGCGCGCCGGAACGGACGGTGGTTCTGATGATGGAAGCGGCAGGGGTTATACCGACGGGGGACTGAGCAGTAAGTGCTTTTGTTTCAGCTACATGGCGACATAGTAAGCATAAGTGCTGTGTTTACTATAACATACGGACAACCATCCTGGCCTTTCTGCAGCGCTCCTTTGTTTTCATAGACATTCTCGCTTTGTTCCCTGAATTCCGTAGCGCCGACTTTTAGGTCGGCATTCTTGGGCTCCCGGCCTGCTGACCTGAAAGTCAGCGCTACGCCGGCGCTCCGCATTCCGCAGCGCTCCTTTGTTTTCATAGACATTCTCGCTTTGTTCCCTGGATTTGAGTTGCTGACGGCATGATAAAACGCCGGCAACCACAATCCCCCGGTTGGAAGTGCGGTTGGGGAGGCCAGGGTTTGACCTACGCGCATCGAAGAACAGAATGTCTTCCCCGGAACCCCGGCGTTACTGGCAGAGCAGCCTGACATCAATTGCTAGGCTATCATTTTAAGTGTTCGTTGTCACGCTTTTTCGTTTCTCGACTCCGGGGACCCGGACTTGACGGAGCGAAGGGGCGCAGCCATGAACAACCGTGTATGCGCCGCCTGCGGAAGCGGATTGGTTCGGGATGTCAATTCACCATGCGAGAGACGCGCGGCGACGACGGTTCAGCCGACTTTTCGGCGGACTTTTCAGCGCACTTGTCGGCTGAGGCGAGATGCCGGTCCAGGACACCGGCCAGGTCCTGGTAGGGGCGAGCGCCGACGAGTTCCTCCAAGACTTCCCCATCGCGCAAAAGCAGCAAGGTAGGAATGGACCGGATGCCGTACTGGCCGGCGACCTCGGGCAGTTCGTCGACGTTAACCTTGGCGAAGATGATCTGGTCGCCGTAGTTGGCGGCCAGTTTTTCGAAGGTCGGGGCCAGCATGCGGCAGGGCGGGCACCATTCCGCCCAGAAATCCACCAAGACGGGCTTGGAGCTTGACTCCACCTCGCACCAGTTGTCCTGCTGCACATACAAGATGTCTTTCATTTTCCTCTCCTCACTTTACTTAGCAGGCTGCCCCCTCGGCCATGCCATCCCGCGGCGGACATTGCTGCCAAAGAGGGATTCCATGCTAATCTAGGCGCTGGATCCCTTATTCGCGGGAATGACTTTGCTCAATTTGGCAAGCTGGCCCCGGTTCCTGCCAAAAGAGATTAGATGACATAATTCGCAAAGAGATTCGCGAAGGGAGAATCTCCGCTTTTAATGGACAATGCGCGCCAACTCGAACTGCTTCAACAGCAGGTCATTGCCTGCACGAGATGTCCCCGGCTGGTGCGCCACTGCCGCGAAGTCGCCCAAGCCAAGCGCCGCATGTACCGGCAATGGGAATACTGGGGGAAGCCAGTTCCGAGTTGGGGTGATCCGAACGCCGAATTGCTGATCCTCGGACTTGCCCCCGCTGCGCACGGCGCCAACCGCACGGGCAGGATGTTCACGGGCGACCGCTCCGGGAATTTCCTATACCAGAGGCTTTATGAGGCCGGCTTTGCGAACCAGAGCACGTCCGTGGCCCGGGACGACGGTCTGGAACTTCGGAACTGCTACATTACGGCCTCCTTGCGCTGCGCGCCTCCCAAGAACAAGCCGCTGCCTTCCGAGGCTCGCAACTGCCAGCCCCACCTGGAGGCGGAATTACGCCTGCTCAAGCGAGTTCGTGCCGTGCTGGTACTGGGCAGAATCGCGTTTGATGCCTACCTGCGCGTGGCGTCCTTGGGGCACGCGGCGTTCCCTTCCCGCTCGAAATTCCAGTTCTCGCACGGCGCCAGTTTCAGCTTGCCGGACGGCCTGCCCCGTCTGTTCTGCTCCTACCATCCCAGCCAGCAGAATACGCAAACCGGCCGTCTCACGGAGGCGATGTTTAAGAAAGTGCTCACCGAAATACAAGAGTTCCTCGCCGATGCACAATAGAGTAGAATGACTTTTAGCCTCGAGGTGTTGAGTGAATTCAAACGAAATCGAAATACTGCTGGTGGAAGACAATGCGGCCGACGAGGAACTGGCCATCCACGCGCTTCGCACCAACAACCTGGCCAATCGGATCTACGTCGCGCACGACGGTGAAGAAGCACTCGACTACCTGTTCTGCCGGGGCGAGCACAACAGTCGCGGGTTTGACAATCCTCCTCGCCTGGTCCTGCTGGACCTGAAGCTGCCCAAGATGGATGGGCTGGAAGTGCTCCGGCTTATTAAAAGCGACGCGCGGACCAAAGCTATTCCCGTGGTGATTATGACTTCTTCCCGGGAAGAGCGGGACATGATCAATGGCTACCAACTTGGAGTCAACAGCTACATTCAGAAGCCCGTGGATTTTGCGCAGTTTCGGGAAATCATCAAACAGTTAGGGCTTTATTGGCTGGTAGTCAATGAGGCTCCGCCCGCCAACGCATTCAAATCCCAACCGGAGTGAGCCGCCGGCGCGGCGCTCGGCCGGAATCCAGATTCAAGCTTACTTTCGTGTGGCAGCCTTTTCTTTGGCGCGAGCGAGGAGGGCGGTGAAGCGCGGGTCGCTATGCAAGGGTTTCAAGTCAGGATCGTCTGCAATCTCTGCCGCTGGAAAACCGAAATCGACGGCGTGGCCGAGATATTCAAGTGCTTCTTCGCGATGGCCGGCGAATACTGCGCCACAGGCAGAATTGTACCAAGCGGGGCCGATTTGGTTCGGCTGATTTGACTTGACGGCCCCCTGGATAGCTTCGCGGTACAGTTTTTTCGCCTCCTCGTACCGGCCCTCTCGGCTCAAGGCGCCCGCCTCAAGTTGGAGAGTATTCAGCGTAAGGGAATGCTCCGGGCCGAGGGTCCGGCGGGCAATCTCATACGTCTTGCGGAATTCCTGCTCCGCTTCTGCGCTGCGGCCTTCATTCGCTAAAGCCAGCCCCAGGTTATTCATGGAACGCAGCGTGAACGAATGCTCCGGGCCGAGAACCCGTTTGTCAATGGCAAGCATCTCTCGTTCCAGCTTCTCCATTTCTGCGTATCGGCCTTCCGCGTACAGACAATTCCCCAGGTTGGTCATCAAGCGAAGCGTTTCCGGGTGCTCCGGCCCCAACACCCGGCTCTGAATCGCCATAGCATCTCTGTACAACTTCTCCGCCTCGGCGGATTTGCGTTCACCTGCCAGAATCACTGCCAGGGACGACATTGAGCTCAACGTGTCCGGATGGTCCGGACCTAAAGTCCGCCGCGCAATTTCGAACACCTCGCGGCACAGGCTCTCCGCTTCGCTATAGCGGATCTCGTGGTCGAGAGTAAAGGCTAAACCGTGCATGGCGTGTAAGGTGCTCCGGTGCTCCGGTCCAAGGACCCGCCGGTCGAGATCGATGGCCTTGCGGTAAATTTGTTCCGCCTCATCGTAATGGCCTTCGTCGAGGAGAACAGAAGCCAGGGTCGTCATGGACTGCGCGGTGTCCCGATTTTCGGGCCTGAGGACCTGAGTCTGCACCGCCAGCGTCTCGCGCGCCAGTTTCTCCGCATCGGCATAATGGCCCGATCCAGCCAGGCAGTTTGCCAGGGCGCTCATGGAAGCGAGGGTAGCCGGGTTCCGAGGTCCGAGCACCCGGCGCTGGATCTCCGCCGCGCCTTGGTAGAGCGGCTGGGCGCGAGAATACAGGCCCAGCCCTTCGTATACATCCGCCATGACCCGCATCAGTTGCGCCTGGGCCTGCGGATCCTGCGCCAGCCCCTTATCAATCTGCTGCGAGGCTTTGTCCAGGACCTCGCGCGCCGTGATGCTGTTGCCTCGCGATTCGCTCGGGTCAGATACCTGGAACATCTCCTTCATGAAGGTGGTGATCCGGTCCGCGCGGTCCCGCTCCCGCCGGATGCGCCGCAACTCCACCGCCTGAATCACCGCAAAACCGATCAGCAGCAGCAAGCCCGCAGCCGCCATCGCCACGCCCAGCCGGTGCCGACGGATGTATTTGCCCGCCCGGTACATGGTGCCGGCGGCGTGTGCCTGCACCGGCTCGTGGCGCAGATAGCGTTCAATATCCGCCGCCAGCTCCAGAGGAGTCGCATAGCGTCGCGCCCGATCCTTCTCCACCGCCTTCAGCGTAATGGCATCCGCATCCCCCCGCAGTTGCCGCTCGAGCACGGGCAGATCGGTATTGCGATTCTGCGCCGCCAGCGTTGACTGCTCCCCCAGCGTGCGCAGCTTCGTGCTCGGCCGGGGCGCGTCCTGCTCCCGCAGCAGCCGCAGCGCCTGGTCATAGGCCAGCTTGCGCATTTCCAGCGGCAGCGCCCCCACCAATAACTCGTAGAGCACCACCCCCAGCGAGTACACATCCGTGCGCGTGTCCACGTCCTGCCCGCGCGAGTCCGCCTGCTCCGGGCTCATGTATTCGAGCGTACCCACCACCGCACCCACCTGCGTGTACATGCTGTGCTCGGTCAGCCGCTGCGCCGTCGCTTTGGCCACCCCAAAATCGATGATGCGCGGCAGCGGCTTGCCATCCACTTCGCTCACCAGAATGTTCGAGGGCTTTAAATCACGGTGGATGATCGCCTTCTGATGCGCGTGCTGCACGCCTTCACAAACCCGAATAAAGAGTTCGAGCCTTTGTGGCGTGTTCAGCTTGTGCTTGTCGCAGTAGGCGGTGATGGGCATGCCGGCCACGTACTCCATCACGAAATACGGGCGCCCATCCGCGGTGGAGCCGCCATCGAAGACCTTGGCGATGCAGGGATGGTCCATCAGGGCCAGCGCCTGGCGCTCGGACTGGAAGCGCGCGACCACTTCCGTGGTGTCCATGCCGGCTTTGATCAGCTTGAGGGCCACACGCCGGCGCACCGGCTCTTTCTGCTCAGCCAGCCAAACCTCGCCCATGCCGCCCTCGCCGATGCGCTCGCGCAGCGTGTAAGGACCAATGGCCAAGGTCGCGGCTGCCCTGGTTGGAGCAGTCGACAGAGTCGCACCGACATCCGGGTCGTTCAGAGGTTTGCCATTATCTGGCATGGGACACCCCTGCTGGGCGTGAGCCTATTAGCTGGAATTTCGATTTTGATATGGACCTGACCAGCGGACCGGAATTTCTATTATGGGCTTTCTGCCCGGCTGATAATATACACCTGACCACTGCTGAACGCAATTGTCAGTCGGATTTTGCACGATGAGATCACCGAAGCCCAAACGTTTGTCCAACTCGCGCACCAGAATCAGGCCACCATCGGAGGTGACGCGCGATCCTTGGAAATCCACCTTCAGAGAACTGTTAAAGGAGAGTTGAAAACGCTGTCATTCCGAGCGAAGCGAGGAATCTCGCTCTGCCACGGGTTGGATGACCCGACGAAGATCAGGGCGAGATTCCTCGCTTCGCTCGGAATGACAGTGCAAAAAGACGTGCGGATGATTAAGGCTCGATGATTTGATTACGGACGGCGTAGCGCACCAGCGCGCCGACCGAAGTCAGTCCGAGCTTGTGCATCAGGTTGGCGCGGTGGGTTTCCACGGTCTTCGTACTGATCGTCAAAGTCGTTGCGATTTCCTTGTTACTCCGACCCTCGGCGACTAACTGGAGGATCTCGCGCTCGCGCGGGGTCAGTGAGTGCTGCGAGGCGGATGGCTGGGCGCCTCGTAGATAACTGTCCAGCACCGGCCCGGAGGCACCCGAGGAGAGGAAAGCCTTGTGCTCGACCAGGGCGTGGACAGCCGAGATCAAGTCCCGGCCGGCATCAGATTTCAGGACGTAGGCGCGAGCGCCGGCCTCCAGCGCCCCCCGGATCAAGTCCTCGGAACTGTGCATAGTGAGGATCAAAACCTCGGCGCGAGGAACTCGTTGAATAATCTGGCGCGTGGCCTCAGCTCCATTCAACCCCGGCATGCTGTAGTCGAGCACGACGACGTCGGGTTTGAGCTGGCTGGCTTTCTCCACGGCCTCCCTTCCGGTTCCGGCTTCCCCGCAGATCTCCCACCCCGGCCGGGCCTCCAACAATCTTCGCAGGCCTTGACGGACGACCTCGTGGTCGTCGGCCAACAGTATGCGCACGGTCTTCATCGGACCGCCTCCGGAATCGGCAAGCCTGCCCGGATGATTGTGCCGTGGCTGCTGGAGTTTATCTCGAGGCATCCTCCCAGGAGTCGAACTCGCTCCTTCATTCCCGTGAGGCCCAGACCGATGCGCGATCCCGTGCTTCCCTCCTTAGTGGGGGCAGGCTGAAACCCACGGCCTTCATCTTCAACTTCCAAGATCACGGAATCCGCTTGGCGCCTGATCCGGATCTTCGCTACCGGGCTTCCTGAGTGCCGTTGAATGTTGGAAAGGCATTCCTGCACGACGCGGAAGATCGCCGTTTCTGCTTCCCGAGGCAAGCGGCGTAAATTCTGGGGCAAATCGACATTCACCTGGATTCCGGTACGGCGGGCAAAACCTTCCACATAACCTCTGAGTGCAGGGGCCAGACCATATTCTTCCAGCGTGGGAGGGTGTAAGAGGTAGGAGAAATCCCGAATCTCCTGCATGCAGCGATTAGCAAGCTCAATACTCTCCGATACAATGATGCGGCTTGCAGGATCAAGGCAATCAACCTGAATTTCCAAGCGGGCCAGGTTCATGGAAAGAGCGGCCAGGTTCTGGGCCGTGCTGTCGTGAAGATCCTGAGCGATCCGCCGCCGCTCCTCATCCAGTGCAACAAGCAATTGAGAGGAAAGTTGACGAAGAGAATCTTCCGCCTGTTTTCGGTCGGTTATGTCATGTAAGACTTCGATGGAGCCGCGCATTTTTCCGGAAGGCTCGAAGAGTGGTGTGGTGGTGGCTTCAAAAACTCTGCCCAGCTTTGTGTCCACCAAGTCCACCCGCTGCTCCCGGCCCGTCTCCATCATGCAAGGACGAGGACAATCCGGATGAGTATGGTCTAAACCATGCAGCGCCTCGTAACAGATTTTATCGTTCAACTCTTCCAGTTCAACCCCCGCAAGCCTTGCCGTGGCGCGGTTGGCGTAGCGAATTCGATACTGGTCATCCAGGAGCAGCACGGGATCCGGGACGGTGTTGAAGGTTAGCTCCCACTCCTCTTTGGCGCGGCGGATCTGCTCCTGCCGTCGAGCAACTTCGTCAAGATAAACCTTGCGGCGCACGGCGCGATCGACGGCAATGGGCACCCTCTCCAACCGATCCTTGAGAACGTAGTCGGCGGCGCCTCGCCGAACGCACTCGACGGCCGCCTCGTCGCCCAAAGCTCCGGTGACCACCACCAGGGGTATCGATTTTCCGGATTGCCGCAGAATCTCCAACGCGTCCAGCGCGGTCCAGCCACCCAGGTTGTAATCGGCAACAATGATGTCGAATTCAGATTCCTCGAGGCGCTGCTTAAAGAGCGCAGAAGAGTTCAAGACTTCAGCCTGTAAGCCAGGAGTGGCACGGCGCAGCGTCACGAGCACCAGTTCGGCATCCCAGGGATCATCTTCGAGGATCAAGGCGCACAAAGGCGGCCTCGGGGAGATGTCCACTGGAATTTGGTCGGGCATTGTAGCTCCTCGAGAGACGCGGAGGCATCTCCACGCAACCAGGTCGTCCATCAGTCGACGGGGGAACTCGCCGCTGCAAGCGGGGTTCGCAAACTTGCAGGGGCCGTTGTCGCCGTTGCAACGTCGGACTAAGACGTTTTGCCCGAAAGCGGTCAAAAAACCCGCTTGCGGGTGACTGATTTAGTCGGAGCAAGTATAGGCCCACTTGAACCACAATGGTAGCGGAAAGCCAGGGCAGCCCATATACCGTTATTCCACATTTAAACTAGCAAACTTCTAGGACAAAACCCCTAAGGACCCTTACGCGTTAGTTGACATCAACTCAGGGGTTCCATTGGATTGCGAAAACTCTGGGCGTGGCGGGAGAATGTATATGGCGAAGTGGTACGGAGAGCAAACAGCGCGCATCGCGCCGTTTGTAAACGAAGTGAAAACCGCTGCCAGAGGATGTAATAAACCTCGTGCCCGGATTGCGCATCTAAATGACAATCTGGGCTCAAATCGCTGGAAAGGGGATTCTCAGGTGGGTATTTATAGCCTAGTGGTCATTATCGTGATGATGCTTGCTGCCCTCGTTGCTACAAAAGAGCCAGACGACGATTCTGAATTCATCAAGGCCCCGCGCAGAAGGAAAGCCGGAGGCTATGTTTCAACCAGACCAGGGCGGTCCTTGGCAACGACAGCCGGCGCCTCGCAAAAGTGAGTTAGTGGGTTCGTCGCCCGATGCGAGGCTGCGATTCGGCGGGAATCGAAAGGTGAGCCATGCAAGCGGGAGAAATGTACTTCACCACGGAGAAGGATCTCGAGAATATCAGCCGGGGGAAAATCCTGCTCATCGACGATGATGCAACAGATCTCGCGGCTCGCACTGCGAGTCTTCGCCGGGAAGGGCACGAAGTTCGCGCCTATGCCTCTCTCCCTGAGGGTTTGTCCCGGCTTCAAGCCGAGCACTTTGATCTGATAATGGTGAAACTCAAGGAAGTCCCGAACGCAGACAGTGAGGAGTTCTGGAGTGTGAAGTCGAGCTCCGCGGCTGGGAGTTCGTCCTCCTGGCACGCGGCGTCTGTCGGACTTACTACTTGGATGTGGCGCACTTGGGATGTTAAAACCAATTAGCTCGCCCCGGGTCCATTCTGCGTTTTTAAGTCTTGCCGGCTAATCCTCGATCTGACGCCTTCTCCTTCGACTCAAGATGCAGGGAGGAATGCCGAGCGCCTCTCCCGCCAAAAACTCGAGTTGGGACCGGTGTGGGCCTACGGCCACAGGTACGGACCCAGCCTGAAGACCGCCGCGTCCCCCATGACGGATTCCGTAGATGACGGACCCTTCGGTGTGATTCTTCAGTTTGATCGGGGCGCCGCTGACCATGTCCCGATCTGATCTGGCGGCCCTTCAAGAACTCCCGGACGGGGTACGGCTAAGTGCTGTGGCGCGTTTGCACATTCGCCTCACGCGTGCTAGGCTTTAGACGGGGGTGCTTATGGGCAAACTCAATATAGTTTTGTTGCTGTCTTTGGCTTTGGCCGCGTGCCCCTGGGCTCAAGGACGTGGCTTTGGCGGCCACGGTGGGGGCGGAGGCGGCTTTCACGGTGGGGGCGGAGGCTTCCATGGTGGCGGCGGGTTCCACGGTGGGGGCGGGTTCCACGGTGGGGGCGGGTTCCACGGTGGGGGCTTCCGTGGTGGTGGCTTTCACGGCTATGGCGGCCGGGGCTTCAGTAGAGGGTATGGCGGTTTTCGGGGAGGCTTCGGCGGCTACGGCAGAGGGAACGGGTGGAATGGCAGGGGCTGGGGTCGAGGTTGGGGTAGAGGCTGGGGTCGAGGCTGGGGTTGGGGTGGATTCGGCTGGCCCTACTTCGGATTTGGATTCTATCCCTGGTCCGATTGGACCGGACCGTACTTTGGCTACGACGATTATCCCTATAATCCGGACTACGGATGTGACGATCCTTACGCGCCTTATCCCTGCAATCCCAATGGCTACGGCGCGTCCGGCTACGACCCGTATTCCTATAGCCAGTACGTAGGTGATCCTGCCGAACCGCCCGCGTCGTCTCCTTACGCTACGAACGACGATCCTCCTCCGGCGCACAACGCTTTCGTCGCCGACGGCAGATGGCACCGGTTCGGCGAGAATGCCGATGTGGTGGCGGCGGATGCAAAGGCCGCTTCTCCTCGGTCGAGCGCTCGAACATTGGCGCGCGTGGCGTATGCAGGGGATGGCAGGTGGCACCACTTCGGTGGCGGCGGGAACTTGCTGGCGACTGGAAATCACACTAACGCGAAGGCTCCCGCGTCGCTGAACTCGTCATCGGCAAGAGTGGCGCTGGCCGCCCATATTCAGGCAGCTAATGCGAGTGGGAAATAGCCGGGAACAAGTGCATGAGTGAGTTAGTTCACATTGCCCCAGATCGCGCCCCGGCGCGCAAGCCGGAATGGTTGAAAGTGCGCGTTCCGACAGGGGAGAACTACTTTGAGCTAAAGCAATTGATGCGCGGGCTGGGATTGCACACGGTGTGCGAAAGCGCCCGCTGCCCGAACGTCGGGGAGTGTTGGGCACATCGAACCGCCACCTTCATGATTCTGGGCGATCTGTGCACTCGCCGCTGCGGCTTCTGCGCCGTGCCCAAGGGCCTGCCACAGGGCGAGTTGGACTGGGAAGAACCTGACCGAGTGGCCCAAGCCGCCTCGCAGATGGGATTGAAGTATGTCGTGGTAACTTCCGTCGACCGGGACGATTTGAAAGATGGGGGAGCCACGATCTTTGCCGGCACGATTGAAGCCCTGCGCCAGCGGTTGGTCGACTGCCAAGTGGAAGTTTTGATTCCTGACTTCCGAGGGTCCGATGAAGCGCTGGAGATAGTGTTGCGCGCCCGGCCCGACGTCCTGAACCACAACCTCGAAACTGTCCCGCGCTTTTATCCGGTGGCACGGCGAGGATCGCGGTACGAGCGCTCCTTGCGGCTCCTCCGCCGCTCGCGCGAAATTGCTCCTGCCATCCCCACCAAGTCAGGCCTCATGGTGGGACTGGGTGAGACGTTTGAAGAAATGCTGGCGGTGCTGAAGGATTTGAGTGGCGTCGGAGTAGACATCGTCACGATTGGCCAGTATTTGCGCCCTTCCGGCGAACAGTTGCCGGTGGCGCGCTTCTATTCTCCGCAAGAGTTTTCCGCTCTCAAGCAGGAAGGCCGCCGCCTGGGCATCCGGCACGTCGAGTCCGGCCCCCTGGTCCGCAGCTCCTACCACGCCTACGAGCAGACGCAGCAGTTGAGTCATTGAGGTTGTCGTCCTGAGTGGTGGTGGGCTAGCGGCCCCCCAAAGAAAGAGAAGTCAACATTCGTCGCCCCCGCGGAAGCAGGGGTCCGTTGTCAGGCCAGGAACCAATGGATTCCCGCTTTCGCGGGAATGACGGCGCGCTTAAGTATGCTGCCTCCTACCCTCCTGACCTGCGCGCCAAAGCCTTCTCAGCCTGCTGGTGGAGGGGCTTCCACAAGTCCGATCGCGGATGGGCGGTTTCGTTGATGACATGCCGGTAGAGCGCCTCGCCGTCCTTGACCTTACCCATGCGCAACTCAGTGCTTCCGGTAAGCAAATCCCAGAGCGGATTGTGAGGATATTGCTGCTGCATCTGACGGAATAGCTCGAGAGACGCGGCGTACTGCCGATCGAAGGTGCGGCAGTAGTTCTTGGCGAGGTGGAATTTCGCCTCCGCGGGCACGAGTTGCCCCTTATCCATAGCCACGCGCATCTGGCGGAGACCCTCGACCCGGTTGCCGCCCGGCAGCAGAATCAAGAAGCGCAGCATCTTCACATAGGTGGGAAGAGTATCCACGAAGTAATTGTAAAGTCCGACTCCAAACCAGGCGTCGTTGAGGTTGGGATCGAGTTTCAGCGCGGTCAGAGAGAGATTGCGCAGCCGCTTGCCCGCCCGCGCGGTGGCCAGGGCATGGTCGCGCAAGGCTTCTAACTGGGAGCGCAGTCCATAGGCCAGGCCTTCACAGAAGTAGTTGAACGCCTCATCCTGATGCGCCTTAATTCGCGCCTCGGCTTTGGTGACGGCAAGGTCGACTGCCCGCGCAAAGTCACTGTCGTAAGGAGTGACGGCTTCCGTGCGGGCTTCGAAAACGTCCGGATCAACCAGATCACCCTCGGTCAAGTAGATCTTCCACCAATTCTCGTCGGCTTCGAAAAGGTAGCCCAGAGGCGAGTCGGGGTCGGACTTCTGGATTTGGCGGAAGGCTTCCGCGGCAGCGTCGAAGTCGCCGTCCATGAGTTTGTTCATCCCCTGAACGACCATCTGCTGGTTTTCCGTTCGCTCCGGCCTGGCAGCCCCATGGGCCGGCATTGCCGTTCCACAGATGGAGGCAACGCATAGAAGGGTGATGGCCAGAAGATTAGTCTGTTGAATTGTTCTCATTCCCGGCGACCTGCCACTCGAGCAGAACAGAGATTCGCGCCCCATCCAGCATTCTACCTTGACACACCGTTTCCGCCCTAATAGTCTGTTCTCCTCAACGCGAGCGGGAGAGGGGACGGCAAGCCGTCCCCCTACGCATCAGTTCGTAGGGGTAGGGCTTGCCCTACACCCGGACCCGATCACGAGTGGCGCTTACGTCCCGACGCTTTATGTCGAGACGGAGTATTTCGGGAGATAGGGTATGAACTCAAACCGCTTTAGAGTCTTTCTGGGAGTCGTGTCGTTCAGTTGCCTGACCGGATTCGTGACCAGCGCCCGCCCCTGCGATACCTGGGTGGCAGTGCGGGACGCCACCGGAGACCACTCGGTGATACTCTGCAAGAATAGCGACCGCCCGCCAATGGAGGCCCAGCCCCTGGTGCAGGTTCTCCGCCAGCAGCACGACCCAAGCGAAAGAGTAAAGTGTACCTACATCGAAATCCCGCAAGTCGCCGAAACTTACGAACACATCGGATCGAAGATTTGGTGGGCGTTTGGCTACGAGCACGGCATGAACGAGTACGGCGTGGCGATCGGGAACGAAGCTGTCTGGTCCAAAGAGCCGATGCAGTGGGGCGACGGGCTATTGGGCATGGATCTTGTCCGGCTTGGCCTGGAGCGGGGCAAAACGGCCTACGAAGCCATGCACGTGATGATTGACCTGCTCGAGAAGTACGGCCAGAGCGGCGACTGCGAACGCCCCGGCGAGTGGGGGAAAGCCAATTATCATAACAGCTTCATCATCGCCGACCCGGAACAGGCCTGGGTGCTCGAGACCGCGGGCAGATACTGGGCGGCCAAGTCCATCAAGCACGGCGTCTATTCTATTTCCAATGTTTATTCCATCGAGAGGGACTGGGATGAAGCGCACCCGAAGCTTGTGCAGCACGCCAGAGAAATGGGTTGGACGAAATCCGCAACGGATTTCAACTTCGCCCGCGACTACGGCGACTACTGGCGGAAGGACTCGAGCAACGCGGGTAATATGCAGATCCGCCGCAATATGACCCTCTCTTGCCTGCTGAGGGACTTTGCGCACGTCACCCCGGCCAGCATGATGCAAATCAGCCGCAGCCATCTGGAGGGAACCGTCGCGGAGCCGCGCTGGGGGGCCGCGGAAACCTTCTGGCCCACACCCTGCATGCACGATAACGCACACTCGCCTTACCATACGGCGGCGTCGGTCGTGGCGCACCTGCGGGCCGAGATGCCGCCGCTCCTGCGCCAGGTTTACTGGGCGAGCTTTTCCAATCCCTGCTGCAATGTCTTCAAGCCCTTTTACATGCACGGCCCGAGGCTTCCGAATTCCTACGCGGCAGGCAGCAGCACGTATGCAGGCGATGCGCCGTGGTGGTGGGCCAATCGCGTCAAGCTGCTTTGCGACTTGAATTACCGCGCCTTGGCGCCGACCGTCCGGGGCGTGTTCGACCAGACCGAACGGTGGGAGATGGACCGCCAGGCGGCCGTGGAAGCCGAGGCTCTGAGGCAGATTAAGGCCGGCAATGAAGCGGGCGCGGTGAAACTGCTTCAGGAGTTCGTCAACGAGAATTGCGAGCGCACAGGGAAAGAGTATCGGATGTTGAACGAGGTCCTGCCCACGACGCTTAAAACCGTCGGAATCGAATATGTGTTCGCGGATTACCTGAAAGCTTGGACATCCCAGAAAGGCGTGCCCCTACCGTTATTGCCGAATGGCGATTGAGAATTTGCGATTGGTGATTTGTGATTTGTGATTGATCGTTGTCGCCCGTCATTGTCCCGAAGGCCGGAATCCATTTCCGGATTCCACCTACGCCGCTATCACACGACCGCTTTCAATCGGCAATCGACAATCAACCCTCGGCAATCAGCGTGCCCGCGTAATGGCTCCCTCGGACGCGGAGGAAACCAGCGCGGCGTACTTGGCAAAGACGCCGGACTTGTATCGCGGCTCGGGCTCATGCCAGTTGGCCAATCTTTTCTGGATCTCCGCATCGGAAAGCTCGACATCCAAGCGGCGCTTTTCGATATCGAACACGACGACGTCGCCATTGGCGACGGCCGCGATCGGACCACCGCGCGCAGCCTCCGGAGCCACGTGCCCAGCCATCAGTCCATGAGTGGCGCCGCTGAAACGTCCGTCGGTAAGCAGGCCTACAGACTCGCCCAGCCCCTCACCCACAATCGCTCCCGTCACGCCCAGCATCTCGCGCATACCTGGGCCGCCGCGTGGGCCTTCGTAGCGGATAACCACTACGTCGCCCGCGTGGATGCTCTTTCCGATCACAGCGCGCATGGCGTCTTCTTCGCAATCGAAAACGCGAGCCGGCCCGCGATGATAGGTCTTCTCGTAGCCCGCCACCTTAATCACGCAGCCTTCCGGCGCAAGGTTCCCTTTCAGGATAACGAGCCCGCCGGTTTTCTTTATCGGATCAGAGACAGACCTTACCACGTCCTGTCCCGGCGTCTCAAGAACAGACCGGACTTCCTCCGCAATGGTTCGCCCGCTGGGGGTCATCTGCGACCCATCGATAAGTCCGGCATCCAAGAGCTTTTTGGCAATCAAGGGGATGCCGCCGGCGCGATGCACGTCCACGGCGACGTAGCGTCCAGCGGGTTTCAGATCGGCAATGATTGGTGTGCGCGAACTGATGGCGTCAAAGTCTTCGATCGTGAGCGGGACTTGAGCCTCGCGCGCCATGGCCAGCAAGTGGAGCACGGAGTTTGT
>JBEKMN010000048.1:0-42254 GCA_050008495.1 Terriglobia bacterium | reverse complement strand
CCGCTACGGGCAAGGCCGGCGAAAGACCAAAGCCAGAACAACCTCACAGCAATAAGTTCGAAAAGGGGACATTTCTAACGAGATAAGAAAGGGGACATTTCTAAAGAGCTTTGACATTGGTGCATTTTTCACTTGACAAACCGCTCCGCGTGTGATAGCCTATTCTGATGGTCAATAGGGACAATTCGCCGCAGAAGGAGAGTTCGATGCCCGGAGGCGAAAGGAAGTGCGGAACGGTGGCGGCGAAACGGGCAGGCAGGGATTGGCGGAAAATACAAAAATAGTACGAACGAAGCCACTATATGGTTGAAAACACACGAAGGCAGTCGAAACGAAGCCAAGAAGTATCTGAAAACAAAGGAGTTATTCGATACGAGCGGCGCGAAAGCTAAGAAGTACGTGACATCAAACGAGATATCATTCCTGAAGGTCACCAATATGGTGGTCCTTTGCGCACGGAAAGACGCAAATTCGCTTCAAAACAAGCAAAAATGCACCGTTGGGCTCAAAACGAAGCGAAGCTTCCGGGGTGTCGGGGAAAACGACAACAAGTCGGCTAGACGAGCGCAGTGGATTCCCGCTTTCGCGGGAATGACGTGATTTTCGAGAGAGTTTTGTTAAAATGAAAACGATGTACGACGAAGTTGTGCCCGTCACCGAAAACCGGCCCCTCAGCGGCAGCCATTTTCTGTTGAGTGTTGAATCTCCCCGCCAGGCTGAGAGCGCCCGTCCCGGCCAGTTTGCCATGCTGCGAATTCTCGGCCGATCGGATGTACTCCTGCGGCGTCCGATGAGCATCTATGATTTGAAGGGCGCGAATTCGGCCGGCAAGCGTGTCCGCCAACTGACGGATTCGCCGCGGATTCTGCAATTCCTCTACAAGGTTGTGGGCCACGGCACCCGCCTGATGGCCGAACTCAAGCCCGGGGACAAGGTCGGACTGCTGGCGCCGCTCGGCCACGGTTTTTTTGAAGAGGAGTACCTACCCCGCGCCCACGAGTCGGACGAGATTCTCCATGTCGCGGGAGGAATTGGGATTGCCGCCCTGCTCCTGCCGGCGAAGCGATTGGCGGAGGCGGGCTTTCGCCAGCGCCTTTTTATGGGCGGGCGTAGCAAAGTGGACTTGGTCGGGGTCGAGGATTTCAAGCCCTTGGTGCGGGGGAGCCTGCTCGCCACCGAGGACGGGTCAGCGGGCTACCGCGGCTACGTCACCAGGCCGCTCGAGAATTACCTGGAGCGCCACTCGGACAAAAAGTGCCTGCTGATGGTCTGTGGGCCTTGGGCGATGTTACGCGCCGCCGTCCAACTGGCAGGAAAATACGGCCATCCGTGCCTGGTCTCGATGGAGAACCGCATGGGTTGTGGGCTCGGGGTGTGCCTGGGCTGCTGCATCCGCGTCCATGGCTCCGGACACGAGGCCTATCAACGCGTCTGCACCGAGGGCCCGGTCTTCTGGGCGGATAAGATCGTATGGGACGAGCCCGGTAGCGGTGGGGCAGTAGGCAGTAGGCAGTAGGCAGTAGGCAGTAGGCAGTAGGCAGTAGGCAGTAGGCAGTAGGCGGTTGGCGGTTGGCATTAGGCAGTTGGCAGGGCATTATTCTTATGTCTCAAAGTGGCTTAAGACGCGAATTTCCGTCGAGCGAAGGCCAGATATCGGCTCCGGTCGTCGAGCGATTCGAGCCGCAGATCGAAACCGAAATTGCCGGCATCCGATTCCAAAACCCGGTCTGGACGGCAAGCGGCACCTTCGGATACGGCAAGGAATTCGCCTCGCTCATTGATTTGAACGAGTTAGGGGCCATCGTCGTAAAGGGAATATCGCCGGAGCCGATGGAAGGCAACCCCTCACCGCGCATCTACGAGAGCGAATCCGGGATGCTCAACGCCATCGGTCTTCAGAACGTTGGCGCAAAGCGCTTTCTGATCGAGAAGCTCCCGTTCTTGCGAACTCTGAAGGCCCGCTGCATCGTCAACGTCTTCGCTTACTCGACCGAGGATTATGTTCGTTGTGTCGAGATCCTCAACGAAGGCGATGGCGTCTCCGCTTACGAACTTAATATCTCGTGCCCCAATACGCGCTGCGGCGGCATCGTCTACGGCAGCGACCCGAAGCTGACGGAAGAAGTGGTGGCGGCGTGCAAGAAGGCGGCTCGTTTTCCCCTCATCGTGAAACTATCCCCGAATGTTACTGATATTACGGTGTTTGCGCGGGCCGCCGAGGCGGCAGGGGCCGACGCCCTGTCCCTGGTCAACACCCTCGTCGGGATGGCCATCGATATCGAGACGCGCACGCCCCGGCTCTGGAATGTAACCGGGGGGTTATCCGGCCCGTCTATCAAACCGGTGGCCTTGCGCATGGTCTATCAGGCCGCGCGGGCCGTGAAAATCCCTATCATTGGACTGGGAGGTATCTCCACCAGCGAGGACGCCCTCGAGTTTTTTATCGCTGGCGCTCGGGCCGTACAAGTGGGCACGGCGAATTTCTACGATCCGGGCGCTTCGATTCGCATTGTGCAAGGCCTGCGCGACTATTGCCAGAGAAAGCGGCTTCACCTCTCTGACGTGGTCGGTTCGTTAAAGGCACGATAGCTTTCGGTTCTGGATGTAGCGCCGACCTTCAGAGCCTGCCCTGAGCGCAGTGAGGGGCCAGCAGATGCTGGCCTAAAGGCCAGTGCTATGAGTTAAATAACGACATCAGCGAGGATTCCGGAGCATTGACGGGCATTAAGCTGTTTGTTACATTGACCGGGTCCGGTTTTACGGAGTGTAGATCTGATTACAACCAGTAAGTTCTTGGTCAGGCTGGCGACCGCCGCAGTACTCTTGCTGACTCCAGGATGCCTAGTGCGGCGGGAGAGGCATATTCCGCCGTCGCAGGTTGCCCCGCCACCGCGCGAAGCGTCGCTGGCTGAACTCGTCTCCAAGCTTAATGCCTTAAGTCAAAATGTCCGGAGCATGACCGCGACGGTGGACCTCGAGCCGACAACCGGGTCCATTTACTCCGGCGTTATCAAGGAGTACCACGACGTCAGGGGTTTTATACTGATTCAGAGTCCGGCCATGATTCGAATGCAGGGCCAAGCCCCGGTGGTGCGTACCGACATCTTCGACATGGTCTCCAATGGGGAGGAGTTCCGTTTGTACATTCCACCCCTCCAGAAATTCGTCGTGGGGAAGACGGCATTCCGGCGTCCTGCCAAAAACTCCCTGGAGAATCTACGACCCCAGCACATTCTGGAAGCCTTGCTGGTTCCGCCCGTTGATCCTTCCACTGAAAAGCGGTTGCTGGAGGAGGCGCAGGAGGCCGGGCATCGATACTATGTCGTCATAATCGCAGAGGAGGTGGAAAGCGGGGAGTTACACCTGAAACGCAGGGCTTGGTTTGACCGGGCCGATCTCCAGTTGGCGCGCCTGCAATTCTATGAGGCGCAAGGCCTTTATGTTGAGGACGTGCGGTACTCCGACTATCAGGATTTTCAAGGAGTGAATTACCCTTCCCATATCGAGGTGGTCAGGCCGATCGAAGATTACCGCCTGACGATCACTATTTTGAAGGCCACTTTCAACCAGCCTATTGATCCTGAGAAATTCATCCTCAAACAACCTCCGGACACGCAACTGATCGACTTGGACGCGAAGGAGGAGAAACCGAGTGATCAATAAGCTCATTCTCTCCAACATCCTGTACCGGCCGGTCCGAACGGCGTTGAGCGCAATGGCAGTGGCAATGGAAGTAGCCATGGTGATGCTCTTCGTGGGGCTCGCGCATGGGTTGGTCAATGAGTCAGCGCAACGACTGGAAGGCGTGGGAGCGGACATCATGGTGCAACCGCCGGGAGCATCGTTCCTCCTCGCTTTCTCGCAGGCCCCAATGCCCATGGCAATCGGAGACAAGCTCCAAGAACTGCCTCACGTCCTGGCCGTCGCTCCTGTGCTCTTCAACTTCAGCTCTGTCGGAAACTTAATCATCATCTACGGCATCGACATGCCCAGCTTCGTTCGCGTTTCAGGAGGTTTCGCCTATTATCGCGGGGGACCGTTCGTGAACCCGTATGACATCTTGGTGGACGACTTGTATGCCAAAGCGAACCACGTCAAGATGGGGCAAACGCTCAGGCTCTTGAACCATGACTTTCACGTGTGTGGGATCGTCGAGCACGGCAAGGGGGCGCGACTCTTTATTCCGTTGCCGACGGCAGAGGATCTTCTGCAGGTCCAAAACAAGGCTTCGATCTTCTTCATCAAATGCACTGAGGCTGCTTATACGGGCGCCGTTACCGATGAAATCCGCCAAGCGGCATCTAAGTACCAAGTCTGGCCCGTGAGAGAATACATGTCGTTGATGACATCCAACAACTTGCCATTCTTGAACGACTTCATTGGCGTTGTCATCACCATTGCCGTGGGCATCGGATTCTTGGTCATCTTTCTGGCCATGTACACTACGGTTACGGAACGCACCCGGGAGATTGGGATTTTGAAGTCGCTTGGAGCTTCGAAAGGGTATATCATTGCAGTGATTTTGCGGGAAGCAGCGCTTCTGGGTGCCGTCGGAATTGTCGTCGGATATGCAATCGCGATGTTAGCCCGCAAGGGCATCCTTGCGAATCACCCGACCCTTTTCATCGACCTGACCGTGGAATGGGCCGTTTACGCCGCGCTTCTTGCTTTGGCCGGGAGTATCGTCGGAGCTTTTTACCCCGCGATGCGAGCGTCCCGGCTCGACCCTGTGGACGCCCTGGCGTACGAGTAAATGGAACCCATCATCGAGACTCACGACCTGAAGAAAATCTACCGCATCGGTAAAGTCGCGGTGGAAGCGCTGAGGGGCGTGGATTGCATTGTCCATGAGGGCGAGTTCGTGGCCGTGGTGGGGCCGTCCGGATGCGGGAAGTCCACCTTTCTTCACATCCTGGGCGGCTTGACAAACCCCACGAGCGGGCAAGTGCTGGTAGATGGCAACGATTTCAAAAACATGACGGATGCCGACCGTACACGCTTTCGGCGGCATAAAATCGGCTTCGTATTCCAGCGTTTCAATCTGCTGCCCACGTTGTCAGCGCGAAACAACATCGCCATCGCGCAGTACATCCAGGGAAACGGCTTCAATCCGCACCGGTTTCAGACTGTGGTGGAGATGCTCGGCATTCAGAACAAACTCGAGCATCGCCCCTTTGCACTCTCGGGCGGCGAGCAACAGCGCGTGGCCATCGCCCGTGCCGTCATCTGCGATCCCAAGCTGCTCCTGGCGGACGAGCCCACCGGGAATCTGGACACAGAGAACTCGCAGACGGTTCTTAATATGATTCGCGGCCTCAATAAGACCTTTGGGCAAACAGTTTTGATGATCACCCATAACCCCGAGGCCGCCGCGGTGGCGGACCGGATCATTCACATGCGGGACGGCCGCATTGTTTCCGATTGACTCTTCATCTATGGACCACAGCGCGGAAATCCGGAATCCCTCCTTGCCGCAGTCTCAGGACAATGCGCTCCGTGGTGGCAGCGGAATGATAGGGGAGAAAATTAAGCTCGGCATCAAACGTACCGTCTTCTGGGCTTACGAGCGGGGGACGTGGCAGTACGACCTGCTGTGCCTGGCCATCCTGGCGTTTATTTTCCTCTCGCCGCGTAGCTGGTTTAACGATCGTCCCACGCTGGAGTTGACGGACCTTCGGCACCAGCAAGGGTTTGTCGAGATGGGGCACGGGAAACAGGGATGGCGCTACCTGGTGGACGCGAGACTGGTGGAATCGTTCACCGGAACTACGCCGGAGGACGCCATTCCGATCATCCTCACCCGGCAATTGCACCAGCCTTTCACCGTCCTGTCGATCGTTCCCATCACCGATAAGAACAAAGTCGTGCTAGGCTACACGGTGCTGGTGAACAGAAGTGACAAGTGACGAGTGACGTGCTTGTCACTCGTCACTGCTTCCTCCTCACTCGCCTTTTCGCGCCGCTCCCGCTACAATGGAAGCGGGAGGATGCCCTTGCGTCTCAAACTCACTCTCGTGTTGCTCATCTTCGTCGCCGTGCTTGCGGCACCACTGCGCAGCGGCATCGCCGCGCCTCTTCCGCGCAAGGGAAAACTCCCTCCCGATATCTCCGAGATCCTGTCGCGCATGGACGATGCCGGCAAACGCTTAAGGAGCCTTACCGCGAACCTCGAGTACACCAAGGTGACCGTGCTCGTCAACGACAAGTCTTCGGAACAAGGCCGCCTCTTTTTCCGGAAGGGCAGCAAGGGGAAGGGGGAGGAGATCCGGATCGAGATGCAGCAACCTGAGTCCAAGGTCGTCCTGTTCAAGAAGAATAAGGCGCAGATCTACCTTCCGAAGATCAATCAGATTCAGGAATACAACCTTGAACAGAAGACCGGACTGGTCGAGGAGTTCTTGCTGCTGGGCTTCGGAGCGGAATCAGGAGATTTGACGAAAAGCTACAACGTGAAGTACTTGAAGGAAGAGGAACTCGGTGGCGACACGACCGCAGTGCTCGAACTGATACCACGCAAGCAGAGCATCGCCGCTCAACTTACCAAAATCCAGATGTGGGTCAGCGAAGATTCCTGGATGCCGGCACAGCAGCAATTCTTCGAGCCGGGCGGCGACTATATGATTGCCCGTTACACCTCAATTAAGGTGAACCTGAAATTCCCCGCTTCCACTTTCGACATTCCACCTTCCGCAGGAGCCAAGATCGTGAAAATGAACTAGGCAGGTGGGCAGGTCGGCAGATGGGCAAGTTGGCAAGTAGGTAGATGGGCGCATGGCAACGCGGGTCGAGAGCCGGCTTGCCATGGGCTTTATCGAAAGGAACGCGGAGTGTTAGCGAATGCTAATTGGTGAGGATCTACCTGCCAACGTGGTTACCTGCCCGTCTGCCCATCTGACGACCTGCCCATCTGCCCACTGCCGATCTGCCTATCTGCCGACTGCCTGCGCAAGAACGTACGGCCCTTCCGGAATCACCGCGATGTGCGCGACTCGCGGAAGGGATGCAGTGAGCGCCCAAATGGCAGTCTCGGGTGTATCGTATGCCTTTCCCCAGAGCGATGCATGGTACTGCTTGGGCAGTCCAGGGGCGTAGAAAAGCACTTCTGCCTTGGCGGTCACGAGCCCGAGCTTCTCGAGCTGCCACTGGTCTACCACCACGGGCGCCCCGGCAATCTGCTCCATGAAGGCGCGGTCGGAGGGTTGGCTGGCCAGCATCTGAGCGAATTCAGCCCCGCCGACCCCTTCCGCGCATTCCGCCAGCAGCAGGATTTTGCCGCCCGGCTTCACGCTGTGCGAGGCAGCGGTGATCCCCTTGATGGCTTGGTAAAACGTAAGATCCAGCGGGTAGCCGGCGGAGGTGGTAATGACTGCGTCTGCCGGCTCATCCAGAGTCTCAAGCATCACCTGCGAGACGAATTTCACTCCCTGGCGATGGGCTGCTACCGGCTCTCCTGCAAACACTGCCGCAATGGGGCGCCGCCCATTCCCACGCGCCAATGCCACATCCACCAGGAAGTCGTGCCGTGCCATGCGTGCGATTTCCAGAAGCTCGCGGTGCAAAGGGTTGTCTTCAATCGAACCTTCCACGGCGCGCGCGTCCCGCATGAATTTCGGGCTGTGCAGAACCTTGATGGTCCTTTCGCCGGCGAGGCCCGGTGCGACCAGCTTCCTTCCCCCCGAATAACCCAGCATCAGGTGAGGTTCGATAAACCCCAACGTGATGTGGAGGCCGGCAGAAAGGAATCGCTCGTCGATATAAACAGGCGTTCCCGATGCGGTCTCGCCCAGGAAACCGTGCTCCTCGAGCTGGCGCGCCCGGTGGCTGGCGATGCGATACTTCCCCGCCACCTGCGCCCCGCAAATCTCCCTGATCTCCGCCTCAGTGGCCGGACGGTGCAGGCCCGTGGCAATCAAGATGGTTATGCGCTCGCGCGCAATCCCTGCCGCCTCCAACCTGGCCAGGAGAGGCGGCAAGACTTCCCGGTTCGGCGCGGGACGTGTGATGTCACAAACCGAAATCGCTGCTGACTTTTTCTCCGCTGCGAGTTCTTTGAGGGGAGGTCCCGCAACAGGACGGTCAAGGGCACTCTCGATCGCCGCTGCCGAATCCGCCAACGGGACAGCCGAGCGCGCCTCCAGCACCTGATAGTGAAATCCCTCCGGCAATTCCAAGTTCAGCCCGCTTTTGCCAAAAGCAAACCAGGTTGTCATGCTCCGATTGTACCGCAAGTACCGCAGCAGGACGACAAGGTGCGGATAGCGTTAGTCCTCCGATGGCTTCTCGACATGATCGATGACAAGGACTTCCACCGGGCCTTTTTCGGGCTCCAATTTCAAACCGAGTTGTTCCCGAACAGCAGTGAACACGCTGATGTCGTCCGAAGCCGAGCCGTGGTTGATCCTGTACTCGGGAGTCGCCTCCAATTTGATGTCGTAGGTTCCGGTAAGCCGCGTCTTGTCGAGGACCGGTCGATCGATCCCGAAATCGCGGCTGATATCGTCAGCAAGGGATTGCATGGTGGCCTTCGCCAGCGTCATGGTCTGATTCCGCCCATTTACGCCGTGTCTGGAAACTAATACCGCATCGGGAGCGCTTTCCTTGAATTTCGGTCCGTTCTTGCCAACGATGAGCGCATAAACCGGCAACTCTTTCATCTCGCGATGGGATTTGAGATCGAATCGTTCTTCCAACAGCCGTTGCAGCATCTGCCTAAATTCACCCTTCGTGGGAGTTCCATCCCCCTCGGCCTTTGCCACAATGTTGTAGTACGTGTCGTACACGACCGGCCGCGCACGCGATTCCGCCAACATTACCTGATAGTTCTTCAGGCCGTATGCCTCTTCAATGAGGTCAGACACGGTATAAGCTTCCAACGTGAGCCTCGGGCCGGAGGATGAATAACCAACCAGGACGTGCCAGGGTCCGGGATTAGGTTTGATTGACGCAACCTCGAAGGATGGCAAAGGCGCACGGGGGGTTGGTGTCGACTGCGCGCGCATTTGCGAGGCGCTTAAAAGACCGGAAACCACAGGGGTGATAATGCTGGCCAATAGCGTCAAAAGCCGTAGGAGATTACTCATGTAGTTTATTTCCTCCGCCGCGCTTGCTGCATCCGGTTTCACTTTCAGGACTCGATCAAGACCGGGTCCGCGCTACACCCCTTTGCCAAAAGCAAACCAAGTCTTCATACTCCGATTGTATCCTTTCCAGTAGCACAGGCACTCTTGCCTGTGCCGGCAGCCGCCCCATCCTAACACGGCCACAGGCAAGAGTGCCTGTGCTACGTCGTTGCTCACGGCTCGCTTGCTGGGTTATTATAGAGACTCACCCCGGCCGTATGGTTGGCCCGGGGTCAGGGCAGAATACAACATAAGGAGTAAAGACATGCATACTCGGCGTCCACGTGTACGCCCGCTTCTCACACTTCTGGTGGTCATGATGTCGTTCTCGGCAGCTTTGTTTGCGGCTGAGAGCGTCTACAATTTCACCCTCCCGTCCATCGATGGCGAGCCCACTTCGCTCGCGAATTACAAGGGCAAGGTCGTTCTCTTGGTGAACGTCGCCAGCCGCTGCGGTTTCACGCCGCAATATTCGGCGCTGGAATCGATCTATGAAAAATACAAGGACCAGGGCTTTGTGATCCTGGGTTTCCCCGCCAACAATTTCGGCGGTCAGGAGCCGGGCACCAATGCGGAAATCAAGAATTTCTGCTCGACCAAGTACAGCGTCTCGTTTCCCATGTTCGCCAAGGTCTCAGTGAAGGGCGATGACTGCACTCCCCTCTATCAATATCTGACCAAGCAGGCGAACCCCAGCCTTACCGGCGATATCAAATGGAATTTCACCAAGTTTCTGGTCGATCGTAACGGGAACGTCGTGGCGCGCTTCGAATCGCCCGTCAAGCCGGACTCTCCCGAAGTCACTGCGGCAATCGAGAAATATCTAAAACAGTGACGAGTGACCAGTGACGAGTGACGAGCAAAAGGAGAGAAGAACATGAGCGATGTTCTGACGCAAGTTCTCGCCGCCAATGAGGCTTACGCGAAAGCCTTTGGCGATAAAGGCAAGCTGGCCATGCCGCCGGCACGGCGGTTTGCGATCCTAACCTGCATGGACGCGCGCCTGGATCCCGCGCGGTTCGCCGGTCTCAGCGAAGGCGACGCCCACGTGATCCGCAATGCCGGCGGACGGGCCAGCGATGATGCAATTCGGTCGCTAGTGATATCCCACAAGCTTCTTGGCACGCGGGAATGGTTTGTGATTCACCACACCGAATGCGGGATGTTGGCCTTCACCAACGAGATCATGAGCGACCTGCTGGAGCACAGCCTCGAAACCGCACAACTCGAGGGCGGCAAATGGAAGGACGTAGGAAAGGGCCCTGGTTCCTACGAAGGTCATTTCATCGAATGGCTGACCATTCGCGACCAGGCCCGAAGCGTCGTGGCTGATGTGGCGCGTATCAAGGCTCATCCCTTGGTTCCGAAACACATCCCGGTCTATGGGTACATCTACGATGTGACGACGGGCCGCCTTCACGAGGTCAGGGAAGCGACGAAAGTGGGAAAGGCCGGCTAAGCTTCATTATTTCTCACGGCGTATGGAGAAGAGCGGGAGGGCGCGGCTTCAGCCCGCCGAAATCGCGGGTCCAATCCTTTGTTCAGTCCCGCGCTCCAAAGCTCAACACTGGTCCGCGTGACCGTTCCGTGTGAGAACGCGAGTGCTAACGTTGTCTTTCAGAAGCGTCCAGAACGAGGCATCGAGGTAGGAGCGAATGGAGACGTAGCATCCACCGCAGTGGTTGGTGGGGACAAACTCTCTCACCATAGCTTTCTGCGACGTATACTCGTTCTCGAACATCGAACACGGACGCAGCCCGCCCGTCGGCGTTACTACCATAAATCTTCGCCCCGCATTGCATCCCGGCACGGTTCCGTCGCGGAAGAAATCGTGGATGCCCGAGAGCGTCCAGGGCGAGTTGGCAATGCGGCCATTTCTGGACTTCAGGTCCAGGAGCTGATCGAGTGTCTTGCGCAGCAGTGCCAGGTCCTCCGCCGACTGAATGTAATGATCCATGCTCCCGGTGCGCAGAGGCGTGTAAGCGCTATAGGAGATGGAAACGCCCCACTCCTTGGCGCGTTCATGGATCCCCACAAGTGCGGGAAGGTTTTCACGAGTGATCGCCGTGTTCAGCGCCACGTCGTCGTAGCCGTGGCGGGCGAGCGCAGGAACCAGTTTTTCGAGATGAGCGTAAAGCCCGGGTGAGCGGCGGAATTCATCGTGCCTGGAATCGGGGAAATCGAGCGAGATGGAAATCTGGTTGATGCCCAGGGGGCGCAAAGCCAGATACTTCTCTTCCGTGAGCAAGCGTCCGTTCGTCACCAGAATAGTGTATGGAAGGCCGCTCGGTTCCTTCACGGCTCGAATAATCTCCTCGAGATCCCTCCGCAGTAAGGGTTCACCGCCCGAGAGTTGCACCGCCATGGGCTTGAGAGTGCTGCGCAGTTCCGCGTAATCCTCCGCGCGAAGCAGTCCTGCCGGGTCGGGTTTCATCCCTCCCTTGTCGCAATGCTTGCAATTGGCCGTGCAGGAATGAGTTAACTCAAATGAAACCACCAAAGGCCGATTGGTGCAGAAACTCCACGTGCCTCGGGCAATCATGCGAGCAGCTCGTGTAACAGGTATCGCTTTCAATGTTTACTCCAAGAAATCGGATTGCACATTAGGGTTCGGTGCAACGTGCGAGGGTTCTGCCAAACTCCGGCCTGGTTCTCAAATCTGGCGCCTGGCCAAGTTCCGAGAACACGATAGCATACTCCGGCCAGTCACCACGAGCAAGCTGTTTATGTTGAGCCTACAAAGATCTAAGCTACGCTCATTGAACCGCCAGAATGCGCAATTCAATCATAGTTTTCGACCGTTCATAGTTTGTGGATTGTCACCTCTTGGACTTTCAGGTACGGTTAAGATTCACCTCGTGCCCGCGGGGTTTTCAGGGGCCTTACTCGACAGGCTGCTGGAAAGTGACAGCGGGGCTTGACCCGAATGGACCAGCTTAGTTTTCGCCGGACAATGCGCTTCTGGAACACACGCCTCCGAGAGTGGCGCATGATTGCCGGCGGGTTAATCTCCACCCATCATCCGGTTCTCGCCCATCTGATTCCCATCCGCCGCTGCAATCTCTCCTGTGCATATTGCAACGAATTCGACAAAGTCTCAAAGCCGCTTCCGCTCGAGACAATGTTTCGCCGCGTCGACCGGTTGGCAGCGCTGGGGACAACCATCATCACGATCAGCGGAGGCGAGCCGCTCCTGCACCCGGAATTGGAAGAGATAGTTCAGCATATCCGCGGACGCGGAATTATTGCCGGTTTGATCACCAACGGTTACCTGCTGACCCCCCAGCGCATCGAACACCTTAATCGCGCCGGCCTGGACCACCTGCAAATCAGCATTGATAACGTCATACCCGACGAGATTTCAAAGAAGAGCCTGCGCGTTTTGGACCGCAAGCTGCGCCTGCTGGCGCGCTATGCGATCTTCCAGGTGAATATCAATTCTGTTTTGGGAACCTGCGTCCGTAACCCAGACGACGCTCTGGAAGTGGCCCGCCGGGCGCTCGAGCTCGGTTTCACGAGTACCGTGGGCATTCTCCATGACCACGGCGGACAACTTGAGCCCCTCAGCGAACGCCAGCAACAGCTCTTTGCCCTGATCATGGAGATGGGCAAACGGTCCTACTCGCGCTTCAATCAGTTCCAGAAGAACATTTCACAAGGGCTGGGCAATGAGTGGCGCTGCCGCGCCGGCAGCCGCTACCTTTATGTCTGCGAGGATGGTCTGGTGCACTACTGCTCGCAGCAGCGCGGATATCCTGCCATTCCACTCGAGAAATACACGCGCGCCCACCTTGAACACGAGTATCACACTCAAAAGTCGTGCGCGCCCCGCTGCACCATTTCCTGCGTGCAGCAGGTCGCCATGCTCGACAACTGGCGCGCCCCGCAAACGCGCCCCGCCTTCACCCCCGCCGATGCGCTGGTGCAACTGCCGACCGTTTCGGGAAATTATGAATAGTAAATTATAAATAGTAAATTGCGAATTGTGAATTGTCGATATATGGCGATGAGTTAATCTTTGTGCGCCTTGTGTCGCCAGGCAAAGTGTGAATATGAGGGGCGTTGGCCGTGTGGCAATTGTGGCGCGAACGGGATCTCAAATCCACGGCAGCCGTGCAAGAATTTAGCATTTATAATTTACAATTTACTATTCACCATTCACTATTCAGAATTGCTTTGCAGCTTCCACTCCACCTGCGCAAGGACCCCGCCCAGGATTTTGGCGTCGTGGTTGGTGAGTTCGAGATCCCGCAGGAGACGGCGCAGTTTCAGCAGTGTGGCGTCACGGCTTTTTGGTTTCAAATAGCCCACATGGTCCAGAACGCGCGCCGCACGCTCGAAGAGGTGCTCGAGAGACTGGGTGCCCGCTGGATCCGACGAGTGGACAGTGGGCCGCAGGGGACGGGCCGGCACAAGTCCGGCGCGCGACAATTCGTATGCGCAAACCGCCACCGCTTGTCCCAAGTTCATGGAAGGACAATCCACCACGGTTGGGATACGAACCAGGGCGTGGCAGAAACTCAGGTCCTCGTTCGAAAGACCGGTCTTCTCGGAACCGAAGAGCAGGGCGACAATCCCTCTCGCTGGGCGTCGCCGGAGCCAGGCAGGAAAATCGGGCAGCGGAATAAGGTCCCGGTCCAGGTTGCGCCGGGAGCCTGCGGTCGTCCCAACAACCAAGGGTGCGTCCGCGATTCCATCGACCAATTTCTCCACGGCGCGCGCCGAGGTGACGACCTCCTCCGCTCCCACCGCCGACCGCGTCTCTTGCCACACCGGACCATACGGGGACACCACCACCAATTCGCGAAAGCCAAAATTAGCCATGGCCCGCGCCGCCGCTCCTATGTTTAACGGATTCCGTGGCCGCACCAGCACAAACCGCCAATTCAGATTGGGTGATTTCATAGCGGGAAATTGTAACAGAAGAGTGGCTGGTGGTTAGTGGCTAGTGGTTAGTGGCGGCGGTTTGCCGCCTCGGTACCGACCGCCGAGAACTAGCCACTAGCCACTAACCACTGCTACCATTACCGCTATGTCGACTGATCCTTACGACCCCGAATTGTTCCGGCGCCATGGCCACCAGGTCGTCGAGGCATTGGCAGCCTATCTTGAATCCGCTCGAGCGGGTCAACTGCCGGTTCTTCCGCTCTGTGCTCCAATTGAACTTTCCGAGCAGTACCAGGGCCCACTTCCGCTGCACTCCGCCGATGACCCTGAGGCTGAGATCGCGCGCTGCCTGGCGCAGATCGTCGGACAGAGTATTCACCTGCACCATCCTGGTTACATGGGCCATCAGCTTCCCGCCGTCTTGCCCGTGGCCGCGCTGGCCGACTTGATCTCGAGTCTGTTGAACAATAGCGCCGCCATCCACGAAATGGCGCAGGCTGGGACGCAGATCGAGCGACAAGTCATACGCTGGCTTTGCGCATCGGTCGGCTGGTCCCACGATGCCGATGGCGTCCTGACCTCCGGCGGATCGCTCGGGAATCTGACGGCGCTGCTGGCCGCGCGCAACCACGCCACGCAAGGCGCGGCGTGGCGCGAGGGACTCCGCGCAGGACCGCCGCTGGCTCTGCTGGTTTCCGATCAAGCACACTACTCTGTGGCCCGCACGGCGGGGGTCCTCGGGCTGGGCGAGGAGTCCATTGTCACGATTCCCACCGACCATTGCTTCCGGCTCGACGTTTCGGAACTCGACCGCCTGTACCGGCAGACCGTACAGCAAGGGAAGAAGGTGGTGGCCATCGTAGGCAGCGCCGGCACGACTGCGACCGGGTGCTTCGACCCCTTGCGCGAGATAGGAGAGTTCTGCCGGGAAAAAGCCGTGTGGTTCCACATCGACGGCTCGCACGGCGCCTCGGCTCTTTTTTCAGAAAAGTATCGTAGCCTTACGGACGGTATCGAGCTCGCATCCTCGCTGGTGTGGGACATGCACAAAATGCTTTTCATCCCCAGCCTGGTCACCGCCGTGCTCTTCCCCCAGCGGCCATACAACTATGAAGCCTTCTCGCAAGAAGCAAGCTATCTCTTCGCCCGGCGTCCCGAGGAAGCGGATTTTGACCTCGCGCTCCGCACACTCGAGTGCACAAAGAGAACTATGGGAATAAAGCTCTGGCTGGCTCTGCGCGTCCATGGCGCAGAAGTCATCGGTGAGCTGGTGGCCAGGACGTTTGACTTGGCGCGCGAATTCGCAGCCCTGCTAAAAGCCCAACCCGACTTCGAACTAGCCGCGGAGCCGGAAAGCAACATTCTCTGTTTTCGCCATGTTCCACCGCGGATCAGGAATGCCGGGAACGAGCCGGAAAGGCTCGATGAGCATCAGTTAGAAGTACGGCAACGAGTGGTGGCTTCGGGAAAGTATTTTCTGGTGCAGACGGTTTTGCGGAACAGAATCTATCTCCGAACCACGCTCATGAATCCACGGACTACAGTCGAGGATCTTAAAGGACTGATTAAGGCCATCAGAGACTCGGGCGGTAGCGCTGACCTTCAAGTCAGCACTGAAGTGCCGACCTGAAAGCCGGCGCTACGCTCTTACGTGTCGGGCATGAGGTGAAACACATTGAAGCAAACAAATAAAGCGATCACGACTTCCAATCTGACTCGGCGAAGACTGTTAACTTCCGGAATGCTCGCCGGCGTGGCAACGGCTCTGCCTTCCCTGCCCCTGGTTGCCGGGGCCACGGCGTCCGCTCCCCCGGAAGCGCAGGCACGCTTGAAGGCATTCGAGTTGGATGAAATCACGGTTACGGGGCTTCAGCAGGCAATGCAATCGGGCCGGCTCACGGCGCGTTCCATTGCGGAGAAATACCTGGCGCGCATCGAGGCGGCCGACAAGCACGGACCCAGCGTCAACTCTGTCATTGAAATCAACCCCGAGGCGCTCGACATCGCCGAGAAGCTCGACCGGGAACGCAAAGCTCGTGGCCCGCGCGGCCCGCTGCATGGGATTCCCGTGCTCATCAAAGACAACATTGCCACCCGCGACCGAATGATGACCACGGCCGGCTCACTCGCTCTGGTGGGAGCACGGGCGCCAAAAGATTCTTTCGTGGCGAAGAAGCTTCGCGAAGCCGGGGCCGTCATTTTGGGAAAAACCAACCTGAGCGAATGGGCCAATATCCGGTCGTCTCACTCGACCAGCGGCTGGAGCGGACGCGGAGGGCTGACCCGCAATCCCTATGCGCTCGACCGCAATCCGTGCGGCTCGAGTTCCGGTTCGGGCGCCGCCGTTTCTGCAAACTTCTGCGCGCTGGCTATCGGCACTGAGACCGATGGTTCCATCGTCTGCCCCTCGGGGGTCAATGGGATTGTCGGGATCAAACCCACCGTCGGCCTGGTCAGCCGCGCCGGGATCGTTCCCATCGCGCATAGCCAGGACACGGCCGGGCCCATGGCTCGAACGGTGGCCGATGCGGCGGTTTTGCTCGGCGCATTAACCGGAGTCGACACCGACGATCCGGAGACTGGAGCAAGCCAAGGGAAGGCGCTGGCGGATTACACCCGATTCCTCGATCCGCATGGGCTGCGCGGTTCGCGGATCGGCGTGGTGCGCAAATCGTTCGGCACAAGCGATGCAGTGGACGCATTGATGAACCAATCCATCGACGAGATGAAACGCCAGGGTGCGGTGATTGTGGATCCGGCCGACATCGAATCCATGGAGCAGGTCGGGGACTCCGAATTCCAAGTACTCCTTTACGAACTCAAGGCTGACCTGAACTCTTACCTCGCGGCACTGGGTCCCGGCGCACCCGTGCATACCTTAGAGGAGATCATCGAGTTCAACGAGCACAATCGCGAAAAGGAGATGCCTTACTTCGGACAGGACACATTCATCAAAGCGCAGGCCAAGGGACCGCTGACTGAAAAGGCGTACCTGGACGCACTCGAGAAGGATCATCGCCTCACCCGCAAGGAAGGAATCGATGCGGTCATGGAGAAGTTTCAGTTGGATGCGCTGGTGGCGCCCACTGGGGGACCTGCGTGTTTGACGGACTTGGTTGACGGCGACCACGACGTCGGCGGCAGTTCGACGCCGGCGGCAGTGGCGGGTTATCCGAACATCACTGTGCCGGCCGGCTTTATCTTTGGCCTGCCGGTCGGAATCTCATTCTTCGGCAGAGGTTACAGCGAGCCGACTTTGATAAAGCTGGCCTATTCTTTCGAGCAGGCCACCCGGCATCGCCGTGCTCCGCAGTTTCTGCCTACCGCGGATTTGACCAAGTAGCACAGGCACTCCTGCCTGTGCTTGTCTCGAAAGATAACGACCCACAGGCAAGAGTGCGTGTGCCACCTGGTACCTGGCTACTCGGGAATTCGAACGCTTCCGTCCTCTTCAATTTGGAAGGACGGATTCCAGGCGACTTCCCACAGGAAGCCGTCCGGGTCGGAGAAGTATCCCGAATACCCACCCCAGAAGGCTCCCTCTGCCGGCTTGACGATCTTGGCGCCCGCGCCTGCGGCTTGGGCCAGCACTGAGTCAACTTCTTCGCGAGTCCGGGCGTTGTACGCGAGAGTAATCCCGCAGAACCCATGGCCGGCGGAAGGAATGTTGGCGTCCCTGGCAAGCTCGTCTCTTGGGTAGAGCGAGAAAGCGATTCCGCCAAGCTGGAAGAATACGATTCCTTCCGCCTTGGCCATTGAACGGCGCCATCCGAGGCGTTCATAGAATTCCTTGCTGCGAATCAGATCCGCTACGCCAAGCGTAATCAGGCTCACGCGCTGTTCCATTTCGCGGCCCCTCCTTGCCAAGCCCTTAAGCAAGCGTAAACTGGCAATGTAGCATAGACGTTCCAAGCCACCCTCAATCCGGCAAGACTGCGAGTGTGCAGGGTAGCCCTCTGGACGAGCGTTGTCGCCGAACTGGATTCCCGCCTTCGCGGGAATGACGAGACTGTGCGCTACTGCTTGGGAGCCGCAGGGATTGTGGCCGCGTTCGGCTGATCAGTAGGAGTGGCGCTCACGATGCGGACTTTCGACTTGAATTGTTTATAGTCAGCGTAACGAAGGACCTCTTTAATATGCACGGAGCCGGAGGAAAAATAGAGTGTGTCATCGGCCATGGTGTAAGTGGGAAACCAATATTTCCCGTCGATCTGCTCGCGGTAGGTGGTAAATCGCGGAAACAGGTTTTCGCCCTTCTTGGTGTGTAATTCGGGCACCGGCTTGCCTTCCGACTTCACGATTTGCAAATCCTGGTCATCGACCCAGACGACGCCCTGAAAGTACTGGTGCCCTTTCTGGATTTCTTTGGGACGGATGGAAAAAACGTAAGCGGTAATCTCGTCGACCTTTACATGTCCCAAGTACTTGATCTCATACTCCGGCAGTTCGTCCGTGGTGAGAACGAAGGGCTGGGTATTGCGGAAAGATGTGAGATCCTCTTCGGTCAGAATGATTTTCTTCAGAGTATCCGCAGGGGCATAGGTGACGCGCTCGATGCGTTTGCCGGAATCGTCAAAGAGGATGTCCCACTCCTGCTCGTAAACGCCCTCAATTTCGTTGTCGGGTCCTAGTTCTTCAACCTTGTTAATCTGGTGGTAGGTGTAGTTGTCGCGCGCCTCCTTGAAGAGTTTCTCTTTGGCAGCGAACTCCTGGATGATTTTCTGGATTTGGTCCGGGCTGGGATCAGTCAAATCCTTTGTGTCTTTGGCGGCTGCCGGCTTGGCCGTCGTGGCCTCGGGCGCGGTAAGTTTGTTCAACGTCTCCGCCACTTTCTGAGTCACGTCGGCGGGTTGGGAGCTGGCAGGCGGCGCACTCGGGGAAGCAGATTGCTGGGAAACGCCCGGAGCGCCTGCCGAGGAGCCTTCGCTTGTGGCGGCAGGCACAGGTGATGAAGCTCCGACCACGATTGCCGGAGAAGTGACTGCCGGCTCGTTGGGAGGAGTGGCTTGGGCTACAGTTTGCTGATTAGCCTCGGGGTTACCTGCCGGCCGGGCTAACAGGCGCTTGATCCGTTCCTCGAGCGTGCCGATGTCGCGCGGCTCACCTTCGAATCTCGAATAGATCCGCCCGTCCCGCCCGATCAGCACCGTGGTCGGCAAACCCGAGACCCCGCCATAAAGCCTGCGGGTATAAGCATCGCCGATGGCGATGGGATAACTAATGTTGCCGTGCTGGTAAAACTCCTCCACGGCCTGCTTGTGGTCACTGACGGCAATACCAACGATTCGCAGCCCTTTGCTGTAGTACTGGTCGTGTAGCCCGACCAGCGAGGGAATCATTCTGCGGCAATGTGGGCACCAACTCGCCCAGAAATTGACTAAGACTACCTTGCCTTTATAATCCGCTAAATCTATCTTCTGTCCTGTGATCGAAACGAGCGAGAAACGCGCCGCATAAGGCCGGTCGTTCCCTTCCGAATTGCTCTCGAGGCCGCTCAATGTCTCTGAAACCTTCCGATCCACCTCTGCGGGATTAGAAACGGGCGAAGGGGTCGTCGCGGCTGGGTTCTGTACGGCGGGGGCTGTGGCTGGACCGGGGGAGGCGGCCTGGGCTTTCAGGCCTGCATCGGTCAGGGCGTCGATCAAGTCATCACTGGCTCCAGCGTCGTGGAATTTCTTAGCCAGATCCGGGTTCATCTTGAAACTGACGCCTTGTTGTTTAACCAGCGCGATGATCTTTGGCGATGGAGAACCTCCAAGGAGCAGCAGGGTCACGTCGTCGGCGCTCAAGGGTTGTTCCGCCGCCGCAGCCAGGAGGGCGAATAAGCCCGCAATTACCAACGTCAGTATTCCGACAACTGCTTTCCTGGTCATAAGTTGGTGATCCCTTCTCGAGCCCTACGCACTAACCCGGCGGCAACTTCCCCTTAGTAGATAGAGTACACCTCAAGCCCAAGAGTTGTCTTGCTCTTTCGAGTCTTGGGGGCCTGGGTCAGAGACCCGGTCAGGAGAGCCTTCCGGGGCGACGGGGGATTCCGTGGGGTAGCCAAGCTCCAGCCAAGCGTCCAAACCACCAAGCAGTGGCCAAATAACTTTGTACCCTTTTCTCTTGAGTAGAAGCGCCATCCTGGCGCTGGTAGCCTCGTTCGGTCAAGTACAGTACATGACCACCGGGCGGTCTTTCGGGATTTCGCCGTTGCGACGATGGAATTCGCCGGGAGGAATGTGAATCGCGCCCGGAATTCTCGATCCTTGTTGCTGATAGGCGAGGTCAGACCGCAGATCGACAATGACCAGATTCTCGCCTTGCGCGAGGCGTTGCTGCAAGTCCTGCGGAGAAATGCGCGACTTTTCGAGCAGCCGGAAGAATCTCCGGCGCTCAAACCATTTCAAAAGAAACCACCCGGCCAGGAGGACGGACACAATCAAGGCACTGGTCCTTCCGAGTGCCCCCAACCAGTCGAGCAACCACTCAACCTGTGCCCGAAAACCTAGCCCTAACAATGCGGCGGACGTTACCCAGAGGCTAATCCCACCTAGATCGAACAGCACAAAGCGAGCGTAAGAGGTGTGAAGCATCCCAGCCAGAGGGGAGGCGACCGTAGCCAAACCGGGTATAAACTTGGCGAACAGCAGCGTCTTCAGACCGTTCCGGCCGAAGAAATCTTCCGTGCGGCCTACGCAGGAATCGGGGCTCAGGGACAGGGAACATAGTTTCCGGAGAATCGACCGGCCGCGAAGCCTTCCAAGAAGGTACCAAACAGAGTCTCCCGAAAGCGCGGAGAGCACGCTAAGCGACACAACGACTGCCAGGTGGAAATGCAATTCCGCCGCCAGGGCGGCGCCAATCAGGATAAATGCGAAACTGGGAACGGGCAACCCCAGGCTCTCTGCCAGCACCGCGAGGACGATGAACGAATACCCGTAATGTCTTATAACTTGGACCATACCAAGCTACCCGCACCACAGCACGGGGGCGAAGAGATTCTCCGCATATGCCTCGCCGCCCTGCGCCGCGTCACTCAAATAGATGAAACACGACGGGCGGAGGCTGCAATGCGGAATGAAGTTACCCCGGCGGTCTGCGGACAGAAACACTTGCAGAGACCCCGCGCTGCACTCAGGGTGACAAACCATCAACCGTTTCACCTTTCTTGGTAACACGACGCCGCTCAGGTGCTTCTTCGCGACATGGCGGCAAATCCCCCTGCCCGTCACTGTCCCCTGGCGGCGAAAAGGTATGAGAGAATTGCGTTGTAAGGGTTCCGCAAGGTGCCGCGTGGCCGCCCTCGCGGGCGGCCTTGCTGCAACTGCCGGACCCAAGGGCGCTCAGCGCGCCCGGCGCCGGTTCTTAAGCCGTGATTGGCGTAATTTGTGGGCTTTGCGCTTGGGTTTTGAAATTGCGAACGTAACCGTTCCCACCCGACGGACCTTCCATTCTTCCGCCTCGGGGGCCTTGCTTTCTGGATCCATAAGTATGCTCTCAGTTGTCTGTTTAGAGTCGGCTCTACGCTGCCATTGGGCGATCCCGCAGACACTGTGTCGCCGCTACTTCGCAGGTTCGATCAAACTGACGTTAATGGTGTCACCCTTAAGTGTTCCAGTGACCTTCACTTTCTGTCCTGCGAATTGCTCAGGTTTCTTCTGATCGCTGAGCTGATACACCTTTCCGCTGGCGTCGGCAAGCACGTACTTGCTCCCGGCCTTCACACACGCCAAGGTACAGTCTTTGTCACTCTGCCCCGGCATCATGTGTTTCGCGCCGCACATCGAATCACTGATACTCCCAACAAAAGTCTTTGCCGCCGCTCTCGCCGTTCCGGCGAGGCTCAAGCCCGCGACAAACGAGAGTAGCACCCCATAAATGGCGATTCTCCGCATTTGGTCACCTCCACGCTATTGTAACTGAAAAGAAAGAGTCACGAGAAAGAAGATATGGGACCAGTGATTAGCGTGCGGGCAAGGACAGCGAATGCATGGCACTCGCCGATTCCGCCGCGGAATCCTGAAAACGATCCCTCTCCTTAGGTGAAAGGGGTCAGGGGTGGTGGGCCAGCAGGCAACCACCATCCCCTACCGCCACCTCCGTACGAGGAGGGGAATCGCTTTCAGAGCAAGACGCGAAAGAGGCGGGAACGGAAGCGTAGAACGGCCAGCTTGTCCGATGCGGTCCTCTACGCGCGGCTCCGCTCCCCAGCACTCTCCCCCTAGCCCCAGTCGCTGGTTCTTCTTGTTTTCCGTGGCCAGGATTACAATTGTCTACTTGCCCCCGACGGGAGAAACATCCGCAACCGTAATTGTACTTTCGTTCAGGCTGCCCGTCACCTTCACAGCCTTCCCACCCATGCCCTTGAACTTATCTTGATCATCAACCTGGTACACTTTTCCATGGCTGACGAGAACGTACTTGGCGCCGCCCGACACGCATTTTTCAACGCAAGTCTCAGCCTCTGCGCTAGCCTTGGCGTGCTTGGCTCCACAATGCTCGTCGCTGACCGTGCCCGTATACGTCTTGTTTTGAGCCCAACTCAGACAGCCAAAAGCGAGCAACACCATCCCAACCATTGCAATTCTCTTGATCATCGTATTCCTCCTCGTTTTTTTCCAAGATTTTTGTCCGCCCCTGCGGTGGCAAGACCGCATTGAAGCCGATTCGAAGTCAGTCGATCCCCGCCCGCCGACGCCTTGAGAGGATCGGTCCTCCCGGGCCAGAATTCAAGTTGTTTGTCCTTGCCCTGACCAGACTAATTGTACCTGTGATTGGGTCCCAAGACAAGCCAATTCAGGTGGCTGGGAAGAAGCTATCAGCTATCAGCCTTCAGCCGCCAGCTCTCAGGTCTCAGATGTGAGAGATCAGATCTCAGGTACCGGATCCAAAAAGTCATCTCTGGGCTCTGAGCAGTCAGCGGTGTGTGCTGATAGCTGACGGCTGAAAGCTGACAGCTTTCCTCCCTCACACCTCGCAACATTGCAATTTCAAGCGTCGGCATCTAGAATCAAAAGGAAAGGAGCAAGACATGGATAATGACGTTCTGCGGATTGCCGGCAGGGAATTTCATTCGCGGCTGATCATCGGCACCGGGAAATACCGGAGCTTTCAAGAAATGGCTCGGGCCCACGAGGCTTCCGGCGCAGAGATGGTGACGGTCGCAGTCCGGCGCGTGAATCTCACGGACCGCAGCAAAGAATCTTTGCTCGATTATGTGGACCGTCAGAAGTACTTCATTCTGCCCAATACAGCCGGCTGTTATAGCGGCGATGAGGCTATTCGTACGGCGCGCTTGGCTCGGGAAGTAGGCCTTTCCAACTGGATTAAACTGGAAGTGATCGGAGACGAGAAGACGCTCTTCCCCGACAATTTCGAGTTGGTGCGGGCGACGGAGGTGCTGGTCAAAGAAGGGTTTGTCGTCTTACCGTACACCAATGACGATTTGATAGCCGCTCGGCGGCTCATTGACGCGGGGGCGGCGGCGGTGATGCCCCTGGGAGCGCCTATTGGGTCCGGCCTAGGCATTCAGAATCCCGTCAACATACGCATCCTGCGGGAGATGATCACCAGCGTGCCCGTGATCGTCGACGCGGGCGTCGGCACGGCGTCCGACGCAGCCGTAGCCATGGAATTGGGCGCCGATGCGGTCCTGATGAACACGGGCATAGCCGCCGCTCAAGACCCCATCCTGATGGCACAAGCGATGCAGCACGCTGTCATCGCCGGCCGCCAGGCTTACCTCGCCGGCCGCATGCCCAGAAAACTCTACGCCGCAGCTTCCAGTCCGTTGGAAGGCGTGGTGCGATAAGAGCGGTACATCGCCCGGAAGTAAGCGCGCTTACTTCGCGGCGGGGTCGGGAACGGCGTGAGGAGTTTGCTCTTTGCGGGGATCCTGTTCGGGCACGCCGGTAAAGATTAACTCTCCAGGACGGGCCAGCCCCATACCCTCGCGCGCCATACGTTCGATGGCTTTGGGGTTGGACTGAAGCTCCTTGATGCGCTTGTCGAGTTGCGCGTTTTCATCCTCGAGCTGGCGAATCTGCTGCCGCAGGCTTTCAATTTCCTTTCGTTCCTGGCGCAGGGCCATGAAGCCATGCGCCCCTAAGATCTCGTGGACGAGCAGCACTACACACACCACAACGAGTGTGTATGTCGCGTAACGGCGTAGAGTTGCCGTATCCCAGGGGAGCATTTCCATCGCCCAAGCGCGGAACTGTGCGCAGTGCAAGCCCACCTACCCGATCGCTCGCTGCAACGGCGTCTTGCCACCGGCCGCCCTGCCGCGGCCTTTATCGCGCCCTGCAAATCAACGGTCCGCGTTGTGGGCCGGCAACAGTCCGGTTGGCATTGCCGACCCTGCACGCGCTATTGTATCCTGAGCAGAAGCTTCGAGCAAGCGAGTTATCCGGAGTTGCGGGTGTGAGCCTAAACGCCGGGTGGGCCCGGCACTTGCGGAACTTCACGGCAGTGCCGGCGGCGCGGGAGGAATGGTGACGGATAAAATCGTCATCCTCGTCACGGCAGCAAACCGAGATGAAGGCCGGAAGATCGCACGTCATCTGGTAGAAGCTCAACTTGCCGCTTGCGTCAACATCCTTCCGGCCATCGAATCGGTTTATCGCTGGCAAGGCAAAACCCTCGAAGAAGGGGAATGCCTGCTGATCATCAAGAGCGCCGGGGCATTGTTTGCTGAGATCGAATCTGAGATCGTAAGGCTCCACAGTTATCAAACGCCGGAGATCATCTGCCTCCCAATTGTCGAGGGTTCCCGCAAGTACTTGCAGTGGATATCCGAGTCCGTGAGGCCGTTAGGCGCAGCGGAGACCGGTTAGGGGCCGACCCCAGGCGAACATAAGTTGTTGAGAAGATTCATCTGAGGAGTTGACAAGAGAGATCGAGGAAGGAGCGGTCATAGCATGTTTGGCTCGAATTATTCGCGGCCCGCAATTTGGATTTGTGTCGGTATGGTTATTCTACTTTCCGGCGTGGTCACTAACTCTGCGCAACAGCCGCCAACTCCCGAGTTCAGTTTCAACGTCGTGGTGAAAGAGGCCGAAACCGGTGAAGTGATCAGCCAGGCGCGTCTGACGCTCACCTTCAAATCCGGCAAGCTCCATCATGTTGTCTCTTATGGCGCGAAAACCAATGCACAGGGACAATGCCGGTTCACGAATATTCCGAAAGGAACTGTCCATTTGTTCGTAACGGCTGAACGTCATCAGAGTTTTGGCAAAGAAATTGAGCTTGAACAGGATAATCAGACCATTGAAGTCAAACTCAAGAAACCGCAGCCCCAACTTTAGTATTGAAGGCGCGCGATGGGCATGCCAAATCCAGAATTGAGGGGAGAGGATTCTTGAGGGTTATGGGATCAGCTCGAGAGATGCTACAGGTTGGTGCAAACAGTTAAAAGCTCTTCCAATCATTAACCTTCCCGTAACACGAAGCCACCTTTTCCACAAGGTTTTCAACAGAGCTGTTGAAAAATACCTTCGATGAGCTGTCTGACGATTGTCAGAGGCTTGGGAAGGGATTGTCAAAGCTTCGTGGGTCCCTACCCGTGAGCGGAAGTTGGTTGTACCCTACACCGCTCCCGGTACTAGTACCTACTTTGGTGATGAACTATTTAGGAACAGTCGGTGCACTTGGCGTCGAAGGCGGCTTGGGCGGAATTTGCGGCCCAGTGGGCGAGGCAAAATAGGCGTCATCCATCCAGATCTTGGATTTTGCTTTGAGCGCGTCCAACGCAGAGTTGATCCTTTGAGGCCGGAGAATGCCTTCGATTTTCGGAGTGGCGCTTTTCAAATCCGCTGCCTGGTGCGAGACAACTTTCACGAATCCCAACGCCGTCCCAAAGTCAAACACTTCAGTTACCTGGCCGGGTTTGAGCTCGAAGGCCGCCTTCACCATGTCCGCTGGGCCCTGCCCCCGGTGAATCGTAAAAGGCTGGCTATCCACCCGCACGACGTTGGCCATTTGAAATTTCTCGGCCACTTGCTTTGGGTCTTGCCCGGCAATGAACGCCTGGCGGATCTCTTCCGTGCGGGCCTTGGCTTCTTCCGGCGGAAACCCCGGGGTCCCTTCCTTGGCTCCTTCCGGTTTCTTGCGAACCGTAACTTGGAGCGCCTGGAGTTCATCGAAGTCGCTTTGATGTGCGGCAAAATAATTGCTCGTCTCCTCAGGTGTCACGGCTGCCCGTTGCAGGATTTGCTGGTACTCCTCCTGCGCCAGGATTTTGAGTCGCGTCAAGGCGAGCGTCTCCTTGTAGTCAGGAGAATCGTCAAGATGATTGCTGAGGGCTTCACGGGAGAGAACCAGCATCATAACATACTCATCTCCCAAGGGCTTTTTCCCTTGCCGGGCCAGAGAATTCTGAGCCTGCGGAGGAAGATTGTGGATGGCTTTTTCAATTTCCTCTTCACTTACCGACTGATCGTCGACCTTCAACACCACCTTATCAGGCGAAGACGGCGCGGCAGCAGGGGCCGGACTCGGGGTGGTCCCGGCAGGCGCTTGCCCGCCTGCCGCCCGGCCGTACGCAACACCCGCAACCAGCGCCGCGATCAGCGCCCCCCCTGTCAACCCCAATGCTCGACGCCACTTGATTTGATCCATTGACCCCGCCTCACAATTCTTTTTAGCTGCCGCGAAACCCATCATCTTAACACAACTCGCCGTCCCCTGCTGGCCCCGACGCCGGAATCGGCAGCGTTCAATCTCGAATGGAGCGCCGGCCTTGATGTCGTCAGATGCCGGCCTGGACAGGCTGCGGAAAAACTCGTTGCCTTGTCATTCCGAGCGGAGCGAGGAATCTCGCTCTGGTTTGTTTTCTCGGCACTGCGAGATTCCTCGTCGCCTGGGGCTCCTCGGAATGACAGGCCACGGGGCTTTTTCCGCAACCTGTGAAGACCAGCACGTCTTTCGCGCACTGGTACCGTCGCAGAATTCATTCATCAACTGATATAATTGAATCACCATGGGACACGATCTCGGCTCCATGAATTTCAATCTTTCCAGCGACTACCAGCCGCGCGGCGACCAGGTGACGGCCATCCAGGAACTTGTGCGGGGAGTTGAGGAGGGCAAGCCCCATCAAGTTCTGCTTGGGGTCACAGGCTCCGGCAAAACCTTTACGGTTGCCAAGGTCATTGAGGCGGTGAACCGCACCACCCTGATACTGGCTCACAATAAGACGCTGGCCGCCCAGCTTTACCACGAATTCCGGTCCTTCTTTCCGCGCAACGCCGTCGAGTACTTCGTGAGCTACTACGATTACTATCAGCCGGAAGCCTACATCCCCGCCTCCGACGTTTACATCGAGAAAGAAGCGACCATCAACGACGAACTGGACAAGCTTCGCATGTCCGCGACTCGCTCGCTCTTCGAGCGCCGCGATTGCGTGATCGTGGCCAGCGTCAGTTGCATTTACGGCTTGGGGTCGCCGGAAGCCTACTACGGAATGGTCGTGCTGCTGGAAAAGGGGCAGAAGATCGAGCGGCGAGACATCCTGCGGCGGCTGGTCGAGATCCAGTACGAACGCAACGATGCGGACTTCCGGCGCGGCGCTTTCCGCGTGCGCGGCGACGTCATTGAAGTTTTTCCCACTTATGAGGATGTTGCTTACCGGATCGAAATGTGGGGCGACCAGGTGGAGACCCTGGCCCAGATTGACCCGCTATTCGGTCAGGTGAAGCAGACCTATTCCCGCCTGCCGATTTATCCTCGAACGCACTACGTGTTGCCTGCCGAAAGAAAAGAGGACGCGGTGCAGCGCATCCTCAGCGAACTGGAGTGGTGGCGGGGCGAACTCGAGAAGCAAGGCAAGCTGGTGGAAGCCCAGCGCGTCCAGCAGCGCACCATGTTTGACCTCGAGATGATGAAGGAGATCGGCTATTGCCACGGCATTGAAAACTACTCGCGCCACCTTGCCGGCCGTCTGCCGGGCGAGCCGCCGCCCACCTTGCTCGACTACCTGCCCCAGGACGCCCTGATCTTCATCGACGAGAGCCACCAGACGGTGCCGCAATTACGCGGCATGTACCACGGCGACCGGTCCCGCAAGCAAACGCTTGTAGACTACGGTTTTCGTCTGCCGTCCGCGCTGGACAACCGCCCGCTCTCCTTCGAGGAATTCGAACACCGGGTGGGCCAGTTGATTTATGTCTCCGCCACTCCCGGCCCTTACGAGCTGACCAAATCCGGCGGCGAAGTCGTCGAGCAAATCATCCGCCCCACCGGACTCATTGACCCCGAGGTGGAAGTCCGTCCTACGCGCCACCAGATCGAGGACCTGCTGGGCGATATTCGCAGCCGGGTGGAGGCGAACGAACGGGTTCTGGTGACCACGCTCACCAAGCGCATGGCCGAGGACCTGGCGGAGTATTATGCCGAAGTCGGCGTGCGCTGCCGCTACCTTCACTCCGAGATCGAAACCCTCGAGCGTGTGAAAATCCTGCGCGACTTGCGGCGTGGCGAGTTCGACGTGCTGATCGGCATCAACCTTCTCCGCGAAGGGCTTGACCTGCCCGAAGTGTCGCTGGTCGCCATTCTCGACGCCGACAAGGAAGGCTACCTGCGCTCGGCGGGAGCGCTGATCCAGACTATGGGACGCGCGGCGCGGAATTTGCACGGGAAGGCCATCCTCTATGCCGACCGTATGACGGAGTCAATGAACCGGGCCATCGCGGAAACCAACCGCCGGCGTGCCAAGCAGACTCGCTTCAACGAAGATAACGGCATCACGCCGGAGAGCATTGTCAGACCCGTTGATATGGTTTTGGCCTCCATCGTGGCGGCGGACTATGTCGAGGTGCCCGCCGACCTGCCGGAGGAGCCCGTCACCCCTGACCAACTCGAAGAACTCACCAAGAGCCTTGAGAAGCAAATGCGCGAAGCCGCCAAGCAGTTTGAGTTCGAGAAGGCCGCTCAGCTCCGCGACCGCCTCAAGGCTTTGAAAGAGAAGGCGACATCTACACTGCTGGGAGTCGAGCAGTCGAGGAGCCGGGAAGTCGAGGAGTCTGGGGGGCACGAATCGAGCGGTCAACAAACCTAGGAGTTGACAATGAGCATCCCCGTCACCACAACCTTGAACATTGACGGTTACCGCATCAGAGAATACAAGGGAATTGTGCGCGGCATCATCGTGCGCGCCCCCACCATCGCCCAGGGTATCCTGGGAGGATTGAAGAGCATTATCGGAGGGCGCATCGGCGCCTATACCGAGATGTGCGAGCAGGCTCGCCAGCAGGCCTACGATTTGATGATCGAGCATGCCATGGAGGTAGGCGCCAACGCCGTCGTCGGCCTCCACTATGACGCCTCCGAGGTGGTAGGACGAGAGTCAGCGACCGAAGTCCTCTGTTACGGGACTGCCGTCGTCATCGAGCCGCTGCGCAGCTAGGTCTTTGTTTGCTTGTCTTCGATCCGACCCTGGTTTCGATCGTCCGCAGGCCCTGATTCGCGTTTAACCTGTATTTCCATTTCGCGCAAGGCTTCAATCTCACGCAACATGAGTAGGTCCTTGGGGCGCGCCGTGGCGCGCTTACACCGAATCAGCCCCTCCAGTGACAGTACGGCGCATTGAGACTCGAACAGCACAAGGGTAGTTGATAAGGCGTTTGCGTCTCTGTATCCACCCAGCCCTGCGACCTCCCCAAATAGATCGATGTCCCCGAGGTCCGTGGTCAGGGTAAAATTCATTCCACTTGCGATGGTTACTGTGTCAAAACAAAACGGCAAGTCCTCCGGGACGCCGCGCAAACGCGGATGGAAGGGCTCCAGCGCTTTAACGAGCCGGTCGAGGTTGTTGCGGCCTCGATCGTAGCAGATGTCAAGATCGAAGGTGGGGAATGCCGATCCATGAGCCGCCGCCGCCGCACCGCCTATGATCACAAAGCGGACCTTGGCCTCGACGAAAACCTTCAGGATTCGTTGCAAATCAACCATGGGTCGCAGTCTTCATGGCGCTTCGCAGCTCTTGGAAGAAGGCCTGCACAGCAGTAAGTTGCTGAAGTCGCTCCGTGGGCGTCATTTCGAGGGTCCGGATGAGCAGGGTGAGGTCAATCCCGAAATCCTTCGCATCAGCTATCTTACTCCCGGCGGGGGGAGATGCAATTAGTCGGATTAGGTCCTCCCGTTGTGCCTTGGTCATGCTCGCGCCTGAGCTCATTATACACGTCGTCCCCGGGGCGGAAGACGAATTACAGAGGTTGGTGTCGAGGAGGTAGTGCATCAAAGCCAGAACGCTTCTCCAGTTTGGGTTGGCGGCGGCCACCCTTAAAGAAGTCCGACGAGAAGCTGGTCAGATGCTCGAAGGCAGCAGAGAGATTCTCTCGCCTTTCACGCTGCCCAATTTCATCCGCACGCTTCGTGATCTCGACTCGCTCCACACGAAGGCGAGGATTCCTCGGGCTTTGCACGGCTTTCCGGTTTCCGCCCCGAAATACCTTACCTGATGGCCATAGAGGGAGTATGGGCGCAATGTGGTTTTGAGGCAAGTGCCCCCCGACCCCCTCACCCGGCTCCGTCGGCTGACGGACTGATGAAAACGCCGGTGCGGCCCACCCTCTCCCGCAACGGGGAGAGGGCTGTTATTGAAACTTTCGGCTCCAAAAAGAATGAGGGCGAGGAAACGTTCTCCCCGCCCTCGGCACTAACTGTCGACTGTTAACTGTAAAATGTCGACTTGTTCTTCTTGCTGCCTACTGCCTTCTGCTTACTGCCTACTTGCAGCAGGCCAGCCACCTTCGCCATCAACTCTCGACTGTCAACTGTTGACTGCCAACTACCTCAGTACATCCCGCCGCCCATGCCGCCGCCGCCCGGAGGCATCGGGTGCTTCTCTTCCTTCTCCGGGATCTCGCTGATCAACGCTTCCGTGGTCAGCATAAGTGAAGCGATGGAAGCGGCGTTCTGAAGCGCCGTACGGGTAACCTTGGTCGGATCGATGACGCCCGCCTCGACCAAATCGCCGTAGGTTTCAGCCTGCGCGTCAAAGCCGTAGTTCGCATTGGAATTGCCGCGCACCTTCTCGGCCACCACCGCGCCTTCCTCGCCCGCGTTCTGGACGATCAGCCGCAGCGGCTCTTCCAGCGCGCGCTTTACGATGTCGATGCCGATCTGCTCATCCCCGGCAGCCTTCAGTTTCTCGAGCGCCGGAATCGAGCGAATCAGAGCCACGCCGCCGCCCGGAACGATGCCCTCTTCGACGGCAGCCTTGGTGGCATGCATAGCATCTTCGACGCGAGCTTTCTTCTCTTTCATCTCGGACTCGGTCGCAGCCCCAACCTTAATCTGGGCCACGCCGCCCACCAACTTCGCCAACCGCTCCTGGAGCTTTTCGCGGTCGTAGTCGGAGGTGGTGTCTTCGATCTGAGTGCGAATCTGTTTTACGCGGCCTTCAATCGCGGAGCTCTTCCCATAGCCCTCGACGATCGTGGTGTTGTCCTTGTCCACGGTGATCTTCTTCGCACGGCCAAGGTCTTCGAGCCTTACGTTCTCGAGCTTGATGCCCAAGTCTTCCGTGATGGCTTTGCCTCCCGTCAGGATGGCAATATCCTCCAGCATGGCCTTGCGGCGATCGCCGAAGCCGGGGGCCTTGACGGCGCTGCAGTGCAGGGTGCCCCGCAGCTTATTGACCACCAGGGTGGCCAGGGCTTCGCCTTCCACTTCCTCCGCCACGATCAGCAGCGGCTTGCCCGACTTGGCAATCTGCTCCAGCAAGGGCAGGAGGTCTTTCATCGAGCTGATCTTCTTCTCATGGATCAGGACGTAGGGGTCCTCGAGGACGCACTCCATCCGGTCAGGATCGGTCACGAAGTAAGGCGAGAGGTATCCGCGGTCGAACTGCATCCCTTCAACCACCTCCAGCGCCGTCTCCATGGTCTTGGCTTCCTCGACCGTGATGACTCCGTCTTTGCCCACCTTCTTCATGGCTTCCGCAATAATCTCCCCGATCTCCGTGTCGTTATTCGCAGAAACCGCCCCGACCTGCGCGATCATCGAACCCTCAACCGGCTTGGAGAGCTTTTCGAGTTCGCCCTTAACGTGCTTCTTCGAGCCGTCCTTCTGGAGTTCGTCATAACCACAAACCGTGCGTACAGCCAACTCGATCCCCCGCTTGATAGCCATCGGGTTAGCGCCGGCCGCCACCGTCTTCACGCCCTCGCGGAAAATCGCCTGCGCCAGGACGGTTGCCGTCGTGGTCCCGTCGCCGGCCACATCGGACGTCTTGGAGGCTACTTCACGAACCATTTGAGCGCCCATGTTCTCGAGGGGATCCTTCAGTTCGATCTCCTTGGCCACCGTCACACCGTCTTTGGTGGACGTGGGGGAACCGAATTTCTTGTCCAGAACCACGTTGCGGCCCTTAGGACCCAACGTGACTTTTACCGCATCCGCCAGCTTGTTCACACCGCGCAGAATAGCCTGGCGGCTTTCTTCACCGAGTACAATCTGTTTTGCATTTGCCATTTCTACTCCCTCCAAATTTTTGGCTCCGCTCCGTCGTCTGACGGATCGCGGACTTTATCGAATCCATCATCGCTCGCGCGGCATGTGATGCCCTGGGGCAAGCCGTGTCGCGCCATTAGACCAGCTTATTTCTTCCCACCGGCGGCAGACTGCTTAGCCGCCTCAATGATTCCCAGCACTTCGTCTTCACGAATGATCAGGAACTCTTCGTTATCGATCTTGATCTCGGTGCCGGAGTACTTTCCAAACAGAATGCGGTCTCCTGCCTTCACGTCGAGAGGAATGACCTTCCCCTCCTCGGTCTTCTTCCCGGTGCCTGCCGCGATCACTTCACCCTCCTGGGGCTTCTCCTTGGCGGTGTCGGGGATGATAATTCCACCCTTTATGGTTTCTTTCTCTTCCACTCGCTTGATCAGAATCCGATCATGCAGGGGCTTTACCTTCATGTTTGTCTCCTTTCATTCACGTTTTTTAGGTTACTCGGTCCAAGGAATTTCCTGCAGTCGAACCCCGGTTCTGCCCCACAGTGTCATACGCACTGTGGCGCAGAGCGGCGATGCCCTCGGACTTTCCACGGACGGTTAGCACTCTTAACTGCCGACTGCTAGCGTACCTCGCGGGAGGGAATTTGTCAAGCGTCAAAAAGTCATGATTTGGCACTCGAACCTCGTGAGTGCTAATCCCGCAACCTGGCCTCATTTCGCCAATCGGGCCGCCGGGGGACGCTGGTAAGACAGACGCCGATATTCTATAATGCTGATGGTCATGCAACCTATTCCGGAAAACTTCAACAGTCTAAACGCCTTTCGCCTTCGAGTTTGGCTCTTTGGTCTGGTGACGGTCCTTGCATCCCCAGCCACCGGCCTAGCCTGGCCGCCGCGCCGCCCGTTCCAAAATCGTCCCTCGAACCGAGTGGTGCAAGCGGTCGACTCAGCGCTCGGCGAAACACAAACCCAAGCCAACCAGTCCGTCGCGGAGAGCCCGCAAGGACAAACACCGCCAAGGTCTGAGCAGCAATCCTCTGGAACCGAGCCGCCCGATGAGACGTTGGCTGGGATTCGGGCAGCCTTGCAAAACGTATCCAGTCCGGACCTTGGCGCACTTGGGCAAGCGTTTGACACACGGGTGATGAAACCGGATGCGGCCCCAGCCGAAATTCCAACCGTGGAGCTTATCGAATTGGGCGATCTGGACGGCGATGGGGTTTCGGAAGTTGTCATGAAGGTGCCGGGTATTGGAGAGCGTCAGTCGGATGTTCAGTCGCCAGCCTCCCCGTCTTCTTGGCTGGGACTCTACTTGCTCTCTTGGGACGGGGCTCACTGGAAGGTCTCGTCCCTAGCTGCCTCGGGGCAGCATTCTGAATTCAGGATCGTCCGATTGGGGAAAGGTGTAGCGCAAGGCATTGCCGTGGTGAACGTGATCGGGGAGGACCGCCTTCCCTATCCAGCGGTATTTCAAGTGCGCGAACATGAGGCCGGCGTACTCTGGGACAGCCAAGTGGGAGACAACCGCTTTAATCCACTCCAGCACGGCCGTATTGAATTCCTGGATGACCCCAAGCTTGACCAGACAGTTATGATCGAAACCGGGCACGCGGACCCGGGCCTGCTGGAGTTCGAGCCCGGTGGGCGTCGAGGCTTCAAGGCCCGATGCGTCTACCACTGGGATGGACAAGCCTACGTTCCCGTCCAGACGGATTACTCACCCGGACCTGATAACACCCTGTATCGTTTCATTGCGGCGCTGCACCTTCACGATTTTCGCAGCGCTTACGCCCTGATCGACCCTGGCAGATTCCTGAAAACGGATGCGCCGAACCTCGAGCAGTTTCGCCAACTGATCGAAACGCACTGGCAGGAATTCCTGGATGACCGGGTTTTCCAGGCCCGCGAAGCCAAAGCCGGCTCGCCGGACGCGCTGGCCTTCGAGCTTCCCGAAAAGCACTATGTCTACCGGCCCACGCTGAGCAATGATGGCAAATTCTTATTGACGGGCCTGGAGCGCAAGGTCGAGATGCCAGGGACAGATCAGACAGGAGATTCCCCGTGAGCCGACCCCGGCGTTTCAGCGAGGTCACGGGATTCGTGCTTGCGGGAGGAGCCAGCCGGCGCATGGGAACCGACAAGGCTTGCTTGCCGGCGGGCCGGGAGAGGCTAGTGGACCGGCAGATTCGTTTATTGCGCGCCGTGTGTGGTACCGTCGCCATCATCGGCCCTTCCGCCAAATTGGGCGACACAGGAGTTCAGGTTTACGAAGATGACATTCCCGGCAAAGGCCCGCTGGGGGGCATCCATGCGGGGCTGCAGAGGGTGCGCACAGAGTTCAGTTTGTTTTTGGGCTGTGATATGCCCTTGATGCAGGCGCGGTTTCTTCGGTACCTGTGTCAGCAGGCCATGGGGACAACTGCCCTGGCAACTGTGCCCCCGCCCTGGACTGGCGGGCGGTACCCACTTTGCATCGTGCTGCGCCGGTGTGCGCTCGCGAGGGTTGTTACCTGCCTCGAGTCCGGACAGAACCAAGTGGGCCGGTTCTTCTTGCACATCCCGCGGCGCCCCATCACCAAGGCGGAGTTTGCACGGGCGGGATTCTCCACCCGCATTTTTTGTAACCTTAATACGCCGGAGGAATACGAGAGGGTGCGACAAAAATGGGTTCAATGACCAGCCCGGAACCCAAAGGCTCGGAATCCCCATACATACAATTCGTCCGCGTTTACAAATCCTTCCAGGATACGCCGGTGCTCTATGACGTGAATTTTGATGTCCGGCGGGGCGAAATGGTGGTGGTCTTGGGGAAAAGCGGCGTGGGGAAAAGTGTGACCCTCAAGCATATTCTGGGTTTTCTGCATCCGGACGCGGGCCAGGTTTTCGTTGCCGGCTGTGAAGTCTCAAAGATGTCCGAGGAAGAGTTGAGTGCCATCCGCCGCAAAGTGACCATGGTCTTTCAATCGGGCGCACTGTTTGATTCCCTGACGGTGAGTGAGAATGTTGCTTATCCTCTTCGCGAGCGCGCCGAACGGGGGTTGGCCCTGGACGAATCCAAGATTCAGGCGCAGGTGGCGGAACTCTTGGCTATGGTGGAACTCGAAGACGCCGGTGATTTGATGCCTTCCGACCTGAGCACCGGCAAGAAGCGGGCCGTGGCCATCGCGCGGGCCCTGGCTGCCGAACCGGAAGCCATTCTCTATGACGAACCCACCACCATGGTGGACCCGTTGATGGCGCAGACCATCGCGGACCTGATTCTAAAACTGAAGCGCAAGAAGGGGCTCACTTCGGTGGTTGTGACTCACGACATGAAACTGGCGCGCAAGCTCGCCGATCGTGTGGTCTTCCTCGTCGACGGGCGGGTTGGGTTCTTCGGTCCGAGCAAGCAGCTCGATGTAGCCGAGGAACCGATGGTGCAGGCGTTTATCTGGCTCGACGAGGTGTCGTTTCTGAAGAGCAGTTGAGAGTCGAAAGTCGAGAGTCGAAAGTTAGAATCTGTGTGATGGCTGCCGTCTTACCCTTGAGAGATAAGGGTGGCCGGCCACCTTCTAACTCAAAGCCCTCTCCACCTTGGGGGAGAGGGTGGCCTGCGGCGGCGCTTTCATCAGTCCGTCAGCTGACGGAACCGCACGAGGGGGTGAGTTGCTTTGGACTCTCGCCTCTCGACTCTGAACTATGCTCTTCCTCAACCGACACGAGGTCGAAAGCCTGCTGGACCTGGATCGCCTGGTCGAGGCGCTCGGTCCGGCGATGGCCGAACTGAGCGCCGGGCGCGCGTCCATGCCGGCGCGCGTAGTCGCGCAGGTACCCGAGCACGGAGGCTTGCTGGCAGCGATGCCCGCATTCCTGGGCGCCGCGCAAGTTCTCTCCACCAAATTGGTAAGCGTTTTTCCGCGCAACGCGGCGCGCGGCCTGCCGAGCCACCAGGCCGTAATCCTGGTCTTCGACCCCGGTACCGGCTCGCCGCAGGCCCTGATGGACGGTACCGCGATTACTGCCGCGCGAACTGCCGCCGGCTCAGCCCTTGCGACTCGACTGCTGGCGCGGCCGGGGGCGCGAGTTCTGGCGGTTATCGGCACGGGCGTCCAGGCACGAGCTCACGCCAAGGCCATCCCGCGAGTGCGGCCGATTAACCAGGTTCATGTGTTGGGTCGTGATGAATCGCGGGCCGCCGCCTTGGCGGAAGAGATTGCTCGCAGCCAAGGCATCCCGGCTAAGGCGTTCGGCTTAGGCAAGGAGGGGTTGGCGGGCGTTGACATAATCTGCACTGCCACGCACTCTCCTGATCCCGTTCTAAAGGGTGAATGGCTGGCCCCAGGTACGCACATTACCTCTGTGGGGTTGCACGCCACCGGCCGGGAAATGGACGGCGAGGTCGTTCGGCGATCCTTGGTGGTGGTGGAAACCCGCGCCGCGGCCCTCGCTCCCGCGCCCTCCGGCTCGAACGATTTGCATTTGGCAATCCGTGATGGGCTGATCGGAGCAAACCACATCCACGCGGAGATCGGTGAACTGATCTCGGGAACGCGGCCTGGCCGTACCTCACCAGACCAGATCACGCTCTATAAGTCCGTGGGAGTTGCGGTGCAGGACGCCGTCGCCGCCCATTTGGTCCTCGAGGCCGCCGTGCAGCAGGGGGTAGGCAGGGAAATCCAGGTTTGAGACAGGAAACTGGAAATTGGAAAATGGAAACTGGAAATTGGAAAATGGAAAATAGAGATTGGGGCTGCGAATCAAGGGGTTTGCACCCTCAATTCCCTCGTCATTCTGAGCGAAGCGAAGAATCCACGTAGTTGAAAGCCCAGGAACTGCGGCGATTCTTCGCTGCGTTCAGAATGACAGGGAAGCGGGGACTGCAGGCCTGAGTCGCCGTATCTCATTCCCGATCTTCCGGTTTCTATTTTCCAATTTCTATTTTCCAGTTTCCAGTTTCCGGCATCAGTCACATGCAATCCAAAGCCACCATGACTCTCGACCGCGTGCTTTCGCGGTTTGGCCTGGCCTCGCGCCGCGACGCGCGCCAGGCTATTCAAGCCGGGCGCCTGAAGGTAAATGGCAAGGTGGTACGCGATCCGGTTCTATGGATGCGGCCGGATCAGGTAACGCTGCATCTTGACGGCCAACGTTTGAAGCCGGCGCGCAAGACCTATCTGGTGTTTTACAAGCCCAAGGGCGTTATCACCAGTCATGGTGATCCTGGCGAGCGCAAGACGATCTACGAGTATCTGAAGGATTTCGGTAAGTGGGTTTCGCCCGTGGGCCGCCTGGATAAGGACACCTCCGGGCTTCTCCTGCTGACCAACGACACCGAGTTCGCCGACCACGTCACAAACCCGCTCGGCAAGGTTCTCAAGACCTATCTTGTAAAAACCAGCGGACTCCTGAGCGATGAGACCATCGCCACGCTTAACGCGGGCGTCGAGATGAAGCGCGGAGATATCGCAAGTCCCATCCGCGTGCGGCGCCTGGAAGACCGGGGGAAATACACCTGGCTGGAAGTCGTGCTCGCGGAGGGAAAGAACCGCGAGGTCCGGCGCATGATCGAAGCAGTGGGTTATAAAGTCTTGAAACTGGTCCGCACCGGTCTGGGACCGCTGACCTTGGCCGGCCTGGAAGTCGGCAAGTGGCGCGAACTAACGCCCCGCGAAATCGCAGCGCTTCGTCTCTCGAGATAAAAACACGATTCTTGACAGGAATTCAAAACAGCCCCAGAATAATTGATCGTGCCGCGGTAGCTCAGGTGGTAGAGCGCAGCCCTGAAAAGGCTGGCGTCGGCGGTTCAACTCCGTCCCGCGGCACCATAAAATCAACCACTTACACCCACAGCAAAGATGATTCTGTTACAACTTGTCACAAAATAATTTCTGGCTCGCCTCCGCTTGCCGCCCAGCGTCCCTGACGAGTCCCACTTCCGCCTCTGGAATCGGCGTTTTCACCCCTTCCACGTCTACACCGAAAAGAAGCGCCGAGAGAAATTGAACCCGGTCAAGCGCGGGCGAGTGAGTTCGCCTGGGGATTGGCCGTGGTCAAGCTGGCGGTATTACTACTTGAATGCGCCACCCGCGCTCAGGCATATGCTATGGGCTGTCCCAAAAATTGAAAATGGGAATTCCGGCCAAGGCCTTCCAGTGTTGCTTTAATTCGGCAGTTGGAGGTACTCTTGAGCCATGGAGCGAGCGATACCAATTCTTCCAGCCGAAGATTTGTCAACTGCGAAGGCGTTCTACGTCGATGGGCTAGGCTTTCGCGTGACATTCGAGGCGTCCAAAGACGGCCGGTCGGGACTACTCGGCATCGAGCGCGGAACAATCCAGATGCCCCTCGATAGTCCGATGAAGGGTCACGGCAGAAACGCCTGCGTAGCGCTCCAGGTGGACGACGCCGATGCCTACTACCGTGAGTGGAGCGCCAAGGTGGACGTCCTGAGGGCGCCGAAGGATGAGGAGTGGGGCGCGCGTACGTTCGACCTGCTCGACCCATCCGGCAACACCATCTTTGTTATGGGGCCGGTCAGCGGCGCAAACCAGGGCTAGCGAGACTCAGCTTCGGCGATCAAGGCCTGACTAACGCCATAGTGAAGGTTAAACCAAGTTTGCTTCATCACTTCTCTCCTGACGCTCAAATCTACGCAGTCTTTACGCAAATCTACTTGTCTCACTTCCCAGCGGCTCGATGCCGCTCGGTTGCGGAGGCGAGAGCGGGACGCATCGTGAGCTTGCATTATGGCACCGTGGTTGCTACTATAATGACGTGTGAGGGTATGGCAGTGCGACGCGGTGTTTATCTCTTGCTTACGGTCCTCCTGGTGCAGCTTTCCGGGCTGAGGCTGCTCTGTGTGCCCGGCCACTGCCAGACGCACGCTTGCTGCCCGATGAGCACCAACACCACACCGCCGAGTTCATCCTCACTGCCGCCTTGCTGCCTAAATTTCCTCTTGAATTACCAGGGATCCATCACCGAAACACAGAACGCTGGGCGCCCATCGGAGTCGACGGGCCAATTAGGGGAAATCTCACATCCCTCAGCCGTCCCCCGGGTGCCAACCAGCGCACCGGTGCGGCAACATATGTTGCCGTCGATTTCCCCTCCCCTAAGTCCTCTTTCACAATCCTGCCTCCTTCTGATCTGAAACTCTCCCCACAACCCTGAGCCCGTAGTGTCGATCCCTGCGCGTGCGGGGAACCCGGCAATCCTCCACATCTTTGTTAAGCGATATCATGCCGGCCCGGTCGAGGCTTCTGGCCGGGAGGGAGAGTTGAAAATGCGACGGAAGATTTCTTTCCTGGTTACGAGCATTCTTTGCTTCGCCACGCCCGTGTGGGTTTTCTCGCAGTCAGGGCCTGGACGTGATTCAGAGGCTGCCCCTACGCTGAGCCTCGCCAAGCTGGTTCAGGAAGCAACGGAGCGCAATCCGGAAATCCTCGCCGCCCGTCGCGCGGTGGGCGCCAAACGCACGCGGATTCCGCAGGCCGGCGCCTGGGCGGACCCCACGGTCTCTTTCAGCTACGGAGGCAACGCGCTGCCTCCCTTCACGGTGATGCGCCGAGATCCCTCCAGCGCCCGGCAGGTCATGGCTGAGCAGGTGATCCCCTACCCGGGTAAGACGCGCCTGCGCACAGAAATCGCCTCTCGCGATGCCGACGCCGAGACGCTGGCGTACGAGGCGGTCGAGCGTCGCGTGGCGGCAGAAGTTAAACAGGCGTATTTCGACCTTGCCTACGTTGACCGTAGCCTTGCGATTTTACGCAAGGACCGGGCGGCCCTGGAGGGATTTGAAAAGATCACCGAGATCCGCTATTCCGTCGGCAAGGCCGCGCAGCAGGATGTTTTGCGGGCGCAACTTGAAGTCACACGGCTTACCCAACGCGAGGCGATGCTCAACCAGCAGCGGAGCACGCTGGAAGCGCAACTCAACAGCTTGCGTAATGTTCCCATGGACTCGCCCGTCGGCGAGACACCGGCGGTCCAGCCCAGCCCTTCCGTTTACACCCGAGAGCAACTCCAGGAAGCGGCGCAGGCCAACTATCCCGCCCTCAAGCAACGCCAGACGTTGGTGGACCAAAACCGGCTGTCCGTGGACTTGGCTCGCAAGGAAGTGCGCCCCGATCTCAGCGTCGGTTACGTTTACATGCAGCGCGATGGTTTGCCGGATATGTATGGAATCACGTTCGCAACTTCGCTGCCCATCTTTCATCGGCGCAAGCAGGACATGGCCATCGCCGAGGCGGCGGCCAACCTGGAGTCCGCCCACCAAATGCAAACGAATGAACTGACCGTACTTCGCTACCAGGTGCAACACGACTACCTGGAGATTCAGGCCACGGAGCAACTCCTGAAACTCTATTCGCAGGGAATTGCGCCGCAATCCTCTTTGACACTGGAATCCTCCATCACCAGCTATGAGACCGGCGGGGTGGATTTTCTAAACGTGCTCAGCAACTTCCAGGCGGTCATCGACGCTGAGCTCGATTACCACCTCCAGGTTACGAATCATGAAAAGGCGCTGGCGCGCCTCGAGGAAGCGACAGGATTGAGATTGATCCAACAAGGAGATGTTCACCATGAGTAAACGCGTTGCTGTTTTTGCCGTTTTGATGGCACTTACTGCTGCCCTTTTGTTGGGCAGCAACCCCCACGATTCCTGGCATAACCGCGCCGCCGCATTTCTTGCCCCTACACAGAGGGCGGAGGGTGCGGAGCAACCGAATCCCGGCGAGGGGAAGATTCTCTATTACCAGGACCCTATGCACCCCTGGTATCACTCCGACAAACCGGGGATTGCGCCGGACTGCGGCATGAAGTTGGTGCCGGTTTATGCATCTGATGTGCCGGCGGGCAGGCTTCCACCCGGGGGCATCCAAATCAGTCCGACGCGCCAGCAACTGATGGGAGTCACCAGCGCACCGGCAGAGTACCGTACCATTGACCAAGTCATCCGCGCCGCCGGCCAGGTGGATATCGACGAAACCCGCATCTCCGTCGTCAGCACGAGAGCAAATGGATGGGTGCAGAAGGTTTTCGTGGATTACACCTTCCAGCACGTCACGAAGGGAGAGCCTCTTTTTACGGTCTATAGTCCCGACCTGCTGGCGGCTGAGCAAGAGTATCTCCTCGCGCTCAAGGCCCGCGAAACGCTGGGCCAGAGTTCACTTGTCGAAGTGAATGCGGATGGAGCGACCCTGCTTGAAGCCGCTCGCATGAGGCTTTCGTTGTTGGACGTGACGCCCGACCAGATCCGTAATCTCGAGGTAACGGGCAAGCCGCAGCGGGAGATCACGATCTACTCGCCGGCCGATGGCCATGTGCTTGAGCGCAAGGTATTTCCCAATCAATATGTCACGCCCGAGGCTGAACTCTACAAGATCGTTGACCACAGTTGGATGTGGGTTTACGCGGAAATTCACGAATCGGATATCCCCTACGTTAGCGAAGGTCAGGAAGCCGTGGTGACGGCGGAAGCGTTTCCCGGCCAAAAGCTTACGGGGCGCGTAAGTTTCGTCGAGCCGCATATGATGGAAGAAACCCGAACGGAACGCGTGCGCATGGAGTTTCCCAATCCCGATTTGAAGCTCGAGCCCGGGATGTTTGTGAACGTGGAACTGCACCGCGGCTTGGGGCGCCGCCTGACCGTGCCTGTGGATGCGGTGCTGGATTCGGGCGCGCATCAACGCGTGTTCATCGATCGCGGCAAGGGCGTCTTTGAGCCCCGTACCGTAACCGTGGGCGCGCGGTCGGGCGATTACGCCGTGATCCTCAGCGGTCTTCGAGCCGGTGAGCACGTGGTGACCCGCGCCAACTTCCT
>JBEKMN010000047.1:0-42317 GCA_050008495.1 Terriglobia bacterium | reverse complement strand
CGGCCAAACCCGTGCATACAAATTGGTCGAGTTAATCAGCAGGGGGCTGGATGCCAAGAAGAACAAAACCTTCCTCTAAGAGGAGGAGTGTTTTCACTTGACATCCCCTTTCATAGAACTGTTTCTCCCTGATACTGTTTCTCCCGGCGTCATGGGCCGATGCCAATTCCCATAGAAGGGCCGCCGAGGGGGCAAAATGCGTGCGCCTCGGAGCTACCCGCTGCGCCAGAGTACTTTTGTGTTATGGCATGGCGCACGGGGATAAGGGACGATAGAATCCTCGGCTCGTGCATTGGGCAGGAAAACCGGCCGAAATAGCCGGCTAGCTCCTTGGCAATTTCCCTTTGCATTTTTCCTAGACATTCAACTTAGCCAGCACGAGGCCGATATGGAAAGAAGTCGTGGCGTCCTCGATCCTGCCGAGAGGCTCGAATCGCTGCGGCGGCAGGAATTCACGGACTCACCGAAGGAGGAAGGCAGTGAAGAAAACATCGATCGCGTTGGCCGCTATTCTCATTGTTCTTACGATTGCTGGTTCACCGTGCGCTCTTCGCGCCAATACCTCGGACCGCGCCAAAAAAGACTTAACGAAACTCATCCTGGGCAAAGAAATGAAAGCCCTCATGCAGCTCCCCGCCACCAAGGAGGGGTTGAACGTCTACGTCAAGTCAGAGGCCAACAAACACCTCGACGCGCGCGGCATTGACATGGCGTCCTTGTCCAAGTACCTCAAATCCAAGGGCGTGGGCGTGGATGCCAACGACTGGGCCACCGCCACCGATATCAAGGTGGACAACGACCGTGTCGAAATCCACCTGGGGGGCGGCGGCGAGGGTCGGCGCGGCAGCAACCACGCCAACAAGGTTAGCCCGGGTTATAAACGCGCGGGTGGTTCGCGAATCAACTTCCGCTACGAACGTGAACTTACCGATGGCGATCTCGAGCCGCAGAACTTTCTGCGCGTGATGGCGCGGGTTCTCGACGTGAGCGAGATTCAGAACCAGGTTGTCGCCAAAGACTTTCCCACCGAGTTCCAGCAGGCTATCGCCGAGAACACGGTTAAGGAGGGAATGACCTACCAGATGGTGATCCTGGCCTTCGGCGACCCCGAGCAAAAGAAGATCAACGACACCACCGATGGCAGCTTGTTGGAAACTTGGTACTACTTGAAGGAAGGCCATCGCTGGGTGCTGACCTTCTCCAATGGCAAGGTAACAAAGGTCCAGGCGTATTAGAACAACGCGAGAACGCGTGTCAGGAACATGTGAAAAAATTGGTTTTACCGATTTCAGCACTACGCATTTTCAGTAAGTTACATGATCGATAAGGGGTCCAAATTCAATTTTTTCACACGTTCCAGGAACCGTTTCTCCTGGATACCTGCGCGCTTGCAACCCGCTACCTTACTTGGCGTTGTTCGCGGAGCACGGGGGCGAGGGCGCGGAGCGCTTGGTTCACGCGCCGGCCATCGGGGAAAACGTCCAGCACAGAGGGATCGATGACCACGACGTTGGCGCCCTCCCTGTATCTTGTCGCGGTCGCGCCGCGAACTGCTCGGCTGAAATCATACTCCGGCCGCATCGTGTCGCGATCGTGATCCCGACTTCGCCGGCTAGGTTTCTTCTTCATATCGGTTCCTTTCGGCTCGCGTTGCGCGTGTTGAAGCACGACAACCGGCCAAACGCAGAGCTAGCGCTCTGCGCCAGCCGGCGGAAGTGTGATCGAGCGCGAAGCCGTTCTGTTCGAGGAAGCGGACGACTGCGCGCGGCTTAACGGACGGCAGCTTCGGCATACTCGAGGTCCAACGTCGTGACTAGCGTCTCGTCGTCGGTTGGAATTGGCTCCTGGTGCTTTCTGAGGCTTTCGACATAATCGGCTGCGGCGTCCCTAGCCATCTTCTTGGCTTCGGCCAGTGTTCGGCCATAGGTGACACAGCCCGGCAGCGCAGGGATCCTGACAGTGAACCCGCCCTCCGGTTCGGGCCGGAGAACAACATTGAAATGGCAGTGTTCCTTTCTCATTTGACGATTCTACTCTAACTCAGCCATCCTGCGGGTCAAATGCGGCGGGTAGCGAGCGCAGACTCCCCGGTGCTTGGACTCTGCGAGTCTTTTCCAACATGCTGGTGTCCGCGCCAGCCCTCCAAAGACGCCGTTGGGGCACCCGAATACTCCACTACAGGGAAATTCCTTGGCAAACTACACCTGAGCTTATAGGCTAGAATCGGGCGTGCGCTCGCCCTAACAGACCGGGCGGTCAAATTGTGCCGCTCGCCCTGGCCAACCGAGAACGGCATGGCTGAGAGCTCAAAGCTGGTCGTTAAGAGATGTATTTTGGGGAACAAAGCGAGAATGTCTATGAAAACAAAGGATCGCTGGGGAAGGCGCCTGGTGCCCAAGCGTAGCGCCGACCTTCAGGTCAGCACGCAAGGAAGACACGGCCGAAGTGCCGACCTGAAGGTCAGCACTACGAAATTGAACGAACGCTCCGGGAATGTCTATGAAAATAAAGGATGAGGGTAATTAATCCGATGCGCCCTTGGCAAGGACCGCAGAGGAGGGCAAAACCCGCCCACCTATGCGCAAATTAACACCCAGACTGAGGGAACAAAGCGAGAATGTCTATGAAAACAAACGATGAGGCCGAAAAAGTCGAGGAGTTAAGGAGTCGAGGAGTTGAAGAGTTAAGCGGCAGTAGGCAAGAGACGACACAAAGTCCCAGTCACGGCTTGAGAAGCGGTGGTAGGCCTCTCAACCTCTCGGCTTCTCGACTCTTGGACTGCAGTATCGAGGGAACAAAGCGAGAATGTCTATGAAAACAAAGGATCGGCTACTTAGCGACGCTCGAGACGCACTGCAAAGACGACAGGTAGCCTTTCTGGAGAATAGGCGGTGCGCCCAGTGTATCGAGGTCGAACTGGACGGTGACCGGCTTGCCGCTGGGCGCCGTCACAGGCCTGCCGGCGGTGCGCAGCACCCACTCGATATTGTAGGTGGAACCGGTCTGCTGCCACTTGTCGGCCTCGGCAAAGAAGTGGAAGACTCCCCAGGCTCCCTCGTAGCTTGGCCAGCCCAAATCGGACCCGCCGCTAATCTTCACGGTCAGCGTCACACCCTGCGCGGTCGTGCCCGGCCAGGTAAACTGTTTGAAGTCGGCGTTGCCGCCGGCATAAGTGAGGGGCTGGCCATCGATGCTCATAGTAAGGCCGGCAACGGTTTCCGTGGGATGGGGGCGAAGCGAGTACTTGTAGTGGATTTGTCCCGGTCCACCCGAGTACAGAGCGCGCTGGAGATTCATCGCCCGGGTAAAGAAGTTGAGGAAGGACGGGTTCACCGGCTGAGTGCTCGAAGGGTTGGGGATGTACTCATTTCCCTGGGGAAGCAGCAGGCTCTTCAACGAGGCATTGTAAAACTGGGTCAGCGCGCCGCTCGAGGAATCGAAGACTTGGGCAACTTCCTGCGTGGTGGCGTCTTGTGTGGACTTGGCATTAAAGGGGAACTTGGCCGTCAGGGGGTTCAACTGCGCGCACAAGCCGGCGCCGCTCACCGGCCCGGGGCGCAGTGCTCCGGAGACATACGCAATGGGAGCCAGCAGCAGATTTTGAACCGTGTCGTCGATATGCGCCTGCGGGTCAGGTTTGAATCCCTGGCCCATCTGCTTGGCGGTCTGTTGGGCCGTCATGGAAGGAGTCATGCACTGAGTCTTGGCGGCGTCCTTCTGCTCAGGAGGAGCGCTCTCGGCCTGAGCCAGGCAAGTCTGGATACCGACAAGACCAGTCATGTAGTTGGCATTCGGAGGGCCGATATATTGGTCCGAGCAATTGGGCGGAACGACCGCCTGAACGGGCTGAAAAGCCTTGGAGATGTCGGGCTGGTCGACGGAAGTGTTCTGCGCGGCGACGCAGAACAGCGCGAGCAGGGGAGACTGATTGCTGGAGGTCTTGACGAGTTTCTGCGCGGCGTCTCCGAGGCTATTGTAGTGAACTACATTGGCGCTCTTCAAAAAGGCCCGCCACTGGTTGATGAAATCCTGCTGGTATCGAACTTGCAGATCCTGAGCGAGTTTGCCGGTGTCCACGGTCTGGCCCGTCTTCGGGCCGAGCACCCACTCCTCGCCGCTAAGATACTTGGGCAGGTTCTTGAACTCGCCCTGCATGAAAGCAAAGCCGGCCTTCGTAAAGGCGCCCTCCACTTCCTTTCCGTCCACCACCACTTCCGCGGAGCCGGGGTACTTGCGGTTGAAGTTGAGGGAGGGGCTGGCTTTGGAAGCTTCCGCCAGCATGAAGCGGTAAGTGCGCTCGATGCCGGAGAATTGCGAAAGGTAATTGCGGGCGCGCGACACCGCCAGCGTATCGTTCTCGGAGGAATAGGGGTTCTCGTCCTTGAGTTGGTCGCTATAGAAATCGAACTGCTTCTGGGCCAACTGCAGTCGCGGCGTGTCGATGTCCCTGCCCGCCTGCCAGGCCTTCATGAGCACCGGTGAAAGGAACAGGCGAGTGCTCTTGTCGTGATTGGATGTGGTGATCAGATAAGCCTTCAGAGTATCGTAGGCCGGGCCGTATTGATCGTTTGGCCCCGGCGCGCCAGGCATGCCGGAAAGCGTCTGACGAAGGGCGCCCTGAGTTTGTGCGAAGAGGAGGGAATTGAAGTGTTGAAAGTAGATCTTCCGCACATCCGGATAGAGTTCGTTCCCCACATACAAGCCCCATCGCATGGCGAATGGCGCGCCATCCTGGTTGTACTGGGCCAGCGTCTCAACCGACTGGCGGAGGCTCTCGAGCTGGGTCAGCGCATCCACAGTGGGGAGTTGTTGCCCTGTGAGTTGCACGGTGGAGATGCCCTGCGCCGCGTTCACCACTTGCGATTCCAGGTCCTTGTTCTTGACGAAAGAGACGATGAATCCAATCATGACGATGAGCAGAAGGCCGATCGACGCCGCCAGCAGCACTCGTCGCCACAAGCTGGTCTTCGAGCTCGAGGCGCTTTCGGTCAGCGCGGAAGAATCCCTCAGCAGGACGTCGTTGAAGAGGTGGGGAAGGAAGGTCCACTGCGGAACCCGGCGGGTTTCACCGCCCTCCGCGACCACGGGGGCGTGCGCGGCTTGGGCGGCGATATTGCGGATATCGAAGATCCCTGTGGCGCGGATCGCTCCTTCGCCGGCCCCGGGTGTCATCGGCTGCTCTTTGATCAGCGCGGGCCCGGGAGCATTGATTACAACCGGGCGAACCCCGCTGAAGTAGAAGCCGCGCAGGAATGGTCCGGTCCTCAACTGGCTTGGCCGGCACAGGTCGACGAGCAACTGGACGAGCATTTGACGGAGTTTCCTGAACTCACGCGGAAACTCGTACACGGAGGGGCGCTTCGCCATGTCAAATTCGCGGGGAAGGTAGGTGAGTCTCTTGTCCGACAGGGAATAACCGAGTTCATCGAAGGCGGCGGAAACGCGAGCCGTTTCCTGCTCGGCGTACACTTCACCGGCGAAAGAAACCATAGGGAATGTCGCGCCCAGCACCTGAGTTGCTTCATCGTTGCTCAAATTACGGACGTAATCCTGGAAGAACTGAAGGCGGTCGGCGCGCGTGAAAAGTACGTAAACCGGCAGGCTGATCCCCAGGATGTGGGAAACCTCGCGCAGCCGCGTGCGCATCCGTTCCACGCTGGCGGCGATCGCCTCCGCCGCGCCGGGCTTCATGAAGGTCTCGCAGTCAACGCAAACCAGGGCCGCGCGCGGCGCCTGCGTTCCCTTGCCGAACACGGAGTGCAGACGTCCGGGAGCGAGCCTCTTGACGAACTTGGCCCATCGTGCAGGTTCGGAAAGGACCGGGCCGCCTGCCTCTGCGAGAATAAACTGGCGCGCGAACCAGAGGTTCGCAGCGCGGGTGGGAACGGGGACCTTTTCTTGCCCCGTATGCCCGGCCAGCAACTCTGCCTCGAGGCCGGAGTGCTGAACCACGCTGGTTTTTGCCGAGCCGCTCTCCCCCAGCAGGAAGAGCGCTGGAAGATTGCCGAGCCTGGCATGGCGTCCCAGCGACGAGGCCTGCAAGCGCGATTCGGCTTCCCGCATCAGGACGTCGATTTCAGCAACTCCGGAAGCCCCTTGAGCGGTTTCCGCCGCACGTTCTTTGTCTTGGGCTCTAAACCACCACACGATGGTAATGAACCCCGCAACGCCAATCACGGCCAGGACAATGCGCAGTATCCAAAGGTGGTTCCCCTGCAAATGCAGCCAGGAGGGGACAAACCAGGATAGAACCAGCCAAGCGATGAGGCCCAATGCTGCAAGCCAATACTTTAAGGTGTTTTTCACGGCAACCCTCTAGCGAGCGATGGTGGAGGCTGTGGAGTGCAATACGGATGCCCCTGACATCAAACTGACCTTGAAACCGGCAAACAAGAGCAGAGCCAAGACTAGAAACCCGAGCGCCCCAAAGGCCAACCGTCGCGCCCACGGGTCGTAGGCTTTGGTTCGCACCGCGTCCTGCGGGGGAGCCCAGTTCGGCGACAAAGGGCCGGGTCCGCCGCGAATTCGCTGCATCTTGTCCGCCATCGCGCTCAGAACCGGTCGAACGCCCTCTTGGCCGCTCAGGCTATATCGGCCCCGGTATCCCAGCTCCAGGCATAGGGCGAAGACCTCCAGCACATCGGCGACCTGTGGAGAATCGCCGCGAGCCAGAAGGCGGTCGATGCAGTGAAAGAAGATCTCTCCCGCTGTGTGACCGCCGAATAACTCTTCCTGCAAAGGCATCCGAGGCCAATCGGCGAAGACAGGATTACCCGAGTTGAGAATCGACTCGTCCAGGAAGGCCACGACGGCAAACGTGGCGAGACGAGCATCTTCCACAGGGTAGGCACTCGCCATGGCCGCAGCCTCGGCGGCACGAATCGCGGCCTTGATCTGATTTCGGAATACTCCTGCATCCGAGGCCACCTGGCGGTTGGAGCGGAAGCGGGTGATGGCCGTCAGCACCTCCTGGTAGATCAGGGCCAGATTCTCACGGCCTTGCGCCGGCGCGGGCCGGGGACTTTGCGGAAGCGCGGACTGGTTTCCACCCATGTTGGCAACCTCGTTGGTTATTCAGTTTCCAAGACCACCAGGAGTTCGACCTGCGGGTTGGGAATGTCTCCCGGAACATAAACCCCTACGCGCCGCGTTTGGGCAATGTGATCCCAGCAGGGGCCCGTCCTGCTGATGGCGAAGTATTGACTTTCCACGCGCGGCGAAATCGCGGCAGGAGGCACGGACATATGTGTCAGCTCCATGCCTGGCAGAGCCCTCTTAACCAATTGCGGCACAAACTGGGCCGAACAGACTTTGACCACTTGCGTCGTCCTGGTGATCAGTTCCGCGTCGCCGATCGCCGACTGAACGGCGAGGATCCAACGCGCCCGGTCCAAACACCGCTGATCGGTGACGTCGCCTTCGTAAAAGTAGTTGGCGACGGCGCGGAGCGGAATGGAAATGCAATTCGAGGGCGCCAGCAACTCGAGATGCGCCCGGATGTGCCGCTCGAGCTCGCCAAAGCACTGGTCAAGCGCAAGGTGATTGTAGAGAGGAAGATTCTGCGGATGGGAGTCCAGAGCGAAAGTACACAGCGCACCGCCCAACCGCAGCAGTTCCGTAAACAGCTCTGCCGGGTGCGCGCTGGGCGATACAAACATGTGGCGCAGCGGCCCCAGACTGGAGTTGACGGCGTGCAGGAACCAAAAGCGGCTGACTTCTTGAGCTGAAAGCCCCGTCCGAAACTTGCCGCGCCCCCGGCCATCCAGGGCGACCGTGGCGCTCTTCTCCTGAAGAATCTCAATCAAGCGGCGGGTCATCTTCATCAGCGTTTGACTGGCGTTGATCTGAAGGCAGGGCGGGATGAAGTTCTCATCGTAAATGTAGTTGCCCGATCCGTCCCTTTTGACGCGGCCGATCGGCAAGGTCTGCATTTCTCCCGCGTCTTCCGTTTCGAGGAGCAGACGAATGTTCTTTCGTCCCAGTTTCAGCGCCTTCTCATCGAGACCGGTATTATCATCGGGCAGGGTTTTTTCTTCTGCAACGTATCTTGTGCGCCCCTGGTCTTGCTCCACGGTAAGAGCGCAATTCGCTGCCCCGAGCTTGTGGGGCGGGACTGTCAGGAGCACCGTCAGTCTCTCGCTGGTGGGAGGAAACAGTTCGCTGATGCTGCGCGCCGCGGGAACCGGATCGCTCTCCGGGATGTTGAAGGTGAGCCCGTCCTGAAAAATGCCGCGCGCATGGACCAGCGCGACCGTCCCGTTCCGCAAAGCCTCTGCATCGAGTTCGAGACCGGCCAAGCCGTAAGGCTCAAACCACAAGTTGGAAATTTGAAAATGCGTGACTTCTTCAAAAAAACGCCCCTGCACTTGAAAGTGGTGCGGGCCGAGGTGCATGCCCTCCGACCAAACGACTTTGGAAAGTTGCTTCATGGATTTGATCCGATAGATCGGGGTAAGCTCAATCTATCATCTAACCCCTAACTTTTTCAACAGAATTCCGGTGGCGATTTCGTGATAGAATGCACTGAAAAGGCGAATGGTGGATCATCCATGGAATTTCAGGGACGTTACCAGATACTGGATCTGCTGAATGACGGTGAAGCGAAGACTTTCCGTGCGCGCCAGACTTCATCCGGCCGCGCCGTGCTTGTTCACCAGCTTTGGACAGAGCGAACCCCTCCCAATCAACCCGATCTAGCCTCGATGTTTTCCAGCTTTCTTCGCCGCGCCACTGCCGAGGAGATGAAGGTCTTGATTGACATGGGCGAAGACGCCGGCCGGGTTTTTGTCGTGACCCAGGATCTGCCCATCTTTCTCGATCTTCGGCAATGGCTGCAATCGGAGTCAGTGGCTCGGCAGGCAGCCCCGAGGCCGAGCACACCTAAACCCGCCCCCAGCGTTGCACCCGCGCCTGCCAAACCGGCCGTTCGGTTATCACCAGAGGCGAGTCGAGAAAGTGTGACCTCCCTGGAAGCAACGCAAGCCGTGATCACGCCGAAAGTCTTTGCGCCCCCAACTCCTCCGCCTCCGAAAGCGAAGGAGGAGGCCGGTGAGTTTACCAAGGTTTTCTTCGGCAAAGAAATGACGAAGCCGCCCGCGCCTGCGCCGGCGCCGAAAGCGAAGGAGGAGGCGGGCGAGTTCACGAAGGTCTTCTTCGGTAAGGATATGCCGGCGCCCGTTGCGCCTGCTCCACCTGCACCTGGGAAGCTAACCGCACCACCCGTTGCGCCCCCGCCGGTGCCGAAAGCGAAGGAGGAGGCGGGCGAGTTCACCAGGGTCTTCTTCGGCAAGGAGATGCCGGCGCCCGTTGCGCCTGCTCCACCTGCACCTGAGAAGCTAACCGCACCCCCCGTTGCGCCCCCGCCGGCGCCGAAAGCGAAGGAAGAGGGGGGCGAATTCACGAGGGTGTTCTTTGGCAAGGAGATGCCGGCGCCCGTTGCGCCTGCTCCGCCTGCACCTGAGAAGCTAACCGCACCCCCCGTTGCGCCCCCGCCGACACCGAAAGCGAAGGAAGAGGGGGGCGAGTTCACGAGGGTGTTCTTTGGCAAGGAGATGCCTGCGCCGCCAGTCACACCCGCAACCCAGAAAGCTGCTGCGCCCCCCGTTGCCCCGCCACCGGCACCGAAAGCGAAGGAAGAGGGGGGCGAATTCACCCGGGTTTTCTTCGGCAGCGAGAAGATGCCCACGCCTCCCTCCGAGCCAAGGCGCACGGCCCCCCCGGAGCCTGACCAGCCCCGTCCACCACAGGGACCGGGAGAGTTCACCAAGATCTTTCGGCCTGATACCGTGAAAGCACCGGCCGCACCTTCGGCTGGAGCTACGCCGCGGCCGCCCTCGCCGTCTCCGATCCAGCCCGCTGAGCAAACGGCCCCTGGCGAGTTCACTCGGCTATTCCGTCCCACTCCTGAGGCGGGACGGCCGGCGGGAGGCTCGGTCCTGCCTGGTTCGCCCCAATCGGCGGTCCCCTTACCCGGTTCCTCGAACCCGCAAGCAGCCGGAGACTTCACCCGGTTGATTCAAGGGTACCAGCCAGGAAGAAGCGCTCCCACACCTCCGATCATGGAGCAGCCGGCACCAGCCGCAGGTCCTCCGCCGGCGAAGGTCGCGGGAGCGGGGCCGGGCGAGTTTACAATGCTTTTCCGGCAGCCCCAGGACCAGGCGCCTGCCGTGGCGGCGCCGCCCCCCGCCGCGCAAACCCCACCACCGGCACCACAGCCGACTGAGCCGGATGAGTTCATGCGCATGTTTGAGCTTCCCAGCGGAGGCGCCGGTGGTTCGCCACAGGGCGCAACCGCTGGCCCGCCACCGGCGGCACCACCACAAGCTGCCGGTCGCGCGGTTCCGGCGATTCCGATGCCATCCGTCGCGCCTCCTCGCGCTCCCGCCGTGCCGCACGCTCAAGTTCCGGTGGCGCCCACGCTGGCGGTACCTCAGCCACAGCCATACCGGGTCCCCGCGCCGCAGGTTCAACAGCCCGCGGCACCTCCCGTGTTCACGATGCCGCCCCAACCCGCGATGCCGCAAATGCAGCCGGTGGCGGTTCCGGCGCCTGCACTTCCGCTGGCCGCTCCCCCTCAAGCCGGCAAACGCAAGTCCATTTTGCCACTCCTTATTTTGGGCGGACTATTAGTTATTGCCATCGTAGTTGTGGTTGTCTTCGCGCTAAAGCACTAGTGGGTTGGGGAAAGACCCGATAAGGTGTCATCCTGAGGAGCCGCAGGCGACGAAGGATCTCCGCAGTTCGTTGAAACAGCAACTGCCGGGATTCCCCGATTTCGGGGGTCCGATGGACCCCATCGGGGTCCCGAAATCGGACTTCGCTTCGCTCAGAATGACACGGGCGCAAGCTTGTTCACCAGCCTGCGCGTTCAGGGCCAAGAAGCGATAATCGAATCTCCCGAATCGAGGTCTGGAGTTTGAGTGCATCGGTGCGTCAGGAGGAGATCCTTGCCCAAAAGGATGCGCGCGAACTGGAACGCCTGGGCTATGCGCAGGAACTTCTCCGCGGCATGGGCGGCTTCTCCAACTTTGCCATCTCCTTTTCCATCATTTCGATTCTAACCGGCGCCGTCACCCTGTTCGACTACGGCCTGACGATGGGGGGGCCGCTGGAAATGACTCTTGGCTGGCCCTTAGCCACAGCAGGGACACTCTTGGTTGCGCTGAGTATGGCGGAACTATGCTCGGCGCTGCCCACCTCGGGAGGCATGTACCATTGGTCCGCGGAATTGGGCGGGCCCACCTGGGCGTGGTTTACAGCCTGGCTGAATATCGTCGGCTTAGTCACCGCCATCGCCGGGATTGACTACGGATGTGCGGAGTTTCTGGTCCCCTTGCTCGGACTTGGTTCGCGGCCGTCCACGCTCCTGCTGATTTACGGCCTGCTCCTCGTGACCCACGGGGCAATCAATCATTATGGGATTCGCTGGGTGGCGTACCTCAACGACCTCAGCGTCACAATCCACATCGCCGGGGTCGCGGTGTTGATGGGTGCCTTGTGGTTTCTTGTCCCCAAACGGCCCTTGAGTTTTCTGCTCTCCGGCTATTCTTCGAGCACAATCCGCGCCCCCTATTTCTGGCTCTTCTTGCTGGGGCTCCTCCAGGCTCAATGGACCTATACCGGTTTCGACGCCTCGGCGCACGTGGCCGAAGAAACCGTGGACCCACGCCGCCGCGCGCCTTGGGGGATGGTGATGTCCGTCCTGGTCTCGGGATTCTTTGGCTATCTTCTCATTCTCTCCTTGACCTGGGTAATCCCCGATGTCAGCCACGTCCTCAATGCCCGCGACTCCAGCGGCCAGCCGCTTCCGGCAGTTCTGGCGATCGTCGAGGCAACGCTGGGTGAGTCAGCAGGGAAGGGGGTCCTTATCCTCACGGTTCTGGCCATGTGGTTCTGCGGCCTCTCTGCCGTGACTTCGATTTCGCGTACCTTCTATGCCTTTGCTCGCGACAAAGGAGTGCCGCTCGCCAAAGTCTGGAGCCGCATCAGCCCCCGCCATCAAACCCCTGCGGCAGCCATCTGGCTCTCCGTTGGGTTGGCTTTCGCGGCGCTCATTTATAGCGAAAGCTATTCCGTGGTGACTTCGCTCAGCGTGGTGGGGTTCTATCTTTCCTACATCATCCCGGTGTTTCTGGGTTGGCGGAGGAAGAGCCTATGGAGAGGGAAGCGCGGTCCGTTTCACTTGGGTTCGTACAGCAATCTCATTAACGTAGCGGCCGTGGTTTGGACCGTGTTGGTGTGCATCCTGATGGTGATGCCGCCCAATACGCGCACGGGCCTGGCCATCCTGGGCGTGCTCGCCCTCCTGTTCGCGCTGCACCGGCTCACCGGTCCGCACGAGATCCGGAAACCGCTCTGGGACTTTGCCCGGGAATCCCCTCCCGCTTCCGCGAAATCAGTCAAGACGGAATGAGTTCACTCGATGAGGCGCCGCACAAATGCAGCTCGCGAACCGGGGCGACCTCGTAGCGCTGGCCTTTAGAGCCTGCGGAAAAACGCTTGCACCCTGTCATTCTGAGCGAAGCGAAGTCCGATTTCGGGACCCCGATGGGGTCCATCGGACCCCCGAAATCGGGGAATCCCGGCAGTTGCAGTTTCAACGAACTACGGAGATCCTTCCTTCGCTTCGCTCAGGACCGCCTCCGGCTCCTCAGGATGACAGTCCACTGGGTTTTTCCGCAGCCTGTTTAGGCCAGCAATTGCCGACCTGAAGGTCGGCGCTACTTCCGGATTAGGACACTGCCTGATAGGGCTCTCGCTTGACTGCGGGGTTCGCTAAGGATATATTCAGCGACGTACCCAAACCCATTCCGGAGTCGGGCTTACCACTACATTCCGATCAGGAGAGGACCCATGCGGACAAGTAGTTTGTGGCTGATAATTGGGCTTGCGGTCGGCGCGGTCGCGCAGGCACAGGACATTGACATTCCTTACCAGAAGTTCGTTCTCGATAATGGACTCACTGTGATCGTGCACGAGGATCACAAGGCGCCCATCGTGGCCGTCAACCTCTGGTATCACGTCGGCTCGAAGAACGAGAAACCGGGAAAGACCGGATTCGCGCATCTGTTCGAGCACCTGATGTTCGGCGGCAGCCAGCATGCCCAGGGAGTCTACATCAAGGCGCTCGAAGCCGTTGGCGCGACTGACCTGAACGGCACGACGAATTTTGACCGCACCAACTTCTTCCAGGACGTTCCCACTTCGGCCCTCGACTATACGCTCTGGATGGAATCGGACCGGATGGGGTACCTCGACCTGAGCCAGAAGACTCTGGACTTGCAGCGGGGCGTGGTTCAGAACGAGAAGCGGGAAGGAGAAAATGAGCCTTATCAGCTCACCGAGGAGTACTTTCCGGAGAACACCTACCCCGCCGGGCATCCTTACTCCTGGGACGTGATCGGAGAAATGGCGGACTTGGACGCCGCCTCGTTCAAGGACGTGGAAGATTGGTTCAAGACCTATTACCGGCCTTCCAACGTGGTGCTGGTGCTGGCCGGGGATATCGACTTGGCCACCGCAAAAGCGAAAGTCGAAAAATGCTTCGGAAACATTCCTCCGGGACCCCCGGTAAACCACCAGCAAGTCTGGATCGCCAAGATGACGGGCACTCATCGCGAAGTCACCCAGGATCGCGTGCCCCTGCCGCGGATTTACATGGTTTGGAACGTGCCGCAATTCGGCAGCGCGGATGCCGATTATCTTAATCTGGTCAGCGCCTGCCTGGGCCAGGGCAAGACCTCGCGGCTCTACAAGCGGCTCATTTACGACGACCAGATCGCCAGCGACGTGGCCGTCCACAACGAGTCGCGCGAAATCGGCGGCCAGTTTTATATTGAGGCGACGGCGCGACCCGGACATGGCGTGGATGAGCTGGAGAAAGAGATCAACGAGGAGCTGTCGCGTTTCCTCAAAGAAGGGCCGACGCCTGAGGAGTTGCAGCGCGTCGAGACGCGGTATGTGGCCGGCTTCGTGCGCGGCATCGAGCGCATCGGCGGATTCGGAGGAAAATCCGACCGGCTGGCCGAGTACGCCGTCTACACCGGGAACCCGGGCGGCTATAAGATCACGCTCAAACGCGTACGGGAAGCGACGGCCGAAGACTTGAAGGCCGCGGCAAATCGCTGGCTTGCTGACGGAGTCTACATTGCCGATGTTCTGCCGTTCCCGGAATACAAAGCAGCACAGGCGGGGGCCGATCGCTCGAAGGCGCCGGCGCTCGGGACACCGCCGGAATTGAGGTTGCCCAAGCTGCAGCGGGCCACGTTGGCCAATGGAATGAAGGTGATCTTGGCCGAACGTCACGACGTGCCGCTGGTAAACCTATGGATGGCCACCGACGCCGGCTATGCCGCCGACCAGTTCACCAACCCCGGTACCGCCAAGCTCGTGGGAGCTTTGTTGATCGATGGCACAAGAACTCGCACCGCGCTTGAGATCAATGACCAAGTAGGTTTGCTAGGGGCGCAGTTGGGGGGCTATTCGAATTTGGACTTCTCGTATGTGCGCCTGTCCGCCCTGAAGGCCCGCCTCGATCCTTCGCTTGAACTGTTCGCCGATGTCGTTCTCAATCCCTCGTTTCCCGAAGCCGATTTCAAACGGGAACAGAAGCTGCAACTCGATGCGATTGAGCAGGAGCAGAAAGAACCGTTCTCGATGGCCTTGCGGGTCTTCCCCAGACTGCTGTATGGACCTGGCCACGCGTACGGCAGCGCATTGACCGGTTCGGGCACCGCCGCCAGCGTGCGGAAGATCACTCGCGACGATCTGGTGAAGTTTCATGAGACATGGTATCGGCCAAACTATTCGACGCTGGTCGTCGTGGGTGACACGACGCTGGCCGAAATTACTTCCAAGCTCGAGAAGCTGTTTGCCGGATGGAAACCGGGGGAGGTTCCTGCGAAGAACGTGACGACGGTCCCGCTTCCGTCCAAGCCTGTGGTTTACCTGGTGGACAAACCGGGCGCCAGCCAATCGTTGATCCTGGCCGGCGATCCCGCAGTGCCGCCCGACACCCCGCAGGAAATCGCCATCCAGGCCATGAACGATGACATTGGTGGAACGTTCAGCTCGCGCTTGAACATGGACCTGCGAGAGGACAAGCATTGGGCCTATTTCTCCCACAGCGTCTTGTGTTGCGCACGCGCGCAGCGGCCGTTCCTCATCTTTGCGCCCGTGCAGACGGATAAGACGAAGGAATCGCTGGCTGAAGTGAACAAGGATCTGAGGGCGTTCTTGACAGACCAGCCGGTGACTAGCCAGGAGGTGGCGCAAATCCAGGCGAATGAAACACTCAGCCTGCCCGGCTCGCGTGAGACTCTGAACTCGGTCGGAAGTTCTATTACGGATCTCATTCAATTTCGATGGCCCGACAACTACTACGACACTATGGCGGGCAAGATCCGCGCTCTGAAGACCAATGACTTGGACCAGGCCGCCAAGCAGGTCATCCATCCGGACAAGCTTGTTTGGGTGGTGGTGGGGGACCGAGCCAAAATCGAAGCAGGTATTCGCGAATTGGGTATCGGAGAAATCCGCTACATCGACGCCGACGGAAACCCGATTTGAGAAGTCGTCGCGGTCTTCAGCCAATTGAAATCGGATCAGAGGACAAGTGTCTCGACTTGGGTCACGCCCCGGGCTTGCCGCGCGAGCTTTCGATCGAAGGTAGCAAACTGCTTCGCATTTCCCGCACTCGCTAAATGCAGCGCGTCGGCAAAGTCAAGGCCTTGCTCAAACCAATTTAAGGCTTTGGCCACGGCTCCCGCATCTTCCAAGAAAACCGTCCCGAGTCCGGCCAAGGCTCTCAGAGCGCCTGCCAGCCTTGGCGGGGTAAAGTCATAGAGGCTACGGAGGACCCACTCGGTCTCCAGCAGCACGGTCTCGGAGATCCAAATCTCACTACTCCGAATCAGTTCCGCCGCACGAGCGGCCTGACCTGCATCGTCTCGCACCAGAAAACGAACCAGAACGTTAGTATCGACCGCGATCATGCCGCGCCCTCACGCCTTTCGCGATAGCTTTCTCCATTTGACGAAGAGTCTTTGGCCGGCCGGTATACTTCAAGCAACCGTATACCTCGGCGATGCTGGTCGGCGGGAAGGGGCGCAACGGCCGCAGTAGAATCCCGTCGGAAGTTTCATCCACCGCGAATTCAGTGCCTGGCTTCCAACTCCGCGCCTCGCGCACCGATTTCGGCAAGACGATCTGGCCCTTCGAAGACAGTCTGGTCGTTTCCATGTGCAATCCTCATCCGTGAGGGGTAAGATTCAAGTAAGACATTGTACCGCCATCAGGCCGCAATTTCAATCGCTCGCACATGGCGAATGATAGTCGGGCCCGGCAACGGCACTGTTATTTCAGGATCGGCAGGGAAGTCGCAGACTCGGGAGTAGGTTGGGCGATGATTTCTTTGGGGGCAGTGTCAATTCCGGCTGTCTTGTCCGCCACGAATCGCTCGATCTCTTCCAGCAAGGCAGGAACGATCTCTTCTTCGCTGACTCGCCGGATGGCTTTGCCTTCGCGGTAGATCATTCCGTTGCCGCGTCCAGCAGCCACGCCGAGATCTGCTTCCCGGGCTTCTCCCGGTCCATTCACGGCGCACCCCATCACCGCCAAGCTCACGGGCATTTTGATGTGCGCGGTGGCCTTCTCGATATCGCCGGCGATCTTGAACAGGTCAACTTCCAGGCGTCCACAGGTCGGGCAGGCAATCACCACCGGGCCGCGGCTGCGCAGCTCCAGCGCCTTGAGCATTTCGTAAGCAACGCGCACTTCCTCGACGGGGTCGGTGGCCAGAGAAACGCGAATCGTATCACCGATTCCATCCGCCAGAAGCATTCCCATGCCGACGCACGATTTGACTGTCCCTGTGAACTGGGTTCCGGCTTCCGTAATTCCGAGGTGGAAGGGATAATCAACTTGCTTGGCGAGGAGACGGTAGGCCGCAACGCAGAGGCGTACGTTAGAGGCTTTCAAAGAGATAATCGTATCCGTGAATCCGAGTTCTTCGAGAATGCCGATATGATAGAGAGCGCTTTCAACCATGGCTTCCGGCGTCGGATAACCATACTTCTCGAGCAACCGGCGTTCCAGCGACCCCGCATTCACGCCGATGCGGATGGGTACCTTCCGATCCTGCGCGCGGCGCACCACCAAGCGAACTTTATCCGCCTCGCCGATGTTCCCGGGATTAATCCGCAACTTGTCCACTCCGGCATCTAGCGCCATCAGAGCGAACTTATACTGAAAGTGAATATCCGAGACGAGGATCGAGTCGGGGCAGCGCTTACGAATCTCGGGCAAGGCCTTTGCCGCTTCCAGGTCAGGCACCGCAAGGCGTACGATCTCGCAGCCCGCCGCCTCCATCTGCTGGATTTGCTCGACGGTCTTTCCAACCTCGCGCGTATCCGTCTTGGTCATCGACTGTACGACAATGGCGGCGTCGCCACCGATGGTGAGGCGGCCGACCCGCACGGCACGGGTTTTTCGCCGAGGAGGGAAATGTTCGGTGTCACTAAAGTTCATGAAGTCCTCAGTTGTCAGTTCTCAGTCTTCAGTCGCTGGCTGTCAGCCTCAGACCATCAGCCGCCAGCAGTCCCTAGTCCCTAACCCCTAGTCCCTAGCCCCTAGTACGGCCTCAGCGTTCTCATGATGTCATTGCACATGAGAAACACCACCAGCAACAACAAGAAGACGAAACCGACTTGCAGGAACCTCTCTTTCACCTTGAGGCTCAGGTCGTGGCGAATCAGACCCTCGACGAGCAGCAGGAGAATCACACCCCCGTCCATGACCGGAATGGGGAGCAAGTTGAAGATACCCAACTGCAGACTGATGAATGAGATCAACATGAGGAGCTCAGGGAACCCCGCGCGGTAGGCTTCTCCGGAGGCTTGCGCGATCCCGATGGGTCCGGCCAGAGTGCGCGGTGAGAGACGGCGGGTCAGGATCTTGCCGAGCACGTCGAAAGTGTCCAGACAATCCCGCGAATTATCCTGGACGGCTGCCGCCAAGGCACTCCCCCAGGCCAGTTTCTTCACCATCATGTCGCTGTGAAAAGTAACGCCGACACGCCAGCGTTTCTCTCCCATCACATCGGTAAGGACCGGCTTCAACGTGGTCGAGAATTCCCGGCCGCCACGGAGAATTGAAAGCTGGACAGGCTTCCCCTTGCTGGCCTGAATGAGAAAGGCGACGCGGCGCCAATAGAGGACCGTTTTCCCGTCTATGCCGACTATTCGGTCCCCGGGCAAAAGCCCCGCTTGGCCCGCCGGAAGCCCCGGTTCGACCTTGTCGATAACTCCAGGCGCGTAGGGGTACAAGCCTGCATCCCCGACGCGATCCGGCCCTGAGGGACGCGGTGTAAGCGCCATACTCAAGGTTTTGCCGTCCCGCTCGACCTCGATCGGCATAGCCTCGCCCACCGTCGTCAGGATTTTAATCTGGAGTTCTTCCCAGCGAGGGTTCTGAAGGTTGTCAAGGCGTAACACGAGATCGCCGGGTTTGACGCCGATCTGGCTGGCCGGTGAGTCGGCTTCCACGTCCCCCACGCGTGCGGGCTGCTCTTCGAACACGGGTTTCTGGAAGTGGAACTTGTAGAGCCCTGCCAGGACAAGCACGGCCAACAAAATGTTCATGGTCGGCCCCATGACCACCACCACGAACCTCTGCCAGCGAGGCTTGGTGAGGAACTCCCAGGGCTCGCCCTTCCGTTCCGCGGAGGGATCGTCCCCAGCCATCCTCACGTAACCACCGAAAGGCAGGGCGCTGATGCGGTAATCGGTATCGCCCTTTGTCCAATGCAGCAGCCGTTTGCCGAAACCCAATGAAAAAACCAGCACCCGGACGCCAAAGAACTTAGCCGCCAGGAAGTGGCCGAGCTCGTGAACGAAGATCATGAGCCCCAGAACCAGCACCACCACCACTACATCTGTTATGAAGCTTCCCGCCATATTGCCATTCACTCTTCCTAGACGAACTCTGCGAAGAACCGCCTAAACTCTCGTTCCGAACGAAGCCAGGAATCTTGCTCACGTCCGGTTCCCGCGATCCGTTCGACGCACAGCCGGATTCCTCGCTTCGTCTGGAATGACAGCGCCTACGGAGGCTAGCCAGAGCCTCGCCGGCGCGCAAGCCTGGTCACAACTTCCCGTGCACGATCACGGGCTTCGTGATCACAACTCAGGACATCTTCTAGAGAAGTGAATGCGCCCGCCTGAGTTGTCTGCTCCAAAACCCTCTCGATCACTCGAGGAATATCCGAAAAACGTAGCCGCTCGGCCAGGAAAGCCTCGACTGCAATTTCATCAGCAGCGTTCAGTGCACAGGGCATGGAGCCCCCACTGCGCAGAGCTTGGCGTGCCAAATCCAGACAGGGGAAGCGCCGCGTATCCGGCGCTGCAAACCGCATTCTGCTGAGCACGTTCAGGTCCAGGCGCGGCAACTCACCGTCCATGGCCAGCCGATCCGGGTAATTCAGCGCATACGAAATCGGTAGCCGCATGTCAGGAACCGACATTTGGGCCATAACTGACCCATCCCTAAATTCTATCATGGAATGGACCGCTGATTCGGGGTGAATAACCACGTCGATCTGATCGCATGGGAAGCCAAATAACCAATGGGCCTCAATGATCTCCAACCCCTTGTTCATCAAGGTTGCAGAGTCGATGGTGATGCGTCCGCCCATCTTCCAGATTGGATGCTGCAAGGCCTCTCCGGGAGTTATGCGGTCGAGGTGTTTTCGCGGGGTTTTCAGAAAAGGGCCTCCCGACGCAGTCAAAATGAGGCGGCGGACTTCCTCGTGGCGACCTGACCGAAGACATTGATGGATGGCACAATGTTCGCTGTCTATAGGCAGGAGTTCTGCTCCCCGCTCTTGCACTGCGCGTCTCACCAGTTCTCCGGCGGTGACAAGAACCTCTTTGCTCGCCAGTCCGATGCGTTTTCCCGCCCGGATCGCCTCGTAGGTTGCAACCAGCCCTGTGGTTCCATGCGAGGCTGAAACTACGATGTCAACCTCAGGGTGTGTCGCGGCCTCAATTTGTCCGTTAACTCCTGAAGCTATCTTAACCGTCCAGGCAACCCCGAGGCGTTCGAGCCACGCTCGCAGAGGCGCAATGTGATCAGAATCCGCGACGACAACTAGTTTCGGCCGGAATTCAAGGACCTGCTGGGCAAGCAACTCAACATTCTTACCCGCGCAGAGGGCGGTGACGCGGAATCGGTCAGCCGATTTCCTGACGACAGACAGACACTGCCGTCCAATCGAACCTGTAGCGCCCAAAATGCACAAACCCTTCGTCATCGCCAGAGATCCCAGATCGCCAGGCTCAGCCATAGAACCGGCGCACCGAACAACAGGCTGTCCACCCTGTCGAGCAAACCGCCGTGACCCGGTAAGACCGACCCCGAGTCCTTCACGCTGGCGCCCCGTTTGATCGCCGATTCCGCCAGGTCCCCGATCTGCCCGAACAACGCTATTATTCCTGCCAACAGCATAACTTTTTTCCAGCTCGCTGTCTGCCAGAACAGGCTCGTAAACCCCCAGGCGACCAGCAGGCTGCCTCCCAGCCCCGCGACCGCGCCTTCCCAAGTCTTCTTGGGAGAGATCGAGGGAGACAGCCTCTTCCGTCCTATCGTGCGCCCGATAAGATAGGCAAAAGTATCATCGGCCCAGATCACCAGGAACAATAGCAGGAGGAGACTCCGGCCTCCAGCCGGATCTGCCGCGCCGGGGACGCGAAGGACTCCCTGGCTCAACGGCGAAAACCTCAGAGGGATGACACAGGACAGCGCGAGCCCTATATACATCACTCCGAATAGGGTTGTGGCGACTGCGCCCAGGTAAGTCTTCAAGTCGCGGCTGGTCACCAGCCCCGCGGTAAGAGTGATTAGGACCAAAGCAATCAGCAGCAGAAAAGAATACGACGTGCTTCCACCGGCTTCCACCGCTTGCGCCGCGCAAATCCCCGCGCCCGCCAGATATCCCAAAGTCGACAGCGGCTTGAATTCCGCGTGCCGGCAAAGCTGGAAAAACTCGTAGAGACACAACTCAACCACGGCGATCACGGCGGCCAGCAGGAGCCATTTGGGTGACCAGCCGATCAGGTATATTACGGGGGGAATTAATAGTAAGGCGGTGAAAAATCGGAGTTTCATTGAGAACGGGTTACTATCCCAGCCCTATTCCTCCGTAGCGGCGCTCCCTTTTCTGATAGTCGATGATCGCCTGAAACAAATGCGCTTGGGTAAAGTCGGGCCAAAGGATTTCCGTCACCCAAAGTTCCGAATAGGCGACCTGCCAGAGGAGGAAGTTGCTCAAACGCAATTCTCCGCTGGTGCGGATCAGCAGGTCCGGCTCGGGCAGATCGCGGGTGTAAAGGTGGCTGCTCAGAGTGGGTTCGTCAACGACCACGTCTCCATTGCGCCTGGCCAATTCAACCAGTTCGCGCACCGCATCCACCAGTTCAGCGCGCGCGCCATAGTTGAGCGCCAGGGTTAACCGCAGCCCGGTGTTCTGCTTTGTATTTTCCAGCGCCGTCTCGAGATCACCTTGTACCGGCTTGGGCAGTTCGTGGATTCTGCCGATGACGGCAAGGCGAATATTCTGCCGGTTGAGTTCGGATATCTCCTTCTTGAGATACTCACGCAGCAACCTCATGAGGAGCGTGGTCTCGGTATGGGGACGCTTCCAGTTCTCAACCGAAAAGGCGTACAAGGTCAAATAAGGCACGCCCAGCCGGGCACAAGCCTCCACAGACTGGCGGACCGCCCTGATTCCCGCCCGGTGCCCCGCAATCCGCGGCAGCCGGCGCTTCTTCGCCCATCGTCCGTTGCCATCCATGATAATAGCGACGTGGCGAGGCAGGCGGTCAAGATCGACTTGAGCCAGAAGGCGCGATTCAGAAGATTCTGTCGTCACGGGAGCCTGGAAGCGTGAGTGCACGCTCGGAACTCAAAAAACGTAACACAGCGGAGGGAGAACTGCAAGAGCAGGTGGCGGCGGAGCGAGTGTCTGGGAAAGCAAGATTGCCACTTCGCCTGGGAAGCCGACTAATTCCCTGTTCCGGTAAACAAGGAGACGAGGCCATGAGCCCCAGCCTCTAGCTGTCCTTGCACTTCGCAACGATGAGCGTGATGTCGTCGTGCTGTTCCTGGGGGCTGAAGCTCCGAACGGCGCGGACGATCGCTTCGAGCAGGTCCTGAGCGGGCATCTCAGAATAGCGTTGCAGCGCCGTACATAGGCGTTGTTCTCCAAACTCCTCGCCGGTGGCGCTGAACGATTCCGTTATGCCATCCGTGTAGAGAGCCAGTGTGTCTCCAGGAAGGAGTCGGCATTCTGCCAGCGCACAGTCCCACTCTTTGAACAATCCCAGGACCGTGCAGGTGGAACTGAGCCGTTCGAGAGCGCCGTTGCCGCGGAGCAGAAAGCCGGAGACGTGCCCGCAGTTCGCATAGCGCAAGCGCCGCTCCACATCGCAGTATTCGGCAAAGAAGAGGGTGGCGTAGGCACTATCGACCGAATTCTCATAAAAAAGTCGGTTGGCCGAACGCAGGAAGCGCTCTGGCTGATCCGATGCCATGACGCACTGGCTGCGCAGATTCGCCTGCAGGTTGGCCATTAGCAGCGCGGCAGCAATTCCTTTTCCTGCCACATCGCCGATCACCAGCCCCAGCCGGTCGCGGCCGAGATCGAGGAAATCGTAGTAATCGCCGCCTACAGGGTGAGCCTGGAGGCAGACACCCGCGTATTCGAGACTTCGAAGGGGTGGCAGGGATTGCGGGAAAAGCCGGGCTTGCACCTGCTTGGCAATTTCCATTTCCTGGCTGGCGCGGCGTTCGGCTTCGAGCCGCTCAATTCGGGCGCGCCGCTGCGCTTCAATTTCCCGGCTCACCTCGTCGAAGCTCACGAGTGAAAACGAATTCCCGTCCGGATCCTTGAAACGTGTGAAGATTCCGCCCCAAATGGGAGCCCCTTCCGGGTTCGGCGAGCCGCTTGCCGCCACGTTCACCCGATGCCGCAGGCGTCTTAAGCGTGGCGTGGACAGAAACTCGACGCCGCACCTGCGCCATTCACGGAACTTGGCAACTACGTCTTCGGTGACAAACGCCACCTGGGTGGCCCGTCCTATGAGCCTGCACTCTGACGAACCGGGTTCGGGCACGCGCAGCACCAGGGTTGCATTGCCGTCCGGAGGGGCTACCGCAACCCAGGGGCGCACGGTTTGGGCTCGGGCATCGAAGACCAGACTGAATCCTAGTTGGTCCACGTAGAAAGGCACGCTCCGATCCAGGTTGCGCACGAAAATCGTCACGGACTGAAGGCGCAAATACGCGCCCTGCGCTTCCTGGCGCGGAGCGGAGTCTTCTGTATTAGGCGGCGGAGCGGGACCGGACATCGATTCATTATACTTCGCAGACGGCGGGCGTACTGCCTGTAATTTGGCAGCTCATCGACGGTGTTGTGTGAAGCAAGTTCGTTGGGTTATTCAGGCTGCGCACCTCGCAGAATAGGCGGAGCGGTGGTTACGAGGAGGGCCACCGAGACGGTTAAACCTGACCTGTGAACGATTCGTTGAGCCTGGAGATCATCGGCTTGCCCTCGGGGCGAAGGTAAGTAGGACGTCCACTGTCCTGGTATCCTTGTGCACGGTTGGTTTTGCACTGGCCTTCCAGCCTGACGCGTTGCGCGGCAGGGATGGGAGTGCCTGCTGTATCAGCGAGTTCCAGTACCCAGGCTCATAGGGGTCTCCGTGATCAAGCCGGCACATTTTCTCTACCGACCTCATGTGCCCATCATCCAGCCCTGCAATTTCAAGTTTCCCCAGCCTGTAAAGATCTCCTTGGTTAATCTGTATCTGATAGGCAACCGTATGAGTGGAGTCATCGAGGGCAGGCTTCATGCGGGCGTCGGCATCGAGGTAGCCATTGGCGTGAAAGAGCATGGGCAGTGCCAGAACGTCTTGCTCGAGTTGGAGTGCGTCCACCGGAGTGCCGGGTCTCTGCCTGATCTTTCTTGCGAGTTCCTCATACGGGATCGCACTCTGTCCCGACCAGGTGATTTCCTTCAACGTGAACAGCTCGCCTTCCGATACAGGGATAGTAATGGCGACAGAGTTGGGAGACCCATCTTCCTTCAGTAGCTGTGGAACCGGACGTCCGAAGCGCGCTTGAAGGTAACCTCGTTGCCGGTAAACAAGGCCAATGCCTGCGTTGGAAAAGGCCGCAATGTACGACGCATCATATTCCTTACCAATCAGAGGTCGCGCCACCGCTTGCAGCAAGGCCGGGTCGACCTTGTGGACGCCCGTGAAGTCGATCCTGAGAACCGGAATTGGCAGGCCCGTCACTCTGTACTGTATGGCTTCCACGGGACCTCCCGCCGCCCCTGTCGGCGAGAATGCAACCTTAGCTTGGACGCCGCGGTCTCGCAGCATTTCCTCGAGCGCCGACGAAACTCTCTCGAGCTGGGCTCCACTGGCAGGTACCTGGTCGTCAAACAATGGCACGCGAGAGCGCAAGCCAGCCAACAGTTCGTCCCTCGACATCCACACAAAGTTTTCGAAGGTGCATGGAAGGAAATGGCCTGCATCCTGGACTGTGAATTCCACTGTCAGCGCTTCGCCTCGAGTGTGATATCGATAATTAACGTCCGCAAACACGCCAGCGCTGCCGAGGCGGGTGGCAGCCTCTTTCAGCGTGTCCACAGTCACGAGTTCTCCAAGCTTCAGTCCGCTTGCCCGAACGATTTCGGATTCTTTGTAGCGGGCCGAGCCAACCACCGTTACTCCGGTCAGCTTGAACTGACCACCGCTCTGCGTCATTGCAGGCCCGGCGGTCAGAAGATTCACGATAAAAAGGAAGGGCAACAAGCAGGCAATTCGCATTTCAAACTCCGAGGTGACGCCTATCAATCGCTCAATGAATCAGTGACTCAATGATTCAATGGCTCAATTTCCATGCTTCAGCATGGCTGCGGCGTGTTTCAGCACGGCATCGGTGATCTGGCTGCCGGAGAGCATGCGGGCTAACTCACGCGCTCGGTCTTTTTCGGTGGCGAGATGCGTCACGGAGGTCAGGGTACGGCCGGAGCGTTCGAATTTCTCGACATAATAGTGCTGATCGGCGAAGCAGGCGATTTGCGCCAGGTGCGTGACGCACAGCACCTGCCCGTCGCGCGCCAGACGCTTCAGCCGCTGCCCGACGGATTCGGCCACTCGCCCGCCAATCCCGGAATCGACCTCGTCGAAAATGAAGGTGCGAGCGGTGCGCCGGGCGGCCCCGGCGCCGGGCCGATTCGTCCCCACCACGGTTTTGAGCGCCAGCATGAGGCGCGAGATTTCGCCGCCGGAGGCAACCTTCTCCAGCGGCCGCAGTTCTTCGCCCGGATTCGGCGAAATTCGAAACTCCACTTCGTCGATGCCGCGCGGCCCCGCGCGCCCTTCCAAGAGGTTTTCGAAATGAACTTCCAGACGGGTTTTCTCCATGCCCAGTTGCGCCAATTCTTCGCGCACCAGGCGGGTGAGTTTGCGGGCCGCCTCACGCCGCTGGGTGGAAAGCGCCTCCGCCGCTTTGCCGTAATCGCCCGTCGCCTTCTCCAGTTCCCGCTGGATCGTTTCGCGGCGCTCGTCGGCATGTTCCATTTTCGCCAGCTCTTGCCGGGTTTTTTCTCCGTAGGCAAGGATTTCCTCAAGCGTCTGCCCGTATTTGCGCTTCAGTCGATCGAGCAGGGCCAGCCGGTCTTCGATCTCCTCCAGGCGTTGCGGGTTGGCCTCCAGCCTTCCCAGATAATCCCGCAAAAAATCGGCAGCGTCTTCCAGCGTCGCCCGAGCGCCTGCCAGTGATTCGAGGACCGGTTCGACGGCTGACTCATAACGGCGAAGCTCTTCAAGTTGCCGCATGGCCGCCGCCAGACGCGAGCAGGAGGCTCCTTCCTCTTCATAGAGCTCGGAGAAGGCGCCTGCCGCGGCGGTTCGCACTCGTTCCAGATTCGCCAAAACGCGCTTCTCGTCCTCGAGGCGTGCGTCCTCCCCCGGCTCGATTTTGGCGTGCTCGAGTTCCTGCACCTGAAAGCTCAGCAAGTCGATGGTACGTAGCCGCTCCTGCTCGTTTTGGCTGAGGCTGTCGAATTCTGATTCCAGTTCTCTGCGTCGAGTGTGTAAATCCCGGACTCGCTGCAACTCCTCGTCCACGCCTGCAAACTGGTCGAGCAAATCGAGTTGGGCGTCGCGGGCAAACAGCGCCACGTGCTCGTTCTGCCCGTGCATCTCGACGAGCAGGGCGGCCAGCCACTTCACCGCCGCCAAGGTGACGGGCTGATCGTTCACCAGCATGCGGCTCTTGCCGCTGGCCAGGATTTCCCGCCGGAGGATAAGCTCCTCCTCCTGTGCCAGGCCGCATTCTTCCAGCCAGGTTGACCAGGGCGGTCGTCCTTCGGCGCGGAACACCGCCGTGACTTGCGCCCGCTCCTGCCCGGAGCGAATGACTTCCGCCGAAGCTCTTCCCCCTAGGGCCAGGCCCAATGCATCCACCAGAATGGATTTTCCCGAGCCGGTTTCGCCCGAGAGCAGATTAAGCCCGGGAGCAAATTCGACTTTGAGGGAGTCGATCACGGCATAATTCTGAACGTGGATTTCATGGAGCATAGACAGTTGTCAGCGGTCAGTCGTCAGTAGTCAGTAACTGCTCGTGGTTAGTCCGTGGCAGTGGATTCCGACCTCAACGATTATACGCCACGTGGGGGCGGCCACAAGTGCCGCCCCTGCGAGGGAGCCAGTTGCAATGGCGATTGAGGTCGCGTACTCTATGCGCGGCTAGCGAAGGCCTGTTCTTCAAGGTCTGCGGCTTTCGTAGGCGAGAGGCGAACCGTAGACCTGGGAAAGCAGGTCTACGCTACAGCGCACAAGCCATCCAAGGAGGCTCATACGAACAAAACGGATCGAAGGCGTTTCCTACGGGTTGGAGTTGCGGCGGGAGCCGTAATGGCCGCGGCGGTCCCAGCCGTCGGGAAAGAGAAACCGACCAAAAAAGTACTTGTCAACAACTCCAAGAACGGAAAGACACCACTGTTCAACAGCGTGGTCGCTTACGGCAACCTGGTCTTCATCGCCGGCGTCGGCTACCATGAGGCTGGTGATATCAAAGTGCATACCAAGGGAGTCCTTGACCAGATCCAGCAGGAGCTTGAGAAAGCCGGCTCCTCGATGGATAAGGTCCTCAAATGCAACGTTTACCTGGCCGACCTGAAGGACTACGCGGGCATGAATGAGGTCTTTCAAGGGCGCTTCGGCACTGAACCTCCAGTGCGAACCACCATCGCCGCCGCCGGAGTCCCAGGCAATTCGCTGGTAGAGATCGATGTGATCGCATATATCTGACTCGGCGCGGATGGTGCGAACGGAAATCGCGGTTTCGCGCGAAGGCGCAAAGCGCGCCAAGGTCGCAAAGCGGGCCCAAGACTTCACTTTGTGGCCCTGCGCGGCTTTGCGACTTGGCGTGAGCTGTGCTGATTCTTCTACGATCTCTCCGAAGACCGTTCGTCCTGGATAACCTCCCGGCCACATGTGGCAGATTCGTGTTTTTGTTTTCCCGTTAATGCCCGAGCAAACCGAACTACGCCCCAAGCCGCAACAGGATGCGTTACATTGACGGCGCCAAAAGTGCTATGTTAGGTTGAAGACTTGAAGGACTGGGCAGTTCATTGTTTGTCAAGGAGGCGAATTGCTCCCTGCACTACTGGCGCAGTTACAGGGTTTCTACCAAGGCGAAGTCTGGCAGTTGCTGTCAAACACGGGGACCGTAGCCCGGATGGTCTTATTGCTGCTGGCGGGATTTTCAGTCCTATCCTGGGCAATTATTATCAACAAGTTTAGGAACTTCAAAGCGGCCCGCCGGGAGTCGCAGGAATTCTTGAAGGTATTCCGCCAAAGCAAGCGGCTTTCGGAGATTCGTACCTTCTGCCGAGGTCTCAAGTCCACCCCGCTATCGGAAGTTTTCCAGGCGGGATATCGAGAAATTGAAAGCCAGGCGGTGGTGAACGAGAACCCGGGCAAGCCCCACATCCGAAGCCTGGAAGCTGTGCAGAGGGCCTTGCAGATGACCTCCTCCAGCGAACTGACGCGCATGGAGCAATGGCTCACCTGGCTAGCCACCACGGGGGCCGTGACGCCGTTCGTCGGACTGTTCGGAACGGTCTGGGGAATCATCGACGCTTTTCATGGAATGGGAACGGCAGGCACCGCGTCGCTGCGCAGCGTCGCGCCCGGGATTTCCGAAGCCCTCGTCACAACGGCGGCCGGCCTTTTTGCGGCCATTCCTGCGGTTATTGCCTATAACCAGTTTGTGCAGCGCATCAAGGAATTTGGTTCGATGATGGACGATTTCGGACTCGAGTTTCTAAACTTGACCGAGCGGTTTTTCACGTAGTCCGTTGTCCGTCGTCAGTTGTCCGTGGTCCGTCGCCAATGCTGAGGGTTGCACGACCTATGGCAACGGACAACGGACTACGGACAGAGTGAGGTAATTCATGGCATTCACGACGCTCAAAGGTCGGACGCATACCTCGCTGGCGGAGATTAATATCACGCCGTTCGTGGACGTGGTCCTGGTGCTACTGATTATCTTCATGTTGACCGCCCCCATTCTCGAATCGGGGATTGAAGTCGACCTGCCGAAGACCCACACGGTGAAAGCGATTTCAGAGGAGAAGATCGTGGTGACCATCGACAAACACCAGGATATTTATGTCGGAAACGATCCGGTGAACATTCACAAGCTGGGTGGCTACGTTTTGGCTCATCTGAAGGGTGCCGGCGGGACTCCGGTGTTTATTCGCTGCAGCCAAACGGCGCCTTTCGGCACGTTTGCAACGGTGGTGGACGCCTTGAAACAGGCCCAGTTCACCAACATCAACGTGGTGACGGAACCGCTGGAAACGAAGTGACGAGTGAAAAGTGACGAGTGACGAGCAAAAAGACTCGGCCGGAATTATGTCCTCTCGTGAATACTACGTCATTCCCGCGCAAGCGGGAATCCATCGTTTATGGTCCGGCACGGGTTCCAGACTGCGCGGGGGCGACGACGATTGTTGGTGCTGAACGCTGAGAGCTGAAAGCTGAAGGCTAAGATGAGCGGTCAGGCCGTTTCCATTGTGGTTACGCATGAGCGGCGCGAGACGCTGGGCGGCACGCTGGTGGCTTCCGCCGCGATGCACGTGGTGATTTTCGTGCTGTTGATCGGCTACACAAGCTTGGGCTCATCGTTCGGGGGCGGCTGGGGAAAAAACTGGGGTGCAGGCGGATCTACACGCATTGGCGCGGTTGCCTCCCTGCCGGGCGTGCCGCTGCCTGCCCCGATGCTATCCACGCACAATACTCTGGCCAGTGAAAATCCAGGGCTGCACCAAACGGAACCTGCGCCCAAACCCCCACCGGAACCCAAGGCCATCCCGATTCCCAAGTTTAAAGAGGCCGTGAAGCCGGAGAAGGCCGAGCGCGTCAATACCCACATTCAAAAAGACAAACCCGTGCAGGCGGACAATGCCGTACCCTACGGACTGGGCGGCCAGCCTTCCATGAACTACACCCAGATGGTCAGCGCGGGCGGTCAAGGCGGTCTCAGCTTTGGCGAAGGCGGGGATTTTGGCGAGCGCTATAATTATTACGTCGCTTCCGTCCGAAGCCGCATCAGCGGCAACTGGCTGCTCTCCACGATCAGCTCGAATATCGTGAGCGCTCCGCGCCTCTATATGACTTTTACTATTCTGCGAGATGGCAATGTTACCGATGTTGAGATCACGCAGTCCAGCGGTTTGCCTGAAGTGGATCGTTCCGCCCTGCGGGCCGTTTTGGCCTCGAACCCGCTTCCCCCGCTTCCCCCCGATTATTCCGGGAACAGAGTCAAAGTGAACCTCTATTTTGACTTTCACCGGTAGGGGAGAGGGGGCGGCGCCGATATCGCTTTTGGGGCTCGTGCTGCCTCATCCGCTATCTCACACCGCGAGACATCTACGCGGATGGGTGCACGCATCTAAAAACTATGGGAGTTGAAATCCAGCATGCGCTTTTCCTTGCGGCGAATCCAACTGTGCAGTTTGTTCTTTGTTATTACCCTGTCGCTGCTGTTGATAGCTTTTAACACCGGCTGGGGTCAAGACTGGTTCAGCATCGGCATCAATCTTGGCGCGTCCAGAATCAAACTGGCCGTCTCTGACTTTACAGCCGCTTCGGGCGAGCAGAACCTCGCTCCGCTCACCCAGGAATTCAACCAGGTCCTGTGGCACGACCTCGAGCAGGCGGGCATCTTTGATCTGGCCAGCAAGAGCTTCTACCCGACCACTCCGCTTCGTGAGCCGGCGGATGTGGACTTCAAAACCTGGAGTTCGCCGCCCGTCTCCGCCCAGATGCTTGCCTTCGGAAAGACCGAAGCGACGAATTCCAACATGGTGATTACGGCGCGGCTATTTGACTTGGGCAACACCGCGAATCCCAGCGTTGTTGCCAAGCGCTACGTCGCTACCTTGAACGAGGTCTCGACGCGCGAAGCCGCGCACCGCTTTGCGAACGAGATTGTTAAGACCCTGGGGGGCGGCCTGCCCGGCGATTGCCTGACCAAAATTGGGTTCGTGAGGGGCGGCGGGGGCCGCTCTGAAATCTGGGTCATGGATTACGACGGCTTTAACCAGCACGCGCTGACCAATTACGGTTCGCTCTCCACAACCCCGCGCTGGTCGCCGGACAATGCGAAGCTGGCGTTTACGAGTTACGCCTCCGGCAATCCGGAAATCTATATTCTCTCTCTCGAAACGAATCACCGGGCTTTCTTCCCTAGTTACAAAGGACTCAACACCACCCCTGCCTGGTCGCCCGATGGAAAGAAGATTGCCTTTTGTTCCAGCATGAGCGGCGATCCGGAGATTTATGACTCGGACGTCAACGGCACGAATCTTCAGCGGCTGACCTTTTCCCGGGGAGTGGATATTTCGCCAGCCTGGAACCCCAAGACGGGAACCGAAATGGCCTTTGTGTCCGACCGCAGCGGGACACCCCAGGTTTACATCATGTCGGCCGACGGCACCAACCTGCGGCGCGTCACCACCGCGGGCGGGGGCGGTGATGCCAGCGGGCCCGCCTGGTCTCCCAACGGATTGTTTTTGGCGTTCCATTGGAGGCTCTCGGAAACCGGGACCTACGATATTTACATCATGGAAATTGCCACGGGAAGGATTATCCAGTTGACGCACGACGCGGCACGCAACGAGCATCCCTCCTGGTCGCCCGACGGCCGCCACCTGGCTTTCGAATCCACTCGTTCCGGCACTCGCCAGGTCTGGACCATGCTCGCCAATGGAACCGAGCCAGTGCAGCTTACCCGCACCGGAAACAACTGGAACCCGAATTGGTCGAATTAGTTTTTAGAGTCGCAAGAGAAGGTGTCGGTTTGTTCCCCGCATTCACAGAACGCCTGGTGAGTTTTTTCCGAAGTGTGACCTCGGAATGAATATCGCGGCGCGATCTTTTGACGGGTAGCTTGTTTTTTTTCTTGCTTTGATGTTAGTATGCACGGTTTCGAAAAGCACGAACCCCACTGGCGCGGGTGATGCTGAGGCACTTGTCCTGCTCCAGGGGGCATTCCAAGACACGTTGGCCTATCCAAGGAATCGCAAGATTCCTTTCTTTCCGACCAAGGAGGATGAAGAAATGCAACAGCAGAAACGCAGTCTTGCGCTTCTCGCCGGTTTACTGGGAATTGTTATTTTGGCAGGTGCGTGTCACAAGAAGCAGGTGGCCGCCGCGCCGCCCTCCGCGCCGCCCGCCCCAACCCCGGCGCCAACCGTACACTTGACGGCCGAGCCGAGCACCATTGAAAGAGGCCAGTCCGTCACGTTGAGTTGGACTTCCCAAAACGCCACCGACCTTACCTTCGAACCAGGCGTGGGGAAAGTACCAGCGCAGGGCTCCACGACCGTTACCCCTCAGGAATCCATAACCTATACTCTGACAGCCACCGGACCGGGCGGTTCAGTAACCGAGACCGCCAGAGTGACCGTAACTGCTGCGCCGCCGGCAGCGCCGCCAGAGACGCCCAAAGCTGAGGTGAGCGAAGAAGGAGTATTCGGACAGAGTATCAAAGATGCCTTCTTCGACTACGACAAGTCGGATATTCGTCCCGACGCACAGCAGGCTCTGACCTCCGACGCCGACTTCCTGAAGGCTCATCCGAATGTCAAGTTCACGATTGAAGGCCACTGCGACGAACGAGGGAGCGAAGAGTATAACCTGGGTCTCGGCGACCGCCGCGCTACCGCAGCTAAGAGTTTCCTGGTCAATCTGGGTATCAACGGCGACCTTATCAACACCATATCGTACGGCAAGGATCGGCCTTCCTGTACGGATCACGACGAAGCCTGCTGGCAGCAGAATCGTCGCGCTCACTTCCACTACGGTACGGAGGCACAGTAATACGGACTGGCCGGGAACCCTTGCGGCTCCCGGCCTGTCTTCCCTCTCGACTTCCACACTGGCACGGGAAACCGGCGCAGCACAAGGGAGAACTGCGCCCGTGTCCGCGTGGCACGTGACCCGGCCCGACTAGAATCACAGCGCCGGCCTTTAGCAGGTGGACGAAGAACCCTTTTGGCGTGCCGCTCCGAGGAGGCGTGGGCGAGGAGGCATCTCACATTGCCTTTCCTTTGGGAGCGAAATTCCACGCCGCGCCCGGAATGTTAGCGCATTTTCAGCGTCCGGTGAGGGTGGCGCGTGCCGGCCTGAGGGCAAGCGCCACTAGCGCGGACGAAGAGCTACATTGCCCGGCGAGGGGTCGATTTCGCTGCGCGCAGGCAAGAACAGCACGCCAATAGTCGGCGTGAGGCCGCCGCTTCAACTGTTTGCATCTGCTACCGCCAGTTGACCCAACTATAGAGGGCAGGGTACACTGGCGTGTGTTCACTTTAAACAACGAGGGTGACTCCCCTTGAAAAAGCATGCCTTACTGATTCTTCCTGTCCTGGGCCTTCTGGTTGCCGGAGCACAGCCCTTCTACGCGGTCAGCAAAGAGACGCTCCAGATGATGCAACAACTCGACGCGTTGCAGCAGGCTGTCCAAAACCTGCAAAAGACCGTCGATACGCAAGGCGCAGTGTTGAGGACCTTGATCGAACAGGCCAGCGACAACGTCAACAAGATCAAATCCAACATGGACGATTTGCGCGACGTTACACAAAAGAACCTGGCGACGTCCAACGCGCGCCTCGATTCCATGACCACCCAGATCCAGGCGCTCAGCGAGAGCCTCGATGAGGCCAAGGCGCGCATTGGCAAGCTGGGCGAGCAATTGGCGCAGACGCAGAATATTATCCAGACGATAACCGCTCCCCCGCAACAACCTGCGGCTTCGGCGACAGGCGCCGGGGCTCCCGGAACCCCAGGCGAGCCGGGCGGCGAGGCGGCGCCCCCAAAGCCGACCACTCCCGATCCCGAAAGCCTCTATAATTCCGGCCTGACAGACTACAACGGCGGGCAGTACGACCTCGCCATTCAGGCCTTTCTACAATACCTGCAGTACTACGGCGAGACGGACCGGGCCTCGAACGCCGAGTTCTATATCGGGGAGATTTACTCCTCCCAGAAGAAATATAACAACGCGATCGCGGAGTACGATAAGTGCATCGAACGAGGGGGCAACAAGGCTGCGGCCGCGCAGCTCAAGAAGGGATTTGCGCTGCTCGAGCTCGGGGAGAAAAGCGCAGGGGCCAGAGAAATGCGTTCCCTGATTCAGCAGAGCCCGAATTCTCATGAGGCGGACCTGGCCCGCCAGAGACTTAAAAAGCTCGGTTATCCTGTGTCAGGTCCGCGCCGTTAACGGGCCTCGCACTCACGGCTGATGCGGTTGTTCTGCTTTTGGGAAGCGGCCGAGTGGTGGAGGGAGGATCTTGTGGCTGGCACTGTTAACAAGGTGATTTTGGTTGGCCGTCTCGGGAAGGACCCGGAAGTGAAATACACCCCCAGCGGCGCGCCCGTAGCTAAATTCAGTTTGGCCACGGACTATGTTCACAAAGACTCCAGCGGCGAGCAACAAAAGGGCACCGAATGGCACAACATCGTGGCCTGGAACAAGCTGGCCGAGATCTGCGGGCAGTACCTGACTAAGGGCAAACTCGTGTACATCGAGGGGACCATCCGGAGCCGACAGTGGGAAGACCAAGCGGGAAACAAGCGCACGTTCTACGAGATTCACGCGCATGCGATGCAGATGCTGGGCTCGAAGGCAGATAACGAGCGCATCGCAACTTCCGCATCGGCCACGTCGCCCACGGCGGAGCGAACGTATTCGCCTGCCCCGCCACGCCCATCCGCTGACCGGCCGCCGGCCCCCGAACCTCCTGCCGAACCGCCCGAAATCACGGATGAAGACGTGCCGTTTTGATCTGTGGGGCGGCCGCGCGAAGCGCCTTGGAGGGCAACGAACTCAACGGATGAAGTGTCTTCTTCTCTCATCCCAGCGGCGCACCAGCTCATCGAACTTCTGGCTTTGCTCCGGCGTCAGGATCTGCCGAATCTGGTTGCGGGTTTCCTGGCGGATGGCATTGAGCTGGGCATCCGCCTGCTGCTGAGCGGCTCCGAATCTGCTGGTGGAGCCTTCCAGGATCTTCTCGAGTTGAGGGACTTGCGGATCTGAAAGATTGAGTTCGCTCTTGACGCGTTGGACGAAGCTTTGGCGGTTGAAGGGGCGGCGCCAGAGCCCCGTGCTCCAGGCGTAATAATAGACGGAAGCTCCGCCGACCACCACACCCAGCAGAAATGTAGAGGCGAAATAGAGGTAGGCTCTTCGGCTCATGGCTTTCTCTAGCCGACTCTGATTACTCCGTCGGCCCTCCCGGTATCAAGTCGTGTGTATCAGCGAGGTCGCCCCCCACGACGTCGGGCTGCGACGTCTGGCTGTGGCTCTGCAAAGCGAGGAAATCGGCCCCGGCCACACCCCGCACCGGGCCGGTGGTGGGCAGCACCAAGCTGAGCAGCAATGCCAGCGTGAGGACAAGAGTGGCATAAACGAAACGCCGGCCAACGGTCTCGAAGAACTCGCTCCGTGCGCCCGTCGCCCCCCACTCTTGCAGCCGTCGAACCAGCCGCGAGGCGAAGCCAAACGACGCATCCGGCGGCGTCTCCTCTGCTAAGGCGCGGAAGCCGGTCTGGAGGAAGCGGGCGTTGCGCCAATACACTTCGCAGCCTGCGCACTTGCTCATGTGCTCTCGCGCCTCCGCAGGCAATTCCTCGCCCCAGCGCTCCCGGACGAGATCACGAATCTCTTTGCAATCCATGGCCTATTTTCCTTCTTGGCGCCAACGCTCCAGGTCTTCGAGCATTCGCTTCCTGGCGCGGTGGAGGCGCACTTTGACGGTGCTGGTTTTCAGTTTCAGCAGGTCAGCAATTTCTTCCACAGAATAGTCTTCCAGCTCCTTGAGAGTTAGGATCAGGCGGTCATCTTCCGGCGCGCGTTCGAGAAGCCTGCCAACGAAATCCCTCAGGGCTAGCTTCTCGCCGTGATCCAGGCCTTGTGGCGGCGGGCTCTCCGCCTTTCGTTCCAATTCGTGCGCGCTTTCTTCCGTCATCTCCGAGTAGTAGCTGAGGTGCGAGGCGCGCACTTTGCGCAAGTAATCGTAGCAATGGTTCACCGCAATTCGGGACAACCACGTGGCGAACGAAGATTGAAAGTTGTAACTTCGAATGGCCCGAAAAGCTTTGAAAAACACCTCTTGAGCGAGGTCCTCGACTTCGTCCCGGCGGCGAACAAGATGGAAAAGGATGGAGAAAATACGCTGCTGGTATTTTTCCACCAGCAGGCCGAAGGTTTCACCGTCCCCTTTCTGGACCCGACGAATGTACTCAACTTCCTGGCTGACATCAAACTCCGAGCGTGCCATTCGGGTTCCATCTCCGGGCTTCCCTCAGTAGCAGGGACGAGGGAGGTTGCCCATTGGTTACAGACCGCCGTCCAGATATCTCTCCGCCATTCCTATATTAACAGTTGACGGTCTTGATACTTTGTGGAAGAATGTCCCCCATGGTCATCGGAACACGTCTTAAAAAGTTAAGAGAAGATAAGTCACTATCACAGGGTGATATTGAAAAGCGTACCGGACTCTTGCGTTGTTACATCTCCCGGGTAGAGAACGGCCACACTGTACCGTCTCTCGAAACCCTGGAGCGGCTCGCGGCGGCACTGGAAATCCCTCTCCATCAGCTTTTCTATGAAGGAGACGGAGAACCGGTTCTGCCCAACCTGAGCAAGCTGCAGAGCACGGAAGAGTTGGTACTGGATGCCCAGCAGGAAAAGGAAGTGCGTTTCTTTGAAAAAGTGAAACGCCTTCTCGGCAAGATTGACGAGAAAGACCGGCAACTCCTGCTCTACATGGCCCAGAAACTGGCAAGTCGATAGCCCTGTAACCTTGTCCTGTCTCAAGCTGCCTCGGCGGCGGCCGTGGTGAGTTATTCCCATTCGATTGTCCCCGGCGGCTTCGAGGTAATGTCGAATACTACGCGATTAACGCCTTTTACCTCGTTGACAATCCTGGTCGCCATCCGTTGCAGAAGCGGCGCCGGAAGGTTCGCCCAGTCAGCCGTCATCCCGTCTTCAGATTCCACGGCTCGAACGGCGATGGTCGAGGCGTAGGTTCGCGCGTCACCCATCACGCCCACGCTCGAGACCGGAAGTAGGACGGCGAACGCCTGCCACAAGCGCTTGGCCAGACCCGCCGCTTCGACCTCTTCCCTAACCACCGCGTCCGCATTCCGGACCATTTCGAGGCGCTCTTCCGTGACCGCGCCCAGGATCCGTACCGCCAGACCTGGGCCGGGGAATGGCTGCCGGTCGATCAACCGGTCATCCAACCCCAATTCCCGGCCTACTCTGCGCACTTCGTCCTTGAAAAGCTCGCGCAGAGGTTCGATAAGCCGGAACTTCAAATCTTGCGGTAACCCACCCACATTGTGATGGCTCTTAATGGTTGCGGCCGGACCCTTCACGGAAACCGACTCGATCACGTCCGGATAAAGTGTCCCCTGCACCAAAAAGGGTATGTCCCCAAGCCGCCGAGCCTCCTCTTCGAAGACACGGATGAATTCTTCTCCGATGATTTTGCGCTTTCTCTCCGGGTCGGTTACTCCCCCCAAGCGGAACAGGAAACGAACCGAAGCGTCTACCGTGCGCACGTTCAGGTGGGCTTGCTCGCGCAGTATGCCGGCCACCTGCGCGAACTCGTTCTTGCGAAGCAGGCCGTTGTCGACAAACAGACAAGTCAGCCGGTTGCCGATGGCTTTTCCAACCAGCGTCGCAGCGACAGCGGAATCCACCCCGCCCGACAGCGCGCACAACGCGGTTTCGCCCTTGACTTCCTGCCGCACTCGGTCCACCGTTTCCTCGATGAAGGAGCGCGGGAACCAATTCGGCTGGATGCCCGCCACGTCCCGCACGAATCGGCTCAGGATTTCCGAACCGTGTGCGGTGTGGCGAACTTCCGGATGGAACTCCAGCGCGTAGATTCCGGCCGCGGGATTCTCAATCACTGAAATCGCGTTCTGCGTGCGCCCCGTTATGCTGAAACCGGGCGGAACCTCCGCCACGTGGTCGCCGTGGCTGTTCCAGACGCGCAGCGGCGACTCGATGCCCTTGAGGAGCGTTGTGGAGTGATAAATCTCCAGTTGGGCGAATCCGTATTCCCGGCGCTCGGCAGGCTCAACCCTTCCCCCCAGCGTCCTCGAGATCCATTGCAGCCCATAACAAACGCCCAGAACCGGGATGCCCATCTTCAAGACGCGTTCGTCGCACACCGGCGCGGATGGGTCGTAGACAGACGACGGGCCGCCGGAAAGCACCAGCGCCTGCGGGTGCATCGCGGCCAGCTCATCAAAGGGTGTATGACACGGAACGATCAGCGCATAAACCTGCATTTCGCGAATGCGGCGCGCGATCAATTGCGTGTATTGAGAACCAAAATCGAGGACAGCTACAGGTCTAGTATGTTCCATGTTCTATCGGGCCACGATGTTAATCAGCTTCTGAGGTACAACCACAACCTTGACTATTTGCTTGCCTGCGAGGTGCTGAACCACCTTTTCTTCCGCCTGCGCTCGGGCCAGAATTTCTTCCTCGCCTGCGTCCACCGCCACCCGGATTCGCGCCCGCAATTTGCCATTAACCTGGACCGGCAGTTCAAGTTCATCCGCGGCGGCGAGTTGGTTGTCAAAGCGCGGCCAGGGAACTCGGAGCAGTGGTCCTGCGTGGCCTAGGCCTTCCCATAGTTCATCGGCGATATGCGGCGCAAAGAGCGAGAGCATTATGACCAACAATTCCAGAACCGCCTTATGTGCTTCGGGGCGAACTTTGCCGGCCTCAATAGCGCCCTGATGATCCGTCAATTCGTTAATCAATTCCATGCACAGGGCCACGTCGGTGTTGAAGTGCCATCGGCCTTCCATGTCTTCCGTAACGTGGCGAAGCGTCTGGTGCGCCTTTCGAAGCAGACTCCTCTCTTCTTCTGAAAACTCAGATTTCAAATCTGAGATGGCTCTCTGCGGACCCGCGCCGCCGGAAAGCGCCTGCACCCCTCGCAAGCTGTCCGCATGCTTTGAGACCAACCGATAGACCTTGCCCAAAAAGCGCGCTGCGCCTTCAATGTCCTTGTCGCTCCAGTCAAAGTCTTTCTCGGGAGGAGCGGCGAACACCATGTAAGTGCGCACGGTATCGGCGCCGTACTTCGCACACATTTCCACCGGGTCCACCACGTTGCCCTTTGACTTCGACATCGCGGTGCCGTCCTTGAGCACCATGCCTTGGGTGAACAGGCGCGCCACCGGCTCCGCGAACTCGACCAGGCCGATATCTCGCATGACCTTGGTGAAAAATCGCATGTAGATCAGGTGCAGGATGGCATGCTCGATTCCACCGATGTACTGATCCACCGGGAACCAGTATTTGACGACCTCCTTATCCACCGGCGCAGCGTCGAAGTGGGGCGCGGTGTAACGGTAGAAATACCACGAGGAGTCCACGAACGTGTCCATGGTGTCCGTCTCGCGGCGCGCAGGTCCCGAACATCTGGGGCACGTTGTGTTGACGAACTCGGGAACGTCGGCGAGCGGCGAGTGTCCCCGGCCGGTCAGTTTGATGTCCGGCGGCAAGACGACCGGTAACTCTTCCTCGGGAACCGGCACCACTCCGCACTGGCCGCAGTAGATGATGGGAATGGGCGTCCCCCAGTACCGCTGGCGTGAGATTCCCCAGTCCTTCAGGCGGTACTGCACGGTGAGTCGTCCGAAGCCTTTCGCCTCTGCGTCCTGAGTCATCCTCAGGATGGCCTGAGTGGATGAGAAATGGCTGTAGTCGCCGGAATTCACCAGCTTGCCGTACTCGACGTAGGCCTCTTTGGGCGGAGAGGCGGGGACGCGCCCATCGGAGTCCGCCGGAACGATCACGGTGCGGATGAGAAGCCCGTATTCGGTGCAGAACTCAAAGTCCCGCTGGTCGTGCGCGGGCACTGCCATCACCGCGCCCGTTCCGTAATCCATCAGGACGAAGTTGGCAATCCAGATGGGAACGGTCTCGCCGTTAAACGGGTTCCGCGCCCGGAACCCAGTGTCGACTCCGACTTTCTTCAAATCCTCTTCCATCCGCCCCCGCGCGGCGGAAGCCTTGATCCGCTCCACCTCCTGGCGCAGTTTCTCCGGCGCGCTAGAGTGCGCAAGAAGCTTCTCCACCAGCGGGTGCTCCGCGGCCAGGAAAACCGCGGTGCAGCCGAAGATCGTGTCCACGCGCGTGGTAAAGACGCGCAGTGGTTCGCCCGGTTCGACCACGCCAAAATCCACTTGCGTGCCCGTGGACTTGCCGATCCAGTTCTGCTGCATGGCCAGCACGCGTTCCGGCCAGCGCACCAGTTCCTTCATGTCGTCGAGCAGTTGCTCGGCGTAGGCGGTAGTTTTCCAGAACCACTGCTCGAGTTCGCGCTGCTCCACCGGCGTGCCCTCGTGCCGCCAGCAACAACCGTTCACCACTTGCTCGTTGGCCAGCACCGTTTCACACTGCGGGCACCAGTTCACCCGGCTCTTCTTGCGATACGCCAGGCCGCGCTCGTACATCTTGAGGAAGAACCACTGGTTCCAGCGATAATACTCCGGAACGCAGGTGGCAATTTCGCGCCGCCAGTCGTAGCTGAATCCCAGGCGCTTCAACTGCTCGCGCATGTTGCCGATGTGATTGAAGGTGAATTCCGAAGGATGCCGTTGGCGCTTGATGGCCGCGTTTTCCGCCGGCAGGCCAAACGCGTCCCAGCCGATGGGATGAAGCACGTTGTAGCCCTTCATCCACATGTAACGCGCGAGCGCATCCCCGATCGAGTAATTGCGCACGTGCCCCATGTGGATGTCGCCGGAAGGGTAGGGCAGCATCTCGAGCACGTAATACTTCTGCCGCGCGGCGTCCGCCTCGACCTCGAAAGCCTTCGCTTCAGCCCAGCGCTTTTGCCATTTCGCTTCGATCTGTTGTGGGTCGTAGTTGGAATCCATAAGAACCGTCGAAACTCGAAACTAGAAATTGGAAACTGGAAACTGGAAACTAAAGCCCTCTCCCCCTCTTGACATAAGACGTCCCTCTCCCGTGGGGAGAGGGTGGCCCGCAGCCGGCGTTTTCATCAGCCGGGGCGGGCCGGGTGAGGGGTTACTTCAATCCGAGTCACATCGAACCTCACGTCACTTGGATTCCCGCGTTCGCGGGAACGACCGTAACGCGACGTTTGCTGATAGCTGACGGCTGAGAGCTGACGGCTGAGAGCTGACAGCTAATGCTCCCGCCAGCTTCCTCATCGTCCGGAGATTCCTCCGGTCGTCTCCCGGCTTGTCAATCGGCGTCTCGCAGATGAAGGGAATCGCCTTAAGCTTGGGATGACAGACGATGCGGCGGAAGCCCTCCTTGCCGATTTGCCCTTTGCCGATGTGTTCGTGCCGGTCGGCGTGCGAGCCAAAAGCCGTCTTCGAGTCGTTGGCGTGAATCACGCACACATTCGCGAACCCGACCGTCGATTCGAGTTTCTCCACAGTCTCGGCCAGGCCGGCCTGGGTGTGAACGGCGTAGCCCGCTTCGAAACAATGCGCCGTATCGATGCACGCGCCCATGGGCAGGTCCGGGGCGGTGCCCGCTAAAATTTCCGCCACTTCCTCGAACGTGCGCCCGATCGACGAGCCTTGCCCAGCCGTGTTCTCAATGAGAATCCGCAGGCCATCGAGCTTCAAACCCTTTGCGGCTTGCCGCACCGACTCAATGCAAACTGTGATTCCCTCCGTCGCTGTGCCGCCCTTGGCGCTCCCGGGATGCGTAACCAGATAATCCGCGCCTAGGGCCACGGCGCGCTCGAGTTCTTTTCTGAACGCCGCGATGGACATATGACGGATCAAAGTGTCCGCCGAGGCGAGGTTGATCAAGTAGTTGTCATGGATTACCAGCGGCGCAAGGCCGTAACCAGCGCGGGCGGCGCGGAGCCGCTCGCACGCTTCCGGGGCCGGATCCTGCCCCTTCCACCCGCGCGGATTGGCCGAGAACATCTGAAACGTGTCGCAGCCGATCTTCCGGGCGTGATGCGCCGCGTTCTCCAGCCCCCCGGCTATCGAAGTATGAACACCGACTCTCACGCGAGTTTCTCCAGGCCGTTGATCGTTCATGTTAACAGAGCCGTTCGAATGGGGTCAAATGAAGCGGGGCTGGGGGCTAGGGGATGGGGACTAGGGGTTAGGGACTAGGGGTTACGGATTAGGGATTAGGGACTAAAGGCCTCTTCTTCGCTAGGCGGCCTTGGCGTGCTTTGCGTCTTGGCGTGAAACCGGCAGGGGCAGTCTCAGGGCATCCCTCCGCCGAGGTCATGCAAGGTCCAAGCTGGTGTAGTCGACTTATTGTCACTTGCCCGGCCTTTCCCTTTGGCCTGGAAGTCTTGACTTCGTTTCCGCAAAAAGTGCTGTTTTTGCTCGTTTCAGGCGCTATTTAGTGCTAATTCGTGCGCAAAACGCGCATAATTTGCACCACTCAAAAAAGTGATGTGCTTTGTTTTCAGGTACTTCTTAGCTTCGTTCCCACTATTTTTCATTTTTTGTAGTTCCCTACATTCTCCCATAGCCGGGACCCTTCCGCGTTCCCGTGCGCCTGGGCACGCCCCGGCGCCCGCCTGCGACAATGTGTCCACAAAATGACCACCGCTGTAGGCTATCATAAATCTCAGGGTTTGTCAAGCAAAAAATGCGGCAATGTCAAAGCTCTTTAGAAATGTCCCCTTTCTTATC
>JBEKMN010000046.1:0-43568 GCA_050008495.1 Terriglobia bacterium | reverse complement strand
CCGACGAGATCCGCGAGCCCTGGAGCGGCGCCAAAGCGCGGCGAAGTGTGGTGGGTGCGCCTCGACCCAAGTCTCGGGTCAGAGATTAGGAAGACACGTCCCTGTCTGGTGCTCAGCACCGACGTTGTCAATCGCCACAGAAGGACAGTGGTGGTGATTCCGCTCTTCACATCGCCTGAGGCAAGCCCGCCTCTTCTCGTTCCCATCGTGTGCGCTGGCCGCTCTGTCGTCGCGGTTGTCGATCAGATTCGAACAATAGCAAAAGAAAGGTTGCAGCAGCGAATGGACGCGGTTTCCCCAGGCCACCTCAAAGCTGTTGAAGAGGCACTGCGCCAGATTCTTGAATTATGACGCCACCTGTCACGCTGAGGACGCCGTAGTTTGCTGGCCGAACTATCCCAACAGTTTCGTTCACATCGAAAAACCAGAAAAGGACCTCGGACCCCGCGGGCGCGGGTCGACGGTTCACCTTGGCCGCTCAGTTCCTTTCAAAAAGAAGGAAACGGTGGTGCGCCCATAATCTCTTGAACCAGCTGGGGGACCGCTCCAGGAGGCCGAACTTCATCACCTGTCGTTCCATTGCCGGTGCCCGGCCGGCAAAATAATCCAGGATACAAGTGCCTTCACCTTCTTTCGCTTCCACCCAGTTGGCTGTCCTATTCAACCCTAAACGCCTGAGGAAGTCCTCCTTCTTCATGGCAATGTCGGGGAAGGGGGGAACATCAAAGAAACCAGTTTCCACCAGCCGCCAGTTGTGTGCGGCCAGTGATGAAGCGATCCAGTCGGTCTTTATATTATCAAGGTAGATATCGCCGGCATCATGGGGAAGCAACTTCCAACAGATACTCTGTTGATTGGGAACGCACAAGAAAAGCGCGGTCTTTGTTACACGCCCAAGCTCTCTCAGATAGGTTCCTGCATCTTTCACATGCCAAAGGGCGGCAAAGTTCCAGGAGATGTCAAAAGACTGGTCGGAAAACGGCAGAAGGGCAGACGATGGAGACTGGCAGACCAGGTGAGCTACGAGACCTGTCTCTCTCCAAACCTTCTGAATAGCTTCCATCCGTTCAGGACATTGGTCGACGATCACAACTGCCGCCCCCTCCCGGGCCCACCAAAGGCTGTTGATGCCTGACACGCCCACCATTCCAAAAGACGGAGCTTCCAGCACACTATTGACGTCATAACGCCTTTTCAACCGACTGAAATAACGGTGAAGGACGAAACGTTCGTAAGTCGTACCGAACCCCTCATACGTATTTAGGAAATATTGCCTCCACCTGTTCGTGGTTGTCATCACGGCGGTTGCAGTCATAGGTGCTCACCTCGGGAAAGTTGCATTTTCGCCCAAAAAGCGGCCAAACCCCTCCCGGGTCGAGCCTGGCTGAATGCCCAGCGTGCGGTACGTGTCGGCGGATTGATAATACCAGTCTCTGCATATCAGCGCCACGCGGACTGCCCACTTTTCGTTGCCCAGCCCTCGGAACAGATGAAACGCCAGCCCAAACGTCCAGTCGGGAAGGCGTAGGAACCGTGGGTAGGGGCGTCGATAGAAATGCCAGTGAATCCAATCAACCAGCTCATTCAACGGGACCGGCTCAAAATCTGCGGCTACGAAGATCCGCTGGGTGCAGTGATCCCTCACAACCAGATTGACAAAAACCTCAGCCAACTGTTCCACATCGACTAAGTGAACGCGGTAGTTGCTCTTGGGGAGCCGTAGTAGATGCCGCCTGACAAGTTCGACCAGAGTTTGCGGGAAGCCGTCGTCACCGGGCCCGTAAGCGATCGCCGGACGGACGATATAGGCGTTCAATCCCTTCTGAATATAGCCATGCACGGCCTCTTCTGCAGCTACCTTGGACTGATGGTAGTGCGTGTCTCCACGAAGGGGAGTTTCAACTCCCGCTGGCACGGCCGTGGGGATCGTCCCGTAAACGCCGACCGAGCTACAATGGATGAACTTCTGCACTCGGTGCTGATGCGCCTCACGAAGCAGGAGTGCCGTCCCTTCAATATTCACCCGCCGGAAGTCGGCAGGTGACGCCTTCCGTGCCCCGCGGATTGCCGCGAGATGGACCACCTGCCGAATTTGGTATTGCCCAAACGTCCGCTTTAGGAGGATTTCGTCGCAAAACTCACCCCCAACAAGGGTAGCTCCCTGGTTCAGCAAGGAGTTCGCTTGCGGGTGGCGCTCACCTCCTCTAACTATACAAAGTAATCGGAGATCCTGAAGTCGGGCCAACTTCCGGACCACGTGGCGGCCAATAAAACCGGTAGATCCTGTTACTAGGATATACTGCTCGCTCATAATAGCCTGAGTCCCTTAGTGTTGCGCAACGTCTTCGTGGATGGCCTGCAGGCGGACCTCATAACCCGACAACCTCCGCGCCCACAGGTTTGGCCGTTCGCACAATGTCCCAAGTGGTGATGAAGCCCGCAAGATTACCCAACACACCGGCTGAGACCATGACCAGTGTCATGTGGACCAAGCTCTCCTGGCCGAACATAAACATGCCCAGCCCCTGCCAAACGAGAACCCCAACTAGGGCATAGATAAATGCCGGGCGCTCCAGAGAAAGAGCATAATTCAGCCAGATGTTTAAACCCGCGTAAAGACACGCGGCCAAGCTGGCCAGCCCCAAGACAATGCCCGGGTTGGGGTAAGCATCGGTGAATATGATCCTCACCAGCCGTCCAGGAAACAGAATGTAGAAAACTGTCAGGAGCAGCCCCGGGACCAGAGCCCCCGCCAGTGCCAGCAATAAGATCGGCCGGGGATCCCGGCCCATGGTGCGACGCTGGGCCGCCTTGGGGAGAAGGATTATTCCCATCGCCAAGGGTAAGAACAAACTTACTTTGCCCAGAGTAACCACGGGCCCGTAGTCACCGGCCATCCGCGGGCTGAAAAAGTGCTTCACAAATAGCACATCCAGGTTTGCCAGGATGGCAAAGGCCGCCAGTCCCAGCAGGGTGTAAGACGAGTAATGCCAGCTAACGGGCGGGGCAGACGCCTCGCTGCGGATCTGGAAATAGGGGCGCAGCCACCATAATGCTAACATTAGGACAACGGCGCAGGAAAGCGGTAACGCAAGAATGGCCCCAACTGCCTGGCATCCCAGCCAGATCAGTACCGCGGCAAAGAGTAATCGCAGAACGGACTGAGCGACCTGCACCACTCCGAATCGCGCAAAGGCCTGCGTTCCCTGAAGCGCTCCATCGGTGACCGGTCGCACGAAGAACAGCAGCACTACGGGGCTGGCAGCCCACAGTGGCCAGGGGCTGGGCAGCCGCAGCAGACGGGCTAACATAGGGCTGATGAGGACCGCCAGCGCCGTCGCCATTAGACCCCACTGCCAAGCCCAGCGCCAAGCGCGCTGCACGAAGGTTCCCACCTGATCGGCGGAATTATCCTGTGGGCTGAGCCCTGCGGTGTAAAAGGCTACTACATTTCGGATGGAAATAGCCAAGTAAGTCAGCACCTGCAGAATAGCCGCCACGCAAACAAAGATGCCGAATTCCACGGGTAGAAGCCAACGGCCGGCTATGACATTGACTGCATAGTCCAAACCTCCGGCCAAAACCATAGCCAATGCCAGGATCAGGCTCTGCCTGATCCCGGCTGAATGGAACAGCGCGTGCCGCCACGCCATCATACTGTTTGTGTAACGAGCGCGCAAACGCTCACCCTTCTTCGGCTCGCTGATAAGTCATCGTTCCGCTCGTCCGGGTTCAGTTCGTTCTGGCGTCTCTTCCAGAAATTGCAGGCTAAGCAATGCGAATTGAACTTAGGGGAAGGCGAGGGGGTCAGGTTAACTGGCAGCATCCGGGCCGGCCAAGCTGGCGGCTTAGCATGAGCAGCGGAACGCGCAGCAAAGCGCGAGCCACTGAATTCCTGTCGCCGCTATCCCCTTACCAGGAGATCCTTCGTTGTCTTGGCGATTTCCCACACGGAGTGGTCACGTCCTCTCTTACAGTCGCGACTCCCCAGGAAACGCCCGTAGGCTTCGAGTGCCGCGATGCCCCACGTCCAGACAAAAGGCAGCGGCCGCCAATCAAGGTTCTGCGTTAAGATCCTTAGTATCTTCCAGGCGCTCATGGTGCTTACGCTGTAGCCAAGGGTGCTGCGCAAAGCCAAGTGTCCTGCATAATTGCTTCGGCGCCGGCGCAGATAATCGCCGATGGTGAGCGGACCTTTGTTGTGGACGACGGCCGTCGGTACATAGCGCGCCTCATATCCCTGGCCGCGAATGACCGGCTCGATGCACGCCTCGTCCACCGAAGTGCGATAAGGAATACGTTGGAAGATCTTGCGGAACGCGATCATCTCCCCGGCCTTGAAGCTGCGCAAGTTGATTTGGTGATGCAGGTCCCAGAGCAGATGTGCGGCAAACCCCATAAATGTCCCGGGGTCGTTGACTGGCACTGGCCGACCCGTGGTCATTCCCACCGCCGGGTCGGCGAAAGGCGCCACCAGCTCTTCAATGGCGTCCGCTGCGGGCAACAGATCAGCGCCGCAAAGCACTACTATCTCCTCCCGCGCTTGCGGAAGAAACTGGTTGATTGCTGAGGCCTTACCTTCGCGCCGGGGCTGCGAGATCAGGCGAATTCGCTGGTCCCGGGTTGCCCAGTCTTGCACGATAGATTCGGTGCAGTCAGTACAGCCGCTGGCTACGACTACAATCTCCGTCAGGGTTACCCTTGCGGTTCGTTGCGAGACCAGGGCCTCGAGCGTCCGGCCGATGTTGGCTTCCTCGTTATAAGCCATGATTCCCATAGAGCAGGTAATAGGCATTAAATTATTATACTCATTCATACGAATCTCAAATCCCGCCGCGATGACACGCCGCCTCACGCCGCCCAGATTGTACACGAAAGGATGGCGCCTTGGGGAATATTCCGGAGCCTGTTACAGGCCTGCGGGCAGCGCTGGGGCTCGGGGCCTTTCCGGCATTGTCACGGGCGATGACGTTCATACCTCGCAAAGTCTAGCACACTGTCCCTCAGAATCTATCGGTACTTTCGTGCTAGGGGTTGGCAGGGGGGACTGGCTTAAACTTGGTCCTTAGATGAAGCCACCGGCCGCTCCAAATGAGGACGCGACCCTGACACGGCCAGCCGCGCTCTGGACGTGAAAAGAACTAGCGGTTAATCTGAGTGTGTTGATATCGATATGGATTTCCTGAACGCGAGCACTTCATGAACCCTGAAAGCATTTCTCCTCCCCGGCCGGGCCTCTCTGAGATGGCTGGACCTTCACGCGAGGCGGCGCGGAACTCGCTTCTGAACCGAGCTTGGCCTGCGCTCGCCGCGGCGTTCGTGGCGATACGAGCCCTTCCTCTTCTCAGCGTGTTACTCGGCCAGGACCAGGCCATTTACCTTTTGTTCGGAGAGGCCTTACTGAAAGGCAAGCAGCCCTATCGCGATATTCTGGAAAGCAAGCCCCCGGGCATTCTGATCTTGTACGCCGGAATCGCCAAGCTGTTCGGCCGGTCGATGTGGTCGGCGGCAGTGGTTGATATCCTGTTGTTGCTGGTCATTTCCTACCTGCTGTTTCACTTTGTCGAACCCTACCTGGGCCGTGCGGGCGCTGCCATCGCCGTGATGGTGCACGCCTCGATGTACGGCGAGATGACGTACTTCTGGATCGCCCAGGCCGAGACGTTCCAGCTCGTCTGCGTGCTGGCCGGCTTTCTGCTCCTGCGCCGCTCCGGACGGTGGTCTTCGCCCAGTTGCTTTGCCGCCGGCTTTTTGCTCGGCTACGCGTTTTGGCTCAAATACAATGCCGTGGCTTTCCTCCCCTTCCTTGTTTTCTTTCCTGATCTCGACACTTCTGGACTGGACCGGCAGCCGCGTCGCTTTTCACTCTTGATCGCCTGGCGGAGTTGGCTCGGAAAGGCCGCCGCCCTGACGGCGGGACTCGCGACTGGAATTGGCATCGTACTGGCTTGGATCGTTTTCAAAGGGAATTGGCCGGCCATGTGGGACATGCAATTCCACGTCGTGCCGCGCTACGCGGTTATGGCCGTTCAGCGCAATCCGCATTACCTGCTTGCGATCTTTGCTCGAACCAACTATCGATTGGGTGTGGTGAACTTGTGGGCCGTCCTCGCCGCGCTGCTGTTGGCGTGGGTGCGCCGGGACTTGAGGCGATTCGCCCCCCTTTTCGCGGGCGGCGCCAGCGCTTACCTTGGGGCGGTCATGCAGCTTCGTTTCTACGATTACTATTTCCAGACCTGCTTCCCTTTCCTCGCCGCCATCTGGGCCTATCTGCTCATCGGCTTCTATGAAGGAGCCTGCGCCTGGGCGAGAAGTTTCAGGCAGCAGGGCTGGCGCCTCGCCGCGGTGTTGGTTTGGATGGTTTTTGCCAATGTCATTTTCTGGCCGCTCCCTGAGGAGTTTGACCGATTGACGGAGCGCTACGAGGAATTGCACGAATGGAGTATGAACTCCGAGTCTTTCTACCGCAACTACCCGCGACAAGTGGGGTTCGAGCATCTGCACGGCGAGTTCAGCGTCATTGATTATCTCCAGAAGAACGCCAAGCCCAGTGACGGCATCTTCGTATGGGCCGCGATGTGCCGCATCTATTATTTGACTGGTCATCAGCCGCCGACGCGTTTTGTGTCACACTATGGCATCATGTCCCTGTGGTCACCACCTTCCTGGCGGGATGAGCTGATGCGAGGGCTGGAAACGTCTCGGCCACGGTTTATCGTTGTCGGACGCGACGACAAGCTGCCCACTATGACCTACGTGAACTTAGACTCGGAGCAGTACCTGGCCACCTTCCCGCAACTCCAAACCTTTATTACCGGGAACTACAGCCCCGTTGCCAGCTTTGAAAATTGCGTCGTTTACCGTCGAGATGGAGACGCTGGGACATCATGAACCCTGAACCCATCTCTCCTGCGCCAACCGTCCTTGCCGGCAAGGCAGGATCTCTGCCGGGCAAGGCTTCAGTTTCGAATTGGGAACGGGCCTTGCTTCCCATCGCCATGCTTTTCGTCGTGGTACGAGCGCTCCCCATACTCACCTTCCCGTTGGGCAACGATCAGGGCGCTTACCTCATGATTGGGAAGGGTCTGCTCGAGGGCAAGCAACTCTATCGCGACCTTTTGGACACCAAGCCGCCGGGCATTTTCATCGTGTACGCCGGAATTACCAAGCTGGTGGGCAGAGTGATGTGGTCGGCGGCCGCGGCTGACATTCTATTGTTACTGCTGATCTCGTATCTGCTTTTCCGCTTTACGCAGCCGATCCTGGGCCGCGCGGGGGCCGCCATCGCCGTGATGGTGCATGCTTCCCTGCACGCCGAGATGGCGTATTTCTGGATTGCCCAGCCGGAGACCTTCCAGTTGCCTTGCGTACTGCTCGCCTACTTGCTCATGATGCCCCGTCAGCACGGGTCCAGGGCAGGTTGGTTTGCTGCCGGCCTACTGCTCGGCTACGCCTGTTGGCTCAAATACAATGCCGTGGCCTTCCTCCCCTTCGTTCTCGTTCTTCCTTTTCTTGACGCTAGAGGCCTGGACCAGGAGCCACCGCGACTCTCGTTGACCATCGGCCGGCGAGACTGGCTGGAGCGCGCCGGATTCTTGGTGGCAGGACTTGCCGTGGCGGTCATCGCCGTGCTTGCCTGGATCGTTTCGAGCGGCGCCTGGCCTGCCATGAAGGAAGCGCAATTCGGGATCGTGCCACACTACGCCGCCCTGGCCGTGCAACGCCGGCCGCATTACCTTCTCTCCGTCTTGGCACGAACGAACTATTTCTCAGGTGTTTGGAACCTGTGGGCGATTGTGGCGGGCCTTGTGGTGGCGCGGCTGCGGCGGGATCTAAAACGCTTTGCGCCGATCTTCCTCGCCGCGCTCAGCTCCTACGCTGCGGTCGCGATGCAGATTCGTTTTCATGATTATTATTTTCAGACTTGCTTCCCATTTTTCGCAGTCATTTGGGCGTATCTTGGGATCAGCATTTATGAGGGGTCCCGTGCGCTGGCAAGGTATTTCCGGCAGCGGAATTGGAAGCTGGCGGCGGGGCTGGTGTGGATTGCGTTCGCTCAAGCCGTGTTTGCGCCCCTTCCGGGCGAATTCAGCAAACTGTTATTGCGCTACGAAGAATTGCGCGAATGGCGAACCGGCCCTCAGACCTTTTACAAGAGCTACCCGCACCAGTTGCCATTTGAGCATATGGGCACGGAGCTCGCCGCCATCGACTTTCTCAAGAAGAACGCCGGGCCTTCCGATGGCCTCTACATTTGGGGCACTCGTGGGGTCATCTATTACCTGACGGGCCACATTTCCCCGACTCGGTACCACGCCGATTTAGGGCTCATGTCTCCCTGGTGTCCGGAATCGATGCGGGAAGATTTGGTACGCGACCTGAAGAACACTCAGCCGCGTTTCATCGTCGTAGCGCGCCACGACGCTATCCCTATCATCACTTACGTCAATTTGGACTCGGAGCAGTTTCTCAAGATTTTTCCCCAACTCCGGATCTTCCTCAGCAGTTATTACACCCCAGTCGCTGATTTTGAAGATTTCGTGGTTTACCGGCGGAACATCGCTGCCAGCGCGATGCATGTCAACGCGGAAATCAAGGCCCCGGCCAGCAACCCTTTTTGATGATAGTCAAAGCGCAATCTGTGCTCCCCTGCAGGAGAGTACACCGCGCGGAAAAGTTGATTGGCCCGCAGCACCGGGACTTCCCGGCCATCGAGCGAGGCATGCCAGTTGGAGTCGTAGCGGTCGAGGAGGACGATATAACCAGGGCGGGAGAGAGCAGCCCGCAGCGTCACGGTATTCGGCTGGCGCTCCGTGATCTCGACTTGGCCCGCCGCGCCTGAACCCTGGACCGCCGGCGAGCCGGCGTCCGCAGCATCGGCCGCCAGGATGACGTTTCCGAGAGCGTCAAAACCCGGCGAAGCCATGCGGCGCAAGGTCTCGAGGGGGCTGGTGGTAAAGATCGAATTGCCCGCCACGTAGGCGCGCGGCACAAAATAACGGGTCTCATAGAGATAGCTTGGCTTCGGAGAACCGTTCGCGATCTCTCCCACGACCTTCACGGCGGCCGATTCACGTCCCCCCGAGCCGATTACATACTTCACATTGGTGCGGCCCAGCAGGCAATCCAGACGCAGCGTGTCAGGAGCTTGCCGCCGCACGTAGATCAACACGTCGTAGGCAAAGGGCGGCAAGGAGCGCTCCATGTCCAGGTCCAGACTACCCTCCACGCGTTCCATCATCGATCCTATCGTCAACAAGAGCCTCTGCTGAAAAGTTCCCTGGGCTACCGCAGGAAGCGCGCTAATTCCTGGGATTGATTCGAAATTCACAAAGCCCTGAAAATTCTTTGCCGCGGACTCGCCATAGTCGAAGCGGACCACGGGAGCAACGCGGTAACCGCCGGGTTCATCTTCGAACTTGGAAATCACAGGTGGCCTGAAGGTGCGGAAGGTCTTCGGCACGGTGGGATTTGCTTCGTAATTGACCTGAATGAGCTGCGCCAGCCCCAGCAGGGCAAACAACGGAACTCCCTTGCGCGCCCAGGCCTGATCGTTACTCTTGCCGAACACCAGCAAGAGTCCGAACAGGGCAAAGCCTGCCACCCCAGGGGAATAAATTCGAAGCGAGGCTGCGAGGTAGTCCGCCATTCCCCGGGCTTCCACGTTGGCACGTCCTTGCCAGACCAGCGCCCATTCAATGGGACGGCTGATGACCTGCGGCGAAAGCCACGCGGCAGCGCAGATCGCGAGCGATCCGGCCAAAAGTAAGCCCAACGGAAAAAGCGCGCGGTCGCGCCGGAACTTCCACGGGCCGGCCTCCATCCGAAGGGCGTCCAAACCCCACCCCGCCAGAATCGCTACCAGCATCACCACCGGAACCAGTAGTTTCACTGGGTAACGCACCAGGCTGAGCAGGGGGACGAGCAAGTAAGCCAGCGAGAAGACGGGCGTGAAGTGTCCAAAGGACAAGACTAGGATCAGCAGCGCCGAGGCCGCTACGAAATTTCTCCGCAGGTCCTTGCCCAATGCCCAGCCCGCCAGTGCAAAGAAGAGCGGAACGAATCCTGTGAAGACCGAAAGAAAATAGAGACTGTTCCCGTCTTTCACCATGGCGTTCCACGGTGTAGGCGCGGTCAGGGCAGGACCGTAGAATCCCGGCACCAGCATTTCCATCAGCAGAAGAGGGTGGAAGGACCAGTCGGATGTCTCTCCGTAGCGCAGGCCTTGAGCGCCTCGGCGCGAGTGGCTGAGCAGTTCCGCGGAAGGCAGGAATTGCACCGCGCACAATGCGATCATGAGGCATCCGGCCAGCATGAACCCGATCAGGATGCGCAGATTCGCGGCCGAGACGAGAGGGCGCCGTGTCCCCCGCAGGCACAATGCGTAGGCGAAACAGAGTCCAAATGTTGCGATCAGCGTGAGAGGCTCGCCGGCGAGGAACTGCATCGAAAAAACCAACGTCAGAAGAATCCATCCCCGAAACCCGGCGTGGGACTCCCGCGCCCCTTGCATCGCCCGGTCCGTGGCTAGCAGCGCCCACGGCATCCAGGACGCGCAGGCCGCATGATTGTAAAGATTGCAGAGCGAAAGCAAGGGGCCGCTGAAAGCGAAAACGGATCCGGCAAAGAACGCAGCTCCCCGGCTCTGCCCCCAGCGCCGCGCCAAAAAAAATGTGCCGATGCCTGACAACGCAACATGCACCACGTAAAATAACGGGTATGCGAGATCAATAGGAAGCAGAATGATAAAAAGCGTGTAGGGGTAAAAGAACAGAAGATTGGGGTTTTCAAGCAGGGGCTGCCCGTAATTGAAATAGGGATTCCAGTAGGGCAGCGCGCCGTGGCGGCACATCTCCTGGATGAAGCGGGTCGAGGGATATGTGTAATTGAAAACGTCACGGATGAAGAGCATGGAAGGCGTGAAGATCACCTTCCCAAACATCGCCAGCGCGCCCAGCGCCAGGACGGCCGCGAGCGCCAAGTCGATGCGGTCGAGGGGCGCACCGTCGGCGACGGAGCGGTCCGGCGCGGAATCAGTCTCGGCCTGAACCTGGAGCGACGTGCTAACATTCATAAGCATTCGGACCCGTGAATAAAGCCGGCTAGGGCTTTGCCACAGAGGCCAGAGAGTTCGCAGAGAAACTTGATCACACCGCCGTATCATACATTGTTTGAGCCGCTAAGGAATGGTACTTTTGAGCAACGGGGGTGACCCATGCAGGCAGTCCGATTCCACGAGCACGGTGGTCCCGAGGTGCTGAAATACGAAGCGGCTCCGGACCCGAAAATCGCGGCCAACGAAGTACTGGTAAGGGTCAAGGCGTGCGCCTTGAATCACCTGGATCTCTGGCTCCGGCGGGGCGTGAGCGATTGGAAGCTTCCGCTCCCTCACATCGCGGGCAGCGATGTTTCCGGGGAGGTGGCCGAGGTGGGCTCGCAGGTCAAGCGTGTGAAGACCGGCGAGCGTGTCCTGTTGTGCCCGGGGATCAGTTGCGGGCAGTGCGAAGCGTGCTTCGACGGACGGGATAGCGCCTGCCGGGATTACACGGTTCTCGGAGTCTTCGTGGACGGCGGCTACGCGGAGTTAGTGAAGGCGCCCGAGGTCAATGTCATACCCATCCCCGGCGATCTGAGCTTCGATGAGGCTGCCGCGGTGCCGCTGGTGTTTCTCACCGCCTGGCACATGCTGTTTACCCGGGCTCAACTCAGGCCAGGCGAGGATGTGCTGGTCATCGGGGCCGGGTCCGGAGTGGGCAGCGCCGCCATCCAAATCGCGAAGGCAGTGAGCGCGCGAGTGATTGCCACGGCTGGAGCGGATTGGAAACTGGACAAGGCGCGGGCCCTCGGAGCCGACGAAGTCATCAATCACAGCCGGCAAACGATATCCGCAGAGGTCAAGCGCTTGACCGGGAAGCGCGGGGTGGATGTGATCGTCGAGCACGTGGGCGCGGCCGTCTGGGAAGAGTGCTTCAACTCGCTTGCCACCTACGGACGCCTGGTGACTTGCGGCGTGACCAGCGGAGGAGAAGTGAAGCTGAACCTCCAAGGCCTGTTTGGACGGCAACGCAGCGTAATGGGTTCCTTTATGGGCGGCAAGGCGGAACTGCTCGAAGCCCTTAAGTTGATTGCGCGGCGCAAGCTGAAGGCTGTAATCGACTCTACTTTCCCGCTTCATGAGGCCGCTGCCGCTCAAAGGAAGATGGAAAGCCGAGAGTTCTTCGGTAAGATTCTGCTCCACCCGTAAGGAGAACGGAAATCAGAAACTGGAAACTGGAAACTCAAAAATCCCCGGTGGGACGCTGTCCTTCTGAGCGAAGCGAAGAATCTCCGCAGTTGCCGTTCAACGCTTCGACTGCAGGGATTCTTCGCTTCGCTCAGAATGACACCAATTCGGGACGGCAGAGCGGAAATTGGCGCTGGAAACTGAGGGGTTAAAGGTCGACAATGTAAAGCCGAAACTGGAACTTGACAGCCCGGGGGGGCGTGAATTCTGACTTCGAGTTACCAGTTTCAAGCTCGCACTTTCTATTTTCGAATTTCGAGGTTCGATTCTCGAGATTCGGCTGTGAAGAAGAGGGGGACACCATGAGTACGACTACGCAAAAAACGATTCGTCTGGCCACGCGCATGTCGCGGCTGGGCACCGAGACAGCTTTCGAAGTTCTCGTGCGCGCACGTGCTCTGGAAGCGCAGGGCAGAGAAATCGTTCATCTGGAAATTGGGGAGCCGGATTTCGCCACGCCGGCCAACATCGTGGAGGCTGCTGTCCGTGCCTTGCGCGACGGCTGGACCCACTACGGGCCTTCGGCAGGCTTGCCCCAGCTCCGGGAAGCTGCGGCGGAGTACACTGCCAAGCATTCGGGGATTCCGGTCGACGCGAGCGAGGTTGTCATCACGCCGGGCGGCAAACCGATCATGTTTTTTGTCATTCTGGCATTAGTGGAGCGCGGTGATGAAGTTCTTTATCCCAATCCCGGCTTTCCCATTTACGAATCCATGATCAATTTCGTTGGGGCGCAGGCCGTGCCCTACGGTTTACGGGAGGACCGGAACTTCGATGTGGACGTGGAAGAAATCCTCGACAAGATCACGGACCGCACGCGCCTGCTCATCCTCAATAGCCCGCAGAATCCCACCGGCGGTGTAATCAGCCGAGAAGGGCTCAAGGCGCTTGCGGATAAACTTGCGGGGCGCGAGATTGCGGTGCTTTCCGACGAAATCTATCATCGGTTAATCTACGAGGGTGAGCACACAAGCATAGCCCAGTTCCCGGGCATGAAGGAGTCGACGATCATCCTGAACGGGTTTTCGAAGACTTATGCCATGACCGGCTGGCGAATGGGCTGGGGGGTGATGCGGCCGGACCTGGCAAAGTGGATCGCGCAATTGATGACCAATTGCAATTCCTGCACCGCCAGCTTCAGCCAGATTGCGGGGGTCGAAGCTTTGCGGGGCGATCAGAGCTCGGTTGGGGTGATGCGAGAAGAGTTCCGCCGGCGCCGCAGCGTCATCGTCGAGGGCTTGAACCGCCTCCCCGGATTTAGTTGCCGGCAACCCCCTGGAGCCTTTTATGTGTTCCCGAACATCAAAGGTACGAAGTGGAATTCCGGCACCCTGGCCGACGCCATCCTGAAAGAAGCAGGCGTGGCGTGCCTCTCCGGGACGGCTTTTGGGGCGTGGGGCGAGGGCTATCTGCGGTTCTCTTTTGCTAATTCCGTGGAGAACCTCCAGAAGGCGTTGGGCTGGATCGGCGACTGGGCGAAGAAGAGGCTTAGTTAGCCGGCTATTCTTTCCGCCCTTGTTATCGACTTTCTTGTAAACTGCGCGAAAAAGATGCACCACAGAGGACACGGAGATCACAGAGATCGCCGCTCTTCTCCGTGAACTCTGCGGCCTCTGTGGTGAGATTCTTTTGGATTCCGGCGCGGGCGCCAAACAACAACCTGGAGGAAAGGTGACTGAACCAGGTAGGCTCTTCCGTGTCTTTGCCACCTGCGACATCGGCAGGGACGCATTTGACGTTCTGAGAGAGCGTGGTTACGAAGTCGAGGTCTACCCCGACCCCGAGCCCCCTGCGAAGAGCCTGATCGTGGAGAAAGTGCGCTCTGGAATCGATGCGCTCATCACCACGCTACGCGACAGCATTGATGCGGAAGTCTTCGAGGCCGGGCGGGGCAGTCTGAAGGTTGTGGCCCAGTATGCGGTGGGGTTCGACAATATTGACCGCGCTGCTGCCAATCGCACTCGCATTCCTTTCACGCACACTGCCGATGTGCTCACCGAGGCCACCGCGGAATTTGCGCTGTTCATTTTAGGCAACGTGGCGCGCAAGCTCTGTCCCAGCGAGCGGCTGGTGCGCGACAATCGCTGGGGAATCTGGCACCCCTTCCTTCCGTTTCTGGGCGATGAAGTGACCGGAAAAACCATCGCCGTCATCGGTACGGGCCGCATCGGCCAGGCCTTCATCAAGAAAGCGATGGGCTTCGACGTCGATTTTCTCTGCTACGACGGCGGCGTCGAAGACCACGACTTTACACGTAAGATTCAGGAGGCCATGGACTTGCGCTTCAGGAACGGCTTCACGCCCGAACGGCGCACCATCGGCTATGTGACCTTTGAGGAGGCGTTGCGCGGAGCGGACTTCGTCAGCGTTCATGTCCCTTTGGTTCGAGAGGGGGAAGGCAAGAATCCCACTTATCATCTGTTTAACGAAAAAACGTTTCGCTGGATGAAGCCCACCGCCTTCCTGGTGAATACCGCGCGCGGCGCCGTGGTGGATGAGAAGGCCTTGGTGGATGCCCTGCGAGAAGGGGTGATTGCCGGCGCGGCGCTCGATGTCTATGAACGGGAACCGCTGGCGGCGGATTCTCCCTTGCGCGACCCAAAACTCGAAAATCGCGTGCGGCTCTTCTCGCATTTCGCCAGTGCCGGACGCATCACGCGCCTCTCCACCAACCCCAACAAAGGGATGGCGGGCCGCTGCGTGCAAGGCGTCATCAACGTTTTGGAAGGGCGCTATGGCGGCGACCCCGCGAACATGCCTTACGTGGTGAACAAAGAGGCGTTCAAAAGCAGTGGTTAGTGGCTAGTGACTAGTGCTTAGGGAGAGGCCCAGCCGCGATCTGCGAGCACTAACCACTAACCACTAGCCACTGTCTCTGCCATCTTTCTCCTTAAACTTGGTGAGTTACGGTTGTATAATGCCTCCGCTCGACGGCGTCAGGATTTTGGTGCAGGGCGGGACGACAGGACTCGAAAAGCCGCAGACCTGCAAATGACGGAGCTCTGCGCTATCCAGGAGGGCATGATGGACAGCTTGAAGATGTCGCGTCGCGATTTTCATAAATCCGCCGTTCTGGGAACGGCGAGTCTGGCTGTTTCCTCAGGTCCGGCGGTGCGAAACGTCGTCGGAGCCAACGATCGCATCGGTGTGGGGCTGATTGGTTCGGGGAACCAGGGCCGTTATGACCTAAGCTCTTTTATCAGAACGGGTCAAGTCGACGTGGTCGCACTCTGTGACGTGTGGGACATGCGCCTGCGGGAGACGATGATCGGTCTTGACCTTGCGCCCGCCAAGGTGAAGACGTATGGGGATTTTCGCAAGCTCCTCGAGCACAAAGACATCGATGCGGTGATTGTGGCCACGCCGGAACACTGGCACGCCATTCCCATGATCGCGGCGTGCGAGGCGGGCAAAGACGTGTACGTGGAGAAGCCCATTTCACACACCGTTCTGGAAGGCCGGCGGATGGTGGAGGCGGCCAACCAGCACAAGCGCGTCGTTCAGTGCGGCACGCAGCAACGCTCCGGCGAGCACTTCAAGAAGGTCGCTGAGTTGCTTCGCAACAAGCGCATCGGCCGGGTGACGGAAGCCGATACCTGGGTTTTGCGCGGCACATCGGTGCAGTCGAGAATGCATACGCCTTATCCCGACAGCGAGCCTCTCGAGGGCCTCAATTGGGACATGTGGCTAGGTCCGGCGCCCTACCACCCTTACAACCGCAATCGCCACATGGGGTGGGGCGGTTTCTGGGAGACGGGCGGCGGCGAGTTGACGAACTGGGCTCCTCACTTGATCGACGTCGTCCATTGGGCGATTGACGCGGATGCGCCGCGCACCGTGGCGGCTTGCGGCGGACAGTTTATTTCCTCCGGAGTCTTCGAAACTCCGGACACGATTGTGGCGACTTACGAATATCCCGGAACGGCGGTTAACGAAAACGGCTTCCTGGTTAAATTCTTCAATCGGGCCGGACGCGGCCCCGACGATCATCAATACGGTATGCAGTTCTTTGGCACGGAAGGCACGCTGTTCGTTAATCGCGAGGGTTATACCATCTGGCCCATGGATCTGGTCCACGACGGCTGGGAAACGTTTGGCCCCAGCGCCTTGGCGACGGGCGATGGGACGCCTCAGCATCAGCCGCACGTGGAGAACTTCCTCGAGTGCGCCCGCTCGCGTCAGAAGCCTAACTCTGATATCGAGACCACCCATCGGGCCACCAGTGCCTGTATCCTTGGAAACATCTCTTATAAGTTGGGACGGAAGTTGCGTTGGGATCGGGATAAAGAGCAGTTCGTGGGCGACGCGGAAGCCAACAGAATGCTGACCAAGGAATACCGCAAACCTTGGATCGTGTCGTAGAGATATTACGAATGTGTCATCCTGAGCGAAGCGAAGGATCTCTGCAGTTGTACGTGAGTTATTGAGTCATAAGAAACTGCGGAGATCCTTCGCTGCGCTCAGGATGACAGGCGGCGGATCGTTTCACAGCTTTTCCGCCTTTCCACTAGCCAGGGTGGCAGAGCCGCTCGGCACATCAAAATAGCACGGTGGGATAAGGTGTCAAGGGGGCTCGCACATGAAATACGGCGTCAACACAATGGTCTGGACGACGCGTATTAACGAAACCCACGAAGCGTTGTTCTCCTGCATCAAGGAGTGGGGTTTTGACGGAGTTGAACTGTTTCTCTCTCCGCAGGAGCCGGCGGACATACCAGCGGTCCGGCAAATGTTGGAGGACAATCACCTGGAATGCACGACCTGTAGCGTGCTGCCGCGCGATTGCCATTTGGTGAGTCACGAGCCCGAAATGCGGGCCCGGGGAGTGGAGTTTCTAAAGACCTGTGTAGACGGCACGGCGGAGCTTGGGGCGCGGCTGGTTTGCGGTCCGATGTACGCGGGACTGGGTGTGATGACGGGCCGCCGCCGCACCGCGGAGGAGTGGAAATGGGCCGTGGAGGGATTGCAGGTGGTGGCCCGGCACGCCGAGACGCGGCAGGTGACAATCTGTTTGGAGCCGCTCAACCGCTTTGAGACCTATTTCCTGAATACCTTGGAGGATGCGGCCAGCTTGGTTCACGACGTTGGCGCCTCGAACGTCAAGATCCACTTTGACACCTTCCACTCCAACATTGAAGAGAAGCATCCGGCGGAAGCGCTGCGCTCCATCGCCAAGGAGTTGGGGCACGTTCACATCTCCGAAAACGACCGAGGCATTCCGGGCAGCGGCCATGTCGATTGGCAAGGCGTGCTGAAGGTGTTGAAGGCGATCCGATATCAAGGCTGGATGACCATTGAGTCGTTCGCACAGCCGGAGCCCGACCTTGCCGCGGCGGCAGCCATCTGGCGCGATATGGCCCCTTCCGGAGATGAGTTGGCGCAGCAGGGATTGCGCTTCATTCGACGCCTCGCCGGAGGGTTAGGCATTAAGTGACGGGTACGGAGTGGCAGGTGTCAACGGAGTGGCAGGTGTCAGGTACGGGGACACCGTCCGTTGTCCGTTGCCCGTTGTCCCTCGCGCCCGCGCCTGGGTGTCATTCTGAGCGAAGCGAAGAATCTCCGCAGTTTCGTGGATTAGAGGCACTGCGGGGATTCTTCGCTACGCTCAGAATGACAGGTATTTCATAGAAGACTCACCACACACAACGGACCACGGACAACGGACGCTTGATTTTGGAGGCCCTATGAACGCTTACCTTCATAACACCTCTCGCCTTCGGAGAGGGGGAGCGCGGCTGCTTCTACTCAGCGGACTGCTTCTGACGGCTGCAGCGGCTTTCTACTTCATTCCCCGCGCAGGCGCGCAAGGCTCCGACGAGATTCCGTTCCGCAAGCACACCATCGACCTCGGCCCCAGCGAGACCGTGGCCATCGTGGACATGAACCGCGACGGCAAGTTGGACATCGTGTCTGGGGAGAACTGGTTCGAGCAGGCGCCGCCCGCCGCTCCCGGCGAAGGGCCGCGTTGGATCAAGCACAAGTTCCGCAGCTTGCCTTATTCGGATTTCTACCTGGAAGACCTTAGCGACCTGGCGATCGACGTGAACGGCGACGGCTATCCGGATATAGTTAGCTGTTCGTATTGGGGCGAATCGCTTACCTGGTGGGAAAACCCTGGGGCGGAGAATAAGCCGTGGACGAAGCACGTGATCGAGTCGCGCGCTCCCGTCGAGTTCGCTTTCCTGGTGGATATCCTCAACACCGGCAAGCCGCAGCAACTCCTGCCCCAGTTCGGAGACGAGAAATTTCCGCTGACCTGGTACGAACTGTCCGGCAAAGGCGGCGACGCGGCCTGGATTCCGCACATCGTGAGCCCAAAGAGCTACGGCCATGGCATCGGAGCGGGAGACGTGAACGGCGACGGACGAACCGATATCATCACCCCCAAGGGTTGGTTCGAAGCGCCGCCCGACCCCCGCAACGGTCAATGGATCTTTCATCCTGAGTTCGACCTCGGCGCCACCGGGTTCATTTATACGCTGGACGTGAACGGCGACGGTTTGCCGGACATCGTCACTTCACTTGGCCACGGCTACGGCATCTTCTGGCTCGAGCAGAAGAAAGATTCAGCCGGCTATCGCACCTGGGTCAAGCACATGATCGACGATAGCTGGTCGCAAGCCCACGCCCTGACCCTCGTTGACCTGAAGGGCGATGGCCACATCGGTATCGTCACCGGCAAGCGTTACTTTGCGCACAACGGCCACGATCCCGGCAGCCGCGAGCCGCTGGGAATCTACTGGTACGAACCTATCAAGGTGGGAACTGAAATCCAGTGGCGGCGCCACGTCATCGATTACGGCGGCCGCACCGGCGGCGGTATGCAGATCCCTGTGGTCGATATCGACGGCGACGGCGACCTGGATATTGTCGTGGCAGGGAAGTCAGGGCTGTTTCTGTTCGAGAATTTGACGATCAATCACTGAGGGTGCGAGGTCCTGGATTGCCGACAGGAGCCCCGAAGGGGCGGCCTAGCCCAGCCCAGGCCAACGGCCTGGGTCTAAGAAATTGTCCCATTTTTCCGCATCAAGCCCTGAAAGGGCGAAACATTTCTCTGGCGGATCGCGGATGATCGCCTCAGTCTGGGCTCCGAGTGTATTACGCCCCTTCAGGGCTTGGAAGCGCGGAAGTGTGGACTCTGAACCCAGGCCGTTGGCCTGGGCTGGGCTAGGCCGCCCCTTCGGGGCTCAGAAGCGAGGTAGCGCAGACCTTCTTTCCAAGGTCTGCGGCTTTTCGTTCTGCTGCAGTGACGAACCGCGGACCTAGAGGGCAGGTCCGCGCTACTTGCTCCCACAGCCTGTGACCCAGCCTATCATCTCACTATCCTGAGGATTGTAATATGTATTTGAGATCATATGGACCATATGCCATATTATGACTGTGAGCTGGGTGGTTGAGAGAGGTTGAGAATGCCTGTCAACGTCAATGACAAAATCCGGCGACTGCGCCCTGCGCAACGCAAGAAAGTGGAAGCGCGAGCGGCAGAGTTGATGGCGGAAGAGATGACCCTGCGCGAGCTTCGAAGAGCCCGCAAGCTCACGCAAGTCCATATTGCAAAGACTCTGGGAATCAAGCAGGACAGCGTCTCCCGTCTCGAAAAGCGAAGCGATGTTCTGCTCTCGACGCTGCGGAAAACGGTGGAAGCAATGGGCGGCACGCTGTCCCTGGTCGCGCAGTTCCCAGACCGCGACCCGGTGGTGCTGTCGGCGCTCTCGGAGGACTCGACGCCGCCCAGGTCGACAGGCCGAAAGTCGGCACATGCTTAGTCGCACGAGGGGCGCATACATCCCGACAAAGAACGTCGAGACGTACGCGCCACCCGCGCAATTCGCATAGGTAGAAGGGAGTGTGAGATGAACCTCGAAGCAAGCGTCATGCGTTTTCATGGCAAATTGCACAAGCCAGCGAGTCCAGACGACTTCATGAGCTACGACTACGACGATCGTAGTCGGAGCCCTTCCAATCGGCATAGGGGCGCGTTCAAGTCAGGCTGGCGAGCGGCGCAAGAGGTCCGGGAACACAAGCGCAAGTCCTACAGGCCTGCCACTCTGCGCCGGCTTGCATGGTGCAATCTCGGCTACCGCTTCGTGAGGTGGCGCGATCCTGAGGAGCAGGAACGTTGTGACCAGGCCGAGGCTTACGAGCTCTTCAAAAGATTGATGGGGCCCCCACCGCCTCCCCGGGGACGTGAAAAAGAGCTGGATGGCGCACGCAGATTAAAGTATCGCGTCATGACTGAGCAAGGGGCCTGGCTTGCCACCAAGAGAGAGGCCAAGCTGGTACACGACTATCAAAGCCAACTCCAGGGGAAACACCGCGAACTCAAGTCGCGGTGGTGGGGGAACTTCAACTGCGACGCCTACGAGAAGGCGCGGAATAACCTCATCGAAGCTAAGGCCTCCTGCAAACGGGAAGATATTCGGATGGCGGTCGGAGAGCTCTTCGACTACGAATTTCTCTTAGGGAAAGAGTTTAAGAATAAGAAACCCAACAAGGCTATCCTGCTTCCCCACGAGCCTGATCCGGAGTCAGTCAAATGGCTTGGTCCGCTGAAGATTGCCCTCGTTTGGAAGGAAAAGGGCGTGTTCCTCGACAACGCGAAGGGCCAATTCAGCTGAGCTTCACCGCCGGTTATTTGCGTCCCCCGATATTTCTTTATCACTGCAACCTGGTGCGGGCAGAATTGGTTGACCTCTTCCCCTCAGGGCTTCTCATTTGCAGTGTATCGGTACGGTCTTCAGAAGGTGGCCCTCACTCTTCAGGTCAACCCGGCTGAATCCGAGGCTGCACAAATCCTGGGCCGTTGGACTATTCAATAGCATACGCGCACCAATCGACGCCACTTCCACCGTCCAGTTTCCTTCGAGCACCAAGGCCGTATGCGCCACTCCTCCCGCGCTCGGGTGCACGCCTTGTGCGCTCATATCAGAAACTAAGCTCGCGACGAACTTCTCGCGGTCTGCTTCTTTCTCCTTCAGGTGGGCAGCTTTGGCCGCCGGACACCCGAGCGAGCGCTTGAGGGTCACATCGCCACTAAGCATGCCTTTTTCATAACCCACCGCCAGGGTCCAGATGCCCAAGTCACAGAACCGGCTGTGTCCGCCGATTTTGATCAGGTCTTCCATGGCTGCATTCCGGGCCTCAGGGTCTTTGAAGCTTTCAGAAAGCAGCTCCAAAGTATGGTCATTTGGGACAGCCAGTACTTCATACCCCTGATTTCGATAAGCCCGAGTCAAGGTAAGGGCAAACTCCTGCTGCGCCTTCCGCTGACGCTCGTCCTGTTGCTGCTCTGCGGTTGGTGGCGGTGACGGCGGTGCGGCCTGATTATCGTTTCTGTTCTCGTCCAGTATGACCAACAAGATAAGGCACGCTGAAATCCTTAGTCCCCACTTGATAGCCTTCATATGCCCTCCTCGAACCTGAATCTCCCGGTGCTGCTAGCGCAGCCCTGCTTTCCAAGGTCTGCGGCTTTTCGGTCCGAGCCGGGGACGAACCGCGGACCTAAACAGCAGGTCCGCGCTACTCAGTTATCACGCCGCTTTCGCGTGTTCCTCGCGGCTCAGCCAGCGCTCGCGGAGTTGCAAGACGCGCTCGGCGATATGTTCGGCGCTGAGGCCGAACTCTTGCATTAGTTCCCAGGGCTTGCCGGAGAGGCCGAAGCGGTCCTTGACTCCGACCATATCGAACAACAGCGGGTGCCTGAAATTCTTGCGGTGTTGAAGGATGGCGCCTGCCACGATGTTCCCAAACCCACCCACCTGATGCTCTTCGGCGGTGACGATCAGGTGCGTCTGCTCCGCGGCCTGGACTAGGGCGCCCACGTCGAGCGGCTTCACGGTGTGCATGTTAATGACGCGCGTATCCAGCTTGTATTCTTCCTTGAGTAGCCAGGCGGCGCGCATGGCCTCGGGGACCATGGGGCCGCAGGCGATGATGGAAACTTCCTCGTGCTCGCTCGTATACTGAGTGGAGAGGAAGATCTCGAAGGCGTCCAGGAAGCGAGGCGCCTCACCCCGATAGCGGATGATATTGGCCTCGCCGTAGCGGAACGGCGTCCAGGGAGTCGTCACCACCGGCGTAGCCTCGCGCGCAAAGCGAATGTAAGTTGGCCCGTTCAGGTCGAGCAGGCCGAAGAGCGTAGCGCGCTCGGTCTCGAGCGAATCGCAGGGCGCCAGCACGTGCATATTCGGCAGGACGCACATCAGTGAGAATTCCTCGAGCGCCTGATGCGTCGCCCCATCCGCGCCCACGGAGATGCCTCCGTGCGCACCGGCGATTTTCACATTCAAGTTCGAATAACAAATGGTGGTGCGAATCTGGTCCCAGCAGCGGCCGGAAGCGAACACGCCGTAGGTCCCGGTTACCGGCACTAAGCCTTCCTTCGCCAGTCCCGCAGCCACTTCCATCATGTTTTGCTCTGCGATTCCCACGCTGAAGACGCGATGCTTCCGCTCGGGATGCTTGGCCTCGAAATCCGTGATGCGAATGGACCCGGAAATATCCGCATGCACCGTCACCACACGTTCATCATCACCGCCCTTCTCGAGCCCGCGCCCGAAGCCCATCCGCGTGGGTTCCATATCCACTTTCATCGTTGGACCGGCGTTCCACCAATAATCGCGGCAGAAGGCGGGCAGCTTGCCTCTTGACTTGAGAGCGACCTCCGCGCCGTAGTCCGCAGCTTTGGAAAGCAAAGCTTCGACCCGCGCGGCAGGGACTGAGGGCGTCGCCAGGTCCACCATGGCCTTTTCGAACTGGGCGCGATTCGGCGCCACGCCGTGCCAGCCCGCTTCGTTCTCCATAAAGGACACACCCTTGCCTTTTACGGTGTGGGCAATGATGAGGGTCGGCAGTCCCGTGGCCGCCCGCGCGCTTTCGAAGGCCGCCAGGATCTGCTCCATATCGTGCCCAGCGATTTCCACCACGTTCCAGTTGAAGGCCTTGTACTTTTCCGCCAGCGGGTCAATGTTCATCACGTCGCGCACCCGGCCATCGATCTGGAGGTCGTTTTTGTCGATAATTCCGCAGAGATTGTCCAGTTTGTAATGGCCAGCGGCCATGGCCGCTTCCCAGACGCTGCCTTCCTGCTGCTCGCCGTCTCCCATGATGCAGTAGACGCGGTAGGTCTTGCCCAACAGTCTTCCCGCCAGAGCGTTGCCAACCGCCACTCCCAACCCTTGCCCCAGCGAACCGCTGGAAACCTCTATACCAGGTAGTTCAAGCCAATTGGGGTGGCCCTCGAACCCGGAGCCAAGCTGGCGCAGCAGGACCGTGTCGTCCAGAGGGAAGTAGCCTGCTCTGCCGAGCGCCACATAAAGCGCCGGCGCCTTATGGCCGGTCGACCAGAAAACCCGGTCGCGTTTCGGCCAGGTTGGATTGCCTGGGTCGTGATTCAATACGCGCAGGTAGAGCGCGGCGGCGATATCCATGATCGAAAGCGTGCCGCCCGGGTGACCGGATCCTCCGGCAAAAATGTCGATAATATCGAGGGCGCGCATCTCAGCGGCAGCCGCTCGTAAATCGTCCAGATTCAGGCGCGGACCACGCTGCTCACAATTCGTGTTCATACTGCGTTCCTCCCTTTCATTCCAAGCGAGCATAAACGCCCAAAAGTGCGAGGATTGGCGCGGTGGACGGGGCGAAGAAGCTTGGCCGGTTGAGCCCCCCAAGCCCTCAGCACATGCTTCCGCGATGACATAAGTCCTTTTGTTTTAATGCGGTAAGCGACTGCCCGGAAGGACATACGCGCGCTTCCCGAGATTTCCTGTGAACCGCACGTCAAGAGTAATCCTCGCTCTCGCCTTCCTCAATAAGCACAAAACGAACCGAGGCAGGCGGTGACTAATGGGGTTTCGCTGCTATGCACAAGGTGTGAGGTGTCGCGACGATATGGCGTTCTCGGCCACCGTGCCAAACGGCAAGGACAACTGCGGGTGCCTGGCCGCCGGAGGCGGTTCGCCGCGGTTCCCGTCAAGGCCGTAGCGGGCCCTGAGTTCGGTCAGTAGTTTTGTCATCTGCTCCTTGTATTCCCCGTTCAGATATGCCGAGTGTGCGTAGAGTTTCCGGTACCGATTGGCAAGGCGCGGAAATTCTTTCTCGAGGAACGGCATGAATTGCTTCATGGCGGAGGAGGTGAGGAAGAGAATGTTCCCGTAAAGGAACTTAGCGCCCGCCCGGCGCGAGGCTTGCGCCAAATCGTTAAGGGACTTCTGAGAGTCGTTCAATCCCGGCAGGATGGGCATAGCGTTGACGCCCACCCGAATCCCGGCCTCACCCAACAGTTTTACCGCCTCGAGTCGATTTGCGGGCGGCGGAGCCTTGGGTTCAAGCAGGCGCGCCAAACGCTCGTCAGTCGTGGTGACGGTCATGTGGACGCTGAAGCGATGCCGGGCGGAAACTCGCGCTAACAGATCGAGGTCACGCAGAATCAGGACAGATTTCGTGGTGATCGAGAAGTCCAAGCCTTCAAACTCCAAGAAGACTTCGAGCATCCTCCGGGTGATCTCGAACTGTTTTTCTGCCGGTTGGTAAGGATCGGTTGCCGTACCCAGGGCAATCGGCAGGCCCTTGTCCTTGGCTTGGCGCAGTTCGGCGCGCAACCATTCTGGCGCCGCCTCTTTGGCGTAGATCTTACGTTCAAAATCCTTGCCGTCCCACATCTCCATGAACTCGTGGGTGTAGCGGGCGTAGCAATACTTGCAGCCGAATTCGCACCCTCGATAAGGGTTGAGGGTCCACGCGAAGGGCATGCGGCCGCTCGACTCCCGGTTAAGCGCGGAGCGGCAGGGAAGTGCGAAGTATTCAACTTCAGCACGCTCGCGCACCCGGGGGCTTTCGGCGGCCATGCGAGCGATGCCCACCAAGTGATCCGGGGAAGCGGGCGTAACGGGAACTACCGGCGCGGAGGCCATTGGGCACCTCAAAGTCAGGATGCGAGTAGTTTCGCTTTTTGTTCGCCTTTTGTCAAGCGCCTAATTGCAATCCGTGCTGGAGCGATTTGAACGGAGCGCCGGCGTTCCGGTCGGCAAATGCCACCATCAGTCGGCGTGCTGCGCGGAAGCTAGGGCGCCCATCTGCAATCCGGCGGTCAGCAGAGAAGCAGGGGCGGGGGCAGGGAGGGAAAGGGGATGGGGCCCACTCGGGTCTACCGCATCCCCTCTTGGTGCAGGGGACGGATAATTGAGGACTGCCAGATGCGGGCCAGCCAACAGCCTGGCCTGCTCCTTGGCCAACTATGGCCCCACTTCAAGCGCCTTATGACTTTCTGCAAGGGCGCGGTCCACGTGCTCGATCGCCTTCACACGGTGTCCGTGAAACTCCTCTGGAGCCGCCTGGAGTTCACGCCGAGCTGCCTCGAGATGCTGGATGGCTGCCTCGATCCGCGGATGATGATGTTGGGGGGCAGGGCTTGCTGCTGGAAGTGGAGCCGCGAGGGTTGCTGCGGCGGGCTGAGGCGACCTTGGCTGCGCGTGAAAGACCAGGGGTAAAGAAGCTGCTACGAGTACCGCCAATCCTAGAGCCCATACTATCGGTCTTTTTGTCATCGTTCCTCCATGTACTAAGATATTGAATTGTGTAGCTATCATCGCGCCAGAAAGAATCTGGAGGCGCGACCCATCGGTAGGACAAATTTACTCACAATTCAAAACTCTTTGTCAAGGACATCGCTGAAAGCCTCATGCTACACTCGAAATAGCTAATGTTCCTAGTCGATTGACCGATTTTCGGATTTCGAGCTTTCGCTCTCTGGGGGAGGGTTCATGAAAGTCGCTGCTGTGCAGATGGACATCAAGATTCTGGAGAAAGAAAAGAACCTGGAGAAGATCCTTGATTGCATGGAATCTGCAGCACAGGCTGGCGCGGGGATTGTGGTATTCCCGGAATGCGCGCTGACAGGGTATTGCTTCACGGGCTTGGAGGAGGCTGCCCCGGTGGCCGAACCAGTGCCCGGTCCTGCTTCGGAAGCGCTGGCGGCAGCGGCAAAGAAACTCGATTGCACCGCCGTGGTCGGCATGCTCGAACGCGACGGCGACCGGATCTACAATGCCGCAGTGGTGGTGACGCCGCAGGGAATTGCGGGGACTTTCCGCAAGCTCCACCTTCCGTACTTGGGGATCGACCGGTTCGTGACACTGGGCGACAAGCCGTTCCCTATCTTCGAGACGACGCATGGAAAGATCGGAATCAATATCTGTTTTGATTGCAGCTTCCCGGAAGCGGGAAGGGTATTGAAACTCAAAGGAATTCAACTGCTGGCGATCGCCACGAATTGGCCCATAGGCTCGGATAGCTGGCAGCATACTCCCAAGGTCCGGGCCGCGGAGAACCATTTCCACGTCGTGGCGGCGAACCGCGTTGGCGAGGAGCGAGGATTCCGGTTCGTCGGCCACTCGCAGATTGTGGACTTTACGGGCAAGACGCTGGCCGAGGCGGGTGAAACCGAAGAGACAATCCTGCTCGCGGACCTTGACTTGGCGGGCGCGGACCGCAACCGGGTGGTTCGGATGCCGGGACAATGGGAGTTTGACCGCATCGCCGCGCGCCGCCCTGAGATGTATGGAGCCCTCGCAGATCCGCCTTCTGGTTCGTAAGGTTGCTGGACGGCGAGGATCACCCACCCCTGCAATTGAATCCGCAGGCTGGAGGTGGCATAATAGTTGAGGGGCTAACGGCTCATGCCAACCAATGAATCTTCGGGCTTTGAAGGTCTGATCTTTGCCAAGCTGGACCAGGCGGTGAATTGGGCGCGCAAATCGTCGATCTGGCCCATGAGTTTTGGTTTGGCTTGCTGCGCCATCGAGATGATGTCAACGGCAGCCTCCCGTTTCGATATCGCCCGCTTCGGAGCCGAGGTCTTCCGTGGCTCACCGCGGCAATCGGACTTGATGATCGTGGCTGGCCGGGTCTCGCAGAAGATGGTCCCGGTGATCAAGAAGCTCTACGAGCAAATGCCGGAGCCGAAATGGGTTATCTCGATGGGCGCGTGCGCGACCTCGGGCGGAGTCTTCAATAACTACGCGATCGTCCAGGGCGTGAACCAGTTCATCCCTGTGGATGTGTACGTTCCCGGATGCCCTCCCCGGCCTGAAATGCTGCTGCAAGCTATCGTCTTGCTGCAAAAGAAGATCATGCAGCAGAGGGGCACTTTCAAACAGGCCGTCCTGCACCTACCTGCGTAGATAAGCGGAAATGAAGATGACAGCCACCGAAATGCCGACGGCGATGGCGAGCCAGATTTGTCGCCGGGCCCTCACCCAATCGAAAAGCTTGAAGGGAAGAGTCACTGCCAGCGCGATGGCGAAGACGACACAGGCGAGAACGATTTTCACAGTCAGTAGTTCCCACGACTTACCCCAGGCGACTTCCCAGTAGTACTCGCGAATGTTGTACAGCCCTGAAAGCAATATGAGAGCCATCGAGGACCAAAGCACCCATCTGAACCGGTCCGTCACCTGTTTGGACAGCCGCTCGCGCTGCTCGGGCTGTAAGTCTCCGATCCCGGGTGTCAGGACGATCAGCAAAAATGCCATCCCTCCCACGGTCAGGACAACCGCAGTCACATGAACCCACTGCAGGAATGTGGACATCCCCTTATTCCTCAACGCAAGTCACGGGGATTCTATGCGCATCGGAGTTGAGGAGTCAAGGAGTTGAGGAGTCAGGGAGTCGACCAGTCAAGAAGTCGAAGAGTCAAGGAGTTAAGAACTCGTAAAGATAAGCAGTTCGGGGGTGGATAAGTTGAGGATGTCATGTTAGCTTTTCAACTCCTCAACTTCTTGACTTCTCGTCTCCTTGACTTCTCAATTTCCAGCCGCGTAGATCTTGTCGATCGCGTTCGCAAGTTGAGAGTCCTTTTGCGTCACGCCGCCCTCGCTGTGCGTCGAAAGGCTGATGCTTACCTGGCTGTAATTGATGGTAATGTCCGGATGGTGGTTGGCCCGCTCAGCAGCTTCGGCGATTTTGTTCACAAAGGCGATGGCGGGCATAAACGATTGGAAAGTGAACTTCTTCTGGATCGCATTGCCGGAGTAGGACCACCCCGGCATGCTCATCAGCGTCCTGCGGATTTCATCCTCGGTCAAGGCTGCCATGCTAATCTTGATCTTGTGTAGGGGCAACCCTTGTGGTTGCCCGAGGCTGGCCACAAGGGCCGCCCCACAGCTAGGAGAGCCGTTCGCTAACGAACCGGTACAGTTCTGGATTCGACCACTCGCCCACCGAGACCGGAAAGACAGGCTTGTCTTCAGGAATGTGCAGGTACGTTGCCGGACGGGCGGAGGGCTCAAGATGAGGCCGCACGCTGACCAACGCATCGGCGCGCGCCAGGAACCGCCGGGCTGAAGCCTTGACGTCCCGGCTCAACTCGTCAATTACCATGAGAAACACAGCGGGTTTGAGGAAGGCAAGCAGGGTGTTGCTTTCGACGATCACATGCTCATCGCCCGCCAGAGCGTCGAGCAGGCTGGGCACTGCTTGGGACAAACTGTCGCCCCTAGCCCGCAACCACAACGCGCGCCGCGCTCCCGCCGCCAGATACAGCGACGTGTCGCCGTGTCCCTGGGCGTCGCGTTCTTCGCTTAGCAAGAAATCGAGATGCGGCGGAAGCTCGTCGGCCAAGGGCGCATCATGCGAGTCGGCCTCGCGGCTGTGATAGCTGACCTTCACTGCCGTCCAAGCAAGCATCTTGAGCCCCCGAATCAAACCGGCTATCACCGAGGTCTTGCCGACCTTGCGAGCCTGCCCGCCTACCACGACGAGTTTCATTTGTTACCGCGCACCATGCTCACCTTGGGTCGAGTATAGAAGAGCGGCAAAGGGTAGTCAACGATGCGAAGGGTTAATACCTACGGATGACCGCTCCAACCTCACCTCAGGGAATCATCTGCATGCAAGGCCTGAGTTATCACAGAGGAGCGCTCGTAGCCTGGCTGGAATCTTCCTGGGGGGTGAGGCCAATGAACGATGTTTGGGCATTGACGGCGAGAGCGCCCTCCTGGTTCGGGCTGCGGGTATAACTGCCGTCCGACTTCAAGTGGCGCGCTTTGGCCTGGTCAGAGAGGTAGATGTCGAGAATCTCTTTCAAGCGCCGGACCCAGCGAGGGGATTCCACCGGGAAGATGATTTCCACTCGGTGGCTCAGGTTGCGGTGCATCAGATCAGCGCTGCCCAGGTAGAGTTCCTCAGCTCCGCCGTTTTGAAAATAGTAAATCCGGCTGTGCTCCAGGAACCGTCCCACGATGCTGATCACGCGGATGTTGTCACTTACGCCCGGCACTCCAGGACGAAGGCAGCAAATGCCCCGCGCCAGCAGATCCACCTTAACGCCCGCCTGCGAAGCCTGATAAAGCAGGTGGATCATGTCGGGGTCTTCAATCGCGTTCACTTTGAAGACCAGGCGCGCCGGCCGCCCCGCCTTTTGGTGGTCAATTTCCCGGCGAATCATTTCGACCAGCTTCTCGCGCATATTGACGGGAGCGACGAGCAGCTTCTGCGGTTCCTGGCGCGCCGCATAGCCTGTTAGAGCATTAAAGAAGTGGGTGGCGTCGGCAGCGATCTGTTCGTTGCAGGTCAGCAGGGCCAGGTCAGTGTAAAGACGCGCCGTGATGGAGTTGTAATTGCCGGTGCCCAAATGCACGTAGCGGCGAATCACGTCGCCCTCGCGTCGCACCACTAGCGCAATCTTGCTGTGGACCTTCATCCCGGCAATCCCGTAGATGACGTGGACTCCCGCGTCTTCCAGAGTCTTTGCCCATTCAATATTGCTTTCCTCGTCGAAGCGAGCCTTCAATTCCATAAGCACGGCAACCTGTTTGCCGTGCTCGACGGCGTCCAGCAGCGCGGCCACGATCGGCGAGTTTCTGCCCACACGATAAAGGGTCATCTTGATGGCGAGCACGTTCGGGTCACGCGCCGCCTGGCGCACAAACTCCACCACCGGCTGAAACGAATCGTAGGGGTGGTGAAGCAGGAATTCCTCCTGGCGGATCAGGCTGAAGAGATCGCCTTGGCAGTCCGCGCCCAAGCTGGCGGGAGTCATCGGCACAAAGGGCTTATCCTTCAAGTCAGGACGGTCGAGGGAATAGAATTCCATAAACCGGTCCATTCCCAGCGACTCGCTGGCGCGATACACGTCCTGAACATTGACTCCGATCTGGCTGGTCAAGATTTCGAGTATTTTGTCCGGCATGTCCTGCGCAACTTCCAACCGTACGACGTCGAGGAACCGCCGTTCCCGCATCGCCTCTTCGATGGTTTCCAGCAGGTCATCACTCTCTAATTCCTGGATCGCCACTTCCGCATCGCGCGTCACACGAAAAGGCGACGACTCCACGATCTCCATGCCGGGGAACAGCAGGCCGAGGTTTGCCGCGATCAGTTGCTCGAGCCAGGCGAACTTGAACGCCTTGGCCGCTGCGGGGAGAGCCTCGTACTCTCCGCGAGTGGAGGTTATCGGAACAAGTTGTGGCAGGATGTCAGGAACTTTGACACGCGCGAAGTGCTCTTCCCCCTTTGGGTCACGGACTACCACCGCGAGGTTCAGGCTGCGATTTGAGATGTGAGGGAAGGGCCGCCCGGGATCGAAGGCCAGGGGCGTGAGGACGGGAAACACGTGCTGCTGAAAATAGGCGTCCAAAGCCGCGCGCTCGTCATCCGCCAGACAGCAAAGGTCAACCAGAGAAATGCCTTGTTCCTCTAAACACGGTTGAACTTCCTTTCGCCAAAGATCGTGGGCTTGGGTTGTAATCTGGCGAACCTTTTCCCTGATCAGCTCAAGCTGTGCCGACGGAGGCCGCCCGTCGAGCCCGACCTCTGCCGTGCCGGTGGCGACTTGCTTCATCAATGCCGCCACCCGAACCATAAAGAATTCGTCCAGGTTCGACGTCAGGATGGCAAGGAATTTAACTCGCTCCAGCAGCGGGTTGCTCGCGTCTGCGGCCTCTTCCAAAACCCGGCCTTGGAATTCCAGCAAACTCAGCTCGCGATTAATGTAAAGGTCGGGATTATTCAAACCGTCACTGGTGTTGAGGGGAGCCTTCACCTGCGCGACGGCAGTTCCTTTCGCCGCTTTCGCCGCGGCGCGCTGAGAATGTGTCTTGGAAGCCATGAACACTTCATCATAACGGATTTCGAACTTCAGAACAAACCACCCGCAGGGTATCGAAGCCCGGCGTCATTCGTCGAGGCCTGCGCGGGGCGCGCGAATCCTATGGCCACTTCCGGGCGCCGTGCAAAATGCGAACGACTTCAACAACATCCCCGCGGATTCGATAGATGGCAATGAAGGGCAGGTCAGGAAACACTAACTCGCGGGTGTTCGGCCTCCGTCCGGGACGGCTACGATTGGGAAACTGGGACAGGGAGCCGACGGTTTGGTAGACGGTAAGGGCCACACGACGCGCCGCGGCCGGCGCGTCCCGATCATGAATGTAGTCACAAATGTGTCTAGGATCGCGAGCGGCAGGGTCTGTCCAGCGAATGCGCATCAGCCGGGATAACGCTGGTCGATGAGTTTGCCGATGTCCGCATGTTCGGAGAGTTCGCCTCGGTCAGCGGCGGCTAATCCCTTCTCGACTTCCCGCGCAAACCATTCGTCGTAATCCAGAAAGCGTTCCAGTGCCTCCCTCACGAGCGATCGAGTATCGCGGCCCTGCTCGGCAGCACGCCGGGTCAACCTAGCTTCAAGGTCAGGCGTCAAATCTACTTCCATAGCTATTTCATCGTAGAGACCTGAAGTCGGTGTGTCAAGTGGCTTTACAATTGTCGTAGGGAAGGCCTATGTGGCCGGCCTGGGTAACCACAAGGGTTGCCCCTGCGGAGTCGTTGGATCGGGTACAATGGTTGAGTGCGAAAGGAAGGATGACTGAGGATGATTCACGAGATTATCCCCGTGGGCATGCTGGCTTGTAACTGTTCCATTGTGGGCGACGAAAAGACCGGCGAGGCCGTGGTCATTGATCCGGGGGACGAGACCGACCGCGTTCAGGAAGTGCTGGCCAGGCATAATTTGCGCGTCAAGTACATCGTCGCCACGCACGCGCACATCGACCATGTGGGAGGCCTTGCCGAATTGAAACGCGCCACCGGAGCGGCGGTGTTGATGCACGCCGACGATCTGCCGCTCTACGAGAACGTCGCCGTGCAGGCGGAATGGTTGGGCCTGCTCCCCCCGGGTGTGGTCAAGGTGGATCAATTCCTGAAGGAGGGAGACTCTCTGCACTTCGGTTCCCATCTCCTGGAAGTCCTGCATACCCCCGGGCACTCTCCCGGCAGCCTCTCGCTTCACCTTGCTAGTCCGCAACCAAAGATCTTCAGCGGCGACACACTGTTTCAGCAAAGCATCGGTCGAACGGATCTGTGGGGCGGATCTTATGAACAAATACTGAACTCCATTCACAACCGGCTGCTGATTTTCCCTGATGAAACGCCGGTTTTTCCCGGGCACGGCTCGTCAACCACAATTGGGGATGAACGGGAAACAAACCCCTTTCTCCGAGGCGCGCTGTAGCGCGTGTCATCCTGAGCGGAGCGAAGGATCTCCGCAGTTTGTCCGGAACTGACGGCGCAAGTGACACTACAGAGATCCTTCGCTTCGCTCAGGATGACAGACTCAGGCTGTTCAGCACTTCCCCGGCGGCCCACTGCCGACCTGCCCACCTGCCTACTGCCGACTGCCTGTTCTTCTCACCTTGCTCTTGGTCTGTTCTCAACTTGGCCCAGTTGGCTCTTTACATCGGGTCACGAATGGCCTAATCTGGTCTGGTAACACCACAAAGGAGATTTGGCTGCCGTGCTGGTGACCCTCGATTCCAGTTTGCCCAAGCCGCTCTACATGCAGATCCGCGAGCAGTTGCGCGCGCGCATCGTCTCGGGGGCGTTGAAGTCGGGAGACCGGCTGGAACCGAGCCGGGAGTTGGCGAAGCGTCTGGATGTGCATCGCACCACGGTTGGCAACGCTTACGCCGAACTCGAGGCTGAAGGGCTGATCCAAGGGACGGTCGGCCGGGGAACGTACGTGACGAGCCTGGCGGAAACAGTGCGCTCCACTACCCGTCCCATTCGTGCGGCAGGAGCCGATGTGTTCTGGGAGAGTTACTTTCCCGAGGACCTGCGCGACGATTCCCTGGGACGGTTGATGGCCAGCACCTACGAGGCGGGGATCATCTCTTTTGCCGCGGCCCACGGCGCGGACGAGATGGCGCCCCACGACTTGGTGCGGCGCGCCACCGATACCGTATTGCGCCGTGAGGGCGCCAGGATGCTTCACTACGGTTCGAGCGACGGCTACCTGCCGCTCAAGAACTACTTGCGAGCACGCTTGCGCCGTGACGGCATTCCAGTGGAATTGGACGAACTGGTGATTACCAACGGTTGCCAGCAGTCCATCGATTTGCTTCGCCGCACCTTGGTTGCTCCCGGCGACGCGGTGGTTTCCGAGAACCCTACCTACACGGGGCTTTGGAATGTCTTCGAGTCGCCCGGCGCCCGCTTGATCGGCCTTCCGGTTAGGGCGTCAGGGCTGGACCTGGACTTTCTGGCGGCGGTGCTGGAGCAGACCAAGGTGAGGCTGATTCTCAGCAGCCCGAATTTCCAGAACCCCACGGGCGCCACCATGCCGCTGGAGGCCCGGAAAAGGTTGTTGGAGCTTGCGGCGCGCTTCCAGGTTCCGGTGGTCGAGGATGATATCTACGGCGCGCTACGCTACAGCGGAAGGCAATTACCCCCCTTGAAAGCTCTGGACACCGCCGGACTGGTGATTCACCTCGACAGTTTCTCAAAGGTGGGGTTTCCAGGTCTGCGGGTGGGATGGATCGCGGCTTCACGCCGGGTGATCGAGCGCCTGCGCTGGGCCAAGCAGCGCGCTGATCTTCACACCAACCTGCTGGGACAGGCGGTGATCGAGGAACTTGGCAGGCGCGGCTGGCTCGATAAGTGGATCCGGCGCATTTGCAAGGTCTACGAGCATAAGCTGGAGGTCCTGCGGCGCGCCGCCACGCGGCACTTCCCCGGGGCTGTCCGCGTGGTTTATCCTGAGGGTGGGATGTCCGTCTGGGTCGAGTTGCCGGCGCACCTCGACACGTCGGAGATTCTGGTGAAAGCTCGGGAGCGAGGCGTAATCTTCGCGCCCTCGAAGTATTTCTATTTCCAAAATCCGAAGCACAATGCCCTGCGTTTGTGCTTCACCGGCCCCACCGACGCGCAAATTGAAAAGGGAATCGGTATTCTGGGCGACCTGTTTAAGGCGGAAATCCGCAGAGCCAAGACAGGCCGAAAGCGTTCGACGGAGGGCTCCGGGGTGGCGTTGGTGTGAAGAGCAGTCAAGAGTCGAGAGTCAAGAGCTGAGAGTCGAGCTGCGGGTTTTTGACTCTCAACTCTTGACTCTCGACTCTCGACTACGTTTCAAGGAGGTCAGCGATGTGGGAATACGATCAACAAATGAAACTGAAAGTGGGCTTGGCGGAGATGCTCAAGGGCGGCGTGATCATGGACGTGACCAATACTGAGCAGGCCAAGATCGCCGAGGAGGCTGGGGCGGTGGCCGTAATGGCGCTGGAGCGCGTGCCGGCGGACATCCGCAAGGAAGGCGGAGTGGCGCGCATGGCGTCGATCAAGATCATCAAAGAGATCATGAGCGGAGTGACGATTCCGGTGATGGCCAAGGCGCGCATCGGGCATTTTGCGGAGGCGCAGGTGCTCGAAGCGGTGGGGGTGGATTACGTCGATGAAAGCGAAGTGCTGACGCCCGCCGACGAGGAACATCACATCAATAAATGGCCGTACAAGGTGCCTTTCGTGTGCGGCGCGCGCAATCTGGGCGAGGCCCTGCGGCGCATCGGCGAAGGTGCGGCCATGATCCGCACCAAGGGCGAGGCGGGCTCCGGTAACATTGTGGAAGCGGTGCGCCACCTGCGCGCCATCACCAGCGAAATCCGCCAACTCACCACGCTGCGGGAAGAAGAGTTGATGGCCAAGTCGAAAGAACTCGGCGCGCCCTATGACCTGGTGAAGTGGGTGAGCGAGCACGGCAAGCTGCCCGTGCCCAATTTCAGCGCGGGTGGGATCGCCACTCCCGCCGATGCTTCGCTGGTGATGCAATTGGGGGCCGAAGCGGTGTTCGTCGGCTCCGGCATCTTCAAGTCGTCCGACCCCGATAAGCGCGCCAAAGCGATTGTCCGCGCTACGACGCACTACAATGAACCGGAAGTCGTGGCCGAGTGCTCGGCGGAAGTCGGCGAAGCCATGCGCGGGCTGGACGTGGCCAAGCTTGATCCGAAGGAATTGCTGCAGACAAGAGGGTGGTAGAACGGCAGTCGACAGTTGACAGTCAACAGTCGGCAGTAACGCTGCGCGAAGCGCCTTGGAGTGCGGCAGCCAAGCTGCTGCCTTTGCCGCATTGGTGAATGGGATGAGATACGTCGTAATCCTCGAAAAGGGCGCGAGCAGTTTCGGTGCTTACGTGCCGGACTTACCCGGCTGCGCGGTGGTGGGTGAGACGCGGGAGGAAGTGCTGCAGCTTATTCGCGAAGCTGTGGATCTGCACGTCTCCGCCATGTGGGAACGGGGCGACGCGTTGCCGGAGCCGGCCTCCTCTACGGAGTATGTTCAGGTTTGAGCTGGCTCAGTTGCCCCTGTAGTGAACCAACGTAGGCGGCCATGGCCTTGCGGACATTCTTGAGCGCCGCCTCAACGGTTTTTCCTTGCGACATGCAGCCGGGGAGTTGGGGTACGTCGGCAACGTAGCCGTGGTATTCGGGGTCAAAGATCAGGTTCACAAGAAACTGCCGGGTTTGAGCCATGAAGGTATTCTACAACAAAGTGGGCGGCACGGGCCAAAGTACGGCCGGTGGACCCCCTCACCCGGCCCGCCCCGGCTGGTGAAAGCGCCGGCTGCGTGCCACCCTCTCCCCCAAGGGGGCGAGGGCCTTTCTCTCGTGCGAAGGGAGCGTGCCGCAGTAACGGACTACGGACAACTGACAACTGACCACTGAGAACTGACGACTAACCATGAACAACGGCCACAAACCCATTGGAGTCCTCGCCATTCAAGGCGATTTTGCCATGCACGCCAAGATGCTGGAGCGGATTGGCGCGCCTTATACGTTGGTGAAGCATGCATCCCAGCTTGCCGAAGTCAGCGGCCTGATCATGCCCGGGGGCGAGAGCACCACGATGCTGAAGTTTTTCTCGAAGGAAGGCATGGGCCAGGCGATCGCCGAATTTGTGGCGGCGGGTCAACCTGTGTTCGGGACGTGCGCGGGCGCCATTTTGCTGGCTAAGGAAGTCCTGAATCCCACGCAAGAGCGTTTGGGCCTTCTCGACATTAGCATCGAGCGCAACGCATACGGCAGGCAAGTTGATAGTTCCGTGCGCCAAGGCGAATGCCCTGAGCTCTCGCCCCGCCCTATGGAGATGGTCTTCATTCGAGCCCCGATCATCCGCCGGGTAGGTGACATGGTGAGGGTGCTAGGGCGTTGCGACGGCCTGCCGGTGCTCGTCGAGCAGGGAAACATCCTAGCCGCCACCTTCCATCCCGAACTGACCGACGACGAAGCGGTCCATCGTTACTTCATCGCGAAATTGAGCCATTGAGTCATTGGGCCGTACAGCCATTGGCGCACCGCCGTCAGCGGGCAGCTTTCGGCCGTCGGCACCTCGTCAGTGTCGGCAGAGAAGAAGATGCTGGCTGAGAGCTTAGAGCTGAGGGCTTGACTCAACTGCGCGGCGACTTCTCTCCGGCTTCGACACTAAAGAACCGGTAGCCAGAGTAGTGGTGGTGGTTCACATACAGCTTTCCTTTCCAGGCGACCTCCACCACGACATCCTTCGGCAGCCAGAATGCCAGTGAATTGTGCTTGAAGTGGACCTCGTTGAAATCCACGATCGTGGTGACGTCCGCCAATCTTGTTTGTCCCGGCAGCAGCCAAGTCTTCATTCGGAGGATCTGGTAGGTACCAGTATCAACCCATGCCACTCCCTGGATCCGAAAGGTTCCCCAACTTCCAGCCGCGTTCATGTGGATGGAAAGTGGCGTCGCACTGCGTTGTGCAAAGCCGACCACATAGGTGTCGTGCTTCTCGATAGCTTGGCGCCCCAAAAGCCGGAAGTCGGACCCACTCTGGTACTGAGGGTGAAAAAGCAGCGGCATGGACACAAAGCCGCTGGTCACAATTGGAGACCCCTTCATCGTTCGTTGCGCCTCCACTTCGTGGCCTCTGGAGTCTTGGCGGAATTCGTTCAGACTCGCGACGAGCGCCCCCGGCTTGGTGAGGGCCAGATAGCGGAACTCGTGAGTTACAGAATCGTTCTCGCTGTCGAGAGTCTGCTGCTGAATGCCCTCGGTGGAAGCAGTGTTGGGAATATTGCGGACAAACGATTCGGCGTTGTCCCCCAGCCCCTTCAGGATTTGCGGTAGTTCGTCTGGGGCCGTGGACGGCGTCATTCCCTTGAGTTCATGGGCCGTTTTTGCCAAGTCATTCAAGGGTGTATTGAGCACCGAGAGCGCACCAGGCCCTTCGGTTGGACGGCCTGGTCGGGAGGGTGGCACAATGCCGGCCGGGTTTTCGTTACTTCCCAGCACGAAGGCTTCCAGTCCCCGCGCCGCTGATTCCACTCCTGTGGCTGAGCGGACGATGGTGAAATCTGCCGATTGGCTTGCCGGCGCTTGACCGCTGGAACTCTCCGCGGTTACCTTCAGCGTATACCTACCAGGGCCGAGGGAGCTCAGGTCGATCTGCTTCAGCACCAGCAAAACATTTTGGCCCGTGGCGCCAACCGCTTGCTCGGGCGATAGAGTGGTCAGCAGTTCGTCCGCCTGTCGAATGTTGAACGAAAGGTTGAGCTTGGGCTTCCCGGAAGAGGCATCGTGCGGCACTCTCACTGCGCCGAAAGACGCTGTAAGCTTCTCGCCAGGAGCGAATTGGGGTTTGGCGGGCACTTCGAGCTGAAATCCCTCCCCTCGCAGCGGATCGCCCGAATCGGGCGTCCCGGCATTCGCCTGTACGCGGTTCGTCAGCAGCAGGCCGGTGAGTTCGAGCCCAGCGGAACCGCCCGCCAGCGCCACCGGTTGTTTTCCAATCGCGATGGATCCATCGGCAAACTGGAGGATCACTTCGAGCGTTAACGGTTCCAGTTTCGGAATCGCCATTCGCGCGTCAATGGAAAGCATCTGTTTCTGGAATTCCGCGAGCTGCCGGGAATCGAATTCGAGGTTGATGAAGCGCTGGTGTGCGGAGGCGATGTGCCCAGCCGAATCACGTGCCAGCAACAGAAACGTGATTCCACCATGATAGACATCCCGGTCCGGATCTTTTTCAAACTTCACCTCTTTGGCTGGGAGCGTCACGCGCACCGGAGCTGCCAGGCGGCCGTTTGGCGCGAGCAACACGGTCCCGTTCAATTCGGGAGCAAAGTTCGACCTCAGCTCGCCACTCGCCACGCCGGCGAGCAGTTGGGCTGCGGCCGGGCTCATCAGCATTTCTTCGCCGGGCGGAATGGCCCAGTAGCCGAGGCGGTAACGAAGGTGGTAGCGCTGCTTTGCAACCTCTACTCTGATGTGCCGGAACGACCCGTCATAATTTGTGTTCGCAGACTGATAGACGAGCGTATAAGCCTCGCGCAAGTCGTCGTCCACCCGGGAAAGTCCCGCCAGGAGATCGTTCTGGTTCTTGATCAGTATTCCACCTGTAGCTGTGGCAAGCTGCTGCAAATCGTCGTGAACATTGTTCTTCCCCAAGCGTCCGATCCAGTCGAACTTATTGGAGGCGGGCCCCGTATTGGCTGCGACGAAGGCCTCCTCGTTGTCGGTAACCTCCATGACATTACTCCGCGCTCCGTAAGGTGCTGTCAGCCCTGAAGCATCAATAATGTAAAAGGCCACATTGGCGCGATTGGCGGCGTCAATAGTTGAACTGAGTTGAGCTTGTGCCTCCGGAGAACGAATAAACCCCTCAGAGAAGACCACCACATTCTTGCGTCCGGGGATATCGGCATAGGATTGAGCGACTGCCCGCAGAGCAACAAACACTGCCCGGGCCTGCATAAGGCTCAGGTTCCAAAGGTAGTTTTGGAGCGTCCTCAGGCCACCCTGGTCGCAGCCGCCAGGGGTTGCTCCCCTTCCAAAGCCCCCCTCCTGGCTCGCACAAGCCTTCACGATGGCGTCGATTTCCTCCTGCGTTTCGAACCTTTGCTGGGCAGTGAAGAGTCCTGTGGTTACGTGCTCGCTGATTTTCTTCAGGGCCCGGGCGGCCTGATCTTTGTCTTGGGTGAACGGCTGCGCAAGGTGCAGGCTGCTGTCGACCCGGTAGATGGCCACGAAGTCTTCCGGGGCAACCTGAGTCTTCAAGTATTTTCCCGCAGCCTCGCGGGCACGTTTCAAGTTGCCCGCCTGGATGTCTGCGATATCAAAGACAATGGTAATGAAGCGGACATGGGCAAGCTTCTCGGCTGCAGTGATGTTGGCCGAAGCCCGCTCTCCGCCTCCGTGCGTAGCGGACGCGGGCGCGGCGGGAGGAGCGATTTCGTCAGGATTCTGCCGGCCCACGCTGGCTTGCCGCGCCGCCTGCGCTCGCGTCTGAGGTTGCTGGGCGCGCGTTGCGTCCGATTCGATTGGCGGGGCGCCGCCCTGAACTTCCACTGGCGCCGCTTTGGCGGGCTCTGCTGGAGGAGTGAAGGAATCAATCCTCTGCGGAACGTCGTTTTCGTAGACTCGGAAATCACTGGCGGTAAGACCACCAACGTGGCGGCCCTTGTTATCCGCCACGATCACGTCGACCGCCACCGACGTGGCTGTGACCTTGATGTTGGCGGTCACGCCCGGCTGTTGTCCGCTGACGTGCGATCCGTGAGGTGTTGAGAACGTAAGTAGTAAGACTGGAATTAAAGAAGCACGCCGGGCGAGTTGCGAGCGCCAACGTCGCTGCCCACCGGGCCACAGGTTCGGGAGCGTATCTCCCTGCCCTCCCGTGAGTCCGACCGGTTGCATCCGGTGGTTGCTACGCATTCACACCTTGACCTTTCGATGGCCAGGATTATACCACCGCTTGAATTAGTGACATGGTTTCGGAAATTATGGTATCAATTTGTAAAGGCAGAAGGGGTGAAAGGGTACTGAGTGCGCATTCTCTTCGTTTGTTACGGCAACTCCTGTCGCAGCCAGATGGCGGAGGCACTGGCCAACCAACTCGGCAACGGAAAAGTAAAGGCTTTCAGCGCCGGTACTCACCCGCTGGGTGTGATAAGCTTTGACACGCGCGCGGCCCTGGGCGAAAAAGGGATCACACTGGCGGGGCACTGGTCAAAAGGCTTGCAGGATGTTCCTGTATCCGACATGGACGTCGTGGTGGAGATGGGGTTCGGAGTGAAATGCAGGCTCCCCGCGGATTTCAAAGGGCAACTGATCAAGTGGCAAATCCCTGATCCTTTCTCGCTGGGTCTTGAGTATTTTCGGGACGTGCGTGACTTGATCGAAAGTGAGGTTCGGAGGCTTTTGGCGAACCTCGAGGTTCGAGACTCGAAACTTGAAAACGGCAATTCGAAGACTAACGCTGGAAGCACAAACGTCGAGGGAGGTTAATGTGCGAGAGAGTCCTGATAATTACGATGCTGAGCTGCTGCTGCGCCTTTATGAACTCCGCCGGGAAGAGAAGTTGCGCCGGGCACGCGAGTGGTTGAGCGGGAAGTTTCGTGCTGATTCGTTGGAGGAATTCGAAAAGCAGTGCCCAATGGGATCTGAGGAGAACGCCCTTTTCCGCATGGCGGTGAGTTATTGGGATATGGCGGCTTCTTTGGTCAACCACGGCCTCATCAAGGAAGATTTATTCTTCGAGAACACCGGGGAACTGTGGCTGGCGTGGGAGAAAGTCAGGCATCTGGCGCCCGCGTTTCGCGAGGCTCGCGAGAATCCCCTCGTCTGGAAAAACCTCGAGACGCTCGCCCGTAAATATGAACAGTGGATGGCGACGCGCGCGCCGGAGGCGTTGGAGGTGCAGCGCAAGCGGATGAAGAAGTAGGTGCCAGTTACCAGCCGCCAGGTACCTGGGGCCGAACGGTCAAAAGGTTAAAGGATAAAGGTTAAAGTGTGAAGCGACCCGCGCTTTACCCTTTACCCTTTAAACCTCACCCTTTACATTCTGACTGGCTCTTGCCACCTGCCCCTAGCCGAGCCGGCGTTTGCACTCCTCGAGGATGGCCGAGGTCCGGCTGGCGCCGACGCGCGTAACGCCTAGAGCTCGGACCTCGAGCAGCTTGTCAAGATCGCGGATGCCTCCCGCCGCCTTCACCCGGACGTGCGCCGGCGAATGCGCTCGCATGAGTCTTAGATCCTCGATCATCGCGCCCCCGCTGCCATAGCCGGTCGATGTCTTCACCCAGTCCGCCCCCAACTCCCCGCAGATTTCGCAAAGGCGAATCTTGTGCTCGTCTTTGAGGTAGCAGTTCTCGAAGATTACCTTGGTTTTTCGGCCATGGGCGTGAGTGAGGTCAATGACGGCCTTGAGGTCCTGGCGTACGTAAGCCCAATCGCCGCTCAGCACCTTGCTGATGTTGACGACCATGTCCAGTTCTTCGCCGCCCTCTTCGAGGGCCTGCTTCGCTTCCGCAAGCTTGATCGCTGTCGTATGCCCGCCGTGCGGAAAGCCAATCGTGGTGCTGGGCTTGACTGTGCTGCCGCGCAGTATCTCCGCGCATCGCTTCAAGTAATAGGGCATGATGCAGACACTGGCGCAGTTGTAATCCACCCCCTCGCGGCATCCCCGTTCAAGTTCTACGTCGGTCATGACCGGATTCAGCAGAGAGTGGTCAATCATTTTGGCAATATCTTCGTAGGTGTAATCCATTTCATTCTCCATAGTCGAAGTCGCAAACTGCGGGACTTGTTGCAACTGAATCAAATTATCACAATACTCAATGGAAACAATCCTCGTCCTGAGCGGTGTCACGCGCGAGCAGGATGTCCGCCGCTTCCCCTACCAGCCCGCCAGGATTGTCGGAAGTATCGGAGAGATTGAAGTGTGAGAACAGCAGGATTCAAGATTCAGGAGTCAGGAGTCAGAAGCGCCTAGTGCTTCCTACCTTACGCCACCACCTGCCGACCTGCCCATCTGCCCACCTGCCCATCTGCCCACCTGCCTACCTGCCCACTGCCTTCCACGGCGGCTCCGCTGGCAACAACTTCTCGAACTCCTCGATCAGCGAGGTTTCGTAGCGTCCCGTGTACGTTTGACTGAAGAAACGCTCCATGCCTTCGCGATAGAACCTCTCCCAGGACTGCTCTTCGTTTCCTGGGTGGATGGGAAAGAACAAGGCGCCGTTGGCGCGTGCGGCCGCCAGGTCTCCCGGCGCGTCGCCGATCATTAAGACGCAATCCTTCGCGTACCTGCCCACCGCGGCGATCCTCAAATGATCCTTCTTGCAGCCCATTTCCTGCCCCGCCAGGACGGCAGCGTATTTGGCGATGTCGTGATCCTGCCACTCGCGTTCTAAAGCCCCGCCTGAGGCTACTGAGACGCAGATGATGTCGGCTCGCGGCGCAAGCTTCTCCAAGCAAGCGCGAAACGAGGGGAAGGGAGGCACTCCGACGACCCGCTCGGCGATCGAGCGGTTGACGGCTTTGCTCCACTCCAAAGCTTGCTTCAGGACCGGATCCCCGGTTCTCGAAACCTCTGCTTCAAGCGCAGGATTGCTCAGTGCCGTGCCGGAATCGATCCAGGCCTGGAGATTTGTGAGATCCGGAATTGCTGCTCCGCTCCGCATGGCCTCCGGCCAATCGCGCAGCAATTCAACGGTTTTGGTCAGGGCAGGGAAGCGGTTGACGCCCCGCCACTTTGAATAGAGGTTGACGAACTCCGCCGCGGCACGCACGTATTTCGAGACGGCTTGAAGTTTCCAGTACTTGATGAGGTTGGGGATGAAGCACTCTTTCTGCTTGATCTCCATGGTGTCGAATACGCAGCCATCCGAATCGATCCCCACAAAAAACGAGTGCCAGGGTTTGAAGGCGTGAAGTTTTTCTTTGGCCGTTGACTCCATCATTCCTCAGCAGGGTTCCGGCTGGACCGGATACACCCGCACGATCGCGGGCCGTCCGTCGGTCAATCCCGGAGGCGTCATCTTACCGCAGATTCGGCCCAGATGTCCCTCGGATCAGCGCGCGGTAAGCTCTGCAATTTTTTGCTGTCGCGGCAAAATGATAATGTCCGGTTTCAGCAAAGTAGAAATGTCCTGTTGAACTCCGTCAAACTCGACGGATGGAAAAACAGGAGATGCTGATGTTGAGTGGGAAAGAGCGGGA
>JBEKMN010000045.1:0-55863 GCA_050008495.1 Terriglobia bacterium | reverse complement strand
AACGCGATATACTTGTCCTCGCTCATAAGGGTGCTCCTCTTTGCCAAAGTTGGATTCCACTACAACCCAACCATACACAATCAGGGGCGCCCTTTCATAATGCGTGTCAGGTACCGTTTCTCCGCCTCGCTTCCGGCTGCCTCACACGGATTGGTGAAGCCCTTCGAGAATCCATTCGCGGACCATGGTAGTTTCGTTCATGCCTTTGGATCTCGCGAGCCGTCTCACGCGCTGAAGCTCTTGTGGGGGCAAATCGACACTCAGCGGTGCGTGTTTGGAGCGGGCAAACACGAGTTCGCCGACCTCCTCCAGAGCTTGTGCAAAGTCCGTGAGATCGTGCGTGTCCCAGAAGTTCGCTAGCTCCTGAATGAAGTCGGTGTTCGGCAGTTTCTTCGCACTCATACTCTTTTCCATCGCTGGTAACGCCTCTTCTCTTTCCCGGTCATCGGTCTAGCTGTGACCGGAAAGCCTTTGCCGCCGGGAAATCTGATGATAACGCAGAATAGCTGTCGTCCGGATAGAGTTTCTCCGACCCTTCAAACTCACCGTTGGGGCACCCAAATACCCCGCTGCAGGGAAATCCCTTGGCAAACTACACCTAAGGTTATAGGCTAGAATCGGGCGTGCGCCCGCCCGAACGGACTCGGCGGTCAAATTCTGCCGCTCGGCCTGACCTGGCCCTTCGCGACATCGCAGACCGACACAGCGAGGTCTGCGCCATCCGGGAATGGCGCGGCTGGAGGTGAAACCTGATCGTTGAGACAGGTTTCTTGGCGAACAAAGCGAGAATGTCTATGAAAACAAAGGACCGCTATGGAGAAGTCGGTGCCGCTGGTGGGTATGGCAGGTCGGGTTCCACGGTGCCAAGCAACCTCTGGGCCCGAGTCATCTCCGGGTGTGAGCGGCCCCGGCTGAAAGCTGAGACCTGACTGCTGAAAGCTGATTTTTGACGGAACAAAGCGAGAATGTCTATGAAAACAAAGGAAGAGGCAAAGAAAATCGAGAAGTTAAGGAGTCGAGGAGTTGAAGAGTTGAGCGGCAGAAGGCAAGAGCTGACATATAGTCCCAGTCACAGCTCAGGGAACGGCCGTTGGCTTCTCAACTCCTCAACTTCTCGACTCTTGGACTTCAGAATTGACGGAATAAAGCGAGAATGTCTATGAAAACAAAGGATCGGCGGGAAAGCCCGTCGAGGAGTTGGCGGGGGCTGTAGCTGGAGCGCCAGTGCGACCGTGGTGACCTGCAACTCCTTGCGCAGCAGCCGCTCATAGCCCATGAGCACGGCAGGCTCGTCATCGACGAGAAGGATCTTTTCAGTCATCGCGTATGGCCTGCGAAATGGCCGCGGCGCGGCGCCCTCCAGGCGCAACTCGCTACCCGGAAGCGCAGCGTGCTCCGCCCTGATCTTAATCGGCGGTTTCGGGCGGTTTCCTTAGGGGCTTCCTCCGTGATAGGATAGGCTATTTACATATACCGCCAAGAACTGCGGCAGGCTTCGCGGCGCTCGCCTGGGAATCGCCGGCGCCGGCCACTGCAGGGGCATTCCATGGCGCAAGGCCGTCCAAATCAGCAGCCGCCGCTGGTTAGCACAGCGGCTCTGCCGCCCCGCTCGCCGGAAAGGATTCGCCCTTCCGCGCAGCAAGCGGCGGAGCCGCACACCACAGCCCGTCGGCTGCGAGCGTAATTTGGACTAGCTTGCGCCATGGCGTGCCCTTACGTAAGGATGACGAGGGCGTTTCCGTTGGCTCGGGCGGGCCGCCGGCCTGTCAATGCTCAGGATGACAATGCTCAGGATGGCACTTCCGCATTCTCGACTTCCTGTGCTATACACAAGCTGTATTAGGGTCGCGTTACTCCAGTCAGTGAAACACGTCGAGCGGAGGCTGTCAATCTGAGCGAAGCGAAGACAGACTGCCGGCGGAAACAGGCTTAGACAACCTTCGGTCCGCTCAGTGTCACAGGCCATCGGCTGTTTCACTATCTTCCGTGACCCGACACTTGCGGGTTCAGGCGAACGCTCAATCGGGATCGACTTGCATGCCTATGTTTGAAATCCGCCTCCCCTGCCGGGGGTGCGGCAAAGAATGCCGCGCTACGATCTCGGACGGTACCAGTTCGGCAAAGTTCAAGTGCGCCTCGTGCGGGCAGACCCTGTTGGAAGCGAGGTCAGTCTCGGGCTATGTCTATGTGCTTTCGCACCGGAAAATGCCGGGGCTTTTAAAAGTAGGCTTCACCAAGCGGCCTGTCGCTCAGGAAGTTCAAGAGTTAAACTGGGTGTCGGGGCTGTCCGAGCGTTTTGTCTTGGAAGCGTCTTTTGAAAGCTCCTCACCGGAGAAACACACCGCGGAAATCCACAAAAGGCTTGCAGGACGGCGGGTTCAAGGGATGGAGTATTTCGAGCTGAGTCTGGAGGCCGCCTTACTGGTGGCTCGAGACGTCATCCCGTTGGACATGCTTGACGAGCCGCGAGGCCCGGAGTTCTTCGTGCCTGATCCGGGCGAGCTTTCCGTCCCTTCCAGCAAGCTGTGGTCGTGTGGGCTGTGCAAGCACCAGTGGAAGGCGGAGGGCACCCCTTACCGCTGCCCGCTCTGCCAGAGCACTTCGATCGTTCCACTTGGCGGGCCGGAGCAGACGGCCAACAGTCCTGGCTTATAGCAAACTGACTGCAGGGTCGCTGCGACCCAATAGTCTGTTCTCGATCCTCTGCGCCTCGGGCCTCTCTGGTGCGCGAAGGGGCCCGGGAAGTCGCAGGCTCCGCAGGGCTCTATCTGCGCCATCCATCCCGGTTTTCAATTTGTCCCAACGGTGTTAGCCTCTCACTTCTAGCTTTTCCATCTCTCCCACTTTGAACCGCAGGCGCTTTTCCTTCGACATAGGAGATGAATGAGCAGGACGAGTCGGACGCAAGACGAGTGGATCGCGCTCCGTTGCCAGTCGGGCGAACCGAGCGGCTTCGAGGATCTCGTCGCAGTGATGGAGCGGCCGTTGCTCTATTACGCCAGCAAATTGGCCGGCAATGTGGAGGCTGGGATGGACATCCTCCAGGATGTCTGGGTGAAGGCGTTTCGAGACATCCGGGGACTGAAAGAGCCTGCCTCCCTGCGACCGTGGTTGTATCGCATTACACACGGCCTCGCGATAGATCGAATCCGCCGCAACCTGTCAAGGGAACGGGCCGAGGAAGTACACAGCGCGGCGCTCCAAGGATCGCCGGAGCCCTCCTTCACGGAGGAGGATTCCGCCGCAATTCATCAGGCCCTGAATGAGATCGGACTCAGGCACCGCGAAGTGCTGGTGTTGCATTTTCTCGAGGATTTCTCCCTGGCGGAAATCGCCGCGATTGTCGGGTGTTCGGAAGGCACCGTTAAATCCCGCATCCATTACGCAAAACTGGCAATGAAGGAAATTCTGTTGCGAGGTGGTTATGGAAACAAGAGATGATCGTATTCGGGAGCGTTTGCTTTCGCATCTGCCGCAGCCCGCGACCCTGGTTGCCTACCGCGAGGAGGTGGCGACGATGCTGGAGAAGAAGGAAAAGGCGCTTCGCCGGGAGAGACGGGTATTAATTGAACTGTGGGTTTTCGTGATCGCCCTTTCGGTCGTCTTCCTGTGGCTGGGCGGGCAGCACATGGATACGGTGAAGGGTCCTTACTTCGTGAGCCTGGCATGCTTCTGGTTCCTTTTCGGCATGGTCTATTTTGTGGCGCATTCCATCAACCGGAGCAAGGTGGACATTCTGAAAGAAGTGAAGCAAGTCCAGGTCCAGGTTCTCGAGCTCCAAGCGTTGATTCGTAAAGACGATCCCCCGACGCCGTGAACCAACATCGAGTGGAGGCTTCGGAATCTCTCGCTTAGCTACCCTAAAAGTACTAGCGCGGCTTTTTCGTCTTGAACGGACCTATTAGGTGTGCTAGCCTGACGGTGGGTATCATATCACATGGAGGAGGTGGCACACCCGTGAGCACTCCTGCCGAGGCCATCCGGGAGGAATTGATGGCCAGCAACGAAGAGTATCGTCGCCTTCGTCAAGAGCACACCCAATACGCTTCCCAGCTTAACTCATTGGCGGCAAAGAACTTCCTGACGGAAGAAGAGAAGGTGGAAGAGGTGCGGCTGAAGAAGCTGAAGCTGCGGGCGAAGGACCAGATGGAAATGCTGGTGCGACAAGCCCAGATGGTGCAATAGCCGCCTTCGAACCTGCCTGCGGGCTTCTGACCGCGCTGAAGCAGGTGATGTGAGCACCCCTTGAAGTGTACCGGGAGGCGGGCCCATGCGGAAGCCAAGCGCTCCGGGCTGACAGGCAAAGGTACTTATGCTGCGGGAGGGATATTGGTACGGTCTTCCACTGGTGCTCATATCCGGCGGTACTCTCGGATTCTGGTTCCGGGAGCAAAGCCCGGCCCTTTTGATCTGTGCGATCTTCTTTTTGATTCTGGCCTTATTAGTCCTCAATTTTTTCCGCGACCCTGAGCGTCTCATTCCAACTCAACCGCAAGCCATCATCTCTCCCGCCGACGGCCGCGTCGTGCAGATCGTCGAAGAGAACTACGAGGGCTGTCCGGTGCACCGGATCAGCATTTTCATGTCCCCGCTGGACGTGCACGTCAATCGTTCTCCCATCGCCGGGGTAGTGAAAGAGGTCAATTATCGGAAAGGGGCGTTCCGGGTAGCGATGGAGGACGCCGCCTCGATCGAAAACGAGCAGAACGTCTTCACCGTGGAAGGCGAGCAAGGCCGGATCGTGGTAAAGCAAATCGCTGGCATCCTGGCGCGCCGAATAGTATTCTGGAAGCGCCCCGGCGACGCTCTGGCGCGCGGAGAGCGCGTCGGGCTGATCAAGTTTGGTTCGCGCGTGGATGTTCTCATGGCGCCGGATGTGACATTGAGCATCAAAGTTGGGGATCGCGTCCGGGCGGGGAGCAGTATCCTTGGAACCAGCCAACTCAAACCTGAAATTCAATAGCCGGGGCGCCATGAGGCGGGGTGTTTATATCCTGCCCAGCCTGTTCACCGTGGGCACCCTGGTGTGCGGTTATTACGCCATTATCGCGGCATTGCGAGGCTCTCTGGCCATGGCGGCGGGCGGGGTCGAGGGCATGAGTGCGGTAGCTTTCGATGAGGCCGCAAGGGCCATCGGATGGGCGATATTGTTCGACGGGCTGGACGGCCGGATTGCCCGGCTTACAAACTCCACCTCAGCCTTCGGCCGGGAATTCGATTCGCTGGCCGATGTCATTACCTTCGGCGTCGCCCCGGCCATCCTGGCTTACTCTTGGGGCATCAGGGCCATCAACGAATCCATGGGACCGCCTCTGATCGAGCACCTGCGCCAAATCGGTTGGGTGGTCACGTTCGCGTATGTAATCTGCGGGACCGCCGGTATTTCGTCGGCATGCCCATTCCCGCCGCGGCGGGAACGATTGCCGCCATCGTGCACTGGGAGAAGACAGCTTTGGTGGAGTGGGGATACAGTCTGGGCTGGCTGGTGGTGGTTGGACTGCTGGCATTCCTGATGGTCAGCCGCATGCGCTACTTCACCTTCAAGACCCTCGACTTGAAGAGAAGACGTTCCTACGTGCTCATCATCTTCCTGGGACTCGTCATCTGGGCCATCTGGCTGTATTCCGAACCTGTCCTGCTGGCGATTGCGGTTACTTATGCGCTTTCGGGAATCATACTACGCATCATCTCGATGAGGCACCGCCCCCATCCTCCTGAGCCCGAAGAGGTGCAGGCCGCATGAAAACATCACCAGCCGGATACCGGGTTGCCGTTGTGGGCGCGTCTTCGCTGTTGGGTAAAGAGCTTCTAAACGTTCTGGGGGAACGCCACTTCCCCTTCTCCCGCCTGGTAACCTTCTCGGACGAGGACGATGAACCCGAATTGCCGATCCTGGATTTGAGCGACGGACCACCCACGTCGAGCCTGGATGAGAATGTTACGGCCTCGGAGCTGGATTTTGCCTTTATCGCCGCGCGCTACCGGCACATGCCTGCGTTCCTAGATCCCGGGCCCTCTCCACAGGGGTCAACTCCTTGCTTCGTGATTGATCTCAGCGGCGTAGCGCCCGCGGAAGAGCCGGGGCCGTCGATCCGACGAAGTATCGTGCGTGTACCGTTTCTCGACCGTTCGTTTCCGGTTCGAGGAACGGCGGAAGGCGCTGACGCCCGGGTTTACGTTGGGGCGCGCCCTGCCACGATTGTCATAAGCACCCTGCTGCTGCGCCTGGGGGCGCGGTTTCCCCTGAAAAGGGCGGTCGCACATGTTTTCGCCTCGGCTTCCGAAACCGGGTCCCACGGGATTGATGAACTTCAGAAGCAGACCGTAAACCTGCTCAGCTTCCAAAAGATTCCGCGCAAGGTCTTTGGCGGGCAGTTGGCTTTTAACTTGATGTCGCGTCCGGGTGGGACGAGTGTGAGCGAACTTCTGGCGCTCGAGAGCGTGCTACGACAGCAGCTTCAAGAGTACTTGCATGGCAGGGTTCCGGTGCCGGCTCTGCGCCTGGTTCAGGTACCCGTGTTTCACTCACTGGCGGTGTCCCTTTTCGTTGAGACCGATCCCCCCGCCGCGCCGGAGAAGGCCGCAGAGGCTTTGCTGGGAGAGCGAGTCGACTTGCGGCGCGGCGCCCATGACTCGCCGACTCCCGTCGAAGTCGCCGGCTCGGACGAAATCCTGGTGGATCGTGTGACGGCTGATCCGGACCGCCCTGGGGGCCTGTGGATTTGGGCGGTGGCAGATAATCTTCGCCTTGCGGCCGGGAATGCGGTGGAGATCGCCGAGAGTCTTCGCCCGCGGGTATAACCGGATGCGAGTTCTGGCTAGGAAGAGCAGCCGTGTGGCGCGAGCAAGTGACCCCTCATCCGTCGTGCGACGGCTGAAGAAAGCGCCGTCGCCCGACACCTTCTCCCCAAGGGAGAAGGCCTCCTCCTCTAAGGGGGAGAGTCCGCAAGGCTGCGATGTTACTGTTTCCTGCCTTCTGCTTTCTGCCTTCTGCCTTCTCGTTTCCGCTTTCTGCCTTTCCTGCGGCTATCACATTGCCGGGCGCGGCGAGCGCCTGCCGCCGGACATCAAAACCATCGCCGTCCCCATCTTTGCCAACCAGTCTTCCACCTTCCGTATTGAACAGAAACTTGCGGCCGCCATCACCCACGAGTTCCTGGAGCGAACCAAATTCCAGATCACGCCCAATCCCGCGGGCGCCGACGCAGTCTTGAAAGGAGCGGTTAAAGAGGTGAGCCGGGGTGTGATCACCTACGACCTGACGACCGGGCGAGCCTCCTCGCTCCAGATCCAGGTTTGGGCCGACGTCAAGCTCCTGGACTTGCACAGCAACAAAGTGGTCTACGCCAATCCCAACTTCGTCTTCCGGGAAGAGTACCAGGTGAGCCAGACCACCTCCGGCCTCTTCGAAGAGGACCAGGCTGCGCTCGACCGGCTCTCCCGCGACGTCGCCCGCACGCTCGTCACTGACTTGCTCGAGAACTTCTAGTTAACCATAGAGGCACAGAGACGCAGAGATGAAAAGCAGATCCTTCGCTTCGCTCAGGATGACATGTCATTCTGAGCGAAGCGAAGAATCTGCATTTGGTTGTGACTTTGCCGTCTCTGTGCCTCGGTGTCTCTGTGGTAAGGTCATTTCAGTTCGATCAAACACAGCGAACGGGGTTGCATAGGGATGTCGAGCACGCCGGGGAGGTTCACCTCCTGCACTTCCTTCCGGCCGTCGATATCGAGAAGCAGCTTTTTGCTCCCTTCCCCCGGTAGTTCGACGCGCGGGGACTCCGGCAAGTCGGCAACGTTGGCCAGCACAACGCCGACTCGCCCGTCGGGCGCTTGCCAGGTCGCGGACTGCACCAGGGGCTCCTTGCCCCAGCCGAAGTCGCGCCGCGTCACGCCGCTGACGGTCCAAGGCCGCAGCATGCGTCCGTAGACGAGGTAATCGTGGGCTATGCCCGCGCGGAATTGGTTGAGCCGTTTGGCCCAATCGAGAATCGCCGCCTGGTCCGGCACGGCGCGGGTCCAGGTCTGGTCCCAATCGTATTCGATGAGCCCTTTGTCCCGGAGAGTGAAAACGACCATGTTGCCGTTCACCCAAGCCCTGGCGGCGGAAAGGCGCAGGGCTTCGTCGTTGACGCGATTGGTATAGAAACCCTCAAACCCGCTGCCGTACTCGTGGTAGAGGAACGCGTACAAGGGACAGGTGCTGACGCGAGCGTCCCAGGTTTGGAAGTGCTGAAGTTGGGTTTCCGGGGGAGCGCCCTCGCAGGACATGGCGACTTCAGGATTAACTGATCGAGCTATAGAATAATCAGTTGTTACTAATGTATTAAATGCCTCGGACATCCACGGCCCGGGCGCCGGAGGATGGCCGTGATTCGGGGCGTAACAGGCCCTGGGGCCGGGCCCTTGATCGAACTGCTGCACCGCCGCGGGGCCCAACTCCGCCATCCGGCGCGTCATTTCCAGCACCATCTGCCGCCCCTTCTCCGTCCCCACGCAAGCCACGTAATTCTTTCGCCACGGCCACACGTCCTCGAGGAAAGTGCCGTCCCATTTGCGCGCCACGGCGTCGTCGCCTCCATGCGAGTGGAAGTAAGGCAAGCCGTCGTAGTTGGTGTTCTTCTGCCAGGTCACCCAGCAGAGGCCGTCGCCATAGATAATCGGATGCCAGCCCTTGGCTTTCGCCTTGGCCATGAATTCGCGCACCGCCGCTTCGCCCCCGAGCGGAGGATAAGCATCGGGCTGAACCCAGGGACCGGCGTGTTCCCAGTTAAAGACAATCGGCATCAAAGGGCTCTCGAGAGCGGCAGCAAGTCTTTCGAGGTATGGGAGTGCGTTCGTCAGCGGTGTGTACTCGGGGTTCACCGCCGCCGGAGGGTCCCAATCTCCCTGGCCGCGCATGGGAAAGGCGAGCGCGAACGGGGAGTCGGTTATCCACTTGGGCACGTCAGTCCGCTGCGCCAGCTTGGTGGAGCAAAACGGCTGGCGCGCCGCCCAATCCCGATAGATTTCCGCCGCCGCGTACCAATCGCCGTGAAAGGCGCCCACCACCACGTTGTACGGGAGTTTGGACACGCCGGGACCGCGCGTGCCGGGATAATGGCCGAGCCCCATCTCGACGCCGTGCTGCTCCATTAAAGGATCCAAAAACTTGGGCAGCCCTTGGGCATCGTCGCAAGCCACGTAGAGCCCCCCGGCGTCGTTGTAGTAAGCCATCAGTTGTGTCGATGTCCACTCGCCGGGGTAATTGTTGTAGCGCCAAATTTCGGGCGTGTCGTATTCTCTTCCTCCCCAAGCGCCCACCGACATATCGGGCTCAACCGGTCCCGCCAGCGCGCCGTCGGCAAAAGACCAGAGGAGGTGGCTGTGATGTTTGTCGGTGGGGTTGTCAAAAGGCACCTCGAGGACGGGGAACTGAATGTGCCCGATCCAGGAGTTCGTCCGGTTGTCCACTTCCAGGTTCCAGTAAGTCAGCGTTTCCCGGACCGGACAGGTGATGGTGACGCGCGCATCAACGGGCAAGCCGCCAATGCCTTTGTACTCGAGGTGGATGATTTGGCCGTCCGGAATCACGTTCCTGCTGACCTTGACCTCTTTCGCTTCCGAGGAGGTAACCGTTTTGAACTCGGCGTGTTCGTTCAGGAACTCGATTTTGAAGAGCGGCAAGCTCGCGTGGTTGGGAATAAGTAAGTCGCGGTCGATGCCAAAGGTCGAGCGGAAAGACGCGATGGTTCCCTTGTCCGATGAGATCAGCAACCGGTATCCCCGGTTGATCACGACGACCGGCGGCTTTTCCGGCGGCGTGCGCTGGGCCAAAGCTGTTGTGGCCGCTGCGCCCATAAGCAGAATTGCGGAGAGTAAGCTCAAGATTAGATTAAAAGTACTCCACGATTTCATCAGTTCACCGTATCGTAGGGGGACGGCTTGCCGTCCCCTGTAGTGTTTAGAGCCTGCATTGCCAGCCGCCCTCATTCGTCTCCGTGTTCTCCGTGGCTTCGACCAAGACGAAACACAGAGATCACTGAGATCCTCCGTGTACTCTGTGTGGACGCTTAAGCGGCACAGAGGCCACGGAGAAGTTCGGATTGTATACCGTCGCCGGCGCGTAGATTCGTTCTCCTTCTTGGAACCGTGTAGGGCAAGCCCTACAAAACTTTCAGCTCGAGCCCGGTCAGCCATGCGACTTTTTCCAGTTTCCCCACGACATGGCCGATTCCCAAAGCGCAATGGTGGGTTGGCCCCTCGGCGCACCAGGCGTTGATGAAAGGCGCCGGGTCAAGTCCGAATCGCAGACGGCTATTGGTGTTCCCGATCTTCAGGCGCTCGCCGGCCAGCGACTCGCCTTGCGCCGCCAGGAATTTAAGGCGCCCGTCGCGGGTTTGTGTAAGGCCCAGAATGGTGATGGGGCCTTTGCGCACGCTGGCTTCGACGCTGACGCCGTGGCCTGCCTTGCCGTGGTATAGCCCGAGGCCTCGCAAGATGGGACGGCCGTCCGCAATGCCCAGGTGGAACGGACCATCGTGCCCCATCAGAATAAAACGCTCGCGAAAATCCATGGCATAGAGCTCCGTGTAGCTGCCGCCGGCGCCCAGGAGATCCATGATTTTCATGGCCTGGCAGTTCTTCAAGTCGGCTTCTCCCGAGCAGGGAATTCCGCGCGCCGTCAGCAAGGAGCAGCCGAGAATCAGGCCCGCCCCGAGCCGCTCGTAAGGATTCCCCGGCACGCCACGGTAATAATACGCCAGCCCGTCCAGGTTGAAATCCTCCACCAGGTGATCGAGACCCACCGCCACGCGGCAGGCCCAGTCCATCTCCTCCGGCGCCGGCTTCTTGGCCAGGGGATCGGAAGGGCTGTCCTCGCTGATGTCAAAGATGGCGCGCGTCTCCTCAGCCTTCTGCGCCAACTCCGCTGGAGTTGCCGCCCGCACCCGCTCATCCAAGTCGCACATCTCGAGTACCTCAATGTGCGTTCCCAGTTGGGCCTGGTGCTGGGTAAAATCGCTGTACATGTCCAGCATGCCGGGGTAGGGATGCCCGAGGAATCCGATGCGAGCTTTGCGAAGGTTGTGAATTACGGCGGCGGCTTCGCACCATTCCCGGATTTCCGCCCAAGCCAGTTCGCTCGGCTCGCGCACATCCGGTTCCGGCTCGAGCATGCCGGTCACCTGCCGGAACGGAATGGCGGACCGTGCGAAGGCGCAGGAGATCTCGGGCACGCAACAGGCGGAACAGTTGGCCAGCCACTCGCCGGTGTCGGTGTGGGCATAATCCAAGGCGGCGCGCGGCTGGAGATTCAACACCACCACCGGAGTTTTCGACTTCTGGACCACAGGCAGAACCTGGGAGGACGTGGCGTAGGTCCCCACATAACAGAAGACCAGGTCCACACGCTCGCAGAGGAAGGCCTGAGCGGCTTCCTCCGCCTTCGGCGCATCGTCCACAAGCCCCGCGCTGACCACCGTCGCCCATTCGCCCAGGCGCTCCTCTACCTTTCGCTGGTAGCCCTCGAGGCGCTCTTTGAGTCCATGAAACTGGGGCCAGTAGGCCGCCAGCCCGATTCCGAAGACTCCAACCTTGGCCCTTTCTCCGTGTTTCATGATCACCGCCATTCGCTGGCTGTCAGCTTTCAGCTCTCAGCAGTCGAAGAGTTCGTGCCGAACCACCATTCGGAAAGTCCGTGCCGAACCGTCATTCCGAGCGGAGCGAGGAATCTTGTTCTGGTCGTTTTTGTCTGACATCAGCCCATGTGCAAAGTCAGATCTTTCGCCAAGCTCGAAATGCCGGGGAAGAACCTAGTTTTCCATGACCATCCTTTGTTTTCAATAACATTCTCGCTTTGTTCGACAGGGGGTACAAGTTGACCGAAGTGCGCCTTCGGCGCATCGCAGACGTTCAATAGCAACGTCTGCGCCAGCCCGAGATAACGATCCTTTGTTTTCATAGACATTCTCGCTTTGTTCCATAAGTTTTGGTGTGCGGCCGCCAGGCTTCGGCAGTCGAGTAGGCGGAGGGGGACCGGAAGACCGGGATCCGGCGCCGGAAAGGGACAAAAGCGATGTCTGTCATGGCTGGGTCCCTGATCTCAACCTAAAATCATAGCCTACTATCTTCCGCTTGTCAAGAGACAGGTTGTCCGAGTAAGCTCATGAGCATGGCGGAGCATGGCGCACCCCTGGCGGGGCTGGTGCTGGAACCGGCCGAGCTTCTGCACCAACTGGAGCGCGAGCGGGACCGGCTGCGGCTGCTGCTGGACCTCAACAACAACATTGTTTCCATTCTCGACCTGCGGGAGTTACTGCGCGCCATCTCCACCAACGTCCGGCGCGTGATGCAGTGCGATTACACCAGCGTGACCTTGAGAGAGCCGGGAGAGGAGCGCCGGCTGCGTGTCTATGCCCGCCACTTTTCGCTCCCGGACTCCGATCATGACGAGGAGATCGTGATTCCAATGGAGGGAACGATTTCCGGCGAGGTCGTCGAATCCGGCAAGGCGATGCTGCTGGACGGCAAGGATTTCTCACGATTCGCTCCCCAGAGCAATCCGCTGATCGCCGCCGGGTTGAAGTGGGGCTGCTTCCTGCCGCTGATCAGCCACAAGCGGGCGCTGGGCACGCTGAACGTGGGCAAAATACAGGCCGACGTTTTCTCCGCGGAAGACTTGGAATTCCTCCGCCAAGTGGCGAACCAGGTGGCGATTGGCGTCGAGAATGCTTTGAACTACAGGGAAGTCAACGAGGTCCGGGAGAAACTGGCCGAGGAGCGTGTCTACCTGAACGAAGAGATTCGCGCCGATCGCGATTTCGAAGACATCATCGGCGACAGCCGGGCGCTGAAGGATGTTTTGGGCCAGGTAAGGATCGTGGCGCCCACGGACTCGACCGTTCTAACCTTAGGCGAGACGGGCACGGGAAAAGAGCTGATCGCGCGGGCCATCCACAGTTTGAGCCCCAGGCGCGACCGCACCTTTGTCAAGGTGAATTGCGCGGCGATTCCCCTGGGCCTGCTGGAGAGTGAGCTTTTCGGACATGAGAAGGGCGCCTTCACCGGGGCGATCGCGCAAAAGGTCGGCCGTTTTGAGCTCGCGCACCAGGGCACGCTGTTTCTTGACGAGGTGGGCGATATCCCGCGCGAATTACAGCCCAAATTGCTGCGGGTTCTCCAGGAACATGAATTCGAGCGCCTGGGCAGTTCGCGAACCGTGCGGGTCAACGTGCGGGTGGTGGCCGCGACCAGCCGGAACCTGCTCGAGATGGTGGACAAGCATGAATTCCGCAGCGACCTCTATTACCGCCTGAATGTTTTCCCCATCACCATCCCTCCGTTGCGCGAGCGCCGTGAGGATATTCCCGTCCTGGCACGCTACTTCGCGGAGAAGTATGCGCGCCGGATCAACAAGCGGATTGAGACGGTTCCCGCCGAGGTGATGCATGCCCTTCAGCAATATCAATGGCCCGGCAATATCCGTGAGCTGCAGAATTTCATCGAGCGCGCCGTGATCCTCTCCAAAACAACCACTCTTCAAGCACCGTTGGGCGAATTGGAACGGCTGGCGGATCGAGGTTTCTCCCCGCGTGTGCGTACCCTTGTGGTGACTGACCGCGAGCAGATCCTACAGGCCCTGAACGCGGCAAAAGGCGTTTTGGGGGGGCCTGGAGGCGCGGCGGAACGCTTGGGACTGAAGCGGACCACTCTGCTCTACCGGATGAAGAGGCTGGGAATCGAGAGATCGGGTGATCGGGTGATCGGATGATCGGGAGAACAACCTATTTGCGATTTCTGATTTGTGATTTGCGATTTGGCGGGTCGTGAAACCAGCTTGGCGCAAACTCCCTCATTCGTGGGCTATCTCCAGCTTGCCGCGTTCTTCCGCTCATCATCAACCCTAGGTTCTCCCAGTCAACCAGTTCATCAATCGCAAATCACCAATCGCAAATCACAAATCTTCCGCGACTCCGATTTGGGCTAGATGATGCACCAGATGTGTCAAGTAGTCCCTGGCTAAGTACTCCAGCGTGACCGGGCTCCCCGACCCGATGCGGCAAACGGTGTCCAGCTTGGAGGGCGGCAAGTGGGCTATGACATGAGCAAGGTAGCGGTTGTAATCGGCCCAGAGCGAGACAAGGAGAGACCAGGCGGCTTCTTGAAAAGCCTGTACACGCGCGTTTCCAACCTGGTCGTACGAAGGGAAATCCAAAGAGGCCTGAAGCGCCGCTCGGACGAACCGTTGGTGGTTGTTTGACGCCGAATCAACCAGGTGTCCGAGAACTTGTTTTCGCGACCAACCGCCCGACAATATGGGCTTGGCACTTTCCAGCTCACCGATTGCGCGCAGCCTTGGTTCGGCCGTCTCGACAACGCGCAGCAGATTTTCGCTTAGGTCCTTCATTTTGCCGCCTTGATCTGACTATTATCCCTTATAACGAGTTCACGGTGGTTGGGCTCAAGGCTGCGGTAAACGCGGACGACCTTACTTATGGTCTCTGTTGCGCTCCGGCGCCGTCATTGCACAGTGGGTTTCAGGATCACCTGGTTAGACTATGGCCCACTCACTGGGATCGATAAACTCGCGCGTGGCGCTGGCGAGGCATGACCATATGGGGATGTAATGAGCGGGCAGAATTTTCTGCCCGGTGAACATGATGCTATCCGTTGCGCCCTTTAGTTCTACCACTCCCGTGCCCTTGGCATCAAATTTTTCGTATTGCTTGCTATCCCTTCCGAACTGAGCTTTGATGATGTCCCGCTGTTTGAAAAAGGCTTCGTTCGCCTTCTGCATTTCGGCCGCATTCACCGCAGTTCCTTGCGTCATGAAAAAAGGCGAGGCAACACCGGCCTGCTGGGTCTGATAGGCAAAGTTCTTCTGCATCTGCTGCAAACGCTTCACGTTATCCGGCGCGGTATCGTGCATGGATTCATTGAGAAAATGCTTATCCGTGCCTAACGGGTTGAGCTGCTTCGCATTGACCGCGGAGCGGTTAAACGTCGAGGGCACGATATCGTCGAGTTCCATGAGGGCCTTGATTCCCGTGCAATTGATGCCGGTGTATTCGTCCGGGCACCCAAGCATGTGGCCGAATTCGTGCGTGATCACGATGTAATGGGTCGGTATGCTCCGCGTCGACTTGGCGGGCACGTGGACGAACAGGCACACTCCGCTGAAAGTCTTGGGGTCCAGTCCCTGCTGCCTCAGAATGGCTTGGGCGGCATTTCGACTGGCCGACGACGTGTCGGCGCTGAAAAACGAACTGCCTCCCAAACGCAACTTCAACAGCTTGCGAAGCGCCTCGGCGCGCTTATTGCCCGGATTGCTAAAAACGTTTCCCTGAGGGAAGCCATAGATGTTGCAGTGGATTCCGCTGACCTGGTCGCTTGCAACGATTTTGCCGACCCGATCGGCAAAGCTATAGAGCTTATCCCGACTGGCGGTATCCACATTTTCATCCTTGCCGCTGATGGGAATAACTGACAGCTTACTCTGCTGCAGAGTATCGGTGAGTTGTTTCTCTTTGAAATTGAAAATTTGATCGCCCATGAAGTCGTCGCGGGTCTCGACGCCCCAGTTGGAGAAGTTTGCCTTATAGGGCCAAACGGTAGCCCCATGGGTGCAACCACCACTCCAAGCTGTCTCGTGGTTTCTCTCCACTTTGCGGCATTCGATGATGTATTGGGGGTCAAGGGCAGTTTCCTTGAATTTAATATTCACGGATGCCTGGAACTCTTCCCAGCCGGGCCGCCGGCACTCAAAGCGGTACCGATTTGACCATGCCTCCCGGCAGACTCGCAAGGCCTTGCCCGCGAAGGCCGCCTTTTCCTCGGGTTTCCAATTAATATATGCGCTTTGCACCCCTTCGCCTTTGTTCAGCCATTCGAAACGCACCCTTACCCTCACGTCGACGGTTCGTTGGCCGATGTTGTAATCGAAATCGAAAAGTCCGATACCGGTCGGTGGCCGGTAGTTCTTCACCGAAAACGCACCCTTTGCGGTGAACAATCGCTTGAGCCTCGCGTCCACTTTCGCCTGCAGTTCACTCACCATCGCCGGGTTCCCCATCGGTTATGTCCTCCAAAGTGGGATCAATATGGTCAAATTGGTCTTGCTGATTTATGAAGCGCAGAGCAGGGCAAACCACGCCCCAGTCTGCGCCATCACGCTTCACCGATCCCGGGCACGAATGCCGCCGCTGGCCACGCCGCCGGACACAGGCCATGGCGCATCGGTTAACTCCTCCCACGCCAGCATTTCCGCTTTGAGTTTTCGCCCTACTCGGAATGTACACCCGTTCGCCTCTAACTTGCAAGGTCCAATCGGGCTTTCTGGACAATCAGACCGCCGACCAATCGCAAATCGCACATGACAACTCGCAAGCAACTTGTTCTCCCGATCAGCCGATTACTCCCTGCCTGTCAAAACTGACGTCAAATTGCCTTTGACACTCGCTTCTGCCGCCGATTGCGTCTTCCGAATTCTCGATTAACCCATAGATTTGATTGTGGTTATACCTTCATGACGAATCGCATCAGGCTTGGCACCGCATTTGCCACATTATCACGCTGCAGGGGCTGCCACGCCGGGCAAATACAATGGCTGCACCTACGGCATCGCGGCTGGAATTATGTGGATTGTCAGGTTAGCACTACGGAGGCCCTACACCTTCATTGTGGCGGCAATTGCCATAATGATCTTGGGCGTCTTATCGATCCTCAGGACTCCGAAGGACATTTTCCCCAACATTAATATTCCTGTGGTGAGCGTGCTCTGGAACTACAACGGCTTGTCGCCGGAGCAGATGGCCAACCGGATTGCGGTGGTCAACGAACGCGCGCTCACGCTCACTGTCAACGACATCGAGCACATCGAGTCCCAGTCGCTGAGCGGGGTGGTCGTCATCAAGATCTTCTTTCAACCCGGGGCCAACATCTCTACTGCGCTGAGTCAGGTCACCGCGATGTGCCAGACGCAGCTTCGGCAACTGCCTCCCGGAACCACGCCACCTTTGATTATTCAGTACAGCGCTTCGAGCGTCCCCATTCTTCGGATAGGTCTGGCCGGGCAAGGGCTTTCCGAGCAGAGCTTGTTTGACCTGGGCGCCAACTTCATCCGCGTGCAACTGGCCGACGTGGAAGGCGCGGCAATCCCCTGGCCTTATGGAGGGAAGCAACGGCAGGTGCAGGTGGATTTAAACACGGAGGCTTTGCAGTCTAAAGGCCTGTCGCCCGCTGACGTGGTGAACGCCATCAGTACGCAGAACCTGATCCTCCCCTCCGGAACCTCCAAGATCGGGCAATACGAATACGACGTGGAGACGAACGGCAGTCCGCTGACCACTGCGGAACTCAACGACCTGCCCGTCCGAACGACCGGCAACACGGTTATCTACGTCCACGATGTCGCCCAGGTGCGCGACGGGTTTCCGCCTCAAACCAACATTGTCCGTGTCAACGGCCAGCGCGCGGCGCTGATGACTGTGCTCAAGACGGGCAATGCCTCAACTTTGGACATCATCTCTAAAATCAAAGATGAGTTGCCCCGTATACAGAAAGGCTTGCCGCCTCAATTGCAAATGCATTACTTGGCGGACCAGTCGCTGTTCGTCAGGGCGGCGATTCAGGGCGTGATCCGCGAGATGCTGATCGCCGCTGTGCTCACCGCCGCCATGATCCTGCTTTTCCTGGGGAGTTGGAGGAGCACGGTGATCATTGCCGTCTCCATTCCCCTTTCTATATTGACCTCGCTCATCGTGCTGAGCGCTTTAGGGGAAACGATCAACATCATGACGCTGGGCGGTTTTGCCCTGGCGGTGGGGATTCTGGTGGACGACGCCACGGTTGAAATCGAGAACATCAACCGGAACATCGCCATGAACAAGGAAGTCCTGACGGCGATTCTGGACGGCGCGTCGCAGATCGCCGTGCCGGCTTTTGTCTCTACACTGGCCATCTGCATTGTGTTCGTGCCCATGTTCTTCCTCACCGGGGTGGCTCGGCACCTGTTTATTCCGCTGGCCGAAGCAGTGAGCTTTGCCATGCTGGCGTCTTATCTCCTGTCCCGAAGCCTGGTGCCCACCATGGCGCGCTATTTGTTGCGCGGGCACGAGCACGACGCGGACGCGGCAAGCCTGGAGGCGCAGGCGCAGCGCCACCTACTGGCGCGCCTGCAATTGCGCTTTGAGCACGCGTTCGAGCGGCTGCGGGGAAAATACCGGCGCGGATTGGAGGTCTGCCTTCGGCACCGGGGCAGACTGGCGCTGGGCGTGTTGGGGGCGGCACTGGCCTCCTTCCTGCTTTTTCCCTGGCTGGGCCAGGACTTCTTCCCCAAGGTGGACAGCGGTCAATTCACGCTGCACCTGCGCGCGCCCACCGGAACCCGCATTGAAGAGACGGCGCGCCTTTGCGACATGGTGGAGGATACCATTCGCCAGGAGATTCCTCCCCAAGAACTCACTAGCATCATCGACAACGTCGGATTGCCCTATAGCACCGTAAACCTTGCCTACAGTACTTCAGCGCCGATTGGCACGGGCGACGCCGACATCCTGGTTTCGCTGACGCACGAGCACCATCCCACCGCCGAATACCTCCGGCGGTTGCGCCTGCGCGTGGGTCGAGAGTATCCGGGAGTATCGTTCTACGTGCTGGCTTCCGACATGGTCAGCCAGATTTTGAATTTCGGCCTTCCCGCTCCGATCAACGTGCAGGTCGTAGGCCAGCAACTTGTTGCCAACCGGCGGTTCGCGGAGTCGCTCGTGAGCAGAGTCAAACTGGTTCCGGGTGTGGTGGACTTGCACATTCAGGAACCTTTCAACTTGCCGCGGTTGCAAGTGGACATCGATCGAACCCGGACGGCCCAGGTGGGGTTCACTCCCCTGGATGTGGCAAATAACCTGTTGGTCTCTCTGAGCGGGAGTTTCCAAACCGCTCCCACGTTTTGGATGGACCCCAAGACCGGGGTAAGTTACAGCATTACCACGCAAACCCCGCAGTACCGCGTGGACACTCTTCAGGATATCGAAAACATTCCGGTCACCAACTCGAGAGGCGCAGCGCCGCAGATCCTCGGCAATCTTGCCTCGATCAGCCGCGGTTCTTCTTTGGCTGCCGTTTCGCACTATAACGTTCAGACGGTCATCAACATTTTTGGTTCAGTGCAGGGGCGGGACCTGGGAGGAGTGGCGCGCGAGATTGACCGCATTGTGGAGGAGAGCCAGAAGGAACTGCCGCGTGGTTCGCGAACCATCGTGCGCGGGCAGATTGATACAATGCGTTCTTCGTTCGTCGGACTGCTGGCCGGGCTGGCCTTCTCGATTGTGCTCGTCTATCTCTTGATCGTGGTGAATTTCCAATCCTGGCTGGATCCCCTGATTATTATTTCCGCGCTGCCCACGGCCCTGGCGGGGATTGTCTGGTTTCTGTTCGGCACCCACACCACGATCAGCGTGCCGGCGTTGATCGGGTCGGTGATGTGCGTGGGCGTGGCGACCTCGAACAGCATTCTGGTAGTGAGTTTCGCCAAAGAACAAATGGCCGAGGGCCGGAATGCCACGACCGCCGCGCTGGAGGCCGGCTTCACGCGCTTCCGGCCCGTCATCATGACGGCGCTGGCGATGATCATCGGCATGGTGCCCATGGCTCTGGGATTTGGCGAGGGCGCGGAACAGAACGCTCCGCTGGGCCGGGCGGTGATCGGCGGACTGCTGTTCGCTACCGTGGCGACCCTGTTCTTTGTTCCCACGGTGTTCAGCATCATTCATGGGAAATCGGATGATCGGGAGCATTTGTGATTTGCGATTGGTGATTTGCGATTTTCCGAATTTCGATTTTCGAGTATCGAATTTCGAGTTTCGGCGTTCGAAGTTGCGGAGGATGGAATGGAAGTCGAGGAGAGCATAGAACGCGGCGAAAGCCGCGGCGAGGGGCCGCCGGCGCCGGGTCGAGGACCCAAAGCCGGCGCCGCCAAGACCATCGTTTGGCTGGTTCTCGTCCTCATTGTGGCGGGCATAGTTGCCTATCGGGGAATTTACACTCGAGTCCGTGCCGCGGCGGAAGTGAAGACCGAAACGCGCGAGCTTGCCGTGCCCTTCGTTTCTGTGGCGCGCCCAAAGCGCGGCGCCCCGCAACAAGAGATCATCTTGCCGGGCAATGTGCAGGCGTTTATTGAAGCTCCAATCTATGCCCGAACGACGGGTTATTTGAAGAAGTGGTATGTGGACATTGGCGGGCGGGTGAAGAACGGGCAACTCCTGGCGGAAATCGACACGCCTGAGCTCGACCAGCAACTCCAGCAGGCGCGCGCGGAGCTTGCGACGGCCAATGCTAACTACGAACTGTCGCAGACGACGGCGGCGCGCTACGAGTTCTTGCTGAAAAGCGATTCCGTCTCCAAACAGGACGTGGACAACACGGTGGGAGACGAGCACGCCAAGAAGGCCATGGTGGATTCCGCCGCGGACAACGTCAAACGGCTCGAGCAATTGCAATCTTTCGAAAAAGTGTATGCGCCCTTCGACGGTGTTCTCACGGCGCGCGAGACCGATATCGGCCAGTTGATTGCTCCCGGAGGGGGAAGCGGCGGCAACGGCGGCTCAACTCGAGAGTTGTTTCGCGTTGCGGCCGTGAATCCCCTGCGCGTTTACGTCAATGTGCCGCAAGTTGATTCGCCTTCAGCCAGACCCGGCGTGCAGGCTTATCTCACCATGCCTCAGTATCCCGGCAGGCGCTTCCCCGGCAAGATTGTGCGGAACGCCGAGGCCATCGAGCAGTCCTCGCGGACGCTCTTGACGGAAGTGGACGTTGCCAACCCTACGGGCGAGATTCTGCCCGGGGCCTACGCGGAGGTCCATTTGACTTTACCCGCGGCAACCTCGACCCTCATCGTGCCGGTGACGAGCCTGATCTTCCGTTCAGAGGGCTTGCACGTCGCCGTGGTCCGGGAAGGGCGGGCGGCAATGCTCCCGATCACCTTGGGACGGGATTTTGGGACCGAAGTCGAAGTTGTGTCGGGGCTCCCGGCAAACGAAGCGGTCATCACCAATCCGCCCGATTCGCTGGTGGATGGTGAAGAGGTGCGCGTGGCCGGGCCGGGCGAAAACCACTGGGGAGCGGAGTAATTTGTGATTTGCGATTGGTGGTTGGTGATTTGGGAACGGATTGGGAGAGTGTGGTGAAAATGCAAGCCAAGGGGCGCGAATCGGGGGGTCTTGTCATCCTGAGCGAAGCGAAGGATCTCTGCAGTTGCCTTTCGTCTGATGCCCCACGAAGAACTGCGGAGATTCTTCGCTTCGCTCAGAATGACAGACCCACCCTTCTCGTTCCTGTTTTCCTGGCTCTGCTTTTTTCCGCCGCGTGCTCGATTGGGCCGAAATACGCCCGGCCTCCCGTGGAAACGCCGGCCGCGTACAAGGAACTCCCGCCTTCGGCTGGCGGCCCGCAGGGCGAGTGGAAGCTCTCCCAGCCCCAGGAGCAGTCGCTGCGCGGCAAGTGGTGGGAGGTTTTTGACGATCCGCAGCTCAACGCGCTTGAAGAGCGCATCGAGGTTTCGAACCAGAATCTGAAGGTTGCGGAAGCGCAGTATCGCCAGGCGCGGGACCTGATTGGCATAAGTCGCGCGGGGCTGTTTCCGACGGTCAACGCCGGCCCTTCCATGACTGTAGAGCAAACCTCCAAGAATGCTCCGCAGCCCGCCGGAAACGCGGGCCAGACGCTGGGTGATCTGGTACTGCCCTTCCAACTTACCTACGAACTGGACGCCTGGGGCCGCATCCATCGCGCTGTGGAAGCCGCGAGGGAGAACGCCCAAGCCAGCGCGGCCGACCTGGAGACCGCGCGGTTGAGCATTCACGCGGAGTTGGCTTCTGATTACTTCTCCCTGCGGGGTTTGGACGCGCAGAAGCACTTGTTGGACTCGACGGTCATCGCCTATCAGAAAGCGTTGGAGCTGACACAGAACCGGTACATCGGGGGACTCGCGGCACGAGCGGAGGTGGCGCAGGCAGAAACCCAGCTTGAAACCACCCAGGCCCAGGACATCGACGTGGGGGTAACGCGGGCACAATTCGAGCACGCGCTGGCGGCGTTGGTGGGCCAGCCTGCCTCAACATTTTCAATTCCGGCCTCGCCGCTCAATCTTTCGCCGCCCAAGATTCCGGTGGGCGTACCCTCCGAGTTGCTCGAGCGGAGGGCTGACATCGCCGCCGCGGAACGCCGCACAGCCGCCGCCAACGCCCAGATCGGCTTCGCCAAGTCGGCCTATTACCCTACCCTGACGCTCAGCGCGGCGGGCGGAACGGAAGGATCAACTATCGGCAACTGGGTGGCGTGGCCCAGCCGCTTTTTTGCCTTGGGGCCGACCTTGCTCGAAACACTCTACGATGCCGGTCTTCGCCACGCCACCACCGATCAAGCCCGGGCTGCCTACGAGGCGAACGTGGCAGCGTATCGACAAAGCGTCCTGACTGCCTTTCAGGAGGTTGAGGATAACCTGGCGGCGTTGCGCATCCTGGAGGAAGAAAGCGCGAAACAGCAGCAAGCCGTCGAGTCTGCCGAGCGGTCCACGGCGCTTTCCTTAAACCGCTACAAAGGGGGCCTCGTGACGTATTTCGAGGTTATAACCGCGCAAAGTATCGCCTTAAGTGATGAGGTCACGGCGGTTAATATCTTGACGCGCCGCATGAATTCGAGCGTGCTCCTGATTAAGGCGCTGGGCGGGGGCTGGAATGCTTCGAGTCTGCCGTCCTTTGCGTCCAAGGCGCCATCGCAAGTTCCGGCAATGCGCTCGGACGACGCGGGGAGGCGCTAGTTTGGGTTCCAGGCATGGCGTGTCATTCTGAGCGAAGCGAAGAATCTCTGTAGTTGGTAAGGCTGCGGACTGCGGAGATTCTTCGCTTCGCTCAGAATGACAGGTAGCGCCACGTGAGATGAAGAATGCTGAAAATCACCATTCATAATTCGACGAATGCGGCCACGCTGAACCTGGAAGGAAGGCTGGCCGGCCCCTGGGTGGAGGAACTGGAGCGAAGCTGGCGCGCGGTGAAAGATGACTCGGCAGAGAAGCCGGTAATCGTGGACCTCTGCGAAGTCACCTTCGTCGATGCCGAAGGCCGGAAGCTCCTCAGCTCGATGTACGAGCAGGGAGCCCGATTGAGAACTTTTGGATGCATGGCCAAAGGCATTGTGGAAGAGATCGTCCAAGCGCATAGCCGGAGCGGATAAACCGTCTTCACTTCGACAGGTGGATTCCGGCTGGCGCGGGAACCATATAACTTGCGGCGATCCCTGCGTTTATCCCACATATCATTCTGAGCCCCGCTCCGTCTGGGCAAAGAGTCCCCACAGCTCCTAATTCTTCTCGCCGTCAGCCTGCCAACTGCGTAAATGCCTCGCCTCGCTCGGCATAACAGCGCCGGGGCGCGCGGAGTATCGTGAAGCCTCCCCGTGACGCAAGGTTTTCCTTGACAATTAGTCTATTGGGGTTTATAAATGGGGACATAGCGTCGAGTCTTATAGGTAGGGTGGGCTCGTAAGATGCGGGGCTTGCCTTACCACGGTGGGTGCGTCGATTTTATCTTAGGGAGTGTGTGACGGCTGGCAAGTCCCCCCGTCTAACTGCCCTGAAACTGTTTTTGCAAGCGAACTGGGTCTGAATTCACGAGGGTCCGTGCAGTTGCGGCCGGGCCTAAGGGCTTATACCTGAAAACCAAAATTTCCGATGGAGGTGTGCATTATGGTGCGTTTACAAGCCAGAGGCTTGACCTTCTGGTTGGTTTGTCTCGCGTTGCTGATCGTGCCCCCACAGATCTTCGGCCAATCCATCACCGGGGACATTCTAGGTACGGTTTACGATTCGACGAATGCCGTTGTGCCGGGCGCCAAAGTCACCCTCACGGCAACGGACACGGGCGTCAAACAAGAGGCGCCTTCCGACGAAAACGGCAACTACCTGTTTGCCGCGTTGAAGCCCGGCCTCTACAGCGTGCAGGCGTCCAAGGAGGGATTCCAGACCTCGGAAGTCACCAATATCACCCTTCTGGTAGGAGCCCGGCCGCGGGTGGACGTTACGCTGCAAGTCGGTGCAGTAAGCCAAACGGTCGAGGTGACAGCGGGGGGCATAACACAGCTCGAAACCCAAACCTCCTCGATGAACCAAGTGACGCAGGAGTCGGCGGTCGAGAACCTGCCCATCGTCACTCGCAATTTCATTGACCTGGTGGCTTTGTCGGCGGGAGTAGCCCCCATCGGCCAAGGCACATCCCCGGCCGCTAGTTGGGTGGGCCCCTCCGGCCATACGACGACCAGCGTGTCGGGAGGACGGGAATCGGACGAGAGCTTTATTGTCGACGGCGTTGAGTCCCGCAACGCCCGCTTCGGCAGCGCCAACCTCCGCCCCTCCCTCGATGCCATTCAGGAGATCAACGTTCAGACCAGCAACTTCTCGGCGGAATATGGGAAGTCCGCCGCCGTAATCAATACCACGCTGAAATCAGGCTCGAATGCTATACACGGCGACGCGTATGATTACGTCCAGAACGATGTCTTCAATGCGAACACCTTTTTCTCCAATCTTGCGGGCATACCGAAGGGCATCGCCCGCTACAATGATTTTGGGGCGACGATTGGAGGCCCGGTGGTCTTGCCGCATTACAACGGCCGCGACAAGACCTTTTTCTTTTTCTCCTACGAGGGCCTGCGCAACCCCACAATCACGAACGAGGAGGCGCTCAACCCCAGTCCCCAACAATTGGCTGGGAATCTCGCCGACAATAGCTATGGGACTGGATTCTTCCCCACCAGTTCGAGTTACTGCCAATCTCTGCCGACTTCGCCCCATTGCGTCAATGTCATTAACCCCGCGACCGGCCAGGCCTTTCCAGGGAACGTGATCCCCACGAGCATGCTGGACGCGACCACGCAGAAGTGGCTTCCCTTTTGGCCGGCTCCCAACGTCACAAACGCGCCCATTCCTGTCGCGGGCGGGTTCCCCACTTACAACTATTTTACGGCGGCGAGGGGTTACGTCAACAGCAATCAGTATAATGCCCGGCTCGACCACTCAATAAGCCCACGCGACCAGATTTGGGGAGCCTTTACTCATGATAATCGCCCCAGCTTTGTGCCGGGAACTGAGCCCTTGTCCGGGGCTTCCTATCCCCTTTCCGATACCTTGGTCACGCTGACGGAGACGCATACTTTTTCGCCCAACATCGTCAACGACGCGCGCTTGGGGTACAATCGAGGCAGGACCTATCTCGTCAGCCAGGGGGCGTTAACGGAAAACTATGCGTCGAGTGTTTTCGGCATGACGCATACCTCACCCAACCCCTTCGATTACGGCGTACCCGGCGCCGGGGTCTCCGACTTCAACGATCCGGGATCTCCCGGTGAGTCCATTGGGGCGCTCGATCAGGACAAGCAGTTTGTCGATAACCTGAGCATAGTGCACGGCAAGCACAACCTGAAAATGGGGTTCAATTACATCCACGAGTTGTTCAATCAGATTACCGATTTTGGCGGGATACCGAGTGTCAGTTTCGGCGGCCTCTTCAGTGGCAACAGCTTAGGGGACTTTTTGCTGGGTGACCCGCTGAGTGCCACCGCCTCCGTCGGCGACTCCTCGCAGGACCTGATCAGCAATTTCTACGCGGGATACTTGCAGGATAACTGGCGCGTAAGTCCCAGCCTCACCGTCAATGTCGGCCTCCGCTACGAGTACAGTCAAACCCCGTGGGACCGCAGCAACAAAACCGGCTGGTTTGATCCCACGACGCAACTCGTGGAGTATTCGCGGAGCGGCGCGGTGCGCAACGGCATCGTGGATCCGACTTGGAGGAACTGGGCTCCTCGGGTAGGATTTGCCTACAGCCCGTCGTGGAGCAAGAATACGGTCATGCGCGGCGCCTTCGGCGTCTTCTACGCCACAGACAACTGGAATGAACTCCAGTTTGAGGTTGTTCTGCCCGCCTATTACACCACCCAGACGCTGAATTCCGACCCGACCAAGCCGACGCTTTCGATGTCGCAACTCTTTCCGGTGGGCTCCTTTGGGAGTGGAACCACGGTGCCCTTCAGCCTGGACAAACGCAGCCGCACTCCCTACGTCCAGCAATGGGATTATGATATCCAGCATACGTTCGCGCACGATATGTTTCTGGATGTGGGTTACATCGGCAATGTGGGCCAGAAGCTTCCCCAGCGGCGGAATGAAGACAACCCATCCTTTGACCCAACGGGCACCATCCCCATCGCCGACCGTGTCCCCTACCCGAATTACAGTTGGATTCTGCTCGATTATAACGGCGGGTGGTCCAGTTACAACGGCTTGGCCACACGTTTCACCAAGCGCTTTGGAAGCGGCATGTTCCTTCAGATCGCCTACACCTATAGTCACACCCTCGACCTAGGCAACACAGATGACTTCTCGGCCTCCAACTGTTGCTTCAAGACGATCGACAAAGGCAACGGAGATTACGATGTTCGCCACCGTTTCGTTGCCAGCTACGTCTATGATCTGCCGCTCGGGCGGGGCAAGCGCTACTTTTCCGGCGTGTCCGGCAAGGCGGATAAATTGCTTAGGGGCTGGCAGGTGAGTGGCATCACGACGTTTTCAACCGGCCAGCATGAGGACGCGTATCTACCCACGGATTGGCAGGTTATGGGAGCTTTCGCCACATCCTATCCCGACAAGGTGGGGCCGGCTTACACGCCCAAGGGCACGCGAACCTATGGCAATTGGTATAACTACGACTCCTTTACGTATCCCGGTTGCCCAGCGGGCATTCCCGCCCCAACGGCCACGAACTGCCCGGGCGCCCTCCACTTGCAGGGAACTGCGGAGCGCAACAGCTTGCAGATACCGGGGATCAATAACTGGGATATCGGGGCGTTCAAGCACACTGCCATCACCGAGCGGTTGAACACCGAGTTCCGCGTCGAGTTTTACAACGCCTGGAATCACGTTCAGTTCAGCGCCCCCAGTAGTACCCTTGCTCCCGGCACTTTTGGGGTAATCGGTGGGCTGCTCGAGCCGCCCAGGGTGATCCAGATGGCTTTCAAGCTGCTCTGGTAATGTCGGCCGTAGGGGCGGTTCGCGAACCGCCCCTGCGACCCAAAGAAATGACTCACCGCAGAGATCACGGAGTTCACAGAGAGGCAGGAACTGTTCTTCTCGGTGGTCTCTGTGGCCTCCGTGGTGAGTTTTTGTTTTGTGGGGGCGGCCCTTGCGGCCGCCGGGCGAGAAACCATCCGCCAGTCGGCATATTTGCTGTATGATGTCGGGCACCCACGAGGGGTGCCGCTACTTCATTTTGGAGGACTCTTATGAAAATCAAAACAGCCTCGAACCGCAAGTACGTAGGTCCGCGTTGCGTCGCTCTGTTATTGTTTATTGTTTTCGTCGCTGGCTGTGCGCAAAAAGAAACCGCGCCCCAACAGCCGGGTGCGACCGAAAAAGCCAAGGTGACCGTCAACTGGGACAAGGTGGTGACCGTGTCAAAAACCACGCCCGCGCTTCAAGTCGTGGTCAACCCTCCTCTGCGTCGAGGCACGCAGATTCACGACCGGGTCTTTCAGGCCCTGCACGATTTAGGCGCCGACTACGTTCGCTACGTGCCTTGGCTGCCTTATCCGAAGTTGGGGGTTGCCGAACTCGAGCCGCCTGCCGACGGTAAGACATCCTGGGACTTTTCTTTGATCGATCCCATGATGGAAGACTTCATGAACGCTCAGACGGGGCATTCGGTGATCATCAACTTCAGCACTATACCGCAGTGGATGTTCAAGACGGAGAAGCCGGTGGCGTATCCAGCGGATCCGGACCAGGTGACGTGGGATTACGAGAAGGGGACGGAGTTTCGAGATCCGAGTTTGAAGGAAGTGGGGGACTACTACGCAAGGCTGGTGAGCTGGTACACGCAAGGGGGATTTACAGACGAGTTCGGGAAGCGCCACGATTCCAACCACCACTACAAGATCGACTACTGGGAAGTGCTCAACGAAGTTGACGGCGAACATAACATGACGCCTGAAACCTACACGCACGTTTATGACGCCATTGTTACTGCCGTGCACCGCGTGGATCCCAATATCAAGTTTGTGGGATTGGGCTTGGGCGGCACGGGCAAGGAATACTTCGAGTACTTCCTGAACCACAAGAATCACAAGCCCGGCATCCCGCTTTACATGATCTCTTACCACTTCTACGCCGTGCCCACCGCCGACGAAACGCCGGAAGTCATGCAGTCCACTTATTGGGATCAGGCGGACCATTTCCTGGAAGTGGTCGGATATATCCAAGACATTCGCGCGCGGCTCTCGCCCGAAACTCAGACGGACACGGACGAGCTTGGCTCGATTTCCGCAGACGACATCGATCAGGGCAAGCCGGGACACGTGGTGAAGCCGATTCCGAACTCTTATTGGAACCTCTGTGCCGGACTGTATGCGTACCTTTACTCTGAGCTCGCCAAACGCGGCGTCGAAGTTGCCGGTGAATCGCAGCTTGTCGGCTACCCCACGCAGTTCCCCAGCGTTTCGATGGTGGACTGGACCACCGGGCAGCCCAACGCCCGCTTCTGGGTGCTCAAGTTGCTGCACGACAACTTTGGTCCGGGCGATAAACTGGTGGATACGAGCGTGGACAGTTCCTATGTGTACGCGCAGGCCTTTCAGACACGGGACGGCAAGCGAAAGCTGCTGCTGATCAATAAGCGTAACCGGCCTTTTGAAGTCTCGACTCCCGCCTCGCAAGGCTCGAACGTGACGTACGTCGACCAAACCACCAGCTTCCAGCCGCCCACATCGGCGCAAGTGGGCGCGACGTCGCTAACGCTGAGCGGTTATGAGGTTGCAGTGGTAACAATGTAGGGGCACCCCTTGTCGGTGCCCGTTGTGCGGACGGACCCAGACGGAGGGTGCCCGCAAGGGTGCCCTTACTGTTTAATGACCGTGCCATCGAACTGCCGGATGACTCCCCATCCGCCGTTGAGGTGCTCGGGGCCGTCACGGAAGGGATACTTCGCCGCCAACTCCTCGTTGACCTCGATGCCCCATCCCGGCAAATCGCTGGCCCAAAGGAATCCGTCTTTGTAAGTTGCGCAGCCGGTGAAGATCTCGGACTCCACGCCTTGAATGACCCCGCCCTCCTGAATGCCAAAATTGTAGCTGGCAAGGTCCAGGTGCAGTTGAGCGGTGTGCCCGACGGGCGAGACGTCTCCGGGTCCGTGCCAAGCAGTTTTTACGCCAAAATTCTCCGCCAGAATCGCGATCTTGCGCGACGGCGTCAGGCCGCCCGCTTGCGACAAGTGGACGCGAATGTAATCAATCAAGCGCTCGACAATCAGCGGCTGCCACTCGTGAGGGCTATTAAAAAGCTCGCCCATGGCCAATGAGGTCGAGCACTGCTCGCGGATCTGTCGGAAGTAGGCAATGTCCTCCGGCGAGAGCACATCCTCCAGGTAAAACAGCCGGATCGGCTCAAGCTCCTTGGCGAATTGCACGGCTTGGTGCGGGCTCACGCGTTCGTGGACGTCGTGAATCAGCTCGATTTCATCGCCCAGTTGTTTCCGGCACTCCTCGAGCATCTGCCGCGCATGTCGCATATAAGGAACCGAATCAAAGACGGGGCCGGCGTGCAAGCCTTTCAGGGGAGCGCCGCCGCTGGGGCCGTAGGAATCCATACCAGGTACGCCCGTCATGATTTTGATACATCGAAATCCTTTTTCCATCGTGTGACGAGCGCGATCGATGGCCTCCGATGCTTCCATGCCGCCCACCGTGGCGTAGGTGAGGGCTGCTTCACGGGCCTTGCCGCCCAGCAACTGGTACACGGGCATGTTGGCCTGCCGGCCCTTGATGTCCCACAACGCCTGATCGACGCCGCTGATAGCATTGTTGAGCACCGGGCCGTTTCGCCAATACGAGCTGTTGTAGCAAGCCTGCCAGGTGTCCTCGATGCGGTCAGCCGGCTTCCCGACCAGAAACGGCTTAAGATACTTTTCCACCGCGGGGACGACAAGATCGGCGCGTTGCGTAAAGGTGGCGCAGCCGTAACCGTAAAGGCCATCCTGATCGGTGAGAATCTTAACCACCACCAGCCGCACGCCTGCCGGTTGAGTCGTGATCACTTGGATGTCCTCGATGATGGGCGAGGGCAACCCGCGTGCCGCGCGCGTCGCCTGCGCTTCCGCCGCCAGGCGTCGAGCCGGCATCACCGCAGCAGCGGCTCCCGCCGCAGCAAGTTGAAAGCATTTTCTTCGGTTCATTAGATCCTCCTGGTAGGGGCACCCCTTGTGGGTGCCCCTCGTGCGAAGTGGCCCGAACGGAGGGCACCCACGAGGGGTGCCCCTACAGCCGTACGCAGGCGTGCGCCGCGACCTTGAAAACGGCGTATATTGTATGACCCTGGAGTCCAAAAAGGAAATCTCAATACTCCGCGGGGGGACTTCGATGCGCGCTCGCTTTTACATTTTGTTGGCTCTATTTGCTTCCGCGGCCGTGGCCTTCGAGCCGCCGGTCGATACGGCTGGGCCCCTGACCGTCCGAATCGAGCAACCCACTCTGGGTTCTTACGGCGCCGGGGGCCGGGTGCAGTTCGATCAGCCGGACGCGCCTTTCACCTTACAAGTCGAACTTAGCAGCAGCGCGGATCGGGCGTTACCGGGCACTCTGCGCGTGCGGGTCATCGACCAATGGCGAGTTGAACCGAGTGGCCCCGTCTCTTTCACCCTTCCGCCTCGGGGCCGCACGACGGTGGCATTTCGGGTCAGCTTCGGCACCGGGACCTACAATGCGTTCTACCCAATTCACGCTCTGGCCGAATTCGATTACCAAGGCCGGCACATGGTGGCGCATCCGATCCTGATGGTCAGCACGACGCAAGCTAACATCCCGCGAGCACCGCTGCCGGTGGAGTGGAAAACCGTCCCCGTCTCCGTCAACCACCCTTTGGGTATCTGGCGGGAACCGGTGAGGCGCGAACGCTGCATCGTCAGCGCGGAAGCACTACAATCAGGGGCCAGCGGGCAGGAAGTTTTCCAGTTCCGCCCCGGCATTCAGTTTTCCGAGCGCCGCGGTGCCATTATCATGACGCTGGGGCCGCGCCCGCCTTCGCTGCGCGAACGCGTGGACGCTTGCGTGGTGGAATACCCGCTGTCTCTGCCGCAATATCAGCCTCTGGTTCTGCGCTTCGCGGCCGCCGCTCCCAGCGGCGCGCTGTTTCGCGTGCGCGCCCTCCCCTTCGACGCCCCGGACGGCGAGGACGGCGCAGTCCTTTTCGAAAAGCGCGTGACCTTGTCGGCTTCCGAAGAAATGGAAGTGGATCTGGCCTCTTACGCCGGGCGCAAGGTGCGGTTACAGCTTGAAGGCTCTGGCGATGCGGGCGAGGCCTCTTGGGTCGTGCCCACGATCGTGGCCGGCAAGGCGCAGGCGCCCCCTGAGTTCCCTCCAGCGCCAAATGCGTCCTCGCGCTTACTTGGAACCGTTCAGGGCTATAAGGTGCACGTTTATCCGGGCTCGCGCGGCGCGCTCGATTCCGCGATTGAGCTGGCAAGCGGCGATCGGAGGTTGCTGTTTCACGGCTACAGGATTCAGGTGCTGGGTGACGACCTCGGAGATTCACGCTCGGCCAGCGAGTTGCTCTATGCCCGCGAAGAGCCCGCCTCCGGGCGCTATCGCGTCCGCCATCACTTCCAAAGTTGGGCTGGCTCGTTCGACGTGCTCACGGAAATGTGGGTGGACGCGCGCGGGCTTCAGGTCCGCTTCTGGTTGGAAAACGTCCCGCCATCGCGCCCCTGGCTAAGCGTACACCTGGAGGGCGTCGCCGCGGGGCCATGGACCGAGCGCGCTCTGAGGATTTATGGCGGCCCTGGCAACGTCATCCAGGACCCCCAGCCGTTTCATCTCGGGTTCGACGGCCACAACCTGGCCACTTCATTCGTCGGCTTCGACTTCGCTAACGGGGTCTCCGTGCTTCAGGGTGTGGACGCGGTCCCCGACCGGCTCGAGGTCGACCCGCAGGACCACACGTACACGCTCGTCACACCGCACGCCCAAACCATCACCTTCCTTCCTGCGGCAAATGTCTGGGAAGCTGTGAAGCTGTGGCGGGCGAATGAACTGCGCGCTGCGGCCGGCGTCCCCAAGCTCGCCGGGCGATTTGTGTTCGACCTTTGGGAAGGCCGGTATGCCTCGAGTGCGCAGGCTCTCGAAACGGCGTTCCGCTACGGACTCACTGACGCCGCGGTGGTTTGGCACGACTGGCAACGCTGGGGCTACGATTTCCGGCTGCCTGATATCTATCCTCCCAACCCGCAGTTGGGCACGCTTGAGGAATTCCAGAAGCTGGTCGAGACCTGCCGCGAACATGGCGTTCTGTTCGCCCCGCACGACAATTACATCGACTTCTACCCGGACGCCGAGGGCTTCAGCTATGAAAACGTAGCTTTCCAGAACAATGGCCAACCGCAGCGCGCCTGGTACCACGCCGAACGCGATGCGCAATCCTATCGCGCGCGTCCCGATCGCATCCGCCTGCTGGTGGAGCGAAATCTGAACTTGATCAAGGCGGGCTTCTCGCCTACGGCGTATTTCATTGACGTCTGGTCGTCCGCGCCGCCATATGACTTCTGGACACCGGACGGCCAATTCGTGGACCGCAGCGTGACGCGTAAGGTGTGGGGCGAGACCTTCTCCTGGATCCGCAACTACTTAGGTGATGATGCGCCCCAAATCTCTGAGGCCGGCCATGACCGTTTGATTGGCTGGCTGGATGGCGCGCAAGCCAATATTTTGCGCGTCGATGCCCAGGGCAGTGGATTCGTGTGGAAGATCCGTTGCCGAGACGCGGAACGCATCCCCTGGATCGATGCCGCCTACCACGACCGCTTTGTGCTGCATGGGGCCGGTTACGAGGATCGCTACGCTGCGGGCCTCGATTTGACAACTCACGGCATCTACAGCGACGACTACATGGCAACGGAGATGTTGACCGGCCATCCCGCCATGGTGGCGGCAGCGTTCTCGCGCGACGTGGTGCGCAAGTACTGGCTCCTGCACGATATGATGCGGGCACTCGCGCTGCGGCGCATCAATGCAGTAGAGTTTGCCGGCGGTGACATCCGCCGCCAGCACGTGACCTGGGATAACGGAGCCGAGGTGTGGGTTAATCGGGGCGTAAGCGAATGGAAAGTCGGCGAGCGCACCCTTCCGCAGTATGGCTTTTACGCCCGCGCCCCGATGTCGGGAGGGAAGGTTGAGGCCGCCATAGAACGGCAATCCGCCGGCACGGTGGAGTGGTCGCGCTCGCCCGATTCTTATTATTTCAACAACCGCCAAGGCGCCGCGTACCGCCTGACGCACCAAGGCGGAGGCTGGCGCGTGGCCGCCGCGCCGGAGAGTGCCGTGTTCATCGCTCGCGTCCCCTGGACCGGCCCCGTTCCAACGGAAGGCACAGCCATAGACGAAAGCGGCACGGAGTTGCGTCGCGTTCCCATCCGCCGCGAGGGAGGAGCACTGACTCTCGCCTTCGACTCCAAAACGCTCGCCTATGTGTTGAAGTGAAGTGCAGGTCCGAAGACAAACGGTGGCTTTTGGGCGTTGGGCGTTATAGAATTCACCTCGCGTTTCGTCCCGAATCGGCCTGGAGACCGGAAGACGTTTTAGGAGGGAGTGCCATGGAGCTTCATCGAGTTGTTCGAGTGCTCGGATTGTTTTCTCTTTCGCTGGTTGTTTTCTTTTCGAGCTGTGCGCAAAAAGAAACCGCGCCGCAAAAGCCGGGACCAGTCGAGAAGGCCAAGGTAACCGTTAACTGGGACAAGGTCGTGACCGTGTCGAAAACCACGCCCACGCTTCAAGTCGTGGTCAACCCTCCCTTGCGCCGCGGCTCCCAGATTCACGACCGGGTCTTTCAGGCCCTGCACGATCTGGGCGCGGACGATGTACGCTACGTACCCTGGTTGCCTTATCCGAAGTTGGGGGTTGCCGAACTCGAGCCGCCTGCCGACGGCAAGACATCCTGGGACTTTTCGCTGATCGATCCCATGATGGAAGACTTCATGAACGCTCAGACGGGGCATTCGGTGATCATCAACTTCAGCACTATACCGCAGTGGATGTTCAAGACGGAGAAGCCGGTGGCGTATCCAGCAGATCCGGACCAGGTGACGTGGGACTACGAGAAGGGAAAGGAGTTTCGTGACCCGAGCTTGAAGGAAGTGGGGGACTACTATGCGCGGCTGGTGAGCTGGTACACGCAGGGAGGATTCACGGACGAGTACGGGAAGCGCCACGACTCCAACCACCATTACAAGATCCCCATCTGGGAAGTGCTCAACGAAGTCGACTTTGAACATTCGATGTCGCCGGAAACCTACACGCGGGTCTACGACGCCATCGTGAGCGCCATTCGACGCGTGGATCCGCAGATGAAGTTCATGGGTGTGGCCCTGGCAGGGACCTCGCCGAACATTTTCCTGCAGGAGAATGTGCCGGCGTATTTCGACTATTTCCTCAATCCCAAGAACCACAAGCCCGGGATTCCGTTGGATATGGTTTCTTACCATTTCTATGCGAACCCCTCGGCCGACCAGAGTTCCGAAGTGCAACAGTACACCGTGTTCGATCAAGCCTCCGGCTTCCTCAATTCGGTCCGGTATCTCGATGCAATTCGGCAGCGCCTGACGCCGAAGACCCAAGTGGATCTGGACGAGTTGGGCTGCATACCGGCTGACGATAACACTGTGCCGCGCAAACCCATTCCCGATTCCTACTGGAATCTATGCGGCGGAGTGTATGCCTATCTTTACGGAGAGTTGGCACGGATCGGAATTGACGTGGCCGGGGAGTCGCAGTTGGTGGGCTACCCGTCGCAGTTTCCAGGTGTCTCGATGGTCGACTGGAACAACGGCCAACCCAACGCCCGCTTCTGGGTGCTCAAGCTCCTGCATGACAACTTCGGACCCGGAGATAAGCTGGTGGACACCACTTCCGACCTTGGTGAAGTCTTCGCCCAGGCGTTTGTGACTCGTGATGGCAAGCGCAAGCTATTGCTGGTCAACCAGCGCGACCGGGATTTTGATTTGCCGATTCCGGGCGGAAACGGTGGGCAGGTGATGTATGTGGATCAGACCACAGGTTTCCAACCGCCTGCAACAGCTCACTTGAATGCCGACCAGACAACCTTGCATGGGCTCGCGGTGGCGGTGGTGACGCTTGCGCAGTGAACTGAACCACCCCACGCCCCTCCTTAGAAAGTAGGGGAAACCGCTCCCCTCCTCTCGGAGGAGGGGAACGGGGGTGGTGAAGGCATAGAGCGAGTCGGCGCTTCCCGCCTTTCTACATTCCGTATAGCGTTTCCGTATTTACGGGCAGGCCGAGAAGTTTCAGGTAGGTGAAAAGCTGCATTTTATGATTGGTGAAATGCTCGAGGAAGGAGATGGTCATGCGCTCCATCTTGGCTGTCATGCCCCAGGGCACCGTGACGACTTTGTTGGCAAAGTCCTCCTCGCTCACGCCATCCAGAACCTGGCGCAGGATTTCCTTGTCCTTCTTGAGCTTGTCCAGGGCCTCCTGAGGGGTACAGGAAGGGAGTTTCTCGAGCTTCATGCCCTCTTCCATTTCTTTCATACTGGGCCACTTGCCGCTGACCAGCATGTCGAGTCCTCCCCCTACGCCCTCGCTCAGGTGGCAAAGCACCTGGCCGGTACTCATGAACGTCGAGCCCGGCGCCCAATCGAGTTTCTCTGCTGGAACCATGCCGATCATTTTCTCGGCTGGCCGGTAGCTGTCAATCACAATCTCGTAATACTCATTCTTGGTCATTGTTCCCCCTCTAGGATTGTGCGCTCTGCCTGTGTGTAAGTGGGGCCTATCGCCGCTGATGTCATGGCCGTGCCCCCCCTTTTGCATTGTCTCCCGGTTATTGGAAACGAGCCGATGCCGAATAGATTCTAGCGCAGTGCCTACATGCCGTAAAGCGTCTGAGAATCGACAGATTGTAACCATTCCGATCAACCTTTCGGCCGGCGGATAATTCTCCATAATGAATTGCCAAAACCCATTCCTGATCATGATTGCTCCTCACGGTTCCTCACCTTGCGCAACGGCACTTGGATCAGGATGTAAGCAATAATCGCGAACGCCCCAAGGGAGATCCATCCGCCCCAGTTGGCCAGGAAAGGTAGTTCATCGTGGCCGGTCATCACCTTGGTGATGGACGAGACGCCGGTGAGGAACAGGGTTGCGAGGAGAATTCCGGTGATGGCCTCCCCGGCGATGAATCCGGAGGCCAGGAGGGTTCCACGCTCCTCAACCTTGGCCTTTTCTTCTGCTGATAACTTCTTGCGCGCCACCCACACGTCGGCAGCCCATTTCAAAACCCCGCCCAGGAATATCGCCCCGCTGGTCTCGATCGGGAGATACATGCCCACGGCGATGAGCATGGGCGAAGGCGCGCCAATCATCACCAGCGCTATGCCGAAAAAGCATCCCATGAGGAGCAAGCCCCACGCCATCTGCCCACCCACGATTCCCTGAGCAAGTTGAGCCATGAGGCCGGCTTGCGGGGCAGGCAGCAACTTGCCTCCGATACCGCCCGTGGCGAGGTTGGCTTCGTGCAGGGCGATGATGGGCAGCAGCAGGAAAAAGGAAACGGCGGTCACGCTCAGTATTTCCACTACCTCCATCTTCCACGGTGTCCCGCCCAGCAGATAGCCGGCCTTCAGATCTTGAATCAGGCTGCCGGAGACACAGCACGCGCAGCAGACTACCGACGCTACACCCAGAACCGCGGCGACTCCTCCCAGGCCCTTCACCCCGATGGCCACCATCATCAGCGCCGCCACCACCAGCGCCGCCAGCGTCAGGCCGCTGACGGGCTGATTCGAGGAGCCGACCAGGCCCACCAGGTATCCGCCCACCGCAGCCAGGAAGAAGCCGGTCAGCGTCATCACAATAGCCGCAGTGAGGGCGGCGCTCCAACTCTGTGCGAAGTATTTATAGATGATCGTAATCGGAATAACAAGCACAGCAATACCAAAAATGATCCATTTGATAGGGATGTCAATATCCAGGCGGGTGCGCCGGGCGGCCTGTTCACTGCCCGCCGCGGAGGCGTGGAAGGCGCCTCGAATCGAGGTGAGGATCGATTCGCGCATGCTGTAGAGCGTGTAGACGGCGCCCACCAGCATTGCTCCCACCGCGATGGGCCGAACCACGTTGTACCACACGGTGTAACTTGCTAGGTCCCAGGGCGCGGTGCCTCCCGTGGTCGCGCCCAGGCGGTGCGACAGGTCGGGATCGATAAAAAGGACCAGAGGAATCAACACCAGCCAAGCGATGACGCCCCCGGAGAAATTGATCGCTGACAAGCGCGGTCCGATGATGTATCCGATGCCGATAAGCGCGGGGGATGCGGAAGGGGTTGAGTAGGCGAGGCCCCCCGAGTACTCGACGCGGCCCAGAAGTTCTTTCTGGTATCCGAAATAGCTGACCACGGACTTCGGGAATTTCCAGAACGCGCTGATCGAATCCTGGAAAACTTGAAAGCCTTTATCGTCCTTGAGCAATTGGAGAAGGGCGCCCACTCCCATGGCGCCGAAAATGTATTTGGGTGCATCGGTGGTGCCCTGCTGGCCGGCTTTCACGATCTCGGCGCTGGCCGTGCTTTCAGGAAACGGCAGATCAGGCGAGTCAACGCAAAGCGGGCGGCGCAAGACAATGATGAAGAATACGCCCAGCAATCCGCCCGCGAAGAGAATGAACGTGCCGGTCCAATAATGACTTCGCAAGTCAGTCCAGAGGCGCTGCCCGCCTACGTTGACCATCATGAAGGCAGGGATGGTGAAAATCGCGCCGGCCACTAGCGCTTCGCCTACGGAGGCGGCAGTGCGGGTCAGGTTCTGTTCCAGCACGCCGCCGCGAAAGAAGGGCAAACGAAACAACGCGATTGCTATCACCGCCGCCGGGATCGTCGCAGCCACCGTCTGCCCGGCCTTCATACCTAAGTAAGCGTTGGCGGCCCCGAAAATGGCGGCCAGTAAGATGCCCGCCAGGACCGATTTGAGGGTGAACTCAGGTTCTTTCGAGTCGTAGGGAACAAACGGTTTGAATTCGGCCATGTGTACGCTCCGCTGCGTCGTTCTACCGACCTTCAAGCTGGCAGGCTGGGCGCCGACTTCATCGTGGCACCGACTCCCAGGCCGACCGACGCGGTGCTCACCCGAAGGTGAGCGCTACAACCGAGGAATGGGCAGTTGGGCACTATATCACGATGGGCTGCACCGTGAAAAATGCTTGAGTTACTAATACTTAAGTCACATTCACAAGAAAAGTTCCACCACCCAGCGCGCGGAGATCACAGGGAACAATAGTGCGGCTTTCCTTTGCGAACCCGGTGGCCTCTCTAGTGAATCACCTTTGCAGGTTCGGCGAAGTGCCGCGAACCTTGAGAAGCAGCTCAGTGCGACTGATGTTACAATGAGCGGGAAAAGGCTCCTTGGCGGTGGGCTTACCGAATGCTCGCAAAGTCAGTGGTGTACTCCCGCTGGTTGAAAGAAGCGAAGCGGCAGGGATTCTTCCATGCCGGGCAACGCGTTGGTGTCGCGGTCTCAGGCGGGCCGGATTCGATATTGCTCTTGCATTTCATGAAGGACGCGGCTTCGGAGCTGGGGATCACTCTGGCCGTGGCCCACTTTAATCATCATTTGCGCGGGGCCGAATCCGACGGCGACGAGCGATTTGTCCGCGGACTGGCCGATTCCATGGCCATCGCTTACCTGGGCGGCCAGGCTGAGGTGGCGCGGGTGGCACGCGAGAAGAAACGCAACCTGGAGGCCACCGCCCGCGAGTTGCGCTATCGGTTTCTCTTCTCCCTGGTGGATCAAGGCCGGCTGGAACTGGTGGTGACCGCGCATAGCGCAAACGACCAGGCCGAGACCGTGCTGATGCGCCTGTTGCGCGGTGCGGGGACGCGCGGCTTGAGCGGAATTTACCCGCTGCTGGAGGGCAAGGTCGCCCGTCCCTTTCTCGATCTCACGCGCGCCGAGATCATGCGCGAGATTGAAGCGCGAAAGCTTGAGTACCGGGTCGATTCGACCAATCTTGACTCCCGTCTGCGGCGCAACAAGGTGCGCCGGGAACTGCTTCCGCTGCTGGAGCGGGAATTCAACCCCGCGATCATTCCGCTACTGAAGGGTCACGCCGATCGGGCAAGGGATGAAGAGGCGTTCCTCGAGCAACAGGCTCTCGATCGCAGCCGTCCCTGGCGCCTGCGCGAGGGCGTGGAAGAGAAGATTTCGGTGCGCGCTCTGGAAGGGTTTGAGCCGGCAATTCAAAGGCGGGTCTTGCGCCAAATGTTCCAATCGGCCCGCCTGGGATCGCGCGGACTAGCCTACTCCCGCATTGAAGAGTTGCGGCGTTTTGCCCTCGGAGCCCGAAGCGGGCGGAGCCTCCTTATGCCCGGAGAGACAATAGCCAGAAAGGAATTCGACTGGCTCGCCCTCGGGCCGCAGCCCACTGCATCCGGAAGCGATGCCTATGCTTACCCGATCGATGTCCCGGGAGAGACTACCGTACCTCTTCTGGGGGTTACTTTCGTGCTAAAGATTGTTGAACCTGCCGGGCGTGCCGAGGAGTATAATCAAATGGCAGGCAGCGCCATAGATGCTGGGAAGCTGCCGCGCCGGTTGGTACTACGCAATTGGCGAGCCGGCGACCGCTATTGGCCTTCGGGAAGCCGAAAGCCGCGGAAATTGAAGGAGTTATTTCGCCAGCGGAAGATTCCCCGCAGCCGTCGGAATCTCTGGCCCGTTTTGGTGGGTGGGGAGCAGATCCTGTGGGTGAGAGGATTTCCGCCCGCCGCCTCGGTGGCTGCGACTCCAGAGTCGCGAACGCTGCTGGTCATCGAGGAAGGTGCTGGGTAGCGGCCCCGCCTGGGGGCCGCAGAGGCGCTCTTGCCTGCTCCGGCGGCGCAGGCCGTCCGCGGCGGCGAAGAGATTTCTATCAGCCCGGTTCGTTAGGGTAGTGTGAAGCATCCAATACTTTGGCAGTTGTAAGCGCCCCTGAAAGGCTTGGGGGCCGGAGGAGGAAGCGCCGTGAATTCGGCGGTAAAAAACATCGTTTTCTGGGTGGTGATGGCAGTCACCGCCCTGCTGATCTGGGCGGTCGTCAGGGGCAATACGGGCGGGAACGTTCAAGACCTCAGTTTCTCAGCTTTCATGGACCAGATTGACAGCAACAATGTCCATGACGTGCAGATTACGGGCACCGACGTTGCCGGCACACTGAAGAAAGAGAACGCCAAGTTTAAGTCCACTATTCCACCGAATTATCCCGACCTGTACAAGACCCTGCACGACAAAAACGTCAACGTCACCATCAAAGACAGTTCGGGGAATTCCTGGGTGACTTGGCTCATTAACGGCCTGCCCATGATTCTGCTCTTGGGCCTCTGGATTTTCTTTATGCGCCAGATGCAGAGCGGCGGCAACAAAGCGCTCTCATTTGGGAAGAGCCGCGCCCGACTTCTCTCCAGCCAACAAAAGAAGGTGACATTTAAGGACGTTGCCGGGGTGGAAGAGGCCAAAGAAGAATTGCAGGAAATTATTGAATTTTTGCGGGAGCCGCAAAAGTTCCAAAAGCTCGGCGGGCGAATCCCCAAGGGTGTTTTGCTGGTGGGGCCGCCGGGAACCGGAAAGACTCTGTTGGCGCGAGCGATTGCAGGTGAGGCCAACGTACCCTTCTTTTCCATCTCCGGTTCCGACTTCGTTGAGATGTTCGTGGGAGTGGGCGCGTCGCGGGTTCGCGATCTTTTCGAGCAAGGAAAGAAAAACGCCCCGTGTATCATCTTCATCGACGAAATTGATGCGGTGGGCCGCCACCGGGGCGCCGGCTTGGGTGGTGGTCACGACGAGCGCGAGCAGACGCTGAACCAACTGCTGGTGGAGATGGATGGATTCGAGTCGAACGAGGGCGTTATCCTCATCGCCGCCACCAACCGTCCGGATGTTCTGGATCCGGCTCTATTGCGCCCTGGCCGGTTTGACCGCCGTGTGGTGGTTCCGCGGCCGGACGTGGGAGGGCGCGAAGCCATTCTGAAAGTACACACCAAGAAGATCCCTCTCGCTGAGGATGTCGATATCCCGGTGCTGGCTCGCGGGTCGCCGGGCTTTTCGGGCGCAGACTTGGCCAACCTGGTGAACGAAGCGGCCCTGCTCGCTGCCCGGCAAAACCGCAAGACGGTTGTCATGCACGACTTTGAGACCTCCAAAGACAAGGTCCTGATGGGGGCCGAGCGAAAGTCCATGATCCTCTCGGAGGAGGAGAAGAAGAACACGGCTTTTCATGAGGCCGGGCATGCCTTGGTGGCCTCCACGGTTCCTTACGCCGACCCGCTTCACAAGGTCACTATTATCCCGCGTGGTATGGCTTTGGGCGTCACCATGCAGCTCCCGTTGGATGATAAACACACTTACACACGCGATTATCTCGAGTCGCAATTGGCCGTAATGATGGGCGGGCGCGCGGCGGAGGAAATCTTCCTCAACCATTTCACCACCGGCGCCGGCAACGACATCGAACAGGCTACGGAGGTTTCGCGACGCATGGTGTGCGAATGGGGGATGTCAGACCTCGGTCCCCTGGCGTACGGAAAGCACCAGCAGGAAATCTTCCTGGGGCGTGATTTGGCGACCTCGCGCGATTTCAGCGAGGACACGGCCATCAAGATCGACCAGGAAGTGAAGAGGTTTGTAGCCACCGCCTACGAGAAGGCGAAGGAGATCCTGACCACGCACCGTGACGCCTTGGTGCGCATCGCGGAAGCCTTGCTGGTCCGCGAGGTCCTCGATGCGAGCGAAGTCAATCTGCTCCTTGAAGGGAAACCATTGCCGGAAGTAGTCCGGCCGGCGCTTCCAAAGCCTCCCGCGCCTGAGACGACCCAGGTATTGAAGCCTCGTCCCACACCCGGTTTGCCCTCGCGCGAACGGCCGCAGCCGGCGTGAAGGGTAGTGGTTAGTAGCTAGTGATGAGTGGCTAGTTCGAGTTGGATTGGTTAGCGGACTAGCCACGAGTCATTTGAGCACCGGCCACTAGCCACTATCCACTAGCCACTGCCTGCATGACTCCGCGTCCAATCTTCGATATACGAATTGCCGGGCGCAAAGTGCGTCTTGGGGAGCGTACTCTCATCATGGGCGCGCTCAATGTGACGCCGGATTCGTTCTCGGACGGCGGGCTCTACCTTGCTCCTGGCGCGGCCGTCGAGCACGGATTGGAATTGGTGCGGCAGGGGGCAGAGTGGATCGACGTTGGGGGTGAATCCACGCGGCCGGGTTCGCAGCCCGTGTCAGCCGAAGAAGAACTGCTGAGAGTCCTGCCGGTCATCAAGGCTCTGCGGGGCAAATTACCCTCCACGCCGATCTCGATCGACACCACAAAGGCTGAAGTGGCCGAGATGGCCGTGCGGGCCGGGGCCAACATCCTCAATGACATAAGCGGTCTGCGATTTGACGCGCGATTGGCTGAGGTGGCGCGGCGTCACAAGACCCCCCTCATTCTTATGCACCTGCGGGGCCGCCCGCAGACGATGCAAACACGGCCGTTTGTGGCGGATATCGTACAGTCGGTCAAGCGTGGGCTGGCGACTTCGGTCCGCCGCGCTCTCTCTGCGGGCGTACGCCGGTCACAGTTGATGCTCGATCCCGGCCTGGGCTTCGGCAAGTCGCGGATTCAAAACTTTCAAATCCTCTCACATCTGGAAAAACTGCGCCGGTTCGGCCTTCCAATTCTGGTGGGCAGTTCACGCAAGTCGTTCATTCAGGCAGTCGCCGCGGGCACGGGCCTTCATGCAGGTGCACCACACAGCCATCGCGGCAGAAAAGGCGCTGAGGGCTACTGGCCGATGATGGGAACGCAGGTAGGGGCACGCCACGGCATGCCCCTAGCGTCAGCCGACGCCGCGGCTGTAGTGGCCTCGATTCTCGGCGGCGCTCACATCGTGCGCGTGCACGATGCGGAGGGAATTCTGCCGGCAGTGCGCATCGCGGACGCTGTCCTAGAGGCAGGTGGGCAGTAGGCAGGTCGGCAGGTGGGCAGATCGGCAGTTGGATATCCGGATGGCGAGGTTCGCGCGGGTGCAGATACGCATTGTCAATCACACTGCCTGCCGTGCCTTGAGCCGCGCCCCCATCTGCCTATCTGCCCATCTGCCCACTGCCGACGACGTTTGGGCATCAAAGCGTTTGTAGTCTACAATAGGTAGGAGCATGGCGGACAAACCGCGGCTGTTTGGTACGGACGGTATAAGAAGCGTCGCGGGCGAGTACCCGCTCGACCACGCGACCTTGTGGAGGCTTGGCCACAGCCTGGGCAAGGTTCTCCAGAGAGCGGACGCGGCGCGCCCGGTGCGGGTCATTTTGGGGCGCGACACCCGCGAATCCGGAAGCTGGATTGCCCGCCGTCTTGCTACCGGACTGCGCTCGGTCGGAGTGGAAGTCGTCGAAGCAGGTGTCATGACGACGCCTGGGTTGGCATTTCTGACGGGTCATCACGGTTACTCTGCCGGCGTGGTCATTTCCGCGTCTCATAACCCTTACGAAGACAACGGCATCAAGGTTTTCTCCAGATCCGGGACAAAACTCTCCGAGACTGTGGAGCTTGAGATTGAACGGGAGTTGGAGCAAATAGGGTCCAACGGGGAAGAGTCTTCCACGTTTCTTGAGAGCAAATCCGGAGTCCTCGGTTCCGAACTCCGAGCGGCGCCGCAACTACTGGAGGACTACCTGGAGCGGCTCATGCAGATTATTCCAGCCGGTCTGGCGGTGACGCGATATAGGCTGGTCGTGGATTGCGCTCACGGTGCGGCTTCTCATGTGGTCCCGCCCCTGTTGCGCCGACTAGGCATGGAGGTGCAGTTCCTGCACACGGAACCGAACGGGCGCAACATCAATCTCGGTTGCGGCTCGCTTTATCCGCAAGCTATGGCGGACTCGACACGGTTGCTCTCCGCGGACCTGGGCGTGGCCTTGGATGGTGACGCCGACCGAGCCATTTTCGCCACGCGGGAAGGCAAGTTGATCGACGGCGACTATATTCTCTCGATCATGGCGCCGTACTTTAAGAAATGCGGAATCCTACCGGGCTCTGCAGTGGTCGGCACTCAAATGACGAATCTGGCGCTTGAAATCGCCCTCGATGAGCACGCGATCGGATTGAAGCGCACGCCTGTGGGCGACAAGTACGTTTTGGAGGAAATGCAGCGTTCTGGCCTCAACCTGGGTGGGGAACCATCGGGACATATCATTTTCGGTCACTTGTCACTGGCTGGAGATGGCATTATCACCTTGCTCGAGGTGGTGCGCGTGATGGCGGAGACCGGCCAGCCTCTCGAGGATTTGACTAGAACCTTCAAACCCTTTCCACATCTTATCCGCAACGTTCGGGTCAGGGAAAAGCGGCCTCTCGAAACCCTGCCCGAGGTGTCGCGCGCCGTAGAAGCGTGTCGGAGGGCGATTGGCGAGCGGGGTCGAGTGGTGGTTCGCTACTCGGGGACCGAACCCCTAGTCAGGGTGATGGTTGAGGCCGCACGAACTGAGGATGTGGAGTACCACGCGGCCCGCATCTCGCAGGCCATTCAAACCGCTTTGGGGATCGGGTGATCGGGTGAACACCGAAAGACCGAAACCCGCAAATCGAAACTCGAAATTCGCAAACCGAAACTTGCGTCTCTGGCGATTTTCGAATTTCGATTTTCGCATTTCGGATTGCCCGATCTCCCGATTACTGCAGTGAGGTCATCATGAAAAGCCTGCCCATTCTGCTTTGCTTGTTTTCAGTCGCCATCTTCCCAACAAGTCTGCTTCCTCAGCAAAAACTGACTGCCGACAATCTACCTGATTTCCTGGCGCGATACGAGACCAACTTTGGGCCTTTAGACGCGGTTTTCAAAGACCTGACGAATGAAAACCTCCCGCTTACCGACGAAACGGGACAGCCCTTGGCCCGAAGGCCGCTGGCCGACCGTCTGCAATCTCTAACCAATCTGCGGCAGACGGCTCTCCAGTTGGCCGAGAAACCTGAAGACCTGGTCCTTGCAACCACGCTGGTGATCCGCACGGAGAGTCTGGCTGACGATCTCTTTGATCTTTCCCAAGTCGCCTACGATAACGACCGCGAAGAGCTCGGCAACAAGCTCAACAATCTTCAGACCACCATGGAAGATAACAAAGGATTATTGGCGGACTACCTTCTGGCGCTCGCTGCGGACAAGCAGAACAGGCTGCAACAACTTGAAAAAGAGGTTGAGGATTTGCATCAGAAGTTGAGGGCGGGAGAGAAGTAAGTGCCGTTGAAAGTCAACAGTCGAAGCGCAAAAGTGCGACGGCCCATTTCTCGTCGGCCAAGAGAAAGTGGGTTTGGAGGGATCGCTATGAACTGGCGTCACTTATTCGCAATTTCCTTCGCCGTGGCCCTTGCCGGGACATTGACGGCAAACTACAGCTATTGCCAAAACTCGCCAGCGAATTCGCCGCAAACAAATGCGCCAGCCGCACCGACTCCTGGGGAGAATGCGCCAACCGCCCCGGCGGGATCCGCGCTGGTGGTACCCGCTGCAACCACGATCCCGCTCCGGCTCATGAACACGATCAACTCGCGGACAGTACAACCAGGCCAGGCGCTATACTGCGAAACCATCTTCCCTATCACGGCAGGTAACCGGATTGTGATTCCCCGCGGAAGCTCCGTGAAGGGATCAGTTACGCAAGTGGTCCGGCCCAAGCGAGGAAAGCACAAGCAGGCGCAAATGGGACTGCGGTTTGAGACTCTCATCTTGCCCAACGGTACTACCTTCCCTCTGCGCGCCACGCTTTCCGGGTTTGGCACCGCCGGGAATGAAGGATTTCAATCCAAGGAAGGAAAGATTGAGGGCGCTTCAACCAAGGGCGAGGATGCAGGCAAGGTTGCTGAGACAACGGTTACGGGTGCGGAGCTCGGTACTATTGTGGGAGCGGCCGACAGGAGTGTTTGGAAAGGGCTCGGAATCGGCAGCCTGGTCGGCGCCGGGAGTGGACTGGTGTGGATCTTGGCTAGCCGCGGGAAGGAGATCGTTCTCCCGTCCGGGACGAACTTTGACCTGCGCTTAAGCGCCCCCCTCACCTTCAACCGGGATGACCTTAACGCCCCCTCCGCGTACGATCAGGGGCAAGCGCCGCCGCAGTAAACCAGTGGCCTGCCAACTGCCGCTACCCATTGGCTTGCCGTTTTTCCTTGCACTCGCGGCACAGACGCGACCAGGGTACCGCGTCCAGCCGTACGGCGGAGATGGGCTTCATACAAGCCTGACAGACACCGTAGGTGTTGTGTTCGATTCGCCCCAGCGCTTCGTCGATAGCACGCAGAAGCTTGCTGTCGGTCTCGCGCAGCCGCACCTGTAAATCTGCTTCCAGTGCCGCCGACGCATGATCCATCAAATCGCCTTTATCCCCGCCTGAGGAAGGGGCGGGACTTTCGTTTCCGGCCATTGCCGCAGTCAAGGCACGCCGCTTGGCCAAGAGCAGTTCCTTATAATGACTTAGATTAAGGGCATTCATGAAAGGACCTCCACAGCAGGAAAGAACAAAGTAGAGCCTTTCGCTCCTGAGGTAACCACTTCATGCGAAATTTGGTGCTGTGGCAGCGAGTTTGTGCCACCAAATTGTCTTTTGCATTCTGCGCGCTCTGGATCGAGATTGCAACCCTTTGGTGAAAGTCTGGAACTGGCCGGGGATTTGTTGTATAAAAGCGGAGGGTGGCTTAATCTCGCGACGGTCTGAGAATCTGAGAAGCAAGGGCTACTCCTTGGCGCAAAAAGGAGGCTGGCGGACCGCAAGGCGGGCGCCTCAAGGGGGACACCATGCAGCTTCGAAGGGATCCCATTACTCAAAGCTGGGTGAATCTGGAGGATGAGGGTGAGGACCACGTCCGCCACAAAGACGCTCCATGCCCTCTTTGTCCCGGGCAGGTGAGTGAGTCTGCGCAAACTCTGTACGAATACCCGGGCGGAGGATCAATCTGGCAAGTCCGGGTGACGCCTCATCTCCATCCCATCTACCGCATTGAGGGAGACCCGCAGCGCCGCGCGGAGGGCATCTACGACAAGATGCGCAGCCTGGGGGCGCATGAAATTGTCGTGGAGAATCCCGACCACGATGTGCAGCTCTCACGCCTGTCCGACGAAAATGTGGCCCAAGTTCTGCGGGCTTATCTCGCCAGGATGAACGATTTGAAGAGGGATCGGCGCTTCAGGTACGTAACCGTGTTCCGCAACCATGGCGCGACGGCGGGCGGGGAATTTGACCACCCGCACTCCGAGGTTACCGCGACGCCCTTCATTCCGCGACGCGTGGGCTACGAACTCCGTTCCTCCGCGCGCTATTTCGCGATGAAGGAACGGTGCCTGATTTGCGATATTGCGGAGCAGGAAATCTCGCAAAACACACGGATTGTTGAGCAGCTCGGCCGTTTCGTTGCGTTTTGCCCCTTTGCCGCCCGCGTGCCCTATGAGACCTGGTTGCTTTCCGCCCGGCATCACTGCGCATTTGAGGAGGATCTGACCGCCTGGGACGACCAGCTTCAATTCGCGCGCTTGCTGAAATCGGTTCTGAAGCGGCTGGAAGCCGTCAGCCCCACCTACCACCTGGTGCTGCACAGCTCTCCGAATGTTAACGCGAAGTTTCAGAAGAGCGACGTCTGGCGGACTTTGGCAGATGACTACCATTGGCATGTGGAAATCCTTCCGGTTATACCCTCCAAAGCGAGGTCATACGCCCTTAAAGAGGTCTATTACAATTCTTTGCTTCCGGAAGCGGCGGCAGAGACCCTGAGAAACGTCTAGGGCAACAAAAACTGCGACGAGCCGTTACCTTTGGCCGGAAAATGCATTTAGATTGTTGAGCGAACAAGGTGGAGCGGGGACAGCGAAGCCCCCGCTCCCCCGGAGCAAAGCGGCAATTCGTAAGAGGTGACCCATGGTGGAAGGGAAATTACGTTTAACCATGCCGGAGGGCGAAGGAATGCAGTTCGTCGCGGAGTCAGGCTCAGGTCACGCAATCGTCGTGGATGACGCGACAGGCCACAGGGGGGCCACACCGATCGAATTGGCGCTTCTGGCGCTCGGGGCCTGCACGGGCTTTGACGTGATCAGCATTCTTCGCAAAAAGCGCCAGGCGGTCACCGGCTACGAAATCGAGTTGCTTGCGGAGCAGAACCCGGGGCCTCCCTCTTACTTCACTCGGGTTGAAATCAAGCATCGGCTTCGAGGGCAAATCGCTCCCGAAGCCGTTCAAAGAGCTATCTATCTCTCGGAGACGAAGTACTGCGCCGTCGGAGCGATGATTTCGAAGACGGCAAAGATCGAGGCTACTTTTGAGATTCTTCCGTCAACACCCGAAGCCTGACGCAGGGTCGATGGCAACAGTTGGACGTGGAAGCGGCAAACCCAGTCGCCAAGAGATCCCCTGTGTTGGGGCTATGCAAGCGAAGAGGACAAGTGAGAATTCGTTTGGGTCGCGGCTGCCAGGCCGTCTCGCATCAATGCCGCCCGGCGCAAAGGCCTGAAAAACATCCCGTAAATGGGTTAAAATGGATGTCTCTTCCCGCGACCACGCTGCTTCGGGCAGAGTCGGCGACCGCGGACTAAGGGCTTAAGCGCACTACTAAAAGGAGCGAGGCGGAATGGAAAAGGAAACTATAAGCATAGTCGACAACCGAACTGGAAAGTCCTGTGAAGTGCCACTTTTTAAGGGCACCCTGCGGGCCATGGACCTGCGCCAGTTCAAGACTCAAGTCGACGACTTCGGAATGATGACCTACGATCCCGCATTCATGAATACTGCGTCCTGTCAGAGCGCCGTGACCTTCATCGACGGCGATAAGGGCATTCTCCGTTATCGCGGTTATCCGATCGAACAGCTTGCCGAGCACTGCACGTTTCTGGAGGTTGCCTATCTTATCCTGTTTGGTGAACTTCCTACGGCCTCTCAATTAGCCGAGTGGACGAACAAGATCACTCACCATACCATGCTTATCGAAACCACCAAGAAATTCCTTGAGGGCTTCCGGTATGACGCCCACCCCATGGGGATGTTCGTCAGTTCCGTCGCGGCGCTTTCCACAATTTATCCGGAGGCCCGCCATGTGCGCGATCCCGAGATTCGGGCCTTGCAGATTCAGCGGCTGATCGGGAAGGTGCCGACCATTGCTGCCTACACTTACCGTCACAGCCTCGGCTATCCCTACATCTATCCGGACAACGACCTCAGCTATACCGAAAACTTCATGAACATGCTATGGAAGATGGTCGAGCCGAAGTATCACGCCAATCCAGTCTTGTCGAAGGCTCTGGATGTCCTGTTTATTCTGCATGCCGATCACGAACAGAATTGCAGCACCAATGTGATGCGCGCCGTCGGTAGTTCAGAGGCGGATCCGTATGTTTGCACGGCGGCCGCTGCGGCCGCTCTTTCCGGACCTCTGCACGGCGGCGCCAATGAAGAGGTGCTGAGGATGCTGGATGAGATTGGGTCCAAGGACAACGTCCCCGGCTATATTGAGCGGGTTAAATCCGGACGCATAAAGCTGATGGGATTCGGCCACCGTATTTACAAGAATTACGATCCGCGCGCCAAGATTATCAAATGGGCTGCCGATCAGGTCTTCGAGATTACGGGGCGGAACCCCAAACTTGAAATCGCGCTCGAACTCGAGCGCATCGCCTTGCAGGACGACTACTTTGTAAAACGCAAGCTCTATCCCAATGTGGACTTCTACTCCGGCATCATCTACCAGGCGTTGGGCTTCCAGCCGGATATGTTCACGGTTCTCTTTGCCATCCCGCGCACGGTCGGCTGGCTCGCCCAGTGGGAAGAGATGCTGGGGGACGCGGAGCAGAAGATTGCACGCCCGCGCCAGATTTACACCGGGCACGAATGCCGGGATTGGGTGCCCTTCGAAAAACGTACCGCGCCATCCACTGCAGCCGCGTGAGCGCAGTCTGGAAAGATGGCGCGGTCGCCTCGGCCGCTGTCGCGGGAGCGTCCGGCTAACGCGGAGCGCCGCAGAATGAGTGAGAGTATGCAAAGCCTCTTGATTTACGTTTTCTTTCTGGTCGTCTGGTTTCTGGTCCTGCCACGCATCCCCGGGATCTCCCGGTTTACCTGAGCGGGTCGGAGGAAAGCCCCGGAGGGGAAACCAAACCACACCATCTGTGAGATCAAACCCAAGGAGTGAGCAGGTCTGCCATGCCCATCTTCGAGTATGCGTGTCCCCACTGCGGACATGTTTTCGAGAAACTTGTATTGACACGCCACCCAGAAGCGCCGGAGTGCCCGCAATGCGGGTGGAAGCGGGTGGAGCAGAAGTTCTCGACCTTTGCCACGGCCGGCTCCGCAAGCAGAGTAGCCTCGGGAGCTTGCGCCCCGGCGGGCGGCGGTTGACGCCTGCCTTAGGGAAGCAGGCTGCTTCCCGGCTTTCGAACCCAGCCCAACGACCTCTTAGACCTGCGCTACGGCAGTTTCGCAGCCGCACTGCAAGTAGAGGCCCTTCGCCCTCGTCCACGAGTTTGCGAGGGCGGTCCTCTGTAGCCGACTTTTTGTCACTTGCCCAGCCTGGCCTTCTTGTTCGGAAGCCTTGACTTCGTTTGCGCAAATTGTGCTGTTTTTGCTCCTTTCAGCGCATAAACTGTGCTCATTTGCGAGCAAAACGCGCATAATTTGCAGCACTCAAAAAAGTGATGTGCTTTGTTTTCAATTACTTCTTAGCTTCGTTCCCACTATTTTTCATTTTTTGTAGTTCCCTACATTTCCCTGTAGCCGGGACCCCTCCGCGATGCGGCGCGCCTCTGCGCGCCCTGGCGCTCGCCTGCGACAATGTGTCCACCACAGAACCACCATGATAGGCTATCACAGGTTCGAGGGGTTGTCAAGCGGAAAATGCAGAAAATGCGGAAAAAGCGGTCCGACCCTCGTGAAAACCGCCGCCAACGCGGCTTGGCATTCAACGATGCGCTTTACGTCGAACTGGCAATGCGGTCAGGGACTCCTCTTGCGACGCTCGATAAGAATCAGCGAGATGCTGCCCTAAGCGTCGGCGTCACTTGCGTATGAGAGACGAACTGGTGGAAACAGCGTCAGGTGCCCTTCCCCCCATTTTCCTCCTGATACCATTTTCTTCTCATTTGCGGCTATCGAGTATTGACAGTTAGCCGGCAATGGTTAGAATTGAATTGCGATGATCGACGAAATGGTGACGGCCAACCAACCGGACAAGAAAATAGGGGAGGCTACTACTACAGCGTGTGCCATTTCCCGAAACCGGCGTGTTCTTTTCTTCATTGACGGTTTGGATTCGGATTTTCATGGCTATATGCAGTTCGCAGCCTTGCAGGGTGTGAATTCCCATTACGTTGGAATAGACCAGCTCATTTCGACCAGGGAGCAGGTGTTCGACTCGCTGGAGGCCTGCAACGAAACATATGAAGCGCTTGTTCTCGACCTCGACTTGGAAAACGCGCCCGCGACGCCTGTACAAGCAACTCCTCACGCGTGGTCCTGGGCAACCCTATCGGCCCCTCTGACTTACGAATCCCCTTGGCATCTTAGCGAATGCCTGCCCCCACCCGAGTTATCCTGGACGGAAATTCCAGAACTGTATGTGAGCGTCGGATCACAAGTTCTGCGGGACCTGAGATCAAGGATCGACCGACTGCGTGGACTTGTGAGGTACTTGACCGGCCGCATTGGCGTGTTAATTCGCCGGGTCGAACGACCTCATTTTGATTGCACGTTCGTCGGTTTGCAGAAGTCATTCCATCTTTTGCACGGGGCACACCCCCCACGCTATCGAGCCGGACTGTCTTCCGGACGGCGCTCGAATCTTAGTGGAGGGTGTGTTCAAGCGATTTCGTCCAACCCAGTCTGATCGGTTTCCCTCAAGCAAAATGTACACCCTCCCTCAGAATTAAGGAGGGTATCACGATGGTTAATTCTCTACCGCCAGAACCAGGCACCTGTTCTGGGATCGGCTGCGGTGACAGGCCTCTGCTTGTTTATCATGTTGCAAAAAGACTGTCCCTCTCCTGCCGGGAAGTGCGCCATCTAGCCCAATTAGGGAAGCTCCCTGGGTTCAAACCCGGTAGGAAGATCTGGAGATTCCGAAGGGCGGATGTGGACCTTTACCTTGCCATGAGGGAGGGTAGAGATGCGTACTAATGGAGTGAAACCAACGGAACGGCGAGGCCGACGTGTTGCAGGGGGAGGCCCGACGTGGGTTTATTTAGATGGATGCAAGGGCTATCCCCTATTTCAGCGTCGAAACACGAAACAGAGCGGCGAAACAAATGAGCTCACTCTTGGACCTTGCTTGGTGTCTGTAGTGAAGTGGGTAATCTTTGCACTTCTTGCGTTTGGCCTTATGAGGGCGGGGGCAAATGCATCAGAGGTGGCCGGCCTCATAAAGTTGCTACGCCTTTTCTGATAAGTGTAATGCAGTAGCGATGGTCAATTCCAATTGGGCCATGGGTTCGCAGCTGGCGCAGGCGGTCGCTTTACTTTACAGATACCCTGCGCTAGCATTCGACTACTGAAAGGGGTAGCAACAATGAAGCTGGGTATACTTCACCTGAGTGATTTGCATCTTCGTGAGGGAGGAAATGCCGTTTCTGGCAAGGCCGCTGAAATCGTCGCAGCGCTCCAATCCGCAGACCCTTTGGTGAAAGATTGCATCGTCATCATAACTGGAGATCTGGCCTTTTCTGGAAAGGCGCCTGAATACAATCAGGCCGTGGACTTGCTAAATGAGCTGAGGCAGCAGCTTGATGGCACCAATCGCCCGCGCTGCGTCGGAATCTGCTGCGTTCCGGGGAATCACGATTGCGATTTCGGAAAGGACACGGACGTACGGCGCCTCGTCCTCCATGCTTTCACGTCAGGACAACGAGATCTGAGCGACGGCGACGATTTGGTCAAAAGCCTTTTGACGGTGCAGGGCGACTTTTTCTACGTGGAGAGCCTGTACGCCGCGAGGAAAGCTACTCCCGGGGACCCGCAAGGATGGGTGACGCTTTCGACCGTGATACACGTTGGCGATCAGCGTGTCGTCGTCAATGCGTTTAATACTGCGATTACATCGCAACTACCAGAGTCTCAAGGGCAATTGCGCTTTCCTCTCAACCTAGTGCGACCCAGCCTGACGGCCGCCGGGGAAAGAGATCTTTTAGTATCGATCTTCCACCACCCGTACAACTGGCTCGAGGCAGAGAACGCGCGGGCGTTCAGAAAGCATATCGAGACAACATCGGACCTCGTCCTGACAGGTCACGAACACGAAGAAGACGCCTACTTGACGGAGAGGCTAACTGGCGAAGAAGTTGAGTACCTAGAGGGGGAGGCTCTCCAGCACGGGGGCGGAGAGCTCGGTGGATTCAACGTGGTGACGTGGGATTTCGACCAGAATAAGCACAAGATTTCGCAATTTGCCTGGGCCGAAGCGCATTTTACTCTGAAAAACACATCCGAGTGGCTGGAACCTGTCAGGAACCGAGCGGCTCGGCGCCGCTCCTTTGAAGTCAACCCGCGTTACCTGCAGGAGTTGAACGACCCAGGAACGGGTTTCACCCACCCGCGAAAGCCTGACCTAACACTCGAGGACCTGTTTATCTATCCTGCACTGGGTACGGAGTCGCTCAAAAGGTTAACGCGACTCCCCAAAGGCCCAAAAACCATCGACAGCCATAAGGTGCTGGGCTACGTCGCCTCTAAGGAGAAGGTGCTTATCCTTGGAGCCGACAAATCCGGCAAAACCGCGATGGCGCGCATGCTGTTTTTAGATCTAAAGAGAAAACACGGACTCGTCCCCGTCTTCCTGAGCGGGACCCAGTTGAAGAGCGCGAATGAACGGACCATCATCGATCTGATATACGCCACGTTTAAGAACCAGTACCATCCCGATCAACTTGAACTGTACACGCAACTCGAACCACCGAAGAGGGCCTTGATCGTTGACGATTGGGACAAGACCCGATTGAACTGGAGGGGGCAGGCCGCAGCGCTCCGCGTTGCCGGTACTTTCTTCGGGAAGATAGTCGTGTTTGCCGGAGACGTCGTCCGGGCACTTGCACTTGCGGCACGAGAATCCGACCCCTTCAAAGATTTCGACGACGCCGAGATCCGCCAGTTTGGAAACTTTTTGCGTGGGAAACTAATTGATAGGTGGGAGGATCTTGGCCGAGAGTACACGGGCGATGAAGGAGCGGTGGTTCACGACATTCATGGCGCCGAAAACCTAATCGTGGCAGTTCTAGGAAAGAATTTGCTTCCGATGTACCCACTCATGATTCTGTCCGTGCTCCAGATCGCCGAGGCGGCGAAAACAGCCGACCCCCACGCGGGTTCCTATGGCGCTCTGCTCGAGGCACTCATCTTTAAGGCTCTCGGGAGGGTGAGTAATGGGTTTCCAGACTTTCAGACCAAGATTGTTTTCGTTTCGCATCTGGCGTTCCACCTGTTTGCGACGCGGCGCCAAAACTTAACGAAAGCCGAAGTTCAGGTACTCGCCGAGGGCTACTTCATGGAATACAGCATTAGACTGGAGGCCGGATCAATCCTTAGTGACCTTGAGGATGCTCATATACTCGTTGAATCTGGAGGGAATTACCGTTTCAGCTATAGCTATTACTATTACTATTTTGTCGCCAGGTACATGGCCGACAACCTTCGGGACAAGAAGAGTGAGGCCTACATCAGAGGTGCATTGGGGGATATGGTCGACAAGGTGCACTCCGAGGAGTACAGCAGGATTTTATTGTTCGTCGTCTACAGGACGCAGGATTCTGATCTCATACAGCACATTCTACGGAATGCCCGACGAATTTACGAGGGACACACGCCCTGCGATTTTGAAAGTGACGTTGAGTTCGTTAACAGGCTGTATAAGGAGGCTCCGAAGATGCTCCTGCCAGCTACCGACGTCCGGGAGAACATCGAAGAGAGCCGGCGGAGACTTGACGCCGCCGAAGAAGTAGCCACCGAAGTCGTTCCAATCGCCCAGGGCGATCCGGTGGAGTACAGCGACGGACTGGGTGACATCATAAAGGTTAACATCGCGTTAAAAACACTGGAAATAATGGGTCAGATGCTGAGAAACTTTGCAGGGTCACTCCGGAAAGAGGAAAAGATCGAGATCGCCCGAACATCGTACCAACTGGGTTTGCGCACGCTAAACGCAATCCTCCGCATAGGGGAAGCCAACCTGGAGGAGCTCAGAAGATTTGTCGCCGTCCTCATCAGTGAGTACAGGTCCTTCGAGGAGAGGGAGCTAGAGGAGAGGGCAGATTTAGGCGTAGTTTACCTCACGCGGCGTATCGCTTTCAATTTTCTAAAGAGAATTTCTTATTCGGTCGGACACCCGATACTAGAGCAAACATACAAGGACGTGCTAAGGGAGGAAGGGGACCGGACCCCGATCAGGCTCGTGGACCTTTCGATAAAACTCGACCACTTTACCGTTTTCCCTGAAGAAGACGTCATGGAAATGTCGAACCGGCTCAAGAGAAAGAACTTCTTTTCGACGGGAGTCTTAGCGGACATGGTGGCAAACCATCTCTACCTCTTCTATGTAGATGAAAGGACGAGACAGGCAGTCGGCAAGGAACTTCACATCGAGACGCACTTGCCAAGGATGATGGAGAGCGGGCAAAAGAGGCTTCCCCGACGACGCGAGACCCGATGAGGAGGAAACGGTTCTATGAAAGGGGATGTCAAGTGAAAACACTCCTCCTCTTAGAGGAAGGTTTTGTTCTTCTTGGCATCCAGCCCCCTGCTGATTAACTCGACCAATTTGTATGCACGGGTT